>NZ_MQTQ01000052.1 GCF_020532805.1 Arthrobacter sp. SO5 | reverse complement strand
CCTCGATGCCTGCCCCCACGCCATCGCCGGGCCCCACGCCATCGCCGGACCCCTCGATGCCTGCCCCCACGCCATCGCCGGGCCCGATCCTTCCCGGCCCGGACCCCGCGCTTCCTGCTGTTCCGGTCCTGCCAGATCCCGGCCTGCCGGTCATCGACCCGGCACTTCCTGCTGCACCCGGGCTTCCGGTTCCCGTTCCGGTTCCCGTTCCCATTCCCGAACTCGTGGTGATTCCGGCGGCGGACCCCGTGATCCTTCCCCTCGACCCGGGCCTGGCTGGCGGTACCGCGGCATTGCCGATGGCGAGTGCCGGAGTGACCGGCGCCCCGGCGACGGCCGCTGACTGCGGGGTCGTCAGTGTGGCCGCTCCCGTGGCTGTGGCCATTGAGCAGCCGAGCACGGCAGAAGGCCGCCTTGAGCCTTACTCCCGCATGGCCAATTCCGGCTACGCGCCTGCGCCCGATCCTTCCGCCGATCAGCTGGCCGGGGCCCAACAAGCGTCCACCGCTCCCCCCGCAGCCCCGCCCGTCCTCCCTGCCGGCGGTGCCGGGGACACGAAGCCCCCTGCCGGCCATGACGACCCGAACCCGTGGCACGGAGGGACAGGTCTGCCCGCACCCAATGCCCTGCCCGCGGCCCCCGGCTCGGGATCCGGAAACATGCATTCCTCCAACGGCCCCTCTGGCGCTGCAGCCTGGATTCCCAACCTGTATCTGGTGATCCCCACGGCCGGCGCCGACGCAATCCGCGGTCCCCTGCAGCACGAGCACTCTGCCGTCTCTGCCGACCCCGGATCCTCCCCTGACTAGTTAGCCGTCTCTGCCCTCCACAGAGCACGGCCAATCGGGCTGCCTTGGGCGCCCGTCACCAGTCATTCAGGAGATTCCCCCCATGGACACCACCGTCCGCGACCGGTTTTCCGGCACCCCTTTTGCTCCCCGGTCTTTTGCTCCCCAGTCTTTTGCTCGCCCGTCTTTGGCTCTGCAGTCCTTCGCTCCGCAGTCGGCGCGCAAGCACTCGCTTCGGGCAGGCTTCCCGCTTCCTCTAGCGCGGTCCCGGCCCCCGGCTGCACCTCTGCTGCCGTCGAAGCGAAAATGCCCACGGCAACACGAGGAACACCCGCCCTAGCGATGCCAGTCGCTTCGCTTACGGTCCCCTGACCGCCGGAGCGAAGTCGTTGGGTCCGCTGGGGGACTCAACGGCCTTCACCAACTCCGGCGGGTGCCCGCCCGGCTGCGCGGCCGTTCGACCAGGCCGCGCCGTGGGGGCGGTGGATACCCGTCCCGGTATCATTCTTGAGGAGCGCCGCTGGGGCGCACGGGAAAGGGACGGGACAACGTGGACATTTCGCCCGATAGTGTCACGGCCGAGCTTTTGGGCGGCCGCTATCAGCTGGGAGAAGTGATCGGCCGGGGCGGCATGGCATCCGTCTATGCCGCCAAGGACGTCAATCTCGGCCGCGAGGTGGCGCTCAAGCTGTTCATTCCGCAGTCCGCGGACCCGGAGGAGCTGAGGCGCCAGGAAGCCGAGATTGAACTCCTGGCCACGCTTAATCATCCAAGCCTCGTGACGCTCTTCGACGCCGGGACGGACACACGGGTCCCGGCGGAGCCACGGCCGTTCCTGACCATGGAACTGGTGGACGGCCAGGACCTCCGGGCCCGGATCCGGCACAGTCCGCTTCCGCTGAACGAGGTGTCTGTTATCGGCGCCGGCGTTGCGGACGGACTTGCCTATGTGCACTCGCTGGGCATCATCCACCGGGACATCAAGCCGGCAAATATCCTCTTGGCGCCGGTCCGCCCCGGAGAGCCGCTACGGCCAAAGCTCACGGACTTCGGGATTGCCCGGATCATGGATGGCACCCGGCTCACGGCAACCGGCACCATGGTCGGCACTGCGGCGTACCTCAGCCCCGAGCAGGCCCGGGGCGCCGATCTTGGTCCGGCCAGTGACATCTACTCACTGGGCCTGGTCCTGTTGGAATGCATCAAGGGCGAGATCGAGTATCCCGGCAGCGCCGTCGAGTCTGCCGTGGCCAGGCTCCACCGCGCTCCCGCCATTCCGGGCACTCTCCCGGCCGAATGGGCTCAGCTGATCCGGGCCATGACCGCGCTCGACCCGCTGGACCGTCCGGCGGCCGCCGACCTGGAAATGGCGTTACGCCACGCCCTGGTCTCCCCCGGATCTTTGCCCGGGCCGGTGAGCGACGTTCACACCCGGGTACTGCCCGCGCCGCCTGCCCGGTCCCCGTTGATGGCCCCTACCGGAGCCAGCCCCACAACCGGCGCCAGCCCCACAACCGGCGCCGGCCCCCGGACGCGCCCCCTGCACCAGCTGAACCCGGATGCGGCGGGGGAATCGGGGAGTGAGTCCTTCCCTCTGCGCGCGCTCGCCCGTTTCCGGGCCGCGGGGCGCCGCCTCCAGGTTGCGGTACTCGTGGCGGTCCTCGCGGTTGTTGCGGCTGCCGTCGGCGTCGTCGTCTCCGCCACCGCCCCGGAGGCACCCGCCGTCGTGCACTATCCTGCCGTGACCGGAGATCTGGGCGGACACCTCGAGCAACTGCAGAAGAGCGTGGAACCATGATCCGGAGTGCACCCCGGGCAACAACCCGCTCCAGCGGCCCGGCCGCGCTTCTCACGGGCTGCCTGCTCAGCGCGGCCTTGCTCGCCGGCACACTCGCCGGTTGTTCTCCCGCTCCGGAGCTGGGGCAGGAGGCAGCCAAGCAGCTTCAGTCACAGGTTCTTGCCGTGACAGAGGCCTCGGCCGGATCTGACCCGGCAGCTTCCCTGAAGCTCCTCGATGAGCTAGTGACCACCCTGGACGCGGCCGCAGCCCGCGGGGAAGTATCCTTCAAGCGGCACCAGAGCATCAGGAAGTCCGTCGACACGGTCCGAGCGGACCTGAATGCCCAGCAGGCAGCTGCCGAAGCCGCCCGGGCTGCCGCAGCCGAAGCGGCCCGCGTTGCTGCCGAGCAGGAAGCTGCCCTGGTTGCCGCGGAACAAGAAGCGGCCCGCGTTGCTGCCGAGCAGGAAGCTGCCGCACGGGCGGCCGCACCGGCTCCCCTGCCCGCCGTCGCGCCCCTGCCGCCCGCTGACGGCGGCAAGGCCAAAGGCAAGAAGGGCAAGGGCTAGGGCAACCCACCAGTCCGGCGGCGCTGGGGCGGAAGACCCGGCGGGGCAGCCGACGGCGGCCCCAGCATCGGCGGTTCTGCAGCCCGGAGCCACGGCAGCAAAACGCCCCGCTTCCCTTGTGGGAGGCGGGGCGTCCGTGTTTGCGGTGAAAGGGCTGTTAGCCCAGCATGGACAGCACTTCGCTGAACTTCGCGGAGGGCCGCATCACGGCCGTGACCTTGGCTTCATCGGGCCGGTAGTAGCCGCCCAGATCGACCGGGGACCCCTGCACCGCGAGGAGCTCTCCCACGATGGTCTCCTCCCCGGAGTCCAGCGCGCCGGAAACAGCTGCGAATGCCTCGGCCAGCTCGGCGTCGTCGCTCTGGCGGGAGAGTTCCTGGGCCCAGAACTTGGCCAGGTAGAAGTGGCTTCCGCGGTTGTCCAGCTCGCCGGCCTTGCGCTTCGGGGACTTGTCCTCCAGCAGGAAGGTGCCCGTTGCACGGTCCAGGGTGTCGGCCAGGATCTGCGCACGGGCGTTGTTGGTGGAGGTGGCAAGGTGCTCGAAGCTCACGGCGAGGGCCAGGAACTCGCCCAGGCTGTCCCAGCGCAGGTGGTTTTCCTTCAGCAGCTGCTGGACGTGCTTGGGTGCCGAACCGCCGGCGCCGGTCTCGAAGAGTCCGCCTCCGTTGATCAGCGGAACCACGGAGAGCATCTTGGCGCTTGTTCCAAGTTCCAGGATCGGGAACAGGTCCGTCAGGTAGTCGCGCAGCACGTTACCGGTCACCGAGATGGTGTCCTCGCCCCTGCGGAGGCGCTCCAGGGTGAAGGCCGTGGCATCATTCGGTGACATGATGGCGATCTGCAGGCCCTCGGTGTCATGTTCCTTGAGGTATTCCTCGACCTTGGCGATCATCCGGGCGTCGTGGGCGCGGCCCTTATCCAGCCAGAAGATGGCGGGCGTGGCGGAGGCGCGGGCACGGGTGACGGCCAGCTTGACCCAGTCGCGGATCGGCACGTCCTTGGTCTGGCAGGCGCGCCAGATATCGCCCGGAGCTACCTGGTGCTCGAGAAGCACGGTGCCGGCGTCGTCGACGATCTGGACGGTGCCGGCAGACTGGATCTCGAAGGTCTTGTCGTGGCTGCCATATTCCTCGGCGGCCTGGGCCATCAGGCCGACGTTTGGGACGGTGCCCATGGTGGTCGGGTCGAAGGCGCCGTGGGCGCGGCAGTCGTCGATGACCACCTGGTAGATGCCGGCGTAGCTGCTGTCCGGCAGAACCGCGAGTGTGTCGGCTTCCTGCCCGTCGCGGCCCCACATGTGGCCGGAGCTGCGGATCATGGCCGGCATGGAGGCGTCAACGATCACATCGGAGGGCACGTGCAGGTTGGTGATGCCCTTGTCGGAGTCCACCATGGCCAACTCGGGGCCATCGTTGAGCCCATTCTTGATAGCCGCCTCGACGTCGCCGCGGATCTCCTCGGGGAGATCCGCGAGGCCGTTGAGGATGGAGGCCAGTCCGTTGTTCGGGCTCAGGCCGGCGGCGGCGATCTGTGCGCCGTAGGTGTCGAAGAGCTCGGCGAAGTACGCCTTGACGACATGGCCGAAAATGATCGGGTCCGAGACCTTCATCATGGTGGCCTTGAGGTGTGCGGAGAACAGCACGCCCTCGTCCTTGGCCCGGGCAACCTGGGCGGCCAGGAACGTATCCAGGGCCGCGGCGCGCATCACGGTGCCGTCGATGACCTCGCCGGCGAGGACGGGGAAGGCCCGCTTGAGGACCTTGACCGTGCCGTCATCCTTGACCAGGTGGATCTTGATGTTGCCGTCGGCCTTGATAACCACGGACTTCTCGTTGGAGCGGAAGTCATCGGCGGACATGGTGGCGACGTTGGTCTTGGATTCGGCGGTCCAGGCGCCCATGCTGTGCGGGTTCTGCCGGGCGTAAGCCTTGACGGAGAGCGGTGCACGGCGGTCCGAGTTTCCTTCGCGCAGAACCGGGTTCACGGCCGAACCCTTGATCTTGTCATAGCGTGAGCGGATGTCCGTCTCGACGTCGGAGGAGGGGTTGTCCGGGTAGTCCGGCAGCGCATAGCCTTGGCCCTGAAGCTCCGCGATGGCGGCCTTCAGCTGCGGCGTCGAAGCGCTGATGTTCGGCAGCTTAATGATGTTGGCTTCGGGCTTCTTCACGAGGGCCCCCAGTTCAGCCAGGGCATCGCTGACGCGTTGCTCTTCGGTGAGGAAGTCACCGAAGGCGGCGATGATGCGGCCGGCCAGCGAAATGTCGCGGGTCTCCACTTCCACACCGGCCGTCGAAGCGAAGGCTTCGACAATCGGCAAGAACGAATAGGTGGCCAGCATCGGCGCTTCGTCGGTGTGGGTATAGATAATCTTTGCCATTGCTAGGGCGTCTCCCTGAGGGTCTGGGTATTTCCGGAATCATGTGTTATCTGACCACCCCTAACTTACCCGAGGGAGCCCGGTTGCCGCCTACCGGCGTCGGCCGCCCGGAACTCCATGACACTGCAGCACCCAATGACAGAATATGACAGCGGCTTTACAGATAAGTCAAATTGACGTAGTTTCGTTCCCATCGCAGCGGCCGCCGCACCAGCGACCGCACCCTTTCCACCGGTTAGGACAACCATGAGAACACCCAAGACTCTGGCCACCAGTCTCCTCAGCCTGTCGGCAGCGGCGCTGTTGGCCCTGAGCGCCGCGGGCGCAGCAACGGCCGCCCCGGCTCCCGGCACATCACCGGCCGATTCCTCGGGCGTCACGAGCCATACCGTCGTCGAGACCGGAGCTGCGGACTACTGGACCGAAGAGCGGATGCGCAGCGCGATCCCCGGCGACGTCCTGGCCGGGAAGGCCATGCAGCGCGGGAACAACTCCAAGGCAACCCTGAACCGCCCGGTGGAAACAGGAGCACCCAGCACGGTCGAGGGCGCGGCCCCGTCGCTGCAGGCCAGGAAGGTCCAGCCGATCCAGCCGATGGCAAATGCCAGCGAGTCTCCCGTCCCACACATCGGCAAGGTCTTCTTCACCCTGGGCGGCGCCAACTACGTGTGCTCAGGCAACTCGATCTCGTCCGGGAACAAAAGCACCGTAGCCACGGCCGGCCACTGCGTCAACGAGGGCCCCGGCGCCTTCGCCACCCAGTTCACCTTTGTCCCGGCCTATCTCAACGGCGCCGCACCCTACGGCAAGTGGACGGCCAGGGCCCTGTACGCCCCCACCCAGTGGAGCTCCGCCGGGAACATGCAGTACGACACCGGCTTCGCCGTGATGTCCCCGCTCAACGGCAAGACCCTCAGCGACGTCGTGGGTGCCTCCGGCCTGCAGTTCAATGCCGCCCGCGGCCTGAGCTACAAGTCCTTCGGCTACCCGGCTGCGGCACCCTTCAACGGCGAATCGCTGAAGAGCTGCACCGGCGCCGCCAAGAACGATCCGAACAGCCCCTCGTTTATGACTCAGGGAATCCCCTGCAATATGACCGGCGGCTCCTCGGGCGGCCCGTGGTTCATCGGCTCCAGCGCCACCGGCTACCAGAACTCGGTCAACAGCTACGGCTACGGCACCAACTCCACCACGATGTACGGCCCGTATTGGGGCTCCGTCATCCAGCAGAGCTACGCCACCGCGGCTGCCTCGTAGGAAACCCGGCCACACCCATACCAGCGCGGGGTTACTTCTGGCCCATCTCCAGCAGCGGGGATGGACCAGGGTGGCCCCGCGTTGCCGTTTAGCCCCCCGGTGCCCGACCCGCGCGGCCCCGGCCCCCGCAGCACCCGGGCCCCCGCTGCAC
>NZ_MQTQ01000051.1 GCF_020532805.1 Arthrobacter sp. SO5 | reverse complement strand
GCCTAGGAGACTGCTGAATTAGTGGGCTTGAGGGGGCTGGATCTTTTCCCGAGGCAGCTGCTGGCTGCTGTGAGCAGGCCCGGGCACTGACTTGTTGATGTTCCGGGTGGTCTGGATCCTAGATGGCTGGGGCTTTCAGTAAGGCTCGGTGATGGGTCCCGGGCGCCGTTGGCTGGTCTTTCGTCCTTTAGGCCGTTACCCAGGTTCCATTGCTGTCGTGGAGTCCCAGGTTGAGGAGTCTGCGCAGGTTCAGGCCAGCGATCCGCAGTTGCAGCCAGGTGTTGTTCCGGCTGATGCCGCGGTGGGGCACTCGGCGGTTCCCGCGAGTGAGCCAGGCGATGGAGCGTTCGACCATGGGCCGGTGAGTGCGGTATTCGTCTTGGAAGTCCTGGTCCTTGGCGCGTTGGCGGTGTTCGCGTTGCAACGCGTCGTGTTGATGCAGCTCAATTTTGCGTCCCCGGGCCGCGGTGGTGCACCGGGCCCGAAACGGGCAGCCGGCGCAGGCGGCACCGAACGTGACCGTGCGTTTAGCGGTGATTCGGCGGGTGAGGCCATTCGGGCAGGTCATGGTCCCGGCGGCCTCATCGACGGTGAAGTCGTCCAGGGTGAAGCCGCCCTCGACGGCGGGACGCAGCGGCCAGGGCTTGATCACCGGGGTGTGTCCGGTCAGGGCGAGAGCTGCGAGCATTTCCCCGGAGCCGTAGGCCGAATCGGCAAGGACCTGCACGCCGGTGCTGCCGATGATTGTGGGGTCCTTCGTGATCAGCCGGGCCCCGACGGCTCCGTCGCTGTTCTCCGGACCGGCCGCCTTGGTCAGTTCCGCCACGGTGATCAGCCCGGTGTCAGGTTCGATAACAATGTGGGCCTTGTAGCCGTCCTGCTGCCGGGACTGGGTCTTATGCGCATGCCGGGCCTCGGGGTCAACGGTCGAGATCATCCGGTCCGGCGCGACTTTCCGGGCAATCCGGAACCGCCCGTCCGTGCCGTCCGAGCCGTCCGCCGGTTCCACGTCCTGCCCGGCCACCAGCGCCAGCAGCGCGTACGCATCAGCGGCCTTACCCTCTAACGTGCCTGGATCCACCGCGGCGAGCAGTGCCAGCGCGTCGGTGACCAGGGCCGAGATGAGCCCGTCCTTGGCGTCCTGGTCATCCCAGGCGATGTCCGGTTTTCCGGTGCGGGTGTAGTCATACCCGGAGGCGTGGGCCGCGATCAGGTCCTGGCCCCCGGGGATCTCGCGGCCGAAGCGGCGGACGCCGGCGATCAACTGGGTCACCGTGTCCTGCCGGGCGACCGCGTCATCGAGGACCGTTGAATCCACCGCCCGCCGGCGCCGGCCGTTCAGGACCCCGGTCTCCGTAACCACCTCGGCGATCGCTTCCATGACCCGGTGCGGGTTCCCCGACGCTGCCAACCGTTTCCGCCAATACGTCAACGTGCTCGGGTGGAACGCCCTATCAGTGAGCCCATACCCGCACGCGGCCTTCCACCGCAGATCAAAGGTCAACGCCTCCGCGGTTTCCCGGTCCGAAAGGCCCTGCAACGCCTGCAGCACGAGCACGGACCCGATGACCGGCGCCGGAACCGAAGGCCGGCCTCGCCGTGACGGAAACAGGTCCTCCATCATCGAATCCGGAAACAACCGCCCCCGATGCCCGGCAAGAAAAGCGAAGACGCTGCCCGGGACCAGCAACTCCCCGGCCAGCGCCTCGACATCCAAATACCCGCGTTGCGCGTCCTCACGTCCCTGCATACAACCAGTCTTAACCACCAGCCCCACCAGTCCAGCCGACGCGCCTTAACGCCTCCCGATTAATTCAGCAGTCTCCTAG
>NZ_MQTQ01000050.1 GCF_020532805.1 Arthrobacter sp. SO5 | reverse complement strand
GCGGCGGAGATTCCGGCGGCTGGGGCGGCGGCGGAGACTTCGGCGGCGGCGGGGGCGGCGACTTCGGCGGCGGCGACTCGGGCAGCTTCTAGCCGGCCCGGGTCCCCGCCGGCAACTCGGCAACTCGGCCACAGACGGGCCACTTCAGCCGGGCCGTTTCAGACGGGCAACTTCAGACTAGGCGCCGGCGGGAATGCCCCGGACGGCGGATAGAAGCAGTACGTACATAGTTCACCGAATTCAGTGGAACCACTGAGCAGGACGAAAGGTAACACCATGAAGCAGTCCATTTTCGGCCGCATGGCGCAGCTGGCGAAGGCCAACATCAACTCCCTGCTGGACCAGGCTGAGGACCCGCAGAAAATGCTGGACCAGATGGTCAGGGACTACACTAACAACATCGCCGAGGCCGAGGCCGCAGTGGCCCAGACCATCGGCAACCTGCGCATGCTTCAGGATGATTACAACGAGGACATCAAGAACGCCAAGGACTGGGGCAACAAGGCCCTTGCCGCCTCACGCAAGGCGGACGAATACCGCGCCAAGGGCGACACGACCGACGCCGAGAAGTTCGACAATCTTGCCAAGGTGGCCCTGCAGCGCCAGATGTCAGCGGAAAACGAGGCAAAGTCCGCCGAGCCGAGCATCTCCTCCCAGTCCGAGGTCGTGGACAAACTCAAGCACGGCCTGGACCAGATGAAGGGCAAGCTCAACGAGTTGACCAGCAAGCGCAACGAACTGGTTGCCCGGTCCAAGACGGCAGCGGCGCAGAGCCAGGTCCACGATGCCCTCAAGAGCATCGACTTCATGGATCCCACCTCGGAGGTGGGCCGCTTCGAAGAGAAGATCCGCCGCGAAGAGGCGAAGGTCCGCGGCCAGCAGGAACTCGCCGCTTCCAGCCTGGACGCGCAGTTCAACTCGCTCGAGGACCTCGGCGAGCAGACCGAGATCGAGGCGCGGCTGGCCGCGTTGAAGTCCGGCGGCGCTCCGGCCGCCATCAGCGCCGGCGAGGGACGAAAGGCCGGCTCCACCGTCGACGAAGCCGACTTCGACAAGCTCTAGGCACTCCCCCGGCGGCTTCCGCCGTCCCCGGAGCCGGACCCCCGAGGCCGGGCCCCTGACCACCGCCATCACCACGGGCCGGCCGTCAGGGGCCCGGCCTCCGCCGTGACGCGCCGTGGTGGCGGTCACGCGTGTACCGTGGATTCATGTCTTTGGGATCCCTGTCTTCGACCATTGTCTGGCTTCGCGATGACCTGCGGCTGGACGACAATCCTGCACTGGCCGAAGCAGCGGCGCTGGGACGGCCGCTTACGGTGGTCTACATTCTCGACGAGGCCTCACCCGGCGTCCGCCCTCTCGGCGGGGCGGCCAAGTGGTGGCTGCACCATTCCCTGACGGCGCTTGCCGCTGATCTGGCCGCAGCGGGGTCGCGCCTGTTGCTGCGCCGAGGCCCGGCCGACGCCATCATCCGCGAGCTTGCCGCGGAAACTGGCGCCTCGACGCTGCTCTGGAACCGCCGTTACGGCGGCCCCGAACGGGCGGTGGACGCCGGAGTCAAGAGCTGGGCCGCGGACCAGGGCCTCAGTGCCGAAAGTTTCCAGGCCAGCCTCATGTTCGAACCCTGGACTGTCCGCACCGGCGCAGGCGGCCCGTACAAGGTGTTCACCCCCTTCTGGAGGGCCTGCCTGGACGCATCCGAGCCCCGGCTGCCGCTAGAGGCACCGCGCACGCTCCCGGCCCCTGCCCGGGCCGCAGGGGACCACCTGCCCGCGGGCGATGACCTTGCCAGCTGGGGACTGCTCCCCCGCCGGCCGGACTGGAGCGCGGGACTCGCCACCACCTGGACCCCAGGGGAAGCGGGGGCACACCGCCGGCTTGACGACTTCATCGAGGGCCCGGCCGAGGAGTACGGGACCGGCCGGAACATTCCCGGCACCGAGGGCACCAGCCGGCTCTCCCCGCATCTGCGCTTTGGTGAAATCAGCCCGTTCCGGATCTGGCACGCCCTCCGGGGACGCTTCCCTCAAGGCGGACCCGCCGACGTCGGGATCTTCCGTGCCGAACTCGGCTGGCGCGAATTCTGCTGGCAACTGCTCTACGAGAACCCCCGGCTGGCCACCCGGAACTTCCGGCCCGAGTTCGACCTCTTCGCCTGGCAGGCGCCGTCGGAAGCCGAGCTGGCCGCGTGGCAGCAGGGGCGGACGGGGTATCCGCTGGTTGACGCCGGCATGCGCCAGCTTTGGCAGACCGGCTGGATGCACAACCGGGTCCGGATGGCGGCGGCGTCCTTCCTGGTCAAGAACCTGCTGGCCGACTGGCGGCTTGGCGAGGCCTGGTTCTGGGACACGCTGGTCGACGCCGATGCCGCAAGCAACCCGGCCAACTGGCAGTGGGTTGCCGGCTCGGGCGCCGATGCTTCGCCGTACTTCCGCATTTTCAATCCGGTCACCCAGAGCAAGAAGTTCGACGCCGAGGCGCGCTACCTGCGCGAATACCTCCCCGAATTGTCAGGACTGGACCAGAAAATGATCCACGAACCCTGGCGGGCCGACGGCGGGGCACCGGACTATCCGGCGCCGATCGTGGGGCTGCCGGAATCACGGGCGAGGGCGCTGGACACCTACCAGCGGCTCAAAGAGGGGTGAGGGGCCCCCGGGAGGGGCCCCTGGGGAGGGAACACGGGGCCGGACGACAAAAAGGCCCGGATCACAAGATCCGGGCCTTTTCTTCTCTTCAGTTGCGGGGACAGGATTTGAACCTGTGACCTCTGGGTTATGAGCCCAGCGAGCTACCGAACTGCTCCACCCCGCGTCGCAAGATCAACCCTACCCTACATTTGGACCCGTCCCGTCCACCGCCGCCGGCGGCCTACCGAGGCATCCCCCGCCGGGCCCTGTTGTGCACCCCGGACGGCAGCCGAGGGTGCCGGACCCAAGCCGACAGGGGGTTAAAGCAGAAGGTCCGGAACACTGTTTCCAGTGTTCCGGACCTTCTCTTCAGTTGCGGGGACAGGATTTGAACCTGTGACCTCTGGGTTATGAGCCCAGCGAGCTACCGAACTGCTCCACCCCGCGTCGCAAGATCAACTCTACCTGCCGGTGAACTTCAGGCCAAATCGCGGTGGCGTGATGTGCATCTCCCGGGCTGGCGGCCTTCCGCAGTCACTCCGCCCGCGGGTGCGGGAAAGGCCGGGTTCCCGCCCTCACGGGGCGGGAACCCGGCCTTCAGCAGTGCCCTTGGCTGCGCGATGTCAGTAGACGGCGGTCAACGGCCCGCGCGGTAACGGCCCATGCGTTAACTGCTTGGCGTCGGCGCCGGCGTGGCCGGCGGGGAGGCGGTGCCGCTCGGCGCCGGGGTGGCAGGCGGGGACGCCACCGGTGCCACCGCGAGCTTGCTGTCGGCGTCGAGCGCCTTCTGCAGGGCCGCAGCGAGGCGCTTCTGCTGGTCCCCGTAGGCTGTGAAGTCGCCCTTCGCGAGGGCTTCCTGGCCCGCCTTGATGGCTGCGTTCGCTTCCTCCAGGGCAGCTTTCAGTTCCGCTCTCGCATCAGCGGATCCGGTGGCCGGCGGCGTCGAACCGTCCGGGGCCGGAGTGGCCGGCGTCTGGCCGTTGTTGGCCGAGTCGCCCGCTGTCGCTCCGGACGCGCCGCCGAACAACTGGTTCAGCGCCTCGTCGAGGGTCGGCGCGAAGCCGATTTTGTCACCGAACGCCACGAGGACCCGCTGCAGCGTGGGATACGAGGTTTCACCCGTGGACCGGAGGTAGACGGGCTGGACGTAGGCCATTCCGCCACCCACCGGCAGCGTGAGCAGGTTGCCGTTGAGTACCGCCGACGCACCCTGGCGCAGCAGGTTCAGCGCCTGCGACACCGTGGGGTCCGAGTTGAACTTGTTCTGCGCCTGGCCTGGCCCGGGCACCTGGGTCTCCGGCGGAATCTGCAGGAGCCGGAGCTGGCCGTAACTCTCCGCCTTCACGCCCTTCTGGTTTCCGGCATCCGAGTCCGCGGCCAGGTAGCCGTAGAGCACGTTCCGGGCGTTGCCGTTGACTACCTGCGGGATGAAGGACGAGGTCAGCTGGAACGCCGGCTTCTCCTGGTCGGGCATCTTCAGGGACATGTAGTACGGGGGCTGCTTGACTTCATCCTTGACCGTGGGGTCGTTGGGCACGCTCCACGCGTCGTTGTTGGTGTAGAAGTTGTCCACCTGGGTGACGTGGTATCGGCCGAGGAGTTCACGCTGGACCTTGAACAGGTCCTCCGGGTAGCGCACGTGGCTCATGAGCGCGCCGGACATCTCCGAGAAGGGCTTCAGCGACGTCGGGAAGATGTTCTGCCAGGCCTTCAGCACCGGGTCCTGGTCATCCCATGCGTAAAGCGTCACGGAGCCGTCATAGGCGTCGACCGTGGCTTTGACCGAGTTGCGGATGTAGTTGACCGAGTTGTTCGGCAGAGCCGCCGTCCGGCCCGCTGTCGTCTGCGAGTCCGCGGTGGCCGAGGAGAGCTGTTCCTGCTGCGAATACGGATAATACTGGCTGGTGGTGTACCCGTCCACAATCCACTTCACCCTGCCGTCGACGACCGCCGGGTACGCGTTGCCGTCCACGGTGAGGTACGGGGCGACTTTCTCGACGCGGTCCCGGGGGTTGCGGTCGTAGAGGACCTGGGAGTTGGCGTTGACTCCGTCGGAGAGCAAAAGATCCGAGGACTGGAACTTGATCGAGTACAGGACCTTGTTGAAGAAGCTGCCGACATTGGGACCGCCGTTGCCGGTGAACGTGTACTGCGTTTCGCCGTCGCCTTCCTTGGCCGCGGGCCGGTCCTGCTCACGGTGCGGGGCGCCTTCGGGAGCGCCCACGATGGAGTACTCCGGTGAGTTCTCGCCGAAGTAGATCCGCGGCTGGTACGTCGAATCGTTGCCGAGCGCACCGGTGGAGGGGATGCCGGACTGCAGGAACTCGGGCTTGCCGTCGACCGTGAACTTATTGCCCTTCGCAGCGACGATGCCGTAGCCGTGCGTGTACACGACATGGCGGTTGAGCCAGGACTGCTGGTTGGCGCTCAACCCGTTCGGATTGAGCTCCCGGACGGCGATGACGGTGTCCTGGATCTTCCCGTCGATTTCGTAGCGGTCCACATTCAGGGCGCTGGGGAACTGGTAGTACGGCCGGTACTGCTCCAGTTGCGAGAACGCGTCCGAGATGAGGTTGGGGTCCAGCAGGCGGATGTTCGCGGTGGTCTGCGCGTCCGGCGCGAGGGCCCCCGTGGTGGCGTTCGTCGTGGCGTTGTAGCGCTTCTCCTGGATCTGGTCCAGGCCGTAGGCGGCGCGCGTTAACTTGATGTTCCGCTCGATGAAGGGCTTCTCGAGCGTCTGCTCCGAGGGCCGGACCTGGAACTGCTGGATGACCCAGGGGTAGACCCCGCCGGCGAGAATCGCGGTGATAACCAGCATGGCGGTGCCTATCACCGGCAGCCGCCACTTGCCGATGACGGCAGCGACGATGAAGAGTACGGCGACGAGGCCGGCGGCCACGGCCAGGATGGCCTTGGTGGGGATCACGGCGTTAACGTCCGTATACAGCGCACCGGCCCAGCGTCCGCCGCTGTTCTGGAGCGCAGCGTAGCGGTCCAGCCAGAAGTTGACTCCGAGGAGCACCAGGAAGGCCCCGCCCGTGACGGCCAGGTGGATCTGGGCGGCCCGGCTGGTGAAGATGCCGCGTTCCATGATCCGGATGCTTCCGTACAGGTAGTGCGTCAGGATGCCCGCGATACCGGCGACAATCGTCACGCTGATCAGGAATCCGATGACGAAACCGAGGAAAGGCAGCGTCATCAGGTAGAAGCTGATGTCCAGCCCGAACTGCGGATCGGTCTGGCCGAACGGCTCCTGGTGCAGGAAGAGGAGCACTTTTTGCCACTGGCTCGCTGCGGCGCTCCCGGCGAACAGGCCGAACAGAACGGGCAGGCCGATCATGACAAAGCGGCGGACCGGTTCAAGCTGGACCTGGTAACGGTTCAGGTTGTCGCGGATGTCCGAATCCGGCGCATACACTGGCCGCGCGTGGTAGGCGATCCGGATGGCGAAGAAAACTGCCGCGAACATGAGGACGAAACCGACCGTGAAGATGGCAATCCGTGAGAGGTTCTCGGTCAGGAAGACTTCGAAGAAGCCCAGCTGCTGGTACCAGAGGACGTCCGTCCAGACATTGGCGAAGAAAATGAAGCCGACCACGATCACGGCCACAACAATCAACGTCGGCGTCAGTGCGCCTCGTCGTCGCTGCGGTCTTCCGGGCGGGACAGTGCTGGGGGGACGGGACAAACTCGGTACCTCATAGCTGGTCGTCAGTTACTGGTTTTAAGTCATCTGGTGTTACTCGAAGAGCGGTGCAGCGATGTGACATGCGGTGTTGCTGCATTGTACCGGTGTCCGGAGCCTCCCGGTCAGGGGCGGCAGCGGCCGTCATTAGTGCCACGAGTGGCGGCTGGGCTTAGTTCCGCGGCCAGTCTAGTTGCTGGTGCAGGCGGGAAGCCCGGAAGTGTCGGCACCTGATGCCGCCGCCTCGACGGCCTTCCGCGCCTCGTCCAGGGTCCCCACCTTGACCACCTGCAGACCGTCCGGGATGTGCCCGAGGACCTCGTCGCAGTTCGCGTCCGGAGCAAGGAAGATGGTGGCCCCGCCCGAGCGCGCACCGCGCATCTTCTGGGCGATTCCGCCGATCGGTCCCACGGCGCCGTCGGGGGTGATGGTTCCTGTTCCGGCAATGTGCTTGCCGCCGGTCAGATCGCCCGGCGTAACCGTGTCGATAATCCCGAGCGCGAACATCATCCCTGCGCTGGGGCCGCCCACCTTGTCGAGGGCGATCTTGACGTCGAAGGGGAATGTGAACTTGTACTGCAGCATCACCCCGAGGATGAAGCGGCCGGCGCTGGTCCGGCTCGGGGTGATGGTTGCCTCCACTCTGCTGCCGCCGCGGTCGACGACGACTGCCACCGGGGCGCCGTTGCCTGCAGCCAGTTCCGCCTGCACGACGCCGAGATCGGTGATCGGCCTGCCGTTGATGGACACCAGCACGTCGTTGCCCTGGAGTTTCCCGCTCGACGCGGAGCCGTCCGGCACGCCGGCGACCAGCATCTTCTGCTCGAACGGGATGTCCAGTTCCCGCAGGGCAGAGGCAACGGCGTTCTCCTGGGAGGTGGTCATCGCGACCGCGCTCTCCTGCTGGGACTGCTCCTTCGTCACCCCGGTGGGATAGATGAGTTCCTCCGGGAAAACGGATTTGGAGCGGTCAAGCCAGGCCGTGAAGGCTTCGACGACCGTGACCGGACCGTTGGGGCCGCCGTCGACGTAGACGGTGGTGAGGTCAAGGTTGCCCTTAGCCGGGAAGCTCTCGCGTCCGGACACAGTGATGACGGGTTTGCCGTTGTCATTGCCGAGGGTGTTGAAGGTCGGGCCGGGCGACTCGATGACGTACGGAACAGGCAGGCTCACCGCGGTGATGCCCAGCCCGAGGGCGAGCAGTCCCGAAACGAGCATGGCCGAGGACCGCCCGTTCCCTTGTTTGCGGGCACGGGATCCGCCGGGGCGGGGGGAAAGGCCGCGGCCTGGCGCCGGCTCGCTGGCGGGCTGCTCGCCCTGCGTGATCGTCAATGGAGGACCTCTCGTATTCCAGTTTCCAAGACTACGCGCTCGCCCGCCGGGAGGGCTCTTTGCCTACAGCGAACGTTGCACCGTTTCGGCAGACAGCCCTGCCGGCTGCGGGTACCGTGAAGATCAGAAGCAGCCACACCGACGATCGGCGGGATCATGACCTCCAACCCACTCAATCCGTCCAATGGCGACGAGGAACCCAAAGATCCGCTCGCCGAGATGCTGAAGAACCTGATGGGCGGCCAGGGCATGGGAGATATCGACCCCGCGGAGCTCGCCAAAGCCGCGGGCCTGCCGGATGATCCGAATCTGCTCGCGCAGATGTTCTCCCAGGTCCAGGCCATGATGAGCGCACCCTCCGAGGGGCCGGTCAACTGGCAGTTGGCGCACGAAAACGCCCGGCGGGTGGCCGCGAGCGGGTCTGACCCGTCGGTTACCGCCCAGCAGTCCCGGGAGGTCGACGAAGCGCTGCGGCTCGCCGAGCTCTGGCTGGACGGGGTCACCGGACTGCCGGCTACCGGGCTGATCGGCCGGGCCTGGTCCCGCGCCGAGTGGGTCGAGGAAACCCTTGGCACGTGGAAGCGGCTGACCGAGCCCGTGGCCAACAGCATCGCGAATGCGCTTTCCTCGGCCATGACCGAGCAGATGCCCGAGGAAATGAAGTCCATGATGGGCGGCGCCTCCTCGATGCTGCAGAACATGGGCGGGGCGATCTTCGGCATGCAGCTGGGCCAGGCGATCGGCGCCCTCTCGGCCGAAGTTGTCAGCTCCACTGACATCGGGGTCCCGCTGGCCGACCTCGAAATGGCGCTCCTGCCGTCCAACGTGGCGAAGTTCGGCGAAGGCCTGAGCCTGCCCGAGAACGACATCCGGCTGTTCCTGGCCGTTCGCGAAGCGGCGCACGCACGCCTCTTCGTCCAGGTCCCGTGGTTGCGCGGCCACCTGCTGGGCGCCATTGAGGCCTACGCCCGCGGCATCCACATCGATACGTCCAAGATCGAGGAACTCGCCCGTGACCTGGAACCGGGCAATCCCGAGGGCATCCAGGCGGCCCTGTCCCAGGGCGTCTTCATGCCCCAGCGCACCCCCGCCCAGGACCAGGCGCTGGAGAAACTCGAGACGGCGCTCGCCCTGGTGGAGGGCTGGGTTGATGAACTGACCTGGGCCGCCACCCAGAAGCTGCTGCCGTCGGCCGCGGCCCTGCGGGAGACCGTCCGGCGCCGCCGCGCCACCGGAGGCCCGGCCGAGCACGCGTTCTCCTCCCTCGTGGGGCTTGAGCTGAGGCCGCGCCGGCTGCGGGAGGCAGCCGCCTTGTGGGCCCTGCTCAAGGAGGAACGCGGCATTGACGGCCGCGACGCCATCTGGCACCATCCGGATCTGTTGCCGACGGCGGAGGACCTGGATGATCCGCAGGGCTTCAGCGGCCGCCGGAAGCTCGCGGAGGCCAGCGACACCGAGGTGGACAACGCCTTGCAGAAACTCCTCAGCGGCGGCTTCGATGAACCGGGAGACGGGCCCGCGGCCGACGGGCCTGACGAAACCGGGCCGTCCGAGGAGGCCGGGCCTGACGAAACCGGGCCTGACGAAACACCGGAGGAGGGCGAAAGCCCCAAAGCCTAGCCCCCGAGACGAAAAGCCCCGGCCGGAACCCTGGTTCCTGCCGGGGCTTTCCGGTGCGATGTCAGTCCGCGTCCCCGTCCGGGTCACCTGACGCGCCCGGCGGCAGGCCGCGTGAGGTCGCGAAGGACACTCCCTCCAGGAAGGCCTTGGCCCGGCCAGTATCCGGATAGGCCTCCAGCAGGCGCCAGAATGCAGCGTTGTGGCCTGCCACCAGCAGGTGCGCCAGCTCGTGGAGCAGCACGTAGTCGATCACCCACTGCGGCATCGGCTGCAGCTTGGCCGAGAGCCGGATGGTCCCGTCCGACGGCGTCGCGGACCCCCAGCGCGAGTTCTGGTTGCTGACCCACCGCACCGAGGAGGGTACGGCGCGGCCGGCAAAGTACTTCGCGGACAGCTCGGAAGCGTGCGCGGCCAGTGCGGCATCGCTGCGCGGCCTGCGCTTGCCCGCCCCGCGGGTGCCCCGCTCCCCCTGAAGCCGGAGCTTTTCGAGCATCCGGTGCACCCATTCCCGCTCCTGGGCACGGCTGAAGGAGGCCGGAATGGCGACCACGGCGGTGCCGTCCTCCCAGAACGCGGCAACGGTCCGGCGCCGCCGCGCAGAGCGCCGGACTTCCACCGGGGCGCCGTCGGCGGTGGTCAGCGCGGCCGGGTCCGGCGCGGGGAGGGTGCCCGGGCGGGCGCTCGCGGCGCCGGCCATCAAAGGCTGGTACTTTCGACCAGCACAGCAAGCACGGCTTCGCCGTACCTTTCCAGTTTGGACGGACCCACGCCCGCGAGCTTCGCGAGCTGTTCCAGGGATTCGGGTCTGGACTCGGCGATGGCGGTCAGCGTCGCGTCCGTGAAAACGACGAAGGCCGGAACGTCGGCCTCGAGCGCGACTTCCTTCCGCCATTGGCGCAGCGCGTCGAACGTCTGCTCCTCATACGTGGGAGGGCACTGGTTGCAACGCCCCACCTTGCGTTCGGCGCCGGAGGAGAGCATGGTCCCGCAGACGCGGCACGTCGCCGGCACGGCGGCCTTCCGGCGCGGCGCGGCACCCTTGCCGCGGACGGAGGAGCTGGCGACCGAGTCAGGGCGCAGCCCGTCCAGAAAGCGCGAGGGCTTGCGGTTTGCGCGGCCGCCCGGCGTCCTGGCGGTGGACCAGGACAGGAACAGGTGCTCTTTGGCGCGGGTGATCCCCACATACAGCAGGCGCCGTTCCTCGTCCACGGATTCGGGGCTGTCGGCGAAGGAGATCGGCATGAGCCCTTCGCTGAGCCCCACGAGGAAAACGGCGTCCCATTCAAGGCCCTTGGCGGAGTGCAGCGAGGCAAGGGTCACGCCCTGGACGGTCGGGGCGTGCTGGGCCAGGGACCGTTCCTGGAGTTCGTTGACGAAGTCGGAAAGGCTGAAGTGCTCCCCCCGGCTGACGACGAGTTCGTCGGCGAGGGCCACCAGGGCCGCGAGCGATTCCCAGCGCTCCCGGAGGGCACCTCCGCTGTGCGGTGCGGCGTCCGTGTAGCCCAGCGAAGCCACGATGTCGCGGACCAGCTGGCCGAGGGGCTCGGGGGTGGCGGTCTCGGCGACCGCGCGGGTGGCGGCCCGGAGCTGGAGGATAGCGTCGCGGACTTCCTTGCGGGCGAAGAACCGCTCGCCGCCGCGGAGCTGGTAGCCGATCCCCGCCGAGGCGAGGGCCTGTTCGTAGGCTTCGGACTGGCCGTTGGTGCGGAACAGCACGGCCACCTGGCTCGCCGGGATGCCGGCGTCGAGCAGTTCCCTGACCTTGAGGGCGACCGTGGCGGCCTCTGCCTCGTCGTCGGAGCATTCGGTGAACTGCGGCACGGGTCCGGCCGGGCGCTGGGCCACGAGCTGCAGGGGCGCGGCCCAGGCGGCGTCCGCGGCGGGGCCGCCACTGCGGCGGCCGGCCAGCAGATCGTTGGCAAGGCGGACCACCTGCGGGGTGGAGCGGTAGTCGCGGATCAGCTTGACCACGGTGGCGTCGGGGTACTGTGCCTTAAAGCCGAGCAGGTGCTTCGGGGAGGCGCCGGTGAACGAGTAGATGGTCTGGCTGGCGTCGCCGACCACGCACAGCTCGTCGCGGCCGCCGAGCCACAGTTCCAGCAGCCGCTGCTGCAGCGGCGAAACGTCCTGGTACTCGTCGACGACGAAGTGCCGGTACTGTTCGCGGACGGTCGCGGCGACCTTGGGATCCTCCTGCAGGATGCCGACGGTGATCAGCAGCACGTCCTCGAAGTCGATCACGTTGCGGTCCGTCTTGACGTCCTCGTAGGACTGGAACACGCGGGCGACGGCGGTCAGGTCAAAGCCGCCCGGGTTCCCGCGGCCCTGGGCCTTTTCCAGGTAGTTGGCGGGTGTCAGCATGGAGACCTTGGCCCACTCGATCTCGGACGCCAGGTCCCGGATGGAGGCGCGGTCCGTGCTGAGCCGCAGCCTTCGGGCTGCCTCGGCGATCATCTGGGCCTTGTGGTCCAGCAGGTTGGGCAGGGCGCCGCCGATCGCCTGGGGCCAGAAGAACTGGAGCTGCCGCAGTGCCGCGGCGTGGAAGGTCCGGGCCTGGACGTTTCCGACGCCGAGGTCCCGCAGCCTGCTGCGCATTTCGGCCGCAGCCCGCGAGGTGAAGGTGACGGCGAGGAGCCGCTGCGGGTTGTACACGCCCGAGTGGACACCGTAGGCGATGCGGTGGGTGATGGCGCGGGTCTTGCCCGTTCCGGCGCCGGCGAGCACGCACATGGGTCCCTGCAGCGTGCTGGCGACCTCTCGCTGTTCAGCGTCGAGGCCGCCCAGGATGCGCTCCTCCAGGGAGCGGTTATCCGGTTCCGGGCGATCGGCACCCTGCCCCTGGCCGGACTGGGCGTCGGACGGGGCGTCGGACGGGCTGTGGGTCACGGCGCCGGCGGTGAAGTTCTCGCGGATCACTGTTCTGGGGTCACTTGCTGCTCTGTGGTCACTTGCTGCTCAGGGGTCACTTGCTGCTCAGTCGATCGATGGGGTCCGGATGAGGGCGTGCCGGGGCTCGGCCAGGGCACGGGGAGTGTTCACGGGCGTCATGTGGTCTCCGGGAGGTCCCTGATGACGCCGCCGTACCAGTGCTCGATGAGGGCCCGGGCAATCGAGAGCCGGCTGGAGATCACGATCTCCCCGCTGAGCACCGCAGCCTGCAGTTCGCTCCGGCTGAACCAGCGCGCCCGGGTGACCTCGACGCCGTCGGGCCTGGCCTCGGTATCCGACGTGGTCGCGGTGAAGCCGAGCATGAGCGACGCCGGGAAAGGCCAAGGCTGGGATCCAAGGTACTGGCTCGCCGTGACCCGCACGCCGACCTCTTCGCCGATCTCCCGGACGACGGCCTGCTCAAGGGACTCTCCGGGTTCGACGAAGCCGGCCAGGGTTGAGTAGTTTTTGGCGTCGAGCGGCCCCCCGCCGCCGAGCAGGAGGCGGTCATCGGCCCCCACGACGGTGACGATGATCGCAGGATCGGTGCGCGGGTAGTGCTCGGAGCCGTCCGCCGGGCAGCGCCGGACCCAGCCGCCGGCTTCGGGCCGGGTAGGGGTGCCGCAGCGCGGGCAGTGCGTGTGGGTGGCATGCCAGTTGGCGATGGCGCTGGCTTCGATGAACAGGGCGGTGTCCGTGGGGTTCAGCCGTGCGGCGACGTCGCGGAAGCCGGCCCACTGCGCGCCCCCGGGAATCCCCGCGATGTGAGCCTCGAATTCCTCGGCCTGGACCTCGAACTGCTGGGGCAGCACGAAGAGGACCAGCGGGGTGCCGGCCTCGAGGTCCGCTCCGGGCAGGGCCGAGCCCAGGTAGATCAGCTGCTCCGGAGCGAAGGCGGTGTCCTGCAGGCGCTCCGCCAGTTCGGCCGCGTCCAGGAGCACGAGCTTGTTGCCGACGACGAGCGCCTGCCGGCCGGAGAGCAGCATGGCCCGCGCCGTGCCGGAGCGGAGGAGCCCCTCGAGCATCCCGGGCTTCGCCCGGGCCGCGGAACCGCGGTCGATCAGGGCCGGGCGTACCGGTAGGACAGTGTTGGCCAGCCCGTTCGCTGGCTGGCCCGGCCGGGAGGAGAGCATCGTGTTCACCTGTGGTGGGTTTGTTGACGCCGGTGACTCCGCAAGACTCATATACCCACCGTACTGACTCCCGCTGACAATTGACATTTTCCACGGGTGTTTGCGGGCGCCGTCACGGTACGTTGTGAGCGCCGGCACGGGGTGCCGGCCCGGGGTGCCGGCCCGTCGTCAAAGGGAACCATTTATTCCCGATCTTTCAGACTCGCCGTGGTGCATCGCCGTTGTGGGCGCCGCTCAATCTACCGTGGAAGAGTGAGAAGACAACCAATCGAACTGGCAGCTGTGGCAACCGCGGCAGTCCCCGGACTGACCCCGACCGCTGTTAGCTCTGCGCCCGATGATCCGGCGGACTTCGATTCGGCTCTTCTTCTGGACTCCGAGGGAAAACGCTGGCGTGTCCGTTCGCCCCGCCACGCCGAAGCCAGCGCCCGCCTGGAGACGGAGTTCCTGGTGCTGCGGGCCTTCGTTCCCGGCATCCGCGCCGAACTGCCCTTCCTGATGCCCACCGTGGCCGGGACCGTCCGTCAGGGCCCGCTGAGCACCTTCGTTTACTCCCATCTGTCCGGCTCCACCAAGACAGTGGAGGAACTGGGCGCCGGGACTGCCGCGCTGGCCCGCGAAATCGGTGCAGCCCTGGCCGCCATCCACGATCTGCCCCACTCACTTGTCAGCAACGCCGACCTGCCGAGTTACACGCCCAACGAGTTCCGCCAACGCCGCCTCAACGAACTGGACCAGGCCGCCACCACCGGCAAGATCCCGCCGCTGCTGCTGCGCCGCTGGGAACACGCACTTGAAGACGTGTCGCTGTGGCGCTTCAACCCGTGCGTCGTGCATGGCGATCTCCACGAAGACAACCTGCTGGTCGACGGCGACCGGGTGACCGCCGTCACCGGCTGGACTGACCTGCGGATCGGCGACCCGGCCGATGACATGGCGTGGCTGGTCGCCTCGAACGACCAGGACTTCGTGGACGCCGTGCTGGCGCAGTACACGTCTTCCCGGCGCGACGTGCCGGACGCCCACCTGCTGCGGCGTGCAGCGCTCTCGGCCGAATTCGCCCTCGCGCAGTACCTGGTCAAGGGCGTGGCCGCCGGAAACCAGGAAATGATCCACGAGGCCGAGTCCATGCTGTCCGTGCTGGCCGAGGACGTCGCCGAACACGGCGGGCAGCCAATCAGCGTTGAACCGCTCCCCCAGCCGGCCCCTGCCGATACTGCTGCCCCGGATTCGGTGTCCGGTCCGGCCGGAGTGCCTGCCAGCAGTGCGATGCCCTCCGTCCAGGTGACGCCGATCCCGCCCGACGCCGGCACCCCCGACGGCGCGGGCAGCAGCGGCAGGTCCGCTGCTGACAGCAGCGCCAAGGGATCTGCCGTTTCCGTGTCCGCCATTCCGTCGGACGAGGCGGCCGAACATGGGACGGACGAGACTGCCGATGGGGCTGCCAAGACCAGCGCCGAGGATACGTCGACCACCGCCCTCACGGTGGTCCAGGCGAAGCCGCACTAGCCCCTAGCCCTGCCCGAGGGCCGCGGCCACGATCTGTTCCAGCCGTTCTGCCGAGCCGAGGTCGTGCGGCCGGACCACCTGGTTGTCGGCGACGTAGTAGAACGCGGCCCGGACGTCCGCCAGCGGGACGTCCTTGAGCCGCGACCAGGCCAGCCGGTACACGGCGAGCTGGACGGCCTTGACCTTCAATTGGGAAGCGGAGGGCCGGCGGCCGGTTTTCCAGTCCACGAGGTCCCAGCCGCCGTCGGCGTCCCGGAAGACAGCGTCGATCCGGCCGCGGACCACAACGTCTCCGATCCGGGTCTCCACCGGCACCTCGACGTGCGCCGGGGCGCGGTGCGCCCACTCGGACTGGCGGAACGTCTCCACCATGGAGTCGAGGCCGTAGGCCGCGTCGATGTGGTCATCGGAGCCGGCCGCCTCGCCCAGGTCCAGCATGCCGGTGGTGCCGAAGTACTCCTCCACCCACGCGTGGAAAGCCGTGCCCTTGCGGGCGGACATCCCCGGTTCCCGCGGAACCGGCCGCCGCAGCCGGGCGACGACGGATCCGGCGTCCTCATCCAGGTCCACGAGGGTGGATGCGGAGATATGACCGGGCAGGTGCACCTCCTGCACCGTGGTCCGGCGGGAGCGGCGTTCCAGCAGGGTGGCGGCCTCCCGCGCCCAGCCGGCGGCAGGGCCGCGCAGCAGGCGCCGCTGGTTCCCGCCGGCGGAGCGCGCCGGCGGCGCTGTGTCCGCGGCAGCCGCGGCAGCCGCGGGCGCCGGCGCCGTGTCAATTGCGGCGGCCAGGGCGTCGGGGTCCAGGGACAGCAGCACCCGTGCCGCCGCGGCTTCCATCGCAGTCCTGCGGCCCGCCACGAGCCGTAGCCGCGTCCCGGTGCGCGGATCAACGGGCCCCTCGAGGGGGTCGTACGGCCAGCCTGCCACTTCAAGTTCCGCGGTCAGCGGGCTCTCCTCGGGGAGCGATTCCTCGCTGACGGACTGCATGTGGATCCCGGCGGCGCCGTCGGCCGTAAGGACCTCCAGCTCGGCCAGGAACGGGGACATCTCCGCCATGCCGGCCCGCGACCCCACCCAGGCGGCGCTGGAGACCCAGAGGACATGCTTAGCGCGGGTGTAGGCAACGTAGGCCAGCCGGCGTTCCTCGGCTTCCCCATGGACCTGAACGGCTGACTTGAACTCCTTCTCGGCGTCGAGCCAGCCCTTCTGGTCAGGGTGGTCGAGGTCCCACTGGGGCAGGTCCGCCCGGTCCCCGCGCAGCGGCCAGGGCAGGGCGGCGCTGCCGCTGCTCCAACGCGAGTCCCGGCTGCTGGGAAAGGCCCCGGCGTTGAGCCCGGGCACGAACACAACGTCCCATTCCAGGCCTTTGGAGGCGTGCACCGTCAGGAGCTGCACGGCCTCGTGGTTCACTTCCGGCGCGGCCGCATCAAGGCCGTTTTCCTCGGCGGCCGCGGCCTCAAGCCAGGCCAGGAAGGCGAGCACGTCGACCCGCTGGGAGGTGTGCAGGAACCCGGCGGCCGCGTCCTGGAAGGCGTCCAGATTCCGGCGTGCCTGATGGATGCTGATCCCGGGACGGGCTGCGACTTCGATGTCCAGGAGCATGGCCCGCTCCACCTCGCCGAGCAACGTGGTGAGGTCATCGCCCATGTATCCGCGCAGCTGGCGCAGCTCGACGGACAGCCGGTGCAGCCGCTCCAGCGCTGCGACGCTGAGCTGGCGGCCGTGCGCGGAAATCCAGCCTTCACGCGGGAGCCAGTCCAGCGCCTCGACGAGGCTCGCGGCATCCGTGAGATCTCCCTCGATCACGGTTTCCGCCGCGTCGGTGTCAGTCCCGTCCGTCTCCGGGTTCCCGGGCCGGCCGCGCCGCCGGGCCAGGAAACTGGACCAGTCCCGGAACGCCATCAGGTCCGCGGGGCCGATCCGCCAGCGCGCACCGGCCAGCAGGCGCATGAGGGAATCCGAGCGGCCCGGATCGGCCAGGACACGGAGGGTGGCGACCAGGTCCACAATCTCCGGGGTGTCCAGCAGCCCGCCGAGGCCGACGATTTCGTACGGGATCCCGCGTACCTCGAATTCGCGCCGGATGCATTCCATCTGGGCCCGGCGCCTGCACAGCACCGCCATCGCGGGCGGTTCGTGATCCGGCGCCGGGCTCGCGTCGAAGTCGGTGACCCGGAACTTCAGGACGTCGGCGGCGATCGCGGCGGCCTCGTCCTCGTCGGTGCCGAAGCGGCCCATCAGCACGCGGCCCTGGACAGCGCCGGGGCTGGGCTGCAGCGGCGGGACCTCCACGGCGTCGGCGGTGTCCCGCTCCCCGGCGACGCCGGTGTGGGCCGCGGCCCTGCTGAGTGGTGCGGAAATCACGTTGGCGGCGGAGAGGATGTTCCGGCCGTTGCGCCACGCGGTGGTCAGGTACGAAGTAGGTGCCACGGCAAAGCGTGGCGCCGGGGCATCCGCAGCGCTGGCAGCCCCGGCAGCGGGGTCGGCGTCCAGCCGGACCGGGAATTCGCGCACAAAGTGGAAGAGCTGGCCGGCCGACGCGCCGCGGAAGCCGTAGATGGACTGGTTCGGGTCCCCCACCGCGGTCACGGCGTGGCCGTCGCCGAAGAGCCGCGAGAAGAGGACGAGCTGGGCGTGGGACGTGTCCTGGAACTCATCCAGCAGCACCACTTTGTACTTTTGGCGTTCGGTTTCCGCGGCAACCGGGATCTCGTCGGCCACGCGGGCGGCAAGGGCCACGAGGTCGCCGAAGTCCAGCGCCCCCCTGGCCCGCTTGGCGTCCGTGTAGCGGCCGACCATGTCCGCGACGCTGGCCCGGGTGCGCAGCAGCGCGCTGAGCTCGGCTGCGGCCTGGCTGGGGTGTTTTTGGGCGGTGGCCAGGTAGGGCAGCGCCTCGAACTCGGCGACGCGCTCGAGCAGCCAGGCGCGGACTCCTGCCGGGTCCTGGAGGTGCTCCGAGCATTCGCCCGCGAGCTGGATGACCGCCTTGACCAGGGTGGACTTGGCGGAGCGGAAGTGCTGGTAGTCGCCGTCGAAGGCCTCGACGACCTCGCTCGCGAGCTGGAAGGACTGGGCGCCGCCGAGCAGCACGACGTCGCGTTCGACGCCGAGCCGGAGGCCGTAGTCTGACACGATGCCGCTCGCGTAGGAATGATACGTGGAGACCTTCGGTTCGAGCGCGTCGGTGCTGAGCAGCCCGGCCGGGAAAAGGACATTCTCCGTGTCCGCCGCGGCGATGCGCTGCAGCGCGGCCAGCTTGGCGCGGATACGGGTTGCCAGTTCCCCGGCGGCTTTGCGGGTGAAGGTCACGCCCAGGACTTCCTCCGGCCGGACCCAGCCGTTGGCGACAAGCCACACCACCCGGTCGGCCATGGTGGCGGTCTTCCCGGAGCCGGCGCCGGCGATGACGAGCCGCGGCGACAGGGGCGAGGAGATGATCAGGGACTGCTCGGCCGTCGGACTGTTCTTCTCCCCCAGCATGGCGGAGAGCTCCTCGGGGGTAAACCGCGCCGGTGTTGACTCGGGGGTCATTCGGTAACCTGCTTTCCTCGGGCGCAAAGCGGGCAGACCTCGGGCAGCCGGCAGCCATGGCCGCCGTGGCCGCCCTTGGCGGGGTCGTGCCGTGCCTCGAACGTGCTTCCGGACATGACCCGGGCAGCGTCGTCCACCATTGCGGGCGCCCAGTTTTCCGCCGGGTCCAGCGGTTTCTGGGCCTGGACGCCGGGGCTTTTGGTAGTGGTGCCGAGCTGGGCCAGGACGGCGCCGCCCGGCAGCTGCGGCGGTCCGTCGTCGGGGCCCGCGAAGCCGCCGGCAAGCACGGCCGCCTGGTAGGCGCCCAGCTGCGGGTGCCGCTCGAGTTCGGCTTTGCCGGGCTGGCGCTTGCCGGTCTTGAGGTCCACGATGACCAGCCTTCCCTCGCCGTCGATTTCAAGCCTGTCGACCTGCCCGCGCAGCACCGCCGGGCGGGCAGGCCAGGGGTCGTCGCCGGCAGGGGCATCGGCAGCGCCGGCAGGGGCAGAGACGTCCGGCAGCTTGACCTCGAAGTCCTGTTCGACTCCGACGAGGCTGCGCCCCTCGCTGCGCATGAGCAGCACATACTGGGCCAGTTTCCGGACCATGGTTTCGGCGCGCTGGAAGTCCAGTTTGCCTTCCCAGTTGTCCTTCATCCCGAGCGCGGGCCAGCGGCGGACGAGTTCGGCCACGTATTCGCCGCCCGAGGCGTCCGGTAGGTCCTGGGCGATGGCATGGACAAGGGTTCCCAGGCTGCGGGCAAAGTCGGTGGCCGCCTCGCCGCCGGCGGCCTGGACGAACCAGTCCAGCGGCGATTTC
This sequence comes from Arthrobacter sp. SO5, assembly GCF_020532805.1. Lineage (GTDB taxonomy): Bacteria > Actinomycetota > Actinomycetes > Actinomycetales > Micrococcaceae > Arthrobacter. The sequence continues at coordinate 10,115 of NZ_MQTQ01000050.1, read as the reverse complement.
TGCACGGTCTCAACTTTCGAGGGCGAGACGTACACGGTGCCTCCGGACGGGACTACGGGCTCTTCAGAGGACAGCGGAGCCAGGCCCCACCAGGTTCCCGGATGCGCCCCGGGCACGGCGGGTTCGGCCGCGGCCAGGGCGCCCAGCACCGAGGTTGCCTCGGCCGCCTCCGGCGCGTCCAGCTGCGCGTACTGGCGCAGTTCAGCCACGAGGGCGCGCAGGGTCAGCGGCCGTTCCACCGGGGTGAAGCCGCGCCCGTCCTGGTCCGGGTGCAGGGGTGCCACATAATCCAGGAACGAGGAGGGCTGCTCGTCTTCGGAGGAGACGGCCGTGCAGATCAGCACCTGCCGGGCACGCGACACTGCGGTGGAGAAGCTCCGCAGCTCGTCGAAGCGGATTTCCCGCAGCCGGCTGAGCGGGTCCAGCTGCAGGGCGTACTCCACGCCGTGTTCGACGGCGTCCGCGAACAGGGTGCTGCCCAGCAGTTCGCCGCGGAGCCTGGTGTTGGGCCACACGCCTTCCTGCAGCCCGGGGACGATCACGACGGGCCATTCCCGCCCGGCGGCGCTGGCGGGAGTCATGAGTTCCACGGCGTCCTCCAGCTGCGCCCTGGCGGCGAGGGTGTCCATCGGCAGTTCCTGGCTGAGCAGGTATTCGAGGAACTGTTCGGGGCCGGATCCGGGCAGCTGGTCCACGAAGCGTTCGGCCGTGTGGAAGAGGGCCATCATGGCATCCAGGTCACGATCCGCGCGGGCTCCGGCCGATCCTCCCGCCAGCGCGGCCTCGGTCCAGCGAGACGACAGCCCGGTGGAGTTCCACAGGGCCCACAGGACCGTTTCGGCGTTAGCGCCTGGCGCCGCGGCCGCTTCCTGGCCCGCCCGGATCATCCGGGCCACCCGCCGCGCGGAGTGTCCCTCGATGCCAAGCGTTGCGAGGGCGCCCGGTTCCAGCAGCGCCTCGACGAGGAGGACGTCGCTGGTGCGTCCGCCTCCGCCCAGGATTTCCTCGCGGCGCAGGGCCTGCCGCAGCCTGCGCAATTCGATGGAGGTGGCTCCGCCGATCCGGGACGTCAGGAGCGAAACAGCCGACTCGGGGGTGAGCGCAGCGGGGTCCAGGACGACAGCGTACGCGTCCAGCAGGGGACGGACGGCAACCTCGTCCCGGACCGCGGAATCGGCCACCGGAATCCGGACCGGGATGCCCTGGCCGGAGAGGTAGCGCTGCAGTTGGCTGAGCTGGCCGCCGTTCCGCACCACCACGGCAATGTCTCCGAGCTCCCGGCCGTCGTTGAGCTGGGCCTCGAGGATGCGCTGCGCCACGTAGCGCAGTTCGTGCACCGGGGACGGCAGCAGATGCGCCTCGACCCGGCCGTCGGGCACGCCGTCGGGCACGCCGTCGGGCACGCCGTCGGGCACGCCGTCGGGCACGCCGTCGGCGGATCCTGCACCAGGCTGGTCGAGGCGGCGCGCCGACTGCCCGCCCGCCCGGCGGGAGATGCGCCCGGCCACCGAGAGCCAGGCGTCAGCCACGGCGGGGCTGTGCCGGTGGGCGGTCCACAGCGGCCGCTCCAGCACCGTGCCGCCGGCTGGTGCCAGCAGACGGGGCAGTTCGGCCACGAGGTCCGGGCGGGCACCACGGAAACCCTGGACCACGGTGTCCGGGGACGCGGTGATGATGGCGTCCTTGCCGGCCGCGATGTCGGCGAGCAGTTCGAACACGGCGGGGTTGGCTTCCTGGATGTCGTCCACCAGCACCAGCTGGAGCCTGTCCCGCTCCGCCGCGAGGAAGTCCGGCGCGTCCTGGAAGATCTGCCGGGCCGCGGTGATGATGCCAGCCGGGTCGAAGGCCTCGGGCATCCGCAGGTCCAGGACGTCACGGTACTCCGAATACAGTGCCGCCGCGGCCAACCAGTCGGGCCGGTGGCAGCGCCGCGCAAGCACCACGAGGTCCTCGGCGGTACGCCCGGATTCGATGATCCGGTCAAAGAGCTGCCGGACTTCCTGCCGGAACCCGCGGGTTTGCAGCGCGGCCCCCAGGTCCTCCGGCCAGGGCAGCTCAAGGTCCGGCTGCGCGTGCCCCTCGAGGAGTTCCTTGATGATGAGGTCCTGTTCCGGGCCGGAGAGGAGCTTCGGCGGACGCGGAAGCGGCAGGATGCCCTCCGCTTTGGCGCGCCGGATCAGGTCGAAAGCGTACGACGCCCAGGTACGGGCCGGCGTCGTACTGAGACTCCGGTCCAGCCGCGCCGTGAAGCGGTCCCGCAGGGAATCGGCGGCGAGCCGTCCGGGGGCCAGGATGAGCATCCGTTCCGGATCCAGGCCGTCCCGCTGGGCCCGGCGGACCGCCGCCTCCACGAGCACGGTCGACTTTCCGGTCCCCGGCGCACCGGGGACAAGGACTGGACCGGACCCGTGCGGGACGTCGACGGCGGCGAGCTGGTCCGCCGACAACACGGGAACACTGCTGTGCTGCTTGCGCGGCGGCAGCAGGCGGAGGGACGGGTTCGGTCTGGGAAGGCTCACACAGTCATTTCATCATCAGGGGCCGACAGTTTAGGCAGGGACCGGTCGAGGCCCCCGGCGATGGCGTCGATCCGGTCGAACTCGTACGCGGACGGTGCCCAGCGGGCCGCCGTCATGTCCACCCGCCACCGGCCTTCGCCGGTGCGGAGGTAGTCCGCATAATCGCCCACGAGCGGAGTGTCTTCCAGCAGGAACAGGGCGAGGGCCTCGCGCCCGTGACCGGGCGGGGCTTCCCCGCTGGCCTTCAGGACCCGCCACCAGGGGACCGCGCTGCCGTGCCGGCTCATCGCCGAGCCGACCTGCCGGGCCCCTCCGGAGCCGAGGAGATCGGCGACGTCCCCGTAGGCCAGCACGGCGCCTTCGGGGATCAATGCCACCAGGTCCAGCACCGCCTCCACATAGTCCATCCGCACGACTCTAGGCTACAGCGTGGCCCCGGCCCCACAGCCGGGCCCAGGCGCGGCAAAGGCCCGCCCCGGGGGCCCGCCGGACGGGGGCGCAATACTGTCTGCGGCAGCAGGTAGCGTTGAGGCATGAGCACCTGGAACACCCTCCCCCGCGCAGCCTTCGACCTCGAAACGACCGGCCGGAACTCCCGAGCCGCCCGGATCGTCACAGCCTCTGTCACCGTCGTGGATTCCGACGGCGGCATCGTCAAGGAACATGAGTGGCTCGCGGATCCGGGCGTGGAGATTCCGACGGAGGCCAGCGACATCCACGGCGTCACCACCGAGAAGGCCCGCCGCGAAGGCCGGCCCGCCCCGGACGTCACGCAGGAACTCGCCGCGGTGCTCCAGGAACTCTTCGACACCGGCGTGCCCGTCATCGCCTTTAACGCGAGCTACGACTTCACCGTGCTGGCCGCCGAATCGGCCCGCTACGGCGTTCCCCAGCTCACCCGCTTCCCGGTGCTGGACCCCTACATCATGAACAAGCAGGTGGACCGGTACCGCAAGGGCAAGCGCACGCTCACGGCCTTGTGCGAGGAGTACGGCGTCAATCTCGATAACGCGCACACTTCCGCAGCCGACGCGCTGGCAACGCTGCGGATGCTCGATGCCATGGCCGGGAAGTTCCCCAAGCTCCGGATGCCGGCCGGCAATCTGCACCAGCTTCAAATCGAGTGGGCCTCCGCACAGGCCGCCGACTTCCAGACGTATTTGCGCAAGACCAAACCCGCCGCCGTCATCGAAGGTGACTGGCCGGTGCTGCCGCCCGAGGACGCCAGCCGCGGGGATTTTTAGGGCCGCGGCCTTCATAGAAAGAAACGTTGGGGTACCCAAGGCCCGCAGGGACGCCTCCGCGGCGCCCGTTTTCGCCGATTGCGACGGAACTCACACAGGCGGGACCTTCCGGCCACGGAGCGCGCCAAAGCCTTTCCTTTCGCGGTGCCCCGCCTGCGTTACCCGGATCACGGGGGATATCCGGTAATCATGAATAATGTTCGGCGCTTTCAGCTCATTCCCAGCACTAATTCGGATTCATCCGGTCTCAGGGTCAGGTGAAACACTAATATTCGCGGGCCCGCCTGCCCCTGCCGGCGCTGACGCCCCAGGTCGGGCCGCACTGCGCGGCCCCGCGACCCCCTGAACTTCCGATGAAAGTGATTTGCCTGATGAAATCCAAAGCGATGAAGTGGCTGACTACTGTTCCTGTGGCGATTGCTGTGGCCGTCTCCCTGGCGGCCTGCGGCGGCGGAACGGCGGCCCCGAGCGGAACGCCGAGCGATGCCCTCGCCGGCAGCGACCAGACCTCCCTGGACAAGTACACGACCAAGGACGTCACTCCGGCGGACAAGATCGATAAGTCCAAGCTGGGCCTGTTGTCCGAAGGAACCCTCACAGTCGGCACGCTCTCGGACGCACCGCCAAACATTTTCATCGACAAGTCCGGGAAGTTCACGGGCTATGACAACGAGCTGCTGCGCGCCATTGCGGCAAAGCTGGACCTCAAGGTGGAGTTCAAGTCGACCGGCTTCGCGTCCCTGCTCTCCCAGGTACAAAACAAGCAGTTCGATCTTGGGTCCTCCTCGATCTCCACCACGGATGCCCGCCGCAAGACCGTGGGATTCACCAACGGCTACGACTTTGGCTACATGGCCGTTGTCGCGAAGAAGGACGACAAAGTCAAGGGCTTCAAGGACTTGACCAAGGACAACCGCATCGCCGTGGTCCAAGGCACCGTGCAGGACGACTACGTCACCAACACCCTGCAGATCGAACCCGTCCGTTTCGAGGACTACAACACCGCTTACGCCAACCTCAAGAACGGGCAGGTGGACGCCTGGGTCGCCCCGTCCCAGCAGGCCACCGGCCAGGTCAAGGAAGGCGACGGTACGGTCATCGCGGAGTCGGTCGTCAACACGCAGAACTTCACCGCCTACGCCGTGAACTCGGGCAACCAGCCACTCATCGATGCCCTCAACTCCGGCCTCGACGCAGTGATTGCTGACGGCACCTGGTCCAAGCTGACCAAGGAATGGTACCCGGACCGCGAAACCCCGGCCACCTGGTCCCCGGGTTCCAAGGCCGTCACCGTCCCGAAGTCCTAATCCATGGATGCACTCGATCAACTCGTAAAGACCTTCTTTGACTGGGAGGCCATGGCAGCAGTCCTCCCGAAAATGATTACGGTCGGCCTGCCCAACACCCTCATCCTGGCGGTCTCCTCGGGTCTGCTCGGGTGCATCCTGGGCATGGTCCTGGCTGTCATGGGCACCTCCCGTATCGCAGCGCTGCGTTGGCTCTCGCGGATTTACACGGACGTCTTTCGAGGCGTCCCCGCGATTGTGATCATCCTCCTGATCGGCCTCGGGCTGGGACCGCTGGTGCGGTTGACGACCGGATCCACCAATCCGTTCCCGCTCGCCATCTTCGCCCTGACGCTCATGGCGGCCGCATATATCGGCGAAATTTTCCGCTCAGGCATCCAGAGCGTGGAAAGCGGACAGATGGAAGCTTCCCGGGCGCTGGGATTCAGTTACGGGTCCTCCATGCGCCTCGTGGTGATTCCGCAAGGGATCCGCCGGGTGCTCCCGGCCCTGGTCAACCAGTTCATCGCGCTGATCAAGGACTCGTCCCTGGTCTACCTGCTGGGCCTGCTGGCCAGCGAACGCGAGATCTTCCGCATCGGCAACGACGCAGCCGCCAACACGGGGAATCTCTCGCCGTTGATTGCAGCGGCGTTCATGTACCTGATTTTGACCGTTCCGCTCACCCACCTGGTCAATTACATCGACAACCGGCTACGCACAGGCCGTCCGGAGACAAAGCAGCCGGACGAAGCCGCTGCCCTGATCGGGAAGGGAGCACAGCCATGAGCGATTTCGCCTCCGGCTCGCTAACCGGCAAGAACCTGCACCTGTCCTTCGGGCCCAACCACGTCCTCCGCGGCATCGACCTCCACGTTGAAAAGGGAACCACCGCCTCGGTCATCGGCCCCTCGGGCTCCGGCAAGTCGACGCTGCTGCGGGTCATGAACCGCCTGATCGAACCTCACCAGGGCGACATTCTGCTCGATGGCCGTTCCGTCCTCAAGGACAACCCGGATGAGCTGCGCCAGCGGATCGGCATGGTGTTCCAGCAGTTCAACCTGTTCCCGCACAAAACCGTGGTGGACAACGTCTCCCTGGCGCTGCGCAAGCTGCGTAAGCTCCCGGCCGATCAGGCCCGCGCAGAAGCCTTGGAGCAGCTTGACCTCGTCGGGCTCAAGCACAAGGCCGACGCCCGTCCCGCCAACCTGTCCGGCGGGCAGCAGCAGCGCGTCGCCATTGCGCGGGCGCTGGCCATGAAGCCGGAAGTGATGTTCTTCGACGAGGCCACCTCAGCCCTCGACCCTGAGCTCGTCAAGGGTGTGCTTGCGCTGATGGCCGACCTCGCCAAGGGCGGCATGACCATGGTCGTCGTCACCCACGAGATGGGCTTCTCACGCAACGTCTCGGACACTGTGACGTTTATGGATGCCGGCGTCGTCGTGGAATCCGGTCCACCGGAGCAGCTCTTCACGAATCCGCGGACGGAGCGGCTGCAGGGCTTCCTTTCGGACGTCCTTTAGTCCGGGACTGGAAAGCAGCTTAAACACAGTTGGGCACCCGCTTCGGCGGCTGCCCAACGTCGTTAACTCCGGTTCCGGACCGGCGCCCCTGGCCTGCGGCGCCCGGGGACTAGGCCGTCGCGGCTGCCGCGGCCTTCGCCGCGGCGGGCAGGGCGTCGAAGATCCGGTTCATTGCGGCGTCGTCGTGTGCGGCGGAGAGGAACCAGGCCTCGAAGACCGACGGCGGCAGGTATACACCGGAGTCCAGCATGGAGTGGAAGAACGGCGCGTAGCGGAACACTTCCTGGCCCTGGGCGTCGTCGTAGTTGTGCACGCCGCGGGCGGAGGTGCCGAACGCCACCGAGAACAGGTTCCCAGCACGCTGGATCGAGTGGTCGACGCCGGCCGCGTCCAGCGCCGAGGACAGGACCGCGGAGAGTTCCAGCGAGCGGGCGTCCACGAAGGAGTAGACCTCGGCCGTGGCGTGGGTCAGTGTCGCGACGCCGGCGGCCATGGCCACCGGGTTACCGGACAGCGTGCCGGCCTGGTAGACCGGGCCCAGCGGGGCGAGGTAGTCCATGACGTCCGCACGGCCGGCGAGGGCCGCCGCCGGCATCCCGCCGCCGATGACCTTGCCGAACGTGAGCAGGTCCGGGGTCCACGGCTCGGAGGCGTCCGCCGCGCCGCCGGTCAGTCCCCAGTAGCCGGAGTACCCGGTCCTGAAGCCCGTGAGGACCTCGTCGAGGATCAGGAGGGCCCCGTGTTCGCGGGTGATGCGGGACAGGCCCGCGTTGAAGCCCTCGCCCGGGGTGACGACGCCCATGTTCGCGGGCGCGGCCTCGGTGATGACGGCGGCGATATGGGGCCCGTGCTCGGCGAAGGCGGCTTCGACGGCGGCGAGGTCATTGTAGGGAAGCACGAGGGTCTCGGCGGCGGTGGCGGCTGTGACCCCGGCGGAACCCGGCAGCGCAAGGGTGGCCAGGCCGGAGCCGGCGGCGGCGAGCAGCCCGTCGAGGTGGCCGTGGTAGCAGCCGGCGAATTTGATGATGAGGTTCCGGCCGGTGAAGCCGCGGGCCAGGCGGACGGCTGTCATGGTCGCCTCGGTGCCGGTGGAGACCATCCGGACGCGCTCGGCGGCGGGGACGCGGGCCTGGACAAGCGCCGCGAGGTTGGCTTCGTCCGGGGTGGAGGCGCCGAACGACAGCCCGCGGTCGACGGCGGCGTGCACGGCCGAGAGGACCGCCGGGTGGGCGTGGCCCAGCAAAGCCGGGCCCCAGGAGCAGACGAGGTCAACGTACTCGGCGCCGTCGGCATCGGTGAGGTAGGGGCCCTTGGCGGCTACCATGAACCGCGGGGTCCCGCCGACGGAGCCGAAGGCGCGGACGGGCGAGTTAACGCCACCGGGCATCAGCTGGCGGGCGCGGGCGAAGAGTTCCTCGTTGCGAGAGTGGCTGGAAGTCATGGTTCCTATTCTTTCAGTTCTGCCGGGGTCAGTTTCCGGCGGCCTTGGCCAGCAGGGCAGCAACCCGTGGCGCCACGTCGGTGCCGAACAGTTCAATGGACCGCATCATGGCGGCGTGCGGCAGGGTGCCGCTGCTGTATTTGAGGTCAAAACGGTCCACGGCCAGGTTTTTCTTCAGCAGGGCGATCTTCGCGGCGACCGTTTCCGGCGATCCTACGTACAGGGCCCCTTCCGGCGTGCACATCGCATCGTATTCCTCCCGGTTCCCCGGACCCCAGCCGCGCTCGGCCCCGATCCGGTTCCGCTGTGCGAGCCAGTGCGGGAAGAACTCCTCCCGGGCTTCCTCGTCGGTGGCGGCGATGTGGCCCGGTGAATGGGTGGCCACTTGCTGCAAAGGGTGGCCGTATTTGGCCATCGCCTCGCGGTACAGGTTGGCCAGGGGCCCGAAGGACCGCGGCTGGCCGCCGATAATGGCGAAGATGATCGGGTAACCGTATTCGGCGCAGCGCAGCACGGACTCCGGGGTCCCGCCGACGCCGATCCAGGCCGGCAGCAGGTGGTGTTCCAGCGGCGGGTAGACGCTCAGCCCGTTAATGGCGGGCCGGGAACGGCCCTCCCAGTGCACGGGCTTCTGCGCACGGACCTTGTCGAAGAGCTCAAGCTTCTCCTCGAACAGGACCTCGTAGTCGGCCAGGTCGAGGCCGAACAGCGGGAACGACTCGATGAACGAGCCCCGGCCCAGCATGACTTCGGCGCGGCCCTCGGACACGGCGTCAACGGTCGCGAAGCGCTGGAAAACCCGGATGGGGTCATCGGAGCTCAGCACGGTCACGGCCGAGCCGAGCCGGATGTTACGGGTCCGGGCGGCGACGGCGGCGAGCAACACCTCGGGCGCGGAGACCGCGAAGTCGCGGCGGTGGTGCTCCCCCACGCCGAAGGCGTGCAGGCCGACCCCGTCCGCGAGTTCGGCCTGCTCCAACAGCTGGCGCAGCACCTGGGCATGGGGAACGGGGTGCCCGTCGGGGAAGACGCCGACGTCACCGAACGTGTTCAGGCCCAGCAGGATCCGGTCCGGGCCGACCGGCGCGGTGGGGCCTGCCTTGGAAGCCGGGTCAGCGGCGGTTGGCGTGTTCATCAGGATTCCTTCAGCCAGCCGGCGAGCTCGCTGGCCCAGTAGGTCAGCACCATGTTTGCCCCTGCCCGTTTGATGCCCAGGACGGATTCGGTGATGGCGGCGCGGCGGTCGATCCAGCCGTTCGCGGCGGCAGCCTCGATCATCGAATACTCCCCGGAAATCTGGTACGCGGCGACCGGCACCGGGCTCATGGCGGCGACGTCGGCGAGGATGTCCAGGTAGCTCATGGCGGGCTTCACCATGACCAAGTCGGCGCCTTCGGCGAGGTCCAGCTCCACTTCGAGGATCGCTTCGCGGCGGTTCGCGGCGTCCATCTGGTAGGTCCGCCGGTCGCCCTTCAACTGCGAGTCGACGGCCTCCCGGAACGGTCCGTAGAACGCGGAGGCGTACTTCGCGGCGTACGCGACGACGGCGGTGTTGGCGTGGCCGGCTTCCTCCAGCGCCTGCCGGATCACGCCGATCTGGCCGTCCATCATGCCGGAAGGACCAAGGACGTGCGCCCCTGCCTCGGCCTGGGCCACGGCCATCCGCCCGTAGATCTCCAGGGTTGCGTCGTTGTCCACGTAGCCGTGTGCGTCCAGGACGCCGCAATGGCCGTGGTCGGTGAATTCATCCAGGCAGACATCGCTCATGACCACGAGCTCGTCGCCGACCTCGGCGCGGACATCGCGGATGGCCTTGTTCAGCACGCCCTCGGGATCCAGCGAGGCGGTGCCGGTGGCATCGCGGACGGCCGGGATGCCGAAGAGCATGATGCCGCCGACGCCGAGCTGCACGGCTTCGGCGGCGGCGCGTTTGAGGGAATCGGTGGTGTGCTGCTGCACGCCGGGCATCGAGGCGATGGGGTTGGGCGCGGACAGGCCCTCGCGGATGAAGGCGGGCAGGATGAGTTCCGCGGCCGAAAGCCGGTGTTCGGCCGTCAGCCGACGCATGGCCGGGGTGGTGCGGAGCCGGCGGGGGCGGTGGG
>NZ_MQTQ01000005.1 GCF_020532805.1 Arthrobacter sp. SO5 | reverse complement strand
CGCAGCACCCGGGCCCCCGCTGCACCCGGGCCCCCGCGGGACAGGCCCACCGCACAGACCCAGGACTGAACACAAACCCTTTGAGCCCACTCCCCGGCCCAAAAAATGGACATGTCCTCCGGTGAGGGAGGGCATGTCCATCCTTGGTGGGGCCGAGCGCACCCGGAGGGGCGGAACCCCTAGTGGAAGAAGTGCCGGGCGCCGGTGAAGTACATCGTGATGCCCGCGGCGTTGGCTGCGGCGATGACTTCCTCGTCCCGGACGGAACCGCCGGGCTGGACCACGGCGCGGACGCCGGCGTCGATCAGGATCTGCAGGCCGTCGGCGAACGGGAAGAACGCGTCCGACGCCGCCACGGAACCCCGGGCACGTTCGGGCGCCCCGGTGGCCTCTGCTGTCGACGGACCAGCCGCGCCGCCGGCACCCTCCACCTCGGACTCCACGCTCACGCCCAGTGAGTTGGCCCGCTCGACGGCGAGCTTGCAGGAATCAAGCCGGTTGACCTGGCCCATGCCGATGCCGACGGCGGCACCGTTGGAGGCAAGCAGGATGGCGTTGGACTTCGCGGCACGGCAGGCGGTCCACGCGAAGGCGAGGTCCGCCAGGGTCCCGGCATCGGCGGCCTCCCCCGCGGCGAGAGTCCAGTTGGCGGGGTTGTCGCCCTCGGCGTCGACCCTGTCTGACATCTGCACCAGCACGCCGCCGGACACCTGGCGGATTTCGGAGGGGTAGCGGCCGTAGCCCTCGGGCAGGGCGAGGAGTCGGATGTTTTTCTTCTTGGACAGGATTTCCACGGCCTCGTCCTCGAAGCCCGGGGCAATCACAACTTCCGTGAAGATGCCCGCGACGGTCCGGGCCATGCCGGCGGTGACCGTGCGGTTGGCCGCGATGACGCCGCCGAACGCGGAGACGGGGTCGCAGGCATGGGCCTTCGCGTGGGCGTCCGCGATCGGGTCCGGTGCGGAGGCGGAACCCACGGCCACACCGCAGGGGTTGGCGTGTTTGATGATCGCGACGGCGGGCTCGGCGAAGTCGAACGCGGCGCGCAGGGCGGTGTCGGCGTCGACGAAGTTGTTGTAGCTCATGGCCTTGCCGTGCAGCTGGTCGGCCTGGGCGATGCCGGCCGGGGCTGCCTTGTCCACGTAGAGGGCGGCTTGCTGGTGCGGGTTTTCACCGTAGCGCAGGACCTCGGAGCGCTCCAGCGCCAGGCCTGCGTAGGCGGGCCAGTCGATCACGCCGTCGCCGTCCTCATCGAGGAACTGGCTCGCGGTCCAGCTGGCCACGGCGGTGTCATAGGTGGCGGTGTGCGCGAAGGCCTTGGCGGCGAGCCGGCGCCGGGTCTTCAGGTCAAAACCGCCCGAGGCGGCGGCAGCGACGACGTCGTGATAGGAGGACGGGTCCACCACAATGGCGACGGCGGCGTGGTTCTTCGCGGCCGAGCGGACCATTGCGGGGCCGCCGATGTCAATCTGCTCGACGACGTCGTCCTGCGCGGCACCGGACTTGACCGTCTCCACGAAGGGGTAGAGATTGACGACGACGAGGTCGAACGGCTCGATGTCCATGTCCGCGAGGGTCTGCAGGTGGGCCGGGACGCGGCGGTCCGCGAGGATGCCTCCATGCACGCGCGGGTGGAGGGTCTTGACGCGGCCATCCAGCATTTCCGGGGAACCGGTGACTTCTTCGACTTCCTGCACCGGGATGCCGGCGGCGGCGATCTTCTTGGCGGTGGAGCCGGTGGAGACGATCTTGACGCCGGCGTCGTGCAGGCCCCGCGCGAGCTCCTCCAGACCGGTCTTGTCGTAGACCGAAATCAGTGCCCGGCGGATGGGAACACGGTCGATGGATACACGGTCTAGCGGCGTGAAGCTCACAAAAAGTCTCCGTCGTATATCGCGGCGGGGCCGCGGGTGGTGGGGATGGGCCCAGTTTATCCCGTCAGCGCACCGGGCCCTCCCGCGCGCCGGAGTGTGAAGCGCCGTGTGAAGCGCCGCGCGCCCGGCCGCCCGGCCACGTAGAGTTTTCCCAGGAGGCTGAGATGAATACGTACACCACTGTGCCCAGCGGCGAACAGGTGGTCCAGGAACTGCCGTGGCGCTGGAAAGTGCAGGGCCGGATCTTCCTGATCGGCGGCCTGGGCTTCATGTTCGACGCCTGGGATGTGACGCTCAACGGGATCCTGATTCCGCTGCTGTCCCGGCACTGGTCCCTGACCCCGGGCGAGGCCGCCTGGATCGGCGCCTCGAACCTGATCGGCATGGCTCTGGGCGCCTTCGTCTGGGGCACCATCGCGGACACCATCGGGCGCAAAAAGGCCTTCACCGCCACACTGCTGATCTTCTCGGTCTTCACCGTGCTCGGCGCATTCTCCCCTGACTTCCTCTGGTTCGTGGCGTTCCGGTTTATGGCCGGCTTCGGCCTGGGCGGCTGCATCCCGGTCGATTACGCGCTGGTGGGCGAGTTCACTCCCCGCAAGCAGCGCGGCAGGGTCCTCACCGCGATGGACGGCTGGTGGCCGATCGGCGCGGCGCTGTGCGGCTTCGTGTCCGCCGGGCTCGTGGCGGCCTTCGCGGACTGGCGGCTGACCATGCTGGTGATGGTGCTCCCGGCGCTGCTGGTGTTCTGGATCCGCCGGAGTGTGCCGGAATCCCCGCTGTTCCTGATCCGCAAGGGCCGCCGGGACGAGGCCGCCCGGGTCATCGATGACCTCGTCGCCGCCACGGGGGCCGAGCCCCGCGTCTACAGCCTCCCCGACGCGCAGGACGCGCCGCGGCTCTCCGCCGGCAGCGCCTGGACGCAGCTCCGCCTGCTCTGGCAGTTCGACTGGAAGATCACGACGGCGGCCTGGTCCCTGTTCTTCAGCATTCTGCTGGTCTACTACCTGTCGCTGACCTGGATGCCGCGGATCCTGATCGGCGCCGGGTTCGAGGAGTACAAGGCGTTCCTCACGACGGCCTCCATGGCCGCCGTCGGGCTCCTCGGCGTGGTGGTGGCGGCGCTGCTGGTGGAGCGGGTGGGCCGGAAGTGGATCCTGGCGATCACTGGGCCGCTGTCCGCGCTGACCCTCGTGATCGTGGCGATTGTGGTGGACATCCCCACCGCGGCCGTGTTCTGGCTGCTGGTGTTCGGCTTCGTGGTGCAGGTGGCCATCCCGGTGCTCTACGCCTATGTCTCCGAGCTGTACCCGACGGAACTGCGCGGCTCGGGCTTCGGCTGGGCGTCGACGTTCTCGCGGCTCGGTGCCGGCTTCGGCCCGCTGATTTTCGCGGCCTTCCTCTGGCCGGAGCTGGGCCTGGCGACGTCGTTCGCCCTGGCCGGCGGGCTGGTGCTGCTGAGCGTGCTGTGGATGGCGTTCTTCGCCCCCGAAACCAAGCAGCGCCGCCTCGAATAGCACGCCCGTCCTTCTCCCCCAACTGACTCGCAGCTAAGGCCGTTTCGACCCCTCAAAACGGCCTTAGCTGCGAGTCACTTGGGCAACCAGCCGCGGCCGACGAGGGCGGTCCGCACCTTGGCGACGGCGGCGCGTGCGTCGTTCTCCATGTGCCGTTTCGAGATGCGGACCAGTATCCAGCCGGCGCCGCCGAAATCCTCTTCCCTGGCGATGTCCCGGACGATCTGGGCCGTGTCGGAGTGCACGGCGCCCTCGTACTCCACGGCAACCCGGTGCTCCGGAAAGGCCAGATCCGGTTCACGCACGACGCCGGGGCGCAGGATCGTGGCCACGTTCAGTTCCGGTTCCGGCAGCCCAGCGCACCCCAGCGCGAGCCGAAGCCTCGTCTCGGGGCCGAGTCCGCGCCGATCCGGGCCTGCTCCAAGGCGAGCCGTGCCTTGCGGATGCCGGGCGTGCCCTTGTGCCGGTCCAGCATCTTGGCGAGTTCCTCCGGACTGGCGTAAGGCTCCGAGCGGTTCTCAAATGCAGGCCGGGGATGGCGCAGTAGACGGTACGCCATCACGGTCAGCTCGTCAACGCTCATCTTCCGGGCACAATCCAGCCATGTCCTGGTCCGCGTGGTGACCAGTACGCCGTCGAGCCGGGTGATTTCGTCGTCGAAGAACTGCCCGACGTGGCCAATCACGCCCCTGCGTCGCGGTATGGCCATCGTGTCCGGCCTGGAGATATGGATCTCTGGCGCGCGCGAGCCCGGCAGGTATCCCGGAAAGTCCCAGATCAGGAAGGCCGTCGCGTGGGATACTGCCGAGAATTGCGTGACAACGGTGAGGGGCCGGGCACGGAGATTCACTGCAGAGGACGGTTCTAAAGGCAGCCGGATCCCGCGGCTCGGAACATCCAGGGAACGATGCTTGAGCCGGCGCCGGCTGACTCCGGCGTCAAGTGCCTCTTGGAAAGTAAAGGGCGCCAAGCCTAGCGGCGTCGGGAGCGGCCGCGGTGTCTTCATCGACCCATCGTCCCAAATCCGGGGACATTCCCGGAGGGTTATCCACAGGCAATACCCCGTCTGACCAACTGACTCGCAGCAGAGGCCGTTTTGAGCCGCCAAAACGGCCTTTACTGCGAGCCAGTTGGGTCCGGGGGCTACCCGGGGGCGTTCCCCGCTGCCGCGAGCGAGGCCAGCGTGGACACCAGCAGCCGCCGCTCCACCACTTTGATCCGTTCGTGCAGGGATTCCTCTGCCTCGCCGACCCCAATCGGGACGGCCTCCTGGGCAATGATGGGTCCCGTGTCCACTCCGGCGTCGGCCCAGTGCACCGTGCAGCCGGTGACCTTCACGCCGTAGGCCAGGGCATCGCGCACGCCGTGGGCACCGGGGAAGGAGGGCAGCAGCGCCGGGTGGGTGTTGAGGTACTTGCCGCCGAACGCGTCGATGAAGTCCGCGCTGACAATCCGCATAAAGCCCGAGGACACGACGACGTCGGGCTGGTACGCGGCGACGGCTTCGGTGAGCGCCGCGTTCCAGGCGGCCCGGTCCGGGTAGGCCGTGAAGTCCACCACGAAGGTCGGGATTCCGGCGGCGGCTGAACGCTCCACCCCGAAGGTTCCGTGCCGGTCCGCGCCAACGGCGGCGATTTCGACGTCCAGGCTGCCCTCTGTCACGGCGTCAATGACGGCCTGGAGGTTGGAGCCGGTGCCGGAGACGAGGACAACTATGCGCATTGTCCTAGCTTATGGGGCCGCTCGCGTAGGCTGGAAAACATGAATCCCCCGAACGGCCCAGGCGGCGGCCAGCGCGGCAATCAGCGCGGCAGCCAGGACAACCAGCCTGCGCTCAGCGACCCTGCCAAAGCCTCGCAGGACTTGACCCACAATCTGTTCCGCAGCTTCGTTGTGGTGGTCCTGGGCTCGTTCTTCGTCTTCCAGCTGGACATGAACTACCTCTGGCTGAGCGCAGTCCTCACGGTCGCGGCCATTGTGCTGGGAATCGTGGTGCTGGTCCGGGCCGCGAAACTCAAGGAGTCCAAGCTCGTGCTGTTCGGGGCGATCTCCGGGCTGGTGGTCGCGGCCGTGCAGGTACTGCTGCTCGCGTCCTCCGCGCTCTTCTTCAACCAGGTCCGGGACTACCAGCAGTGCATCCGCCACGCGCTCACCCAGCAGGGAGCCTCCCAGTGCAGGACCGAGCTGGACAAGTCGATGCCGGTCCCGCTCCGCTAACGCCCGCCGATAGCGCCCCGTCAGCGGGCGGCCGGTTCCAGCTCCGCTTCGTGCCGATTCTGCTCGCGTTCCAGCCAGGGTCCCGCCGCGTAGCCGATGACGACGCCGATCCCCACCTCAGCGGCGACGAACAGTGCGGTCCGGAGCGGGTCCGGGCCGATGTCCGTGAGCCGCCCCACTCCGGCGGAACCGCGGGCGAGCCAGGCGAGTCCCGCGGCGAGCACGCCAGCCACGGCGCCGGCCATCACCCCCAGCACCAGGGTGGACACGGTCGCGGTGAACCAGCGGGCGCGGACCTTGATGGAGAGCCATTCATCGAAGTGGTTTTCACCTTCCCGCAGGAACCACCACCCGGCCAGTGAGCCCGCGAGCACGGGCACCACCAGCGCCGCGGCGCCATACTCCAGCGCTCCGGCGGGCAGCGCCGCGAAGACCGGAATGGACGGTAGCGGCCCGACGGCGGTTCCCAGGGCACCGGCCTGCGAGCCGACTCCCAGTGCGAAGCCCGATCCGGACGTCCAGGCGAGCGCGAACACCGCGAGGTTGGGCAGGAAGCCGAGCTGCGCGATGGTGAGTGCGGCGCCCCCCGCGGCTCCGGCGTCGAGCCCTTCATAGACGGCGGCGATCAGGTTCCAGTGGATGAAGAGGGTGGCGGCGAGCAGCCCAGCGGACATCGCCAGGCTGGCCATCAGGGCCACGAAGCCTGCCTTGATCGCGGAGCCGAGGTACGAGCCGGCCCAGCGTGAGTGCTGGCTGGTGCGCGAGAGCCAGGCGACGGCGTCGACGCCGATCAGCCGACTCCACGAACCGGCTTCGCGGCGGGCTCCGATCACCATGCCGAGGCCGAACGGGACCAGCGGGGTGAGTGCGGCGGACCAAAGGCTGATGCCGACGTCGCCGGTGCGGCAAATAAAGCCCGTCGCCAGGCCGAAGCCCGCGTACATGAGCCACGATCCCAGCAATGCCTGCCAGAGCTGGTCCGTGTAGGAGGCGCGGGCCAGCCGGCGTCCCGCGCGCCAGGCGAGCAGGAACGGGATGAGGCTGAGCCCGAGCGGGATGAGCGAGAGTGCGCCGGATTCCGGCAGGGCCGCGGCACCAGGAGCCGGGGTCCCAGCGGCGGCGGTGTCCAGCAGCAGCGGAACTCCGTGGATCAGCAGCCAGGCCTGGCCGGCGAGGCGTGCCAGGGCATCAGCCGCGGTGTTCTGGAATCCGGCGGTCGCCCATACCGCAACGATCGGTGCGGCGACGATGAGTGCGGAGATGATGGCCACCTGCGCGGACTCGAGGGCACCCTGCAGCCACAAGGGCATCGGAAGGCCACGTTCTCCGGTCTGATCAGCGCGCAGTTTCATCGTGTTCCATGGTGCCACGTACCTGCGTTCCCGCCGGTTCCGACAGGCTCAGATGAAGTATTTCAGAAGCAAGTCACACCGGAGCTTTTTGCACAAGGCCGCCGTAAAATGGGTATGTCCGCAATCAGTGGTTGGAGGCACAAAATGACTACCGCATCTCAAAATGCACACGGCATTCACTTCGGGCGAACGGATGTTCAGAATGTCGGCATGGGTGTAGGTATCGTCCTGATAGTCGTGGGCATCCTGGGCTTCATCCCGGGAATCACCACGCAGTACAGCTCATTGGCGTTCATCGGGCCTGGTTCCACGGCCCTGTTGCTGGGTTTGTTCCAGCTATCCATGCTGCTGAACATCCTTCAGCTTGCGATCGGCGCCATCGGCCTGGTCATGTCCCGGAGTAACCCCATGGGTGCCCGGAACTTCCTCATGGGCTTCGGCCTGCTGTACATCGTCCTTGGCGTCTACGGGCTCATCGTTGGAACGGGGTCCGCGGCCAATTTCCTGTCGCTGAACGCCCCGGACAACTGGACCTTTATGGTGCTGGGCCTAGGTATGGTTGGCGCCGGCTGGCTGATGTCCAGGCATCTGGCTGACGACGCAAAGTAACCCGGAATTCGACCACCGGGACATAGGGAGCCGCGAATGAGTAACGCTGTATTAAGAAACGCTGTATAGCAATCTGAAAATTCGTACTACCTGCTGGTGCAGTCGCCTCGCGGTAACGCAGCGACTGCACCGGCTTCTTTGTGTGGACTTCCGTTGCGCGGGCGACCCGTACGTACGACGGCGGGGCTTGGCCCTGGGGGCGTCGGGGACGCGCGGCCATCGGGACGGGCCGCCGGCTATCGGACAACGCCGCCGGCGGGACGGGCCGCACCCACCGACCACTCATTTGCCACAAACGGCCGCCATACACCCCCGTGTAGCGGCCGTATTCGTCGAATCGCGCGCGCCGGCGGGCGACGAACTGCGAGAATAGCCCCATGACCGCCATCATCCTGGGCTGGAACCCGGAGCGCTGGAAGCAGTGGAACTATCCGGCCATCGTGGACCGCGTTGCCGGGGCCGGGCTGCACGTGGAACCGTGGAGTGTGGGCCGCCACCAGGACATCCGCACCGGCACGGACGCCTGGCTCGTGCTGCAGGGCCGGCACGGAGGCGGGCTCATCGGCCACGGCGTCGTAGTCTCGGATCGTCCGGAGCCCGGGCCGCACCGCGCCGAGGCCGGCGCAGCCGAGGCGGGCGGAGCTGATTCAGGCGCAGCCGAGGCAGGCGGGGCCGCTTCCACCCGGTCCGCCCCGGAGCCGTCCACCTTGTTCGTCAGCGTTGCCTTCGATGCTCTACTCCCCCTCGGCGAGCAGATCGCCGTCGACGTCCTCGAAGCGGGCGCGCCCGGGGTGCCGTGGAACGGTTTTCCCGGCTCGGGGCTAAAGGTGGATCCGGCCGACGAGGCCCTGATCCGAGGCCTGTGGAGCGACTTCGGGCCGCCGCCTGGCCCGGATCCCACACAGCCCGTGCCCGGAACCTACCCGGAAGAGGCGATCACCCGGGTTGTGGCCAACCGCTACGAACGCAGCCCGGACGCGCGGCGGGCCTGCATCGCGCATCACGGCACTCACTGCGCCGCGTGCGGGTTCTCCTTCGAGCTCACCTATGGCGACGTCGGCAAGGACTTCATCGACGTCCACCACCTCGTACCGGCGTCCCGGCTCGGAAGTACCTACGAGCTGGACCCGGTGACGGATCTGGTGCCGCTTTGCGCCAACTGCCATGCCATGGCCCACCAGGGCCCGGACGCACCCCGGACAGTGGCCGAACTGCGGCGGATCATCGCCGGAGCCGGCTTCCTGCCGGGAGCCACCGTGAGCCCAGGGGAACTCGAGGCCCAGCGAGATGCCCGGAAGTTGCTGGAACAGCAGTAAGAGTCGAGCCCTCAGGCGGTCCAGACCTGCCGGAACTTGCCGCTGCGGCCGGGGCCGGGCAGCTCATCGGAGTATTCAATCGCTACCGGCCCCGCCCCTTGGTCCGCGAAGAACTCATCGAGCCGCTCGCGCACCGCACTGCGCACGTCGGCCTGGGCGGCACCGGGCCGCAGCTCCAGCCGCACCGTCAAGGATCCCGGCCCAGTGCGGATGGCCTGGAAGCGGCGCACCCCGGCCGTCTCCTCAATCACGGTACCCAGTGCCAGCGGCAGCACCGTCACCCTGCGCCCGCCCGGCGCCGAAAAGGAAACCACGTCACCGGCACGGCCCTCGACCCGCAGCACCGGGAAGGGACTTCTGCAGGGGCACGGATCCGCAGCAAACGTGACCCGGTCCCCCAGGTCATAGCGGATCAGCGGCTGGACGCGGTTGGCAAGGTTGGTCACCAGCACCGTCTGGGAAGTGACCCCAGCCGGGACCGGCTGAAAATCCGCGTCCACCGGCTCGACGAGGTACCAGTCGGCGTTGACGTGGAACGAGCCCTTCCGGCAGAGGCTGGTCAGCGCGGGGAATTCCGACGAAAGATACCGTTCGCTGACGCGGCAGCCGAGCGCGGATTCGATCTCCTCGCGTCCGGCAACGGACAAGTTTTCGCCGGAACTGAAGGCCAGCACAGGG
Organism: Arthrobacter sp. SO5; assembly: GCF_020532805.1. Classification (GTDB taxonomy): domain Bacteria; phylum Actinomycetota; class Actinomycetes; order Actinomycetales; family Micrococcaceae; genus Arthrobacter. The sequence goes on along the minus strand of NZ_MQTQ01000005.1, from coordinate 12,095 downwards.
TGGATCCGCAGACCTCTGGTCCTCTGCTCCCCGGCCAGCTGGAGCATGGCGCTCGGGTACCCGTAGAGCAGAGTCGGCTGGAAGGCGTTGAGTTCAGCCACCAACTCCGGCAGCGGCCTCAGCACCGAGAAGACCCGCACCCGCCGGGCAATGACGGGGCTGCGCCGCCGGGCGGTTTCCGTCATCACGACGCCGGCAAAGTGGCCGCCGCCCGCGATAAGGGCCGCTCCCCGCAGCCCGTGGAACAGGAAAGCCCGCCATTCCGCAGCCCTGATCAACGTCCGGCGCTCCCGGATCCGGACGACGACGCCGGTCACCGTCCACGAGGCCCGGTCGTGCACCAGGACGGCCGGCTCCCCGGAGGTGCCGGAGGTGGTGACCACCAGGTACTGTCCGCGGTAGAGGCTCCCCAGCCGGGACATGTCGGCGAGCACGTCTGATTCCAGCCGGGCCAGCGTGAGGTGCGGGTCCGTCACCCATTCGTCGAAGTGCTCCATCAACTCCCGTTTGCCCACCCGCGGGAGCTGCCGAGGATCCGTGACACGCTCCGGGACGTCCCGGTACAGCGCCCGGTAAAACGGCGACGCCGTCCGGGCAAACTCCACGAGCCCGGCAAGCCGGGCCTGCTGCCGGCGGGAGATCGCGTCGGCACCTCCATGCTCAGCCCGCCAGGTGTCCCACGCGATCCCGATCGCTCCGGAGCCGGCATACATCGCGAATCCCTCTCCGGGACCGCACGGCAGTCCCCTGCCCAACCTGCCACGGCCGGGCGTGCCACAACAGGGGCTTTCGTCCTCGCATCATCCAATCGCTGGACTTTGCGGCGGGGAGCGCATCAGACTGTCTTCAACAGCTGGATTGGCGGCCCCGCGCTTCCGCATTCGAGTCCGGCCGGGTTCTATCGGCGGCACGGTTGGGGGCTGTGCCGCACCACCTTTTCCAACATCGTGAAAGGACCTGGCTATGCCGGATTTTTCAGCTTTCGCCCCGCTTATTGCCACGCTCATCGGGGCGGCCGTCGTCGTCGCCGTTATCTGGCTGACCACGAAACTGATGTGGAAAGTGGCCGAGCCCAATGAGGCGCTCATCATCTCCGGACTCACGCGGGGCACCCTGGAGACCAGGGAGGGCATGGACTTCAAAATCGTCACCGGCAAGGGCGCCCTCGTGTTTCCCGGGCTGCAGACCGTCAGGCCCCTCTCCCTGACCCTCAATGAAACCGAGCTCAAGGTGTCCTGCGTGACGTCGCAGGGCATCCAGGTGATTGTCGAAGGTGTTGTCATCTACAAGATCGGGGACGCCCCGCCCTTCATCGCCAACGCCGCGCGGCGTTTCCTGGGCCAGCAGCCGAAAATGGAAAGCCAAGTCTACAACGTTTTCGAAGGTCACCTGCGCTCCATCATCGGCAGCATGACCATGGAGGAGATCATCCGCGAGCGCGACAAGCTCGGTTCACAGGTCCGCAGCGCCAGTGGCGTGGAAATGGAAAAGCTCGGCCTGGTGGTCGATTCACTCCAGATCAAGGACCTGCAGGATCCCACGGGCTACATCGAGAACATCGCCAAACCGCATATCGCCCTGGTCAAGATGGAGGCGCGCATCGCCGAGGCCACCAGGAACCGTGAGGCCGCGGAAAAGGAAGCCGAGGCGGAGGCGCTGATCGCGGACGCACAGAGTATCTCGGCCATCCGGCAATCCGAGGCCCAGGCCAACGCCGAACGGGCCAAGGCACACGCCGCCCAGGCCGGCCCCCTTGCCGACGCCACGGCCCGCCAGCAGGTGGTGGTTCAGGAGACAGAAGTGGCCAAGCTCGAGGCGGACCGGGAGGAACAGAAACTCCAGACCACCGTCCGCAAGCCCGCCGACGCCAAGGCCTATGCCAAGCGCACCGATGCCGAGGGCCAGAAGTCCGCCGATATCAGCGCTGCCGAGGCGCTGGCTCGGCGCACGGAACTCGAAGCCGAGGCCAACGCACGGCGCACTGAACTTCAGGCCCAGGCCAACGCGACGGCGGCGGCAGCCGCGGCCGGAGCCACCCGGGTTACCGGTGAGGCGGAGGCGGCGGCCACGAAGGCCCGCGGCGATGCTGCCGCCTCCGCGATCAAGGCCAAGGCGTTGGCGGAGGCGGACGGCATCAAGGCACGCGCCGAGGCCCTGGGAACCAATCAGGAGGCCGTTATTTCCCAGCAGTTGGCGGAGAATATGCCAGCCATTATCGCGGCGGCAGCGGAGCCGTTCGCCCATGTTGGACAGTTCACCGTCCTCAACGGCGGCGACGGCATCAATAAGATGATCGGCGGAATCCTGTCCCAGGTGGGCGACTATCTCCCGGCCCTCAGATCCTCCCTCAGGAACGGCCGGGAGGATGCCAAACGGTCCCCGAAAGCTCCGGATGCATGATGCACAGGGACGTTGACCGGAGCCTCACGGGCAAGATCGGCCGTGTCACCGGGCGGATCGGGCCCGGCACCATCGGCGAAGTCATGCTGCCGTTTCGGGGCGGAACCAGCGCCTTCCACGCCCACCCGTTCGACAGGGCCAGCGCCTTCGCGGTGGGCGAGGAGGTCCTGGTCATCTACTACGAGCCGCCGCAAACCGTCTACGTTGACGAGCTGCCGGACGTCTTGCGTAAGGATGCCCGCGGTTAGGAGTCCCGCACCAGGCGATCCCTGCGCCCATTTGCCGAACTTGGCCGCTACGCCGGCTGGTTTAGCGGCCATTAAGGGCGAATCGAGGGCGATACGAAGCCGCACCCCGGCCGAACGCCCGGCCCAGGACGTGCCCCGGGTGGACATGCCCATTCTCCGGACGTGCCCCAGGTGGACATGCCCATTCTTCACGGCCACGAGAGAGCATATGGGGATCATGTCCAGGTCCTAGCCCTGGCTGAGCGCATGCCCATTCCCGGGCGGCTCGGGGCACGCCCCGTCGGACGTGCCCCGGGTGGACATGCCCATTTTTCACGGCCACGAGAGAGCATATGGGGATCATGTCCAGGTCCTAGCCCTGGCTGAGCGCATGCCCATTCTCGGGCGGCTCGGAGCATGCCCATTCTTCGGACGTGCCCCAAGTGGACATGCCCATTTTTCACGGCCACGAGGGAGCATATAGGGATCATGTCCAGGTCTTGCCCCGGCCGGAGGGCATGCCCATCCGCGGGTGGCTCGGAGCGTGCAACCCCCAACCCGCAACCCTGCACCCACGCCCGCCCTGTTAACCCATTCTTCCCCTCGCCGCCATACCCCTGACCCCGCGCCGACAGCCGGCGCCCGCACCGTGGAGGGGTGAGGATCGCAATTGTGGCCGAATCATTCCTGCCGCTGATGAACGGGGTAACGCACTCAATCCTGCGCGTCCTGGAGCATCTGCAGGAGCGCGGGGACGAGGTGCTGGTGATCGCGCCGTCAACCCAGGACGCCGGAGCCCCCGACGAGGTCTACGGTGCGTACGTCCACCGGCTTCCCTCGGTGCCGCTGGCCGGCTACACGAACGTACGGGTGGCAATGGGCGGTGTTCACCGGGTCAAGAGAATCCTTGCCGAGTACACACCCGACGTGGTCCACCTGGCGTCACCGTTTGTGCTCGGCTGGCGGGCGGCACAGGCCGCGCACCAGCTGGGGATCCCCACCATAGCCATCTACCAGACCGAGGTTCCCGGCTACGCCGGCCGCTACGGTGTCCCGTTCCTGGAGAACTGGGCGTGGAGCCGGGTGGAGAACATCCACCTGATGGCATCCCGCACCCTCGTCCCGTCCAGCTTCGCGCTCCGCCAGCTCCGCGGCCGCGGCATTCCGCGGATTGAGATGTGGCGCCGCGGCGTGGATACCGAGCGGTTCTCCCCGGACAAGCGCGACGCCGGGTGGCGTGCTTCCGTCGCCCCGGGCGGCGAGCGCCTCATCGGCTACGTGGGCCGGCTGGCGGCCGAGAAGCAGGTGCAGGACCTGGCCGTGCTGGCGGACGTGCCCGGAACCCGGCTGGTGATCGTCGGCGACGGACCGCAGCGGCAGTCCCTTGAGGCCGCCCTGCCGGATGCCGTCTTCACCGGGTTCCTCGGCGGCGAGGAGCTGGCCCGGGCCGTGGCCTCCTTCGATCTTTTCGTCCACCCGGGCGAGTTCGAGACGTTCTGCCAGACCATCCAGGAAGCCATGGCCTCAGGCGTTCCGGTGGTCGCCACCGGCCGCGGCGTCCCGCTGGATCTGGTGGAAAACTCCCGCACCGGCTGGCTGTACGAGCCGGGCGACCTCACGGCGCTCCGGTCCCGCGTGATGGACCTGATGGGCGACGACGCCAAGCGCCGCGCGTTCGCCGCGGCGGCCCACGCTTCGGTCCAGGGACGGACGTGGTCCGCCCTGGGCGATGAGCTGGTCCAGCACTACCGGGCCGTGGTGTCGGCGGGCGCAACCAGCGGAGGGGGAACCTCAGACAGACGCGAGCGCCTCCCCCGCTGAAACGCCGGCCCAGCCGGCCTGGTCATCGTGCCGCGTTGAGACCCCTATGATTTTCTGAGGGGAGGACTTGTCAATGGAGTATCGGTGGTCTCAAATTCGCACGGCGGCAGCCGCATGATTGCTTCCCCGCGCCCGCCGCACGCTTCCCCGCGCCCGCCACACCCGGCCCCGCACCCGGAGGCGGTGCTGGAATCCGGCCCGGACGCCCTCCTGGTGGTTTCCGAGGACGGCATCATCCTCATGGTCAACGCGGCGACGGAACGGATGTTCGGCTACGCCCGGGGCGAGCTGGTGGGCACGGACCACCGCATGCTCCTCGCCGAGGGCTTCCGCAGCGGATTCCGGCGCCTGTTCGTCGCGCTTCGCAAGGAGAGGGCCGCAGACTCCGACGCCGGAGCTCAGCACGACGATCTCCCGCCCGTCGAGGCGTACGGCGTGCGTCATGACGGCACCGAGTTCCAGGCCGAGCTGACCTACTCCCTCCTCAGCACGCCCCCCAACCCCACCGATCCTGTCTGCATGACGGTGATGATCCGGGACACCTCCCACCGGCTGCAGGCGGACGCGGGCCTCCGCGAGGCCATGTCCCTGCTCAGCGCCACCCTGGAGTCCACCGCCGACGGCATCCTGGTGGTCAGCGCCGAGGGCGAGATCGCCGGAGTCAACAACCAGTTCGTCTCCATGTGGGGCATTCCCCGGGAGCTGCTGGCGACCAAAAACGACGACGCCGTGCTGGGCTTCGTCCTGGACCAGCTCAAGGATCCCGCCCGGTTCATTGAAAAGGTCACGGCGTTGTACGCCGAGCCGGCGGCGGAAAGCCACGATGTCCTGGACTTCCACGACGGCCGGACTTTTGAGCGCTACTCACGCCCGCAGAAGGTCGCGAACCAGGTGGTCGGCCGCGTGTGGAGCTTCCGCGATGTCACCCCTGCCCGGATCGCGCAGGACCAGATCACCAAGGCCATGGCCGATCTCGCCGAGCAGGCTGCCCAGCTCAAAGCCCTGGCGTTCCAGGACCCCCTCACCGGGCTGTCCAACCGCCAGCTCTTCAACGACCACCTCGCCGCCGCGCTGAGCGGGCCGTGCGGCACCGCCGTCGACCTCCTGCTCCTAGACCTCGACGATTTCAAGGAAGTCAACGACATCCTGGGCCATCACGCCGGTGACCAGATGCTGATCGAGGTGGGGCGGCGGCTGCGCACGTGCGTGCGCCCCAACGACGTTGTAGCACGCCTGGGTGGTGACGAATTCGTGGTCATGCTGGTTGGCTCGCCGGACCCCGACGCCGTCGCCAAACGGATCGTCGAGTCGTTGAAAGTGCCGGTCTGGATTGACGGATCCATGCTGCGGCCCAGCCTGAGCCTCGGCCTGGCCTCCATCAGCGAGGACACCGTGGACGCTTCCGAGCTGCTGCGCCGGGCCGACATCGCCATGTACGCGGCGAAAGCCGCCGGCAAGAACCGCTACCTGCGGTTCCGGCCGGAGATGATGAAGTCCCTCATCCAGCGCACCGAAATGGAGTCCGGGCTGCGGCTGGCCGTGGACAGCGGCCAGATCGAGGTGCACTACCAGCCGATCGTCTCCGCCAAGCTGGGCGTTGTTGTCCAGGTCGAGGCCCTGGCCCGCTGGGTGCGCGACGGCGAACTCGTCCCGCCGCAGCAGTTCATCCCCACCGCCGAGCGCAGCGGGCTGATCGTCGAGATCGGCACCGAAGTGCTGCTGAAGGGCTGTACCGAGCTACAGCCCTGGCTGGCGGCCGACCGCTCGCGCCGCCTGGCTGTCAACGTCTCCGGAGTGCAGTTGTTGCACGGGGATTTTGCCGAACTGGTGCGGGCGGTCACGGCGTCGTGCGCTGTGGATCCGCGGCAGCTGGTGCTGGAAGTCACCGAGAGCGTCTTCTTTGCCGACGACTGCCGTGTGATCCAGCAGCTCATCGCTCTCCGGAAGGCCGGGGCACACGTGGCGCTGGATGACTTCGGCACCGGGTACTCCTCGCTGGGACGGTTGCAGGACCTCCCGGTGGACACGCTGAAAATCGACCAGTCGTTCATCTCCATGATCCGTACCGGTGCCGAAAAACTGCCCATCCTGACGGCCATGATCGGCATGGCCCACGGCCTCGGCCTGAGCGTCACCGCGGAAGGCGTCCAGACGCCGGCGCAGGCCGAATACCTGATGAACCTGGAGTGCGATTCACTGCAGGGCTTCCTGTTCTCCGGCCCTGAACCGCAGGCCGCGCTGGGGCCGGCCATCGCCCGCTCCGCCCAGGCGTTCGCCGCCCTGCGTGGCGGCCGGGTGTCCGGAAACCGTTGAGCTGAAGCAAGCCTGCAGGCGGCACCGCACGCAAGCCTGCAGGCCGAACGTCGAAGATCGCCGCAATTTCCGGGCCGCGGGGTGCTGGACAAGGGGCCCTGGAACCCTATGATTCAGTGAAACGCATTGCCCGCGGCATCTCCGTCGGGCTCATCAACGTCCGTAGCTTTGGGGGCCGGTATCACCGTGGGACCTGGGATAGAAGAGACCTTACTGGAGCAGGGCCCCGACGCGTTCTTGCTGCTGACCGCGGACGGAACCATCGCGTTGGTCAACGCCGCGGCGGAGTGCCTCTTCGGCTACCCGCGGGAACAACTGCTGGGGATGCCGCACACGCTCCTGCTCTCGGACGACGCTCGCGGCGGTTTCCTGCGCGTCTTCGGCAGGCTGGGCAGGGGAAGCCTCGCCGGCAAGCGTCCGTTCGCTGCGGCAGGCCGGCGTCGGGATGGCACCGACATCGCCCTGGAGGTCACCTGCTCGCTCGTGGCGTTCGACGCCGGCACGGCCATGGCGGTCGCCGTCCGCGACGGCAGCCACCGCAATGACCCGGATTCCGGCCGGCGCCTGGCCGTTTCCCTGCTGGACGCCACCCTGGAGAGCACCGCCGACGGGATTCTGGTGGTCTCCAGCGAAGGGCTGATCACCGGTATCAACAATCAGTACGTGTTGCTGTGGGGCATGCCGCCGGAGATGGTCGCGGCCGAGGACCCTAGGGCCCTGGTGGACTTCATCGCGGAGCAACTGATGGACCCGGAACCCTTCCTGGCCAAGGTGGCAGCACTGTACGCGGACAAGCTGAAGCATGGCTATGACGTGCTGGAGTGCAAGGACGGCCGCACCGTGGAGCTGAACTCGCGGCCGCAGCAGGTCGCGGACGCCATCGTGGGACGCATCTGGAACTTCCGGGACGTCACCTCCCGCCACCGCGCCCAGGACCAGGCCCGCCGCGCCATGGAGGAACTCGCCGAACAGGCGGACAAGCTCAAGGAACTCGCCTTCCGGGACCCGCTGACCGGCCTGGCCAACCGGATGCTCTTCAGTGAACGGGCCGCCGAGGCATTGCTGACGCCCGAGCCCGTGCACGTTCTCCTCCTGGACCTGGACGACTTCAAGGAAGTCAACGACATCCTGGGCCACCACGCCGGCGACGAAATGCTGGTGGAGATCTCACGGCGTTTGCTCCAGTGCGTGGGGCCCCACGGCACCGTGGCGCGGCTGGGCGGAGACGAGTTTGTGGTCCTGCTGGTGGGCTGCCGGGACTCCGACGCCGTTGCCCAGCGGGTGGTCGCCACGTTGAACGCCCCCTTCTCGATCGAGGGCACCATGCTGCGCCCGGGCCTGAGCCTGGGCGTGGCCTCCCGGGATGCGGGATCCATGACGTCCTCGGAACTCCTGCGGCAGGCGGACCTGGCCATGTACGCGGCCAAGGAAGCCGGCAAGAACTGTTACGTGCACTTCCGGCCGGAGATGCTGGCCGCCCTGCTGGAACGCACCCAGCTCACCGCGGGACTCCGGCGGGCCGTGGAGCTGGGGCAGATCATGGTGCATTACCAGCCGGTGGTCTCCAGCGAGCAGCTTGCTGTGGTCCAGTTCGAGGCCCTGGCCCGCTGGGAATGGGAAGGCCAGCTGATGCCCCCGGATGATTTCATCCAGATTGCCGAGCGCAGCGGCCTGATCCGGGACATCGGGGCCGAGGTGCTCCGGCGCAGCTGCACCGAGCTGGCACCGTGGCTCGCGGAGGATCCCCGCCGGTCCCTGGCCGTGAATGTCTCCGGCGTGCAGCTGCAGCACCGGGACTTCGCGGAGCGCGTCCTGGACATCGCCGGGTGGAGCGGGGTGGATCCCCACCAGCTGGTCCTGGAGGTGACGGAAAGCGTGTTCTTCGACGCGCACTCCCACGTCATCGCCCAGCTCGAAAGCCTGCGCGGAGCAGGGATCAGGGTGGCACTGGATGACTTCGGGACCGGCTATTCCTCCCTGGGCCGGCTCCAGGAACTCCCGGTGGACGTGGTGAAGATCGACAAGTCCTTCGTCTCCATGCTCCGCACGGGCGCGGAGAAGCTCCCTATCCTGACCTCGATGATCCACATGGCCAGGAGCCTGGGGCTGAAGGTCACGGCCGAGGGCATCGAGACCCCGGCCCAGGCGCGCTACCTGATGGACCACGGCTGCGATGCCCTGCAGGGCTTCCTTTTCTCCCGCCCGGAACCGGAATCCCGGCGCGAACTCGCCGTCCGCCACTCCGAGGCAGCCATCGCGGCGCTCGAAGGTGTGCCGCTGGCCGGTTAGCAGCGCCCAGGCGGCTCCCGTGCGCGAAAACGGCGCCGCGCCGACACAATCCGGCGCGGTATGGCCCGGATCACGCGGCCGCGGCCCGTACCCCTTATGATTCTTGGAGCGCAGCCGTCGTGTGTTCTCCGCACGGCGCCTGCCATCCGTATCCGTCGCTTGGGGGGCAGGCAAAACATCATGGACGCAGGGTTCGCACAACTACTTCTGGAGCACAGCCCGGACCCGCTGGTCCTGCTGGCTCCCGACGGGTCCATCTCCTTCCTCAACACGGCCGCAGAGGCCCTCTTCGGCTACTCCCGCGCGCAGCTGCTGGGCGCCGATTCCTCCCTGCTGCTCGCCGAGGGGTCCCGTGAGGAATTCCACGGAATCCTCGCCGGCCTGGACGCCGCCGCGCCCCGCTCCCGCCAGCCCTTCGAAGGTTCCGGCCGCCGCGCCGACGGTGCCGAGGTGCCGGTCGAGATCACCTGCTCGCTGATCCCCGCCGCCGGGCCCGGGACCCAGTCCACCCCAGCGTCCGCGGAGCCGTCCGTTGCGCTCTCGGTCCGCGGCGCCGGCCACCGGCCGTCGTCCCCTGCCGGCCAGCGGCCGTCCGCCGCCACAGCTGCCGCCGCTCCAGCGGAGGCCGCACCGCTGCGCCGTCGTCCGGCACCGCTCACTGCCGAGCCGGCAGCGTTCGCCGAGCACGACGACGAGCTCAAGGCCGGCGTCCTGCGTGATCCGCTCACCGCACTGCCCAACGGCCACCTGTTCAACGAACGGCTCGCGGCGGCCCTGCGCCGGCCGGACCCAGTGGACGTGCTGCTGCTGAACCTGAATGACTTCAAGAACCTCAACGACATGCTGGGCCGCTCCGCCGCGGATGAGCTGCTGGTAGAGGTGGCAAACCGGCTGCGCAACTGCGTCCGCCCGCACGACACCGTCGCCCGGCTCGGCGGCGACGAGTTCGTGGTGCTGCTGACCGAATGCCTCAACGCCGAGGCGGTCGCCAAACGGATCGCCGAATCCCTGTTCGAGCCGCTGCGTGTCGGCGGCTCGCTGGTCCGGCCCGGCGTGAGCATGGGCCTGGCGTCCAAGACCGCGCAAACGCACGACGGCGCCGAGCTGCTGCGCCAGGCCGATGCCGCCCTGAACGCGGCGAAGACCGGGGGCAACCAGGCCTGGCTGCGGTTCCGGCCGGAGATGCTGAACACGGCGGCGCACAAGGCCGACGGCGAGACCGGGCTCCGGCGGGCCGTGGAGCTGGGCCAGATCTCGGTCCATTACCAGCCGGTAGTGTCACCAGGCCTGGGGTCGGTGGTGCAGTTCGAGGCGTTCGCGCGCTGGGAACGGCACGGACGCCTGGTGCCGCCCAACCAGTTCCTGCCGGTGGCCGAGCAGAGCGGGCTAATCCGGGAAATCGGCGACGAGGTCATGCGGCGTGCCTGCGCCGAGATCCGCCCGTGGCTGGCCGGGGACCCCGCCTACAGCGTCGCCGTGAACGTCTCGGGCCTGCAGTTCCAGGACCGAGATTTCGGCACCGATGTGCTCGGGATCGTTGCGTCCACCGGGATCAGCCCGCGCCAGCTGGTGCTGGAACTGACGGAGAGCGTGTTCTTCGACGCCGACTCCGGCGTGCTGCGCCAGCTCCGCCAGCTGCGCGAGGCGGGCGTCCGGATCGCGATGGACGACTTCGGCACGGGTTATTCGTCCCTGGGCCGGCTCAAGGAGCTGCCGCTGGACATGGTCAAGATCGACCGGTCCTTCGTGGCGATGATCAAGACCGGCCGGGAACAGCTGCCGTTCTTCGCCACCATGATCAACACCGCGCACGGCCTCGGCCTGCGGGTCACGGCAGAGGGCATCGAAAGCGCGGAGCAGGCCAAGTACCTGATGGACCGCGGCTGCGACTCCCTGCAGGGCTACCTGTTCGCCAAACCGGCCCCGGCCAGCGACCTGGCCGGGACCATGGAAAGCGCCCTCACCGCCATCGACACGGTCGACGCCGCGCGGTAGCTACCGTGGCCGTGGCCTACGGCCGCGGATCCAGCGTGCCGTGCGCCAGGGCCACCAGCGCCTCGCTGCGCTCCCACAGCTCCCGCGCGAGCTCCGCGTCGTGCGCCTGCTTGTTGGCCTTGGCCAGGGCGCGCTTGGCGTAGTAGGCCCCCGAGATCCAGTCCTGTCCGGGAGTGGACGTGGCAAGCCACACGAGCGTGTCTGCGCCCTGTTCGGGGCTGAGCAGGAAGCGGTTGAGGAAGCTCTTGTACGCGTGCCGCATGTGGCTGGTGGAGTCCGCCGCGAAGTTGGTGGCCACGACGCCGGGGTGGAAGGCGGCCGTCGTGATTCCCTGGGCAGCGTAGCGGTTGTTGAGCTCACTCGTGAAGAGGATGTTGGCCAGCTTGGCGGTGCCGTACGCGCGGTTGGTGGAGTAGCTCTTCGCGGCGTCCAGGTCCTCCATGTCCAACTTGCCGAAGCCGTTGGCGGCGCTGGAGGTGTTGATGACCGTCGCGTTGCTGGCCGTGAGCACGTCCATCAACTCCGTGGTGAGCAGGAACGGGGCCAGGTGGTTGATCTGGAAAGTCTTCTCGTGGCCGTCCACGGTGAGCTCGCGCTTGCCCATGATCCCGCCGGCATTGTTGGCCAGGACGTCGATCCGCGGGTACTTCTCCTTCAGCTGCGCCGCGAGCTGGCGCACCTGTGCCAGAACCGCGAAATCTGCGACGAAGAAGTCCGCACCGATCTCCGAAGCGATCCGCTCGGTTTTCTCCGCCGAACGCCCGACGACGACGATCCGCTCCCCTGCTTTCGCGAGAGTCCGCGCTGCCGAGGCGCCGATCCCGTCGCTGGCGCCGGTGATAACAATGGTCCGCTGGGTCATGAACAAGTCCTTCGAATGGAAGAGGGTGGCGCTGGTACAACGACGCCGGGGCCGTGAGTGTTCCGGCGCCACGAGTGTTCCGGCCCAAAAGCTCCGGTGCTGATCATGGCGTTAAAGTGGGAGAGCCTCCAACCTGGTGGTTGGAGGCTCTCGACCTGAATGGTGTTCCGGCGGTGACCTACTCTCCC
>NZ_MQTQ01000049.1 GCF_020532805.1 Arthrobacter sp. SO5 | reverse complement strand
GGCGCAGCGTGGTTCACTTCAGCCTGCTGGGTGTTCGAAACCTGGGCCGCGTTGGCCAGGCCGATGCCGGAGAATCCTCCAACTGCGAGAATCGCGGCGCCGACAGCAATCTTGGTGGTCTTGCTAACACTCTTCATCTGAAACGTACATCCTTTGGTTGTGGAAGGCCGGCCGGATACCCGATGGTGGCGGGCACCGGCCGCACTTACACAGGAGTAATCGCCGGGGCACCCCGAAAGGTTACGCACCCCGGCGGAATTTCCTTTTTCCTTCTCCGGAATGGTCCAGACCGCCCCGGCGGCGGGCCCGATGAGGGCTTAACGACGACGGCGGCGGGCCACCTTCCCAGGTGACCCGCCGCCGTCGGGCGCCAATTGTCAGTGCGTGAGCCGCCCGCGGGTCAGTCGTTGATCAAATCGTTGATGACGATGGTCTGGTCCCGGTCCGGGCCAACGCCGATCGCGGAGAAACGGGTGCCGGAGAGCTTCTCGAGGGCCAGCACATAGTTCTTGGCGTTGTCCGGCAGGTCCTCCAGGGTGCGGGCGCCGGTGATGTCCTCGGTCCAGCCGTCGAAGAACTCGAAGATCGGCTTGGCGTGGTGGAACTCTGTCTGGGTCATCGGCATTTCGTCGTGCCGGACGCCGTCGACGTCGTAGGCCACGCAGACGGGGATCTGCTCGATGCCTGTGAGCACGTCCAGCTTGGTGACGAAGTAGTCCGTGAAACCGTTGACCCGGGACGCGTGGCGCGCCAGGACGGCGTCGTACCACCCGCAGCGGCGCGGCCGGCCGGTGTTGACGCCGAACTCGCCGCCGGTCTTCTGCAGGTACACGCCCATCTCATCGAATAGTTCAGTGGGGAACGGCCCGGCGCCTACACGGGTGGTGTACGCCTTGATGATGCCGATGGAGCGCGAGATCCTGGTGGGGCCAATGCCCGAGCCCACGGAGGCGCCGCCGGCCGTCGGGTTCGAGGAGGTCACGAAGGGGTAGGTGCCGTGGTCGACGTCCAGGAACGTGGCCTGGCCGCCCTCCATGAGGACCACCTTGCCTTCGTCCAGGGCGGTGTTCAGGACGTAGGTGCTGTCGATGACCAGCGGGCGGAGGCGCTCGGCGAAGGACAGGAAGTAGTCCACGATCTCGTCCACCTCGATGTCGCGGCGGTTGTAGACCTTGACCAGGAGCTCGTTCTTCTGGCGCAGCGAACCTTCGACCTTCTGGCGCAGGATGGAGGCGTCAAAGACATCCTGGACGCGGATGCCCAGGCGGGCCACCTTGTCCATGTAGGCCGGGCCGATGCCGCGGCCGGTGGTGCCGATGGCGCGGCTGCCCAGGAAACGCTCGGTGACCTTGTCCAGGACCTGGTGGTAAGGCGCCACGAGGTGGGCGTTGGCGGAGATGCGCAGCTTGGAGGTGTCCGCGCCGCGTGCTTCCAGGCCGTCGATCTCCTGGAACAGGGCCTCAAGGTTCACCACACAGCCGTTTCCGATGATCGGAACCGCGTTGGGGCTGAGGATGCCGGCAGGAAGGAGCTTCAGCTCGTACTTCTCACCGCCCACGACGACGGTGTGGCCGGCGTTGTTGCCGCCGTTCGGCTTCACGACGTAGTCGACGCGGTGGCCGAGCAGGTCAGTGGCTTTACCTTTGCCTTCGTCGCCCCATTGGGCTCCGACGATCACGATTGCTGGCATGGGATCCTCCCCCATTCGTTCGGGCCGAAGTCCGGGTGATTCACCCTGCTTGATTCACCAGGGTGGCCACCGGAGGTCAGCGCCGTTCATGAGAATGCCCCGAATCTACCGCTGTGCTCTTACCATCAACGCCAGAGTTCGGGGCTCTTACCACCCGAGTTTAGCCGATCGCGGTGCCGGGTAAACATTTGACCATCCAATGGACTCGGACCTCGCCCGCCTCGCCCGCGGACCTCGCCCCCCGGCGGCCGGGCTCCGCGGACGGCTAGGCTGCCGTGAAGGCAGGCCAGGCCTTGCGGTTGACCAGCAAAGCGCGGGCACCGAACGTCTGGCCGGGCACGACGCCGGCACCGGCCAGATCTGCGGCCGCCCCCTCGAAGGCCTCGGTTCCGGCGGCTGAGGATTCCTTCTTGTTCATGGCGTTCGGCATAGCTGCATCATCCATCACCGCGAACCTGGCCGCCACCATCACGCATTCGCCGGGCCGACGGGGCGGAGAATGTGATTGCGTCCACAGAATCGGCCCGGACAGGAGGGTTGATCTGCGGATTCCCGGGGCCGCGGCACCGTCCCTGCCGGCTTTTCCCTTTCCGGCACGGCCCGGCATTTCGCAGGGCTTGATAGACTAATAAGGATCGACCAGGAATCGGTCCACACCACATTTTCAAACCACACCGTATTTGGCGTGCCCGGTGCGCGGGTAGCCCGTGTACGGTCTGGCAGCTTTACCAATCCCGCAGGAGACTCAGCAATATGACAGCCTTGGCCACTGAAAATTCCCGCGAACAGCTTCTGAGCCGCCGCTACGAACCTAGCGTCGCGGCTGTCAACGAGCTGTGCGACACGCTGCAGGCCACCAAAGCTGGCACGAATGTCCCCTACGTGGACCCCATCCACGACGTCGATGAGTGCCGCATCATCAGCCTCTTCTCCAATATCGGAACCGAGGACGAATCCGGCTTCATCACTGCCGGTGACGACGACGCGGCCACCCGCATGCTCGGCGTCCAGTGGAAGCTGGGGCTGCGCCCCGAGTACGTCATGCCCTGGAATGTCCACCCCTGGTACGTACCGGGCGAGCCCAACGGCAAGTTCACCCCGGACCAGATCTCCGCCGGCCTCAAGCCGCTGCTGAAGTTCCTGGCCGTCGTTCCGCGCGCCTCAGTGATCGTCGCCCACGGCACCGAGGCCAACCGCCTCGCCAATCTGCTGCTCAAGACCGAGGTGCCCATGATCTGGCGCCGCGGCCTCAAGACGTACAAGGTCCGTTCCCTCAGCGGCCGCGCTTTCGCCGGCACCCCGGCCCGCCAGGAGCAGTACCTCGAGGAAATGCACACCGTCTACCAGGACGCCATGGCCCGCACCGGGCTGGCCAAGACCAGCTAGTCCCCACCCGCACGCACAGAACCGCAAGCTCGGCCAGGGAAC
>NZ_MQTQ01000048.1:27517-43428 GCF_020532805.1 Arthrobacter sp. SO5 | reverse complement strand
CTGGTCTCCCTCGCGGCGACTTAGAAAACAATACACCCACCCAACCCCCACCGCAACTCGACCCGAAGGCGGGCCCTTAAAAGCAGGAAGGGCCGGCAACCAAACGGTTGCCGGCCCTTCTCAAGCCACTGGTTTCAGGGTGCTGAATTACCAGGAAGACTTCGTGATGCCCGGGAGCTCACCGCGGTGAGCCATGTCGCGGAAGCGAACACGGGAGATACCGAACTTCTGGAAAGTACCGCGGGGACGGCCATCGATGATGTCGCGGTTACGCAGACGAACCGGTGAGGCGTTGCGGGGAAGCTTCTGGAGGCCGAGGCGTGCAGCTTCGCGAACTTCCTCGCTCGAGTTGGGATCAACCAGAGCCTTCTTCAGTTCGAGGCGCTTTGCAGCGTAGCGCTCGACGATGACTTTACGCTGTTCGTTCTTAGCGATCATTGACTTCTTGGCCATGTTTAGCGCTCCTCTCGGAATTCGACGTGCTGGCGGATTTTGGGGTCGTACTTCTTCAGGACCATGCGGTCCGGATTGTTACGACGGTTCTTGCGCGTCACGTAGGTGTAACCCGTGCCCGCGGTCGACTTGAGCTTGATGATCGGACGTACGTCCTTGTCCTTTGCCACTAGAGCTTCACTCCTCGGGCCAGGATGGCGGCTACGACTACGTCGATGCCACGCACGTCGATGGTCTTGATGCCCTTTGCAGACAGCTGCAGAGTGACATTACGGCGCAGGGACGGAACCCAGTAGCGCTTCTTCTGGATGTTCGGGTCGAACCGGCGCTTGTTGCGACGGTGCGAGTGCGAAATGCTGTGTCCAAAGCCCGGCTCGGCTCCGGTCACCTGGCAATGTGCTGCCATGACGACTCTCCTCAAAAAAAATCAATGAAACGATCGGCGGAGTTCCCGCATAACCGTGCGGCAGGCAGCGTCCGCAGTCCAGCCCCACCCGTGTTCGTTTGGTCCGCAGGATGCACGCATTCGGCGTAAACCGGCTGCTGTCCTCGCTGCGGCGAAGATTGTGGGCCACGGGTACCGGGCAGTGAAACCTTGCGGAAAGCCACTGCGAAGTACCGGGATGCTGGGCGAATACAGGAGTGCACGCAACTTGAGCCCCTAACTACCGGCCGTCAGGCCTGTCGATTCTGCAGACAGATCCCGCCAACCGGAGCAATTGCACACGCTCCGCGCCACCTAGCGCCTACCAAGTCTACGAGCAAGGCGAACCAAAGACTAATCCGGCATCGGGGGCAGGGCATTTGGGGGGTGTAGCAGGGCGGCCGCACCGGCCCGGTTGAACTCAAATCGGCGGCGCAGTTCATTCACAGCAAAATGATAGGCAAGGGGCGGACTCTGGAGTCATGGACACTCCACCACAGCCGTCCCTACCGGCTGCGACCCGCCGCTCCCCCGGAGCCCTGAACCCCTTCAGGGCGCAGTCCCGGCAGCGGTTGCTTCGGGCGGACCTGCTGACCGTTCTCGCCTGGGCATCTGTGGCGGGCGCCGCGGCGTTGTGGCTGGCCGACGGCGGAGCAACCGGCTTCTCCACTCCCGCCGGGTCCTTGACGGCGTTGGGAATCGTTGCCGGCCTCACCGGTATGGATCTCGTGGTCCTGATGTTGCTCCTGGCCGCCCGCCTGCCGTTCATCGACCGGACCGTGGGCCACGACCGCGCCCTGCAGTATCACCGGCAACTCGGCAAACCGGCCTTATACCTGCTGCTGGCACACGGCGTCCTGCTCGCGGTCGGGGATGGGATGGCCGAGGGCCTGGATCCTCTCAGCGAGCTAGCCGCGCTCTGGGCGGTAGTTCCTGACATGTGGCTGGCTATCGTGTCGATCGGATTATTCATCGCCGTTGTGGTCTCCTCCGTGGTGGCCGTCCGACGTCGTTTTCCTTACGAATTTTGGTACGCCGTCCACCTGCTGACGTACGCGGCGGTGCTGACCGCGATCCCGCATCAGTTCAGTGTTGGCGGCCTTTTTGCCGAGGGCACCTGGCAGCGCTGGTACTGGCTCGCCCTCTGCATTGGCACGGGCGCCGCGCTCCTGCACTACCGTGTCCTGGAGCCCATCATTGCAACCTTTCGGCACCAGTTGAGGGTGCGCCGGGTCGTGCCGGAGGCTCCCGGCGTCGTCAGCATCGAGATGACCGGACGCCATCTCAACGAGCTCGCCGGCAGCGGCGGCCGGTTTTTCATCTGGCGTTTCCTCGCGCCGGGACAGTGGTGGCACCCGCACCCCTTCAGCCTGTCCGCTGAGCCCGTCCGGTTCGATGCCGCCGGCGCCGGCATGTTGAGAATTACCGTCCGCAATCTGGGCCGGGGGTCCGCCCGGTTGGTGGCGCTGAGGCCGGGGACCAAGGTGGCGGTGGAGGGGCCGTACGGGTTGTTCAACACCGCGTCGCGCAGCCGGGGCAAAGTGGTGATGATCGGAGCCGGCATCGGGATCACTCCTCTCCGCGCCCTGCTGGAAGGCACGCCGTTTTCTCCCGGCAACGCCACTGTCCTGCTCCGTGGTCACAGCGATTCCGAGCTCTATCTCGGCGACGAAATCCTTGACCTGTGCCGGCGCCGCGGCGCGACGCTATTCCATCTGACCGGGGCCCGCGCGGCCGGGGGACACAGCTGGATGCCGGAGTCGGCGGTTCGCGCGGGGCACAGGCTGACCAGCTACGCCCCCGACATCGCAGACTCCGATGTCTATATCTGCGGACCCACCGCCTGGGCCGGCAACGTCATCCGGGCCGCCCGCTCCGCGGGAGTCCGCCAGGATCAGCTCCACTACGAAAGGTTCGACTGGTGAGAATACGCGCAGCGATTTCCGCGGCACTTGCATCCGCCGGGATTCTCCTCGTGGGCTGGCAGTCGGGGACCCACGTCGCCGTCACGGGCAGTTCCGCCGTCGGGACATCCGCCGGCACCTCCGGTGCCAAGGGAAGCAACGAAACCACCTCCGGATCGTCCGGATCGAGCGGCCCCGCCAGCTCTTCCGGCTCCGGCAGCGTCGGGGCGGCTGCGAAGGCCGCCGGCACGTACGCCGGTTCCGTCGTCCGCACCCGCTACGGCACCGTGCAGGTGCAGATCACCGTGAAGGCCGGAGCGATCACCGACGTCACGGCGCTCAAGCTTACGGACGCCGAGCGTAAGTCCGTGCAGATCAGCAGCCGCGCCGCACCGCTGCTTCGGACCGAGGTCATCAGGGCCCAGTCCGCGAACGTGCAGACCATCAGCGGCGCCACCGTTACCAGCGAGGCGTACTTGGGTTCGCTCCAGGCGGCGATCGATGCAGCCAACCTCTGAACCCCAGACTCCAGCGCCGACGGGACCGGCGCTGAGTGCCCGGACCTTCCACTGCATGGGCACGGTCATCAGCCTGTCCCTCCCCGCCGGAGCCCTCTCCGGGACGCCCCGCGAACGGGTCCTGGACAACGCCACAGCCGCCGTCGGTCGCGTATTTGCCGGGCTGGACCGGACGTTCAGCCTGTACCGCCCGCAGTCCGAGGCCAGCAGGATGGCCCGGGGAGAGGTGACCCTGCGGGGGGCTTCGGCGGCAATGCGCGCCCGGTATGCCGACGCCGCCGGCTGGCGGCTGCTGACCGGGGGCACGTTCACCCCCGAGCGGCCCGACGGCGTGCCGGATCTGTCCGGGATCATCAAGGGGTATGCACTGAGGCAGGCAGGCGCCGCGCTCGGGGGCCTGCAGCTTGAGGATTGGTGCCTGAACGCCGGCGGCGACGTGCTGGTGTGCGGTTCGCCGGGATCCGGAGCCCCCTGGCAGGCCGGAATAGTGCACCCGCAGGACAGGCGGAGGCTGGTGTCAGGCTTTTCCCTGGGCGGCAGCGCCCGGTTCGCCGCACTGGCCACCTCCGGTACCGCGGAGCGCGGAGACCACATCTGGACAGCCGGTGCGGGGCGTTCCGAGTTCTGCCAGGTCTCCGTGGCGGCCGCGGATATTGTCGCCGCAGACGTGCTGGCGACGGCAATCGTGGCCGGCGGGCGCACGATGCTGGACCGTGCCACAGACTGCTGGGACGTTGAGGTGCTCGCCGTGCTCCGCAGCGGGGATCTGCTCGGTACGCCGGGCTTCCGCGCCTAGAGGTGCGTGAGCTGTCCGTACCGCGGTTCGAGGCCATCGCCGGAGGACTTGCCCGTCATCCGGCGGGCCACCCAGGGGCCGGCGAATTCCCGCACCCAGCGCGCATTCGCGCGGATCGCATCGGTACGGCTCAGCTCCGGGACCGGCGTCATCGGCGGGACGTCGATTGAGTGGTCGTGTTCCAGGACCGTGAGGACGCGCTTGGCCATGTTCGCGTGGCCGGCCGGGGACATGTGCATCCGGTCCGTGCCCCACATGCCCCAGTCGTAGTATTCGCTGAAACGCCAGTAGTCCACCAGCAGCGCGCCGTGGTCCCCGGCGATGCCGCGAACCAGTTCGTTGTAGATGGCGGTGCGGCCGCGCATGGCGCCGAAAATCTTGGAGCCACGCGCGTCGAAGCCGGTGAACATCACCACCGTGGCGCCCGTGGCCGTGAGCTTGCGGATCCCGGCGTCGTATTCCACCAGGAGATCGTCGATGTCGATTTTGGGCCGCAGGATGTCGTTTGCCCCCGCGTAAATGCTCACCAGAGTGGGTTTGAGGTCGACGGCGGCATCCACCTGCTCTGCCACGATCTGGCGCAGCTTCCGGCCCCGGATGGCGAGGTTCGCGTAGCCAAAGCCCGGGTCCGCGGCGCCGAGCTGCTCGGCCACCCGGTCAGCCCAGCCCCGGACCCCGTTGGGACGGGTGGGGTCCTCGTCGCCGACGCCCTCCGTAAAGGAATCACCAAGGGCCACATAGCGCGACGTAAAATCCATAGGACCAGTCTGCCAGCAGTTGCCCCAAGCAAACAAAGCGGGCACCACCAAGGGGACACCAGGCGGGCTACTCCCGGATCCGGACCGCTGATTCGCGCAGGTACTGCTCCACCCGGGTATAGGCGTCCCGGGTCAGGGCCTTCCACAGCAGAATGGCCAGCCGCGGATCGCTTTCTTCGAGCTCGCTGATGGCCTCGGCGCTGAGCACCATGACCTCCACCGGACCTACCGCCCTGACCGTAGTCTCCTGCCTGTTGCCGCTGCCGAGCGCCAGTTCCCCGAACGTCATGCCCGCGCTGAGTGTGTTGAGCTTGACCCGTTCCGCGGTGGGCCCAGGCGAGGTGCTGCTGACCTTGCCGGCGGTGATGAAGTAGACCCCGCCGAAGCGGAGCCCAACGCGGCGGATGACGTCGCCGTCGTCGAACCTTTTCGCCGTCATCAGGGCCTGCAGCGCAGCGGCGTCCGCCTCGTCCAGCGGCGCCAGGGCGGGCGACGCGGTGACCGGCACGTGGTCCGGCAGCAGCAGGCGGTTCCCGTGGCGTGCCAGGAGCCGGTTTTCGCAGTATTCGACGGCGGCGTTCCGGGAGGGGAAGGAAGGCACCGCTTGACGGTGCTTGTCCTGGGTCTGGGCCAGTGCCTCCGCCACCGAACCGTCCGCCTCGACCAGGACGAGTTCGCGGCCAGCGTCTGCCATCCCCCGCCGGACCGTGGCCAGCACGCGCAGGGCCACCTCGCTCACCTGGTCGGTGCGGCGCAGGTCCAGGACCACGAGTTCGACGTCGTCCGCCAGCGCGCTGAGTTCGCGCACCATGGACTCGGTTCCGGCGAAGAGCAGGTCGCCGTTGAGCTCGATCACCCGGGCGCGGTGGCCGTTGGCACGGAGCACATCGGCGGCTTCGTCGTTGCGGCGGATGCCCGAGGGCGTCTCTGTGACGTCGTACGCGGCGAGGATCGCGGACCGGCCGGTGCGCGCGGCCCGGACGAAGTGCAGTTCCATGTCCCGGGAGAGCCGCTGGGCCGTGGCAAGTCCCCGGACGCTGCTGCCGTGCTCGTCCAGCGGCGGCGAGTAGACAGCCAGCCCCACCTGGCCGGGCAGGACGGCGATGATCCCGCCGGCCACGCCGCTTTTGCCCGGCATGCCGACGCTGCTGATCCAGGCACCCGCGTCGTCGTACATGCCCGAGGTCATCATCACCGACAGAACTCGCTCCACCGGCCCGATCTCCAGAACCTGCCTGCCGCTGAGCGGGTTCTTGCCTCCGTTGGCGAGGGTGGCGGCCATGATCGAGAGGTCAAAGCAGTTCACCAGCACCGAGCACTGGCGGAAATAGTCCTCGAGGACCGGCGTCGGGTCATCTTCGATGATGTTGAAGGAACGCAGCAGGTGGGCGAGTGCGGTGTTGCGGTGGCCGTGCTTGAGTTCGGATTCGTAGACCTTCTCGCTGACCGAGAGCTGCCGCCCGGCGAAGGCGGAGTAGGTGCTGAGGATCCGCTTGAAGCCGGACTGGCCGCCGGAGCCTTTGATCAGGGAGGTGGCGGTCAGGGCGCCGGCGTTGATCATGGCGTTTGCGGGGCGGCCGGTCCCCTCGGCGAGGGAAATCTCGTTGAAGGAATCCCCCGAGGGTTCGACGTCCACCTTCGCGTCGACGGCGTCGCAGCCAAGGTCCGCCAGGGCCAGCCCGTAGGTGAAGGGCTTCGAGATGGACTGGATGGTGAACTCCTCGCGGGTATCCCCTACCTCGTACACCTGGCCGTCTACGGTGGCCAGGGCGATGCCGAAGTTGTCCGGATCCACGGTGGCCATCGCCGGAATGTTGCTGTACGGCTTGCCGTCCCTGAGCTTGGCGATCTCGGCGTGGATCTGACGCAGGTAGGTGTCGATCGGCGATTCCATACTGCCAACCCTAGGCCCCTCTGTGCCTAGGGCTGGTGGCTGCGGCCGTTGTTGTCCCGCAGGATCCAGTGATCGTCGTCGAGTCTGGCCACGATCTTCTCACCGATCCGGGCGAGGTCGGCCACGTCTTCCTGGCTCAGGGCATCGAGGAACAGGGAGCGGACGGCCTCAACGTGTCCGGGGGCGAGTTCCTCGATGGTTTCCATTCCGGCGTCGGTGAGGTGCGCCGTCGTGACCCGGGCGTCCCCCGGGTGCGGGCGGCGCTCGACCCAGCCGCGGGCCTGCAATTTGGTAACCACATGGGAGAGCCTGGAGAGCGAGGCGCTGGTGCGCGCGGCCAGTTCGCTCATCGGCAGGTAGCGGCCGTCGGCCTCAGAGAGCATGGCGAGCACGTTGTAGTCGAAGAGGGAGACCTTGCGGGCGTGGTGGAGCTGAGTGTCCAGTGCGGCCGGAAGCAGGGTGTTGATGCTCAGCTGGGCCAACCAGGCCCGGCGTTCATTGGCGTTGAGCCAGCGCGGTTCCGTCATGCCTACAGTCTAGGAGGACCAAAGCTTGACGGTTCAACTTCGCCGGTTACCGTGCCCCGCGTCTCCCGCCGGTGTCCGGGAAGCAGGCGGTAGGCTGACCGTATGTACGTAGTCTCCCTGACCTATAAGGTCCCCGAAGAGATCGTGGACTTCCATCTGCCCGCGCATGTCACGTGGCTGCAGGATGCCTTCGACGAGGGCGTCCTCATGGTCGCGGGCCGGAAGATCCCGCGGACAGGCGCGCTGCTGCTTTCCAACTCGGACAGGGCCGTCCTAGACGCCGCACTGGCCAAGGACCCGTTCTACGTCAACGGGGTGGCCGACTTCGAGGTCATGGAGTTCCACGCCAACCGGGTGGCGCCGGGCTACGAAAACCTGCTGGACGGCTAACGACGTACTTTTCTGTGTTTAGTCCGGCCTAGTCCGCCGGGACTTTGGGCGCGAGTTTCTTCAGGCCGCCCTTCGGCGGGACACGGACCGGCTGCGGCCAGCGCGGGCTGAGCTCGTCCCCCAGCGTGACGCCGCGCAGCTTACGTTCGAAGAGCGGCAGCACCCAGTCGTGGACCCAGCGGCGCTGCCGGCGTTCCCAGTCCCGAAGCCCCAACCTTACCGGCGGATCCCACTCTTTGGGCTTGAACTTGTGCGGCACCCCAAGCTGGTCAAGGACCTGCCCGGCCAGGTATTTGTGACCGGCTGCGGACATGTGCAGGCGGTCCGAATCCCACATCCGCGGGTCATGGAACGCGTCGAAGCACCAGTAGTCCACCAGCACGGCCTCGTAGCGGGCCGCCACTTCGCGAACGCGCTGGTTGTAGGCGGCGTTGCGCTTCTTCAACGGCTCCAACAGCGGGGAAACCTTGACGTCGAAACCCGTGAACAGCACCAGGGTGGCCCCGGTAACGCTCAGCCGGGCGACCAGTGACTCGTAGTCCCGCATGAGCGCGTTGATGTCGGTGCCGATATCCAGGATGTCGTTGCCGCCCGCGTAGAGGGTGACGAGCGTCGGCTCCATCGCGAGCGCCGGTTCCAGCTGTTCAGCGATGATGTGGCGCAGCCTCTTGCTGCGGATGGCAAGGTTGGCGTATTCCCAGCCCGGCTCGGCCTTGGCCAGCTTCTCGGCGACCCGGTCCGCCCATCCCCGCACTCCGTTGGGAAACCGGGGGTTGTAGTCGCCTACGCCCTCGGTGAAGGAATCGCCCAGGGCGACGAAAAGCCGTCCGCCGTCCGGGCGCGCAGTAAGAAGGTTCTCGGCCACGTGTCCACGCTAACGCCCCAACTCGACGCCGGGGTGAACGCCCGGGGCACACCAGATGAGCCGCCCGCGGCCGAAGGGGGCTCCGGACGCGGTCCGGACTACCGCAGGCCTAGCGCAGGACGATATCCACCGGGTTGGCCTCGGATCGCCAGGCTCCCCCGGTGCCGGGACGCGGTCCGATCACAGGGGATGTGAGCACACCGGAGCGGTTGGTGCGCTTGTCGCGCAGGATTTCGGTGACGGAGCCCAGGTGGCGGGACAGGTCGATCACGTTTTCCGGCGCGGCCAGAAGCAGCTGGAAACCGAACTCGTGCAGCGCCTTGATGCCGGCTCCCGCAAATTCCTCCGATGCCAGCACGAAGGCCTCGTCCATCATCACGGTGCCGTAGGTGGTGAAGCCCTGCTCGGCGATGCCCAGCTGGTAGCTCAGCGCCGCGGCCATGATGAAGGCTGTGAAACGCTGCCGCTCGCCGCCGGACATGGAGCCGGTGTCCGCGTGCATAAACACCTCGGTCTTCGTTGCGCCCTTCTTCGAGCCCTGGACCTCGCGGTGCTCCTTGCACTGGATGAACAGGTGCCCGCGGACGTCCAGCACCTCGGCCCGCCAGCGCCGGTCCTCCGGCGTCTGCGACCCGAGCCGCTTAACAAGCGTTTCGAGCGACTTGTAACGGGTGGTCAGCTCGGCGTCGTCATTTGCCTCCGCCCCGGCAGCCGCACCGGACTTGCCCGGCCGGGCATGCCGGACCTTGAGCGCGGTCTGGATGGCATCCTTGAACTGCTTGGCCGTGGGCGGCAGGGTCTGCTTGATGTCGAGTTCCAGGAAGCTGCCCTCGTGGAAGTTCACTTCGGACAGGATCCCGTTGAGCGGCAGGATGCGGCTCGTGATGGAGCGGCGCTCCTCGTCCAGCAGGTGCAGCAGGGTGGAAAAGGATTCGTGCGTGCGCTGGTTGAAGAACTGCCGGAATTCGGCCTCCTGCGCCGGCAGTCCGTCGCTGACAATCCCGTGGTAGCGGGATTCGAACTCCCCCGCGGCGCCGATCGACGTGCCGTGGTCCGCGGAGATCGCCGTGCCCCACTCGCGGACGAACCCCTCGAAAATGCGCGTGAGCCGCTCCGAAGTGGCCTGCCCGCGGGATTCGGCAGCGTGCAGCTCGGCGAGCAGCACGGTCCGCACGCGGTTGGCGAGGTTGTCCAGCTCGTGCATTTCCAGGACGTCGCCGAAGTCCGCGAAGTACGGTTGCAGCGCCGTGACGGTGGCCTCCGACGGCGGCTGCCGCGCCAGGCGGGCCCGCGCGGCGTCCAGCATCGAATCGGCGGCGGAAAGCCGCGAGTCGACGGCCTTGTATTCGCTCTGCAGAACGGCGGCGGCCTCGGTGCTGGACTGGTGCTTGTGCCGGGCGGCCTCGATATTGGCCCGCAACGGCTCGAGATCCGCCTGCGCAGCGAGGGCGTCCTTGAGCCGCCGCTCAATCCGGGCGAGCTCGTCCGCGGCCACCATGGCCGACACCTGCTCCCAGGGCCGGCGGTCATCGGCCACGCGGCGCAGGGCCTCGAGCTGCCGGGTCATGCCCTGGTGCGATTCCTCGCGGCTTTGCGCCAGCTCCGCGGCCTTGGCCAGTTCCTGCTGCAGGTCCTCGACCTGCGCGGCGACGAGTTCCAGCTTGGAGGCGTTGTCGAAGCCGAGGACGTAGTCCTGCCGGCCCGTGAAACGGTCGTCCTTTTCCACGGTGTGGCGGTTGCGCTTGACCACCCCGCCCAGGCTCAGGCCCTTGTCCATCCGGGCCAGCTCGTCCGGGTCCTCGACGCACGGGTAGGCAAAGTCGAGGGCGATCCGTTCGCGGATCCACTCGCCCGCTGCTGCCAACGAGCTGCCGGCAGGCCCGTCGGTAAGGATGTCCAGCTTGCCCAGCAGATCGCCGTCGGCCGCATCCTCCACGGCCAGGGCGCCGCCGGCAAGCGGCTTGGACACGTCCACCGCGCGCAGTGCGCCGCGGACAGAGTGGTCGTTGAGGTACCGGGTGACGGCGGCGAAGTGCTCCCCGGGGACCAGCAGCGTCGTGGCGAGGCTCCGCAAGGCGCGCTCGGCAGCGGGCCGCCACTGCTCCTGGCCCTCGGCGAGGTCGATCAGTTCGCCGCCGAACGGCATCTGCTCCTCGGGGACGCCGGTGGCCGCCGCGATGGCGTTGCGGTTTTCGATGCTCGACGGCGGAAGCAGCGACTTGCGCGTCTTGAGCGAGACGAGTTCCTGCCGGGCCGCCGCCAGCTCCCGCTTTCTGGTCGCATGGCCGTCGAAGGCCTCGAAGCGCAGCTCCTTGAGCGCCTCCGAATCGTCTTTCAGTTCGGCTGAGCGGGCGGCGGCGTGCTCGTGGGCCTGCTCCCAGCCGGCTGCGGTCCACTGGAGTTCCAGCCCGGCGTCGGACAGGGCCTTCCGGGCCGATTCCTCCACCTGCTGGCGGAGTTTGAGCCCCACCCGGGCGTTCTCCAGCGACTGCTCGATGGCCGAGATCGCGTTGCCGCCCTGGTTGTTGTAGTCCGCCTCCAGCTGGCGCAGTTCCTTGGCCAGCCCGTCGCGGACGCCGCGCTCAACGCCGAGCTCCTTCGCCTTTGACTGCGCAAGGTCCTTGAGCCGGGCGAGCGTCTTCTCGTGGACCGTAACGGCCAGCTGCTGCCTGTAGGCCTCGAACTCCTCGCCCGCGAGGTCCCGCAAGCGGTTCGCGTCGAGCAGGGACTGGGCATATTCCCTGTTCAGCCCCGGGACGGGGGCCAGCTGGTCGCGCTGCTGCCGGACGTCCTCCAGGCGCTGCCGGATGGACATCAGGTTGCTGAATTCCTCGACCACGTCATCCGCCGCGGACAGCGTCGTCGGAGCGTCCAGGACCTGGTCGCGGAAGAAGGTGTTGACGCTGCCGCCGAGGCCCTTGCCGGCCTGGATGACGCGCAGCAGCGGAAGCGCCTGGTCTGAGTTGATGCCGAGCAGACGCCGGAAGCGTTCGGCGAAGGCTTTGTGGACGTCGAAGACCTGCGCGTCGGGGAAAAGCGTGTCCAGGGCCGACTTGGTGAACCGCTTCTCCGCGATGCCTTCGATGGCGGCGAGGTCCAGCGGCTTGTTGTCGATCAGGTAGTACCGGCCGACGCTGGACTCCGTGCCGTTCTTGGGCAGATCGAACAGCGCCGAGACGCTCACCCGTGTTCCGGCGGCATTGTCGAAGGTCAGCGCAACGGCGGACCACGTGGCGCCGGGGCGCTGGAAGGCACTGGCCGAACCCTCACCGACCGCCTTGTCCCCCACCTTGCCGCGCATGTACGTGAACGTCGTCCGCTTGTCCTCGACTGCGCCGCCGGCCCGCTGGGCGGCGGCTTCGTTGGAGCGCGGCCGGGCATCGAAGACCCGGAGCATCGCGTCAAACAGCGTGGACTTTCCGACGCCGGAATTGCCGGTCAGCAGGGTGCCGTTGCGGTCCACGTGCATCGTGTGGGCGCCATGGAAGGTGCCCCAGTTGACCACCTGGACGAGGGCGAGGCGCATCTGGCCGGGGTTGGTGAGCTCGCCCATGGGGAGCATTGTCGCGATGCTCACAGGGTTGCCTTCGTGTTTGTTCCTTTGGCGGACGACGACGGCGATGCCGCCCCCGCCCCTTCGCCGGACGGCCTTGCTGCAAGCAGCAGGCCGTCCGGCTCCGACAGGCCCGATGCCACTCCCGGGGCGGCATCGCCGTCGTCGTTGTCCTCCTCCGCGGGGGTCTCGCCGTCGAGTTCTAGGAGGGGTTCGGTGCCGGACTGGTCGGTGGAGGCGGCTACCAGGGCTTCGATCTGGGCCGGGATGTCGCCGATGTTTTCGAACGGGAGGGCCAGGGGGAGGGCGTTGGAGATCGTGTAGACCTCGTCCAGGCCGGTGGCGAGGAGGAGTTGGCGGGCCAGGAGTTTGGTGATGGTGCGGCTGACGGCGTCGGAGTCGCGGAGGGCGTCCTGCTGGCCGGCAGGCTGGTAGTGGGCCACCAGTTCGGCGATTTCCTCGCGCGTGATCGTGGGGTCGGTCTGGGCAGTGACGTGGCGGTCCAGGAGCAGGCGCAGGCGGAGCAGCACGATGGTCTCCACCCGGCTCAGGGCGCGCTGCTGGCGCAGGATGCTGGAGCGGGTACTGCCTCCGATGGCCTCGGGGTCCACCGGCCGCAGGACCGCCACCTTGCGTTCGTGGTCCAGCTGCAGGGTCAGGAAGAGTTCGGAGAGGCGGCTGCGCAGGATCACCTGGTTATCCAGCAGCGTCGTCCAGAGCTTCTCGTCCCGGCCGCCGTCGATGTAGGGGCCTTTGAGGAGTTTGACGAGGGCTTGACGGACCTTCATGGGGAGCACGCCGGTGTCCCCCGGGAAGAGGGCGGCGCCGTCGACGAAGGTATCGCGCGGGGTCACGTTGAAGGGGTCTGAGTGGACGTGCCGGCCAGGCTCCGCAGCCGCTGCCGCCGCCGTAATTTCTTCTGTCATCTTCAGTCCTTCTTGAGCGTGACGACGGGCAGGTAGGCGGTGCGTGTGGTGCCGTCGATCTGTTCGAAGTCGAGGGTGTCCCAGCTCCCGCGGTCGAAGCCGGCGCCCTCGTGCAGGGCGTACGAGAGCAAGGCCCGGATGGAGTTGATGTGGCGTTCCCCGTCCGGAAGCTGCGCCCAGGCTTCGGTCAGGGAGTCGGCCCCGGCGAACGCGGCACGGATGGCCTCCGTGTTGGCTTTGCCCGTCCGAGGCGAGCGCACGCGGTCCGAGTCGCTGAAGGCGATAGGGTCGGCGAGCCTGGGCGGGGCCGCAAATTCGTCCGGGTCGAAGAGCTTGACCATAGCCAGGGACTCGAAGCCGGCGTTGAACAGGACCGGGCCGCGGACCAGGCCGGGGCGTTCGCGTTCGTAGGGCAAGGAGCGGATCGCCTGCTCGGCCTCGCGCAAGACCTTGCGGAGCCGGACGGACTGACGGAAGTCGTCGCTCTGGACGTAGGTGTTCAGACTTTCGCTGAGCTTGCCGTAGATCCGCTGGATCTGGCTGTGCTGGGTACGCAGTTCCGCCACGAGGTTCTTCAACGTCTCGCGTTCCTCAACGCTGAGATCATCCGCGAACTGCCGGCTGAGCACTTCGCCGATCGCGGACCTGAACCTCAGCTGCTGCTGCGGGTCCTCCAGGAACGCGGTGAAGGAACGGAACGTCCTGCCCTCGGGGCTCTGCCGCAGCCGCTTGTCAGCTTCCAGTACCTGCGCCATCGTGGCGCCCTTGCTGAGGGACTCCTCGATGATCTGGTTGCGGAGCTCGCCCACCAGTTCCTCGATCCGGTCGCGCATCTTCTTGTAGTCTGCGGGCAGGCTGGCGGCGAGGTCCAGGATGTTGCCGGCCGCCTCCACTGCATCGTCGTCGTCGAGCAGCCCGTCAAAGTCGCCCGAGCTGATGTCCGCGATCAGCTGCCGCCGTTGGCCGATCTCTTCTTCGAGGGACTCCAGCCGGGCGCTCTGGTCCGGGTTCGTTTCGTTGGCAAGCTTCTCGACGTCGCCCAGCAGGGTGCCGAGCCGGGATCCGTTGAGCGTGGAGCGTTCGCTGGAGAGGCTGTCCAGGAAGGCAAGGACGCGAGCAGCGGGTTCGGTGACTTCATAGACGATCTGGCCGGACTGGTTGCGGCGGGTCAGGAAGTTCTTGCGCGTCCACTCGTCGCCGAAAGACTTTCCCTGAGCGGAGCCGCCCAGCCCCGGCTCCTGGCGGCGGAGCTGCTCGAGGAAGGCGTCGACGTCGGCGTGGAACTGCTCCAGCGGCAGCTGGGGGCGCGCGCGGGTGAAGGAGGCCTGCAGCACCGCGATGACCCACGGCGCCGAGCGGGTCAACGCCCAGGCCGGACCCTTCGTGAGGAGCTCGAGGTCCCGGAGCCGGGCACCGATGGCGTCGGCCGATGACAGGGCGGAGCGGGACACGCACTCTCCTTCAGCTGCCTGGGCGATGTTGGTGGGGCAATTGAAACCGAAAAACTGCCAGCTACAAGGTTAACGCAGCCCCCGAAAAGATTGGGCGTTGAATGCCTCCAGCCGCAGGAGCACACTGTGAATATCACACGAAAGGAGCTAGTCATGCGCAAAAAAGCGGCATTGATCACGGGGGTAGCGGCTGCGGCCGTGATTCTGGGCGGTGCGACCGTTGCGGTCGCAGCCAGCACCCAGACCGGCGATCCCGAGGTCAATCTCGATCGCTCATTCCAGGTGGCAGGCGACGACGGTCCCGAGCGGGGCGACGATTCCGGGGGTCCCGCGCTGAACAGCGCTGACCGGGAGAGCGCCGCCAACGCCGCTCTCGCCAAGGTCGGCCAGGGCACGGTGTCGGAAGTGGAGCGGGCGGACGACGGCGCAGGCGCCTACGAGGTGGAGATCCGTCTGCAGAACGGTTCAGAAGTGGAAGTCCAAGTCGGTGCGGACTTCCAGGTCCTGAATCAGGCCGCGCCGGAGTTCGACGACGACTAGAAGGCCCGGCGGGACGGCTAGTGACATTTCCGCAACCGCCCCGTGACCTACCCCCGGGTAGCATTTCAATCCCGTATCAAGAGTGGCGGCACGCCCCCGGGACTCTGGTTCAGTGTCTCTCCTGCACCCTACGCTCGGGCTACTGATTCAGCCGCAGCAATGGTGCAGGGGGAAGTATGCAGTTCGACCTAAGCGCAGTGGAAACGGGAACTCTGGTGTTCATTGGAACGCTGGTGTTTGCCGCGATAATCACCCTCTTCATGATGACGGCGTCGTTCGTTGCCCTGGTGCTGGTCGGCGTCGGCCGCCTCGCCTGGTTCATCGCGGCCAGCGCCCTGCTCGGGCTCGTCCACGGTATCAACCACGCCTGGTTCCGGCTGGTCCATCACGCGTCGACCGTGGAGCTGCCGGGTGACTTTGCGGCGGACTTTGCTGCCGAATTTGCGGCGGAATTTGCGGCGGAATTTAGGGGGCAGCAGGCCCCTAGCACAGGCACTTACCCGCGGGTAGTATTGCGGGACAGCTGAAGGGTTCTCCACCCATGGCGGATCCAGGGCTCGAGCCGGGTGACCCGGTGAGAGGAGATGCCCAGTGAGCTCCGCCATTGAGAATCCAGCCACCGAGAATCCAGCCACCGACAGCCCCGCCGGAGACGTTCCAGGGCCCCCCGCGTCCATCGGTCCGGAGGCCACCGCGGCCGACGCGCGGGCCATCGCCGAAGCCGCCCGCGAAACCACGTGGGACAGGCCCAGTTTCGCGAAGGGACTGTACCTCGGCAGCTTCGACCTCAGCCTGATCCACCCCTGGCCGGAAGCCCCGGCGGATGACGTCGAACGCGGGGAAGCGTTCATGGAACGGCTGACCGCTTACTGCAGGACGATGTCCGGACGGAAAATCGAGCGCGACTCCCTG
>NZ_MQTQ01000048.1:0-27465 GCF_020532805.1 Arthrobacter sp. SO5 | reverse complement strand
CCCCCGCCACTACGGCGGGCTCGGACTCTCCCTCGTGTACTACGGCCGGGCGCTGGCGATGCTCGGTTCGGTGCATCCGAGCCTCGGCGCCCTGATCTCCGCCCACCAGTCCATCGGCGTCCCCGAGCCCGTCAAGGTGTTCGGCACGCCGGAACAGAAGCAGGAGTACCTGCCGCGCTGCGCCGCCGGCGCTATCACCGCGTTTCTGCTGACAGAACCCGACGTCGGCAGCGACCCCGCCCGGATGGGCAGCACCGCCGTCCCGTCCGACGACGGCGAGTCCTACCTCCTGGACGGCGTGAAGCTCTGGACCACCAACGGCGTGATCGCCGAGCTCGTCGTCGTCATGGCACTCGTTCCCGCCCGCACCGGCGCGGACGGCACAGTGCACAAGGGCGGCATCAGCGCCTTCGTCGTGGAGATGGACTCCCCGGGTATCACGGTCGAAAACCGCAACGCCTTTATGGGGCTGCGCGGCATCGAAAACGGTGTCACGCGCTTCCACCAGGTCCGGGTGCCGGCAGCCAATCGGCTGGGCCGCGAAGGCCAGGGCCTGAAAATCGCCCTCACCACCCTGAACACCGGGCGGCTCGCGCTTCCCGCGCTCTGCGTCGCCTCCGGGCGGTGGAGCCTGAAGATCGCCCGCGAATGGTCCAACGCGCGCACCCAGTGGGGCCGGCCGGTCGGCCAGCACGAGGCCGTAGGCAAGAAGATCGCTTTCATCGCGGCAAGCGCGTTCGCCCTCGACGCGGTCTTCGAGTTGTCCGCGGAGATGGCCGACGCCGGGCAGAAGGACGTCCGGATCGAGGCGGCGCTGGCGAAGCTGTGGTGCACCGAGATCAGCTGCCGGATCGCCGACGAGCTGGTGCAGATCCGCGGCGGCCGCGGCTTCGAAACGGCGGACTCGCTGGAGGCGCGCGGTGAGCGCGCAGTGCCGGCAGAACAGCAGCTGCGTGACCTCCGGATCAATCGGATCTTTGAGGGGTCCTCGGAGATCATGAAACTTCTAATCGCGCGGGAAGCCGTGGACGCGCACCTCGCCGCGGCCGGCGACCTCGCCTCCGAGGACGCCAGCCTGTCCGAGAAGGCGAAGGCGGCGGTTGGCGCATCCGGTTTCTACGCGAAGTGGCTGCCCAGGCTCGTGGCCGGAGCCGGCATGGATCCGCGGTCCTACAGCGACTTCGGCAGGCTGGCCAAGCAACTTCGCTTCGTCGAACGCTCCTCCCGGCGGCTGGCCCGGCAGACCTTCTACGGTATGGGCCGCTGGCAGGCGAAGCTGGAGCACAAACAGGCATTCCTGGGCCGGATCGTGGATATCGGCGCCGAGCTGTTTGCGATGGCCGCCTGCTGCTCACGGGCGGAGATGCTGCTGCGCACTGCTCCGGACCGGGGCGCCTCCGCCTACGAGCTCGCCGAGGCCTACTGCGAGCAGGCCCGGGTGCGGGTGGAGGAGTATTTCGACCAGCTGTGGAGGAACACGGACGACGCTGACCATGTCCTCGCGCGTAAGGTCCTGGCCGGCAACTACGAATGGCTTGAAGCGGGCGTCCTTGACCAGTCCGAAGGCACCGGCCCGTGGATTGCCGACGCCAGCCCGCGCGCTTCGGCGAGGAAGAACCTGCACCGCAAATACCGCTGATCCGGGGCATCGAACGAATCCCCGCGGCCCGCCTCGATAGTAAGCATCCTTGCTACCGCGTTCCGTCCGTGCTTAGGTGGAGCCAAGTTCTGCACGCCGGT
Organism: Arthrobacter sp. SO5; assembly: GCF_020532805.1. Classification (GTDB taxonomy): domain Bacteria; phylum Actinomycetota; class Actinomycetes; order Actinomycetales; family Micrococcaceae; genus Arthrobacter. Next base: position 25,725 of record NZ_MQTQ01000048.1, on the reverse strand, counting down.
CTACGATTTTCTGTGCCCGGATTATCCGTGCCCCCGGATCAAAACAGTGAAAGTGAGTAGTCCTCATGAGCAGCACAGCAGGCCCCGAAGACCGACCGTCCCGACGCGCTGGCGAGGAGGAAGCCAGCGTCAACCCGGACGCGCGCATCCATGATGCCCGCCAGGACGCGGACCGCCGGACCGCAGACCGCGCCGAGACCGCCCCGGTGGATCCCGTGCGCCGCGAGCCGCTCCCTGCCGAACCTGTCAGCAGCACCCGCGCCGAGGACACGCGTGCCATTCCCACCGGAGCCGCTGACGCCACCCGGACCCATGATGTGATCCGCGCCGAACCGACCCGCGCCCAGCCGGTCACCGCCGAACCGACCCGCCCCCAGCCGGTCACCGCAGGACGGCACGGCGACGGCCCCGTCGCCGTCGCAGTCGCCGAAGAGGTGCCCACCCGCGAAACCGTTGTTGCCCGGGAAAAGGAGCAGTTCGGCGGCCTCAAGATCGGCTCCGCCTTCTTTGGCTGGCTCGCGGCCACCGGCATGGCGGTGCTGCTGACCGCCTTCGTCGCCGCCGCCGGCACCGCCGTCGGGCTCGCCACCAACACCGACGTCAACGAGGCCGTCAATTCGGGCAACCAGACGGTGGGCCTCGTCGGCATCATCGTACTGCTGGCTATCCTGCTGGTGGCTTACTACTGCGGTGGCTACGTTGCAGGCAGGATGGCCCGGTTCAATGGCGCCATACAGGGCTTCATGGTGTGGGTCTGGGCCCTCATCGCGGCGGTCGTCGTCGCGATTTTCGGCCTCGTGGCCGGCCAGAAATACAACATCCTGGCGAGCCTGAACAGCTTCCCGCGCATCCCGGTCAATGAGGGCCAGTTGACCACGACGAGCATCATCGCCGCCGTGGTAGTGGCAATCGTTGCCCTGGTGGGTGCGGTGCTGGGCGGCCTCGCCGGCATGCGCTTCCACCGCAAAGTGGACCGCGCCGGCTTTACGCCGGTGGAAACCGTCGAAGAGCGTTAGGCACCCGCTGTCCCGGGTGCAGCGGGTTCAGCCGAGCAGCGCGGCATCCAGGTAGTACCAGCGGCGGTCAACGCGGAGGAACCGGCTGGTTTCCTGATGGACTCCGCTGCCGCCGGCGTGCCGGAAATGGGCTTTGAACTCCACCGTCCCCTCGCTGTCCAGCGGGCCGCCGCGGCTGGTTGAGACGATATCGAGGCGGCGCCACTGCATGGCCGGATCCAGCTCCAGTTCAGCCGGGCGGGTGTCCGGATGCCAGGTCCGCAGCAGATAGCCTGCGTCCAGCAGGACGAAGGCGCTGTACCTGGCGCGCATGAGCTGTTCCGCCGTCGACGCCTCCGCGTCCCCGTGGTGGAAGCGGCCACAGCAATCGCCGTACTGCTCTCCTGAAAGGCAGGGGCAATTCCCTTGGTATGCGGCACCGTCCCGCTGGTGGTTTGGCTCCGGGGTGGGGGCGGCAGCGTGCGTCACGGGGTGTCCTTCCGGCGGGGCCGGACGACGCCGGCGGGGCTGATTCCGACTATAGACGCTGCCGGCCCGGACGCCGCCGCCCTGCCTCGGATAACAGCTTCAACACGTCTTGGCGGAGACCGGCGATCTCCGCCTATCGGCTCCGAAAAGTCCGTATGGTTGAGAGGTGCTGTGGCCCGGCGCAATTGTTGCGGCGGGCAGCGCATGGCAGGCCGGTCCGGAAAGGTGAAATGGAAGATCCAACAACCATCGCGCTGAACCTGACCTTCTTAATGACCGTGGGAGTGGCGTTTGTCATGTTCCTCGGCCTCTTCCTCGTGTTTGTTGCGACGCTGGTGATTGCCGGCGCCGGCCGGCTCGTGGCGGTTGTCCTCATGGCGACCGCCCGGTCCGTAGGCCGTCCCGCCGCCGAAACCGCCCGGTCCGCGAAACGTCCCAAGCCGGCCAAGAAGGAACCCGTCCTGTCACCGGAGTGGGCTGCCGCCGTCGCGCGGGCCGATGCACGCGCCGCCTCCCGGGCCAAGGCGGAAGCCGCCCCGCCCATCAGGGTCTCGGTCCGCGAGCTCCCCAGCCCCACGGCGCTGGCGCAGGACCTGACGGAAGTAGCGCCGCTCGTCGCGTCTGCCACGGACCGCAACGGCGAGCTCGGCACCGTTCCGCGCGCATTCAAGAAACTCCCCGTGTCCGCCATGGAGTCCGTCCTGGACACCGGCTCGCTCGATTCGCTGCCCGGCCGCCTGCCGGCACCCAAGGATCTCAGCCTGCGGCCGCCGCATGCCCAGGAACGCAAAGCCGGCTGAGGCCTTACTCCGGACAGCTATGTCGGCTACGGTGAAACCCATGGAATTCAGATACCTGGGGAACAGCGGCTTCAAAATTTCGGAAATCACCTTCGGCAACTGGCTGACGCACGGATCGCAGGTGGAGAACGACGTCGCCACGCAGTGCGTCCGGGCAGCGCTCGACGCCGGTATCAGCAGCTTTGACACCGCGGACGTGTACGCCAACACGGTAGCGGAGACGGTCCTGGGCGATGCCCTCAAGGACGAGCGGCGGGAATCGGTGGAGATCTTCACGAAGGTTTTCGGCCCCACTGGTCCCAAGGGCCACAACGATCTTGGGCTCTCCCGCAAACACATCATGGAGTCCATCAACGGCTCCTTGACCCGGCTGCAAACGGACTACGTGGACCTCTACCAGGCCCACCGCTATGACTTCGAGACGCCGCTGGAAGAGACCATGCAGGCGTTCGCGGACATCGTGCGCCAGGGCAAGGCGCTGTACATCGGTGTCAGCGAGTGGACGGCCAGCCAGATCCGCGAAGGCCATGCCCTCTCCCGTGAGTTGGGCTTCCAGCTGATTTCCAACCAGCCGCAGTTTTCGATGCTGTGGCGGGTGGTTGAAGCCGAGGTGATTCCCACCTCCGCGGAACTTGGCCTGTCCCAGATCGTCTGGTCCCCCATGGCGCAGGGGGTCCTGAGCGGCAAGTACCACCCCGGCAAGCCGGCCCCGGAGGGCAGCCGAGCCACGGATGCCAAGGGCGGCTCGAAGATGATCGAGCGCTGGATGTCAGACGAGGTCCTCACCGGTGTGCAGAAGCTCAAGCCGATCGCTGAGGAAGTCGGACTGTCCATGGCCCAGCTGAGTATCGCCTGGGTGCTGCAGAACAAGAACGTGGCCTCCGCCATCATGGGCGCCTCCCGGCCGGAGCAGATCGAAAAGAACGTGGCGGCTGCGGGCGTGAAGCTGGAGGCCGGAATTATGGAGAAGATCGACGCCGCGATCGGTTCCCTCGCCGAACGCGACCCCGCGCAGACCAAGTCGCCCGCCTCCCGGGAGGCATAGTCCGTGGCGGGCAGCCCTGAGGTTGCCGTCACCGGTTCCACAGGCCACCTGGGCGGCCTGGTGGCGCGGCTGCTGGCCGACGCCGGAAATGCCCAGCGGCTGCTGGTGCGCGACGCCGCACGGGCACCCGAGCTGGCAGGTGCGGTGCCCGTCATCTGCGCGTATGCGGACCCGGTGGAGGCGTCGGCTGCGCTGGAAGGGGTGAAGACCCTGTTCATGGTCTCCGCCGCCGAGGCCGAGGACCGGCTCCAGCAGCACTACACGTTCGTGGACGCCGCGGCAGCAGCCGGGGTGCAGCACATCGTCTACACCTCGTTCTTCGGCGCCGCGCCCGATTGCACCTTTACCCTGGGCCGGGACCACTACGCCACGGAGGAACGGATCAGGACCTCGGGAATGGACTTCACCTTCCTGCGGGACAACTTCTACCTCGACTTCCTGCCCCTGCTCGCCGGCGAGGACGGCGTTATCCGCGGGCCCGCCGGGGGCGGGGTCATGGCAGCCGTCGCCCGCGCGGACATCGCCCGTTCGGCCGCGACGGTGCTCCGGGACCCGGCGCTGCATGTGGGCCGGACGTATGACCTCACCGGCCCGGAGGATATCTCCCTGGCCCGGGCCGCCGAGCTTCTCACCTCCGGGACCGGCCGGACCATCACTTTCCACCACGAGACCCTGGCGGAGGCCTACGCCTCGCGGGCCTCCTTTGGCGCCCCGCCGTGGCAGGTCGACGCCTGGGTGAGCACCTATACCGCCATTGCCGCCGGGGAACTCGCCGGCCCGACGTCGGCCGTGCACGAGCTCACCGGCCGCGAACCGCTGGGCCTGGCCGGGTTCCTGGCGGCGTCGCATCGGCTTTAGGCGCCCCGGGGAATCTCCGGCCGCCGCCGGACTGGCCCAGTATTGACCGCGTCCGGGGAGCGGCGTAGACCTGAAATCAGGTGACACCGGCCAAAACGGGGCTGGTCCGGAACAGAATCGCGGCTCCCCATGCCAAAGCAGATGTCCAGGCGCTCCTCGGTCCTGAAGAACCCGCGCCGGCAGGCCGGGAAGCTCACCGCCCCCGGCGAGCCGAGCCACGGCCCCCTGACGGGCGAAGAACTCCAGCTCGCGGTCCGGAACCATTCGATGCCGCTCGAGGCGCTCCGGAATGACACCACCCCGGCCGGGCTGCACTACCTGCTGAACCACTTCGACATTCCCTACATCGACGCCGACAACTGGCATCTGCGGATTGGCGGCGCTGTGCAGCGGTCGCTGGAGCTGAGCCTCCGGGCACTGCGGCGGGCGCCCAGCATCAGCCTGCCCGTCACTCTTGAATGTGCGGGAAACGGCCGGTCCCTTTTGCGGCCCCGCCCGCTCAGCCAGCCGTGGATGCTGGAAGGCGTGGGTACCGCCACCTGGACCGGGGTTCCGCTGGCCTACTTGCTGGCCCAGGCCGGGGTAGAGGACGACGCCGTCGAGGTGGTGTTCACCGGCGCCGACGCCGGGATCCAAGGCGGCGTGCGCCAGCAGTACGCGCGGAGCCTGCCGATCGGCGAGGCACTGCGCCCCGACGTCGTGCTGGCCTACCGGATGAACGGTGCCGAGCTGCCGCCCCAGCACGGCTACCCGCTACGCTTGGTGGTCCCCGGCTGGTATGGCATGGCGAGCGTGAAGTGGCTGTCCACGATCAACGTGGTGACGAAGCCTTTCGACGGTTTCCAGCAGTCGGTCGCGTACCGCTACCAGCAGGACGCTGACGACGCCGGGACGCCTGTCACGTGGATGAAGGTCCGCTCGCTGATGGTCCCGCCCGGTGTGCCGGACTTCTTCACCCGGAGCCGGGTCCTGGCCGCCGGACCGGTGATGCTGACCGGACGGGCGTGGTCCGGGAAGGGCGAGGTGCAGCGGGTGGAGGTCGGGATCGACGGCGAGTGGTCAGCGGCCCATCTGGAGCACTCGGCATCGCCTTTCGCCTGGCGCGCGTGGTCGATGCCGTGGGTTGCCGATCCTGGCGAGCACGAGCTGACCTGCCGCGCCACGGACGCTTCGGGTGCCGTGCAACCGCTGGAACAGGCCTGGAACTACCAGGGCATGGGCAACAACGTGGTCCAGCGGGTCAAGGTCACGGTTGAGTAGACAGTCAAGTCGCGGGTTGAGCCGGTCCGGTGCCCGGGTGCGGCGCCAGTTGCCCTAGTAATCAACGATCGCGCCGGCGGAGATGTTGACCGTGGCGTCGGTGATGGCTCCCGCCTTGTCTGAGGCGAGGAAGCAGGCGACGTTCCCGACGTCCGCCAGGGTCGCGGTGCGGTTCAGGTGGGCGGCCCTGGTGGTCTCGGCCACAATCTCCTCCCGCCCCTCCGCCTGCCACGGAATCGTCTCCACGATGCCGCCGGAGACAATGGTGACCACGCGGACACCGTGTTTGCCCAGCTCAAGCGCCCATTGCCGGCGCAACCCTTCCATCGCGTCCAGGGCGACCTTGAAACCGCCGAGCCCGGGCAGGGTCTGCGGGCCGGACCCGCCGAACATCAGGACAACGCCGGAACGCTGCTTGGTCATGCGCGCCGCCGCAGCGCGGGTCGTGAGGAACTGCGTGCGTGTGGCCAGCGTGATGGGCTGGGTGAAATCATCGACATCGATCTCCATGAGCGGCTGTTGGATGTCGCCGAAAGAGATCACGTTGAAGGAGATGTCGATCCGCTTGCTCTTCCTGGCCACCCGGTCCACGAACGCCCCGACCTGTTCCTCGTCGAGGGCATCGACGACGGCGGTCTCCGCCTGCCCGCCCGCCTCGTGGATGTCCCGGGCCACTTTTTCCAGCCGCGCCGCGGTGCGCCCGGCGAGATGGACCACGGCGCCCTCGGCTGCGAAGGCCCGGGCCACGGCTCCGCCGATGGCGCCGCCCGCACCGTAAATCAACGCGGTCTTGCCCTGCAGCAAACCGTTTGCCGCCGCCTCGTTGTTCAGCATGGTCCCCTGCCTCCTGCCGCGCAGTGGTGAATTCCCTCCACTATGTTCTCGCCGGGGGGAACTGGCAAGGGCGCGCCCCCCGGGTCAGGAGGCGAGTGTGCCCCGGACAATACTCACACTGGAGTGGGCAGGGTTGCCGTCGACCGCTTCGTCGGACACATCCACGATCGGATACGCGGCCAGATCAAGGCCGGCCGGGACCGGGAAAGTGCCGGAATCGGAGGTCAGTATGCCCAGGCTAACCAGCCGTGAGAGATCCGGCGCGATCAGCCAGACTTCCTGGTATCCCCTCGCCTCGTCCCGGTTGAGCGTGAGCTCCAGGCTGCGCTGTCCGTCCTTGGACTCGACCACCCTGGCCGACCCGGTAGCGGAATGCTGGTCTACCGGGGCAAGCTGCGCCGTGGCGAGCGGCGTGACAACGGGCTGGTTCTGGCGCACGGACCAGAAGACGCCGCCCGCCACCAGTGCGGTCGCCGCCGCGGCAGCAAGCCACACGCCGGGACGGCGAATCCAACCGGAACCCCCGCCGGGCTCTCCTTTTCGGCCGGCCTTTTCCTTCCGGGACACGAGCGGCGTCGGTGAACCGGGCGTTGACGCTGGTTCTGCCGCTGCCGCCGGGGAACCGGACCTCGGTGAAGCGAGCGGGTCGGCGGCGACGGTGGGGGAAAGCCCCAGCGCGCTATGAATTCCTGCCCACACCTGCGGTCCGGGCGCCTCCAGCGGGGCGTCGGGCCCGGGCCTTGCCGCCAACACAGCGCGGCGGAGGCCAAGGTATTCCGCTTCACAGCTGTCGCAGGACCGGAGGTGGTCCGCCGCGCCGTCGTCGAGTACTTCGCCCAGGGCGAGCAGGCTCAAAGACTCCGGATCAAGATGCTGCACGGTCTGCCTCCAATCGGTTTTTCAGTAGGGACAGGCTTCGGCGTATGTGGCTCTTGACTGTACCGAGCGGCAGGTCCATTTTCTGTGAGATCTGCGAATGCGTCAGGTCATCGTAGAACGCGAGTTTCAGGATGGACCCCTGCGGCTCCCCCAGCCGCTCCAATTCCCCGTCAAGCATCAGGCGATCGGCCAGGACCTCCGCGCCGGCAAACATTGCCGCCTCGTCTGCATCCGCGCTGACCTCGACGACGGCCAGCACTTTCCGGGTTTCCCTCATGGAGGCGGCCCTGGCATCCGTAATCGCGTTGCGGGTGATGCCAACGATCCAGGCTGGGAGCCTCGCTTTGGCCGGGTCGAACGTCGCCCGCGAGCGCCAAACGCGAATGAAGACCTCTTGGGTGACGTCGTCGGCCGCGGCGTGGTTGCGAAGGGCGCGTAGCGCAAGCGTGTGTACCAGCGGGGAAAACTGCCGGTACGCCTCGGCCAACGCGCGTTCCTCACCGGCGGCGAAGGACTCATTCAGTCCGGCGTCCCAGTCAGAAGCCGCCTGGTCGAAAGGTGCCAATCCAGGCTCCTTCCGACTGCTGTTTGCGGTGATGAGCGCTGCGTCCTGCATCATGCCGGATCCGCCGTGACAATCACATTGTCGCCGTAGTCCTGTTGTTCGTCCAGCCATCGACCGCCGCACGTGACCAGCTTCAGCTGGGGCGGGCCGTCTCGCCGGAAGACCGACGCGCCGTCGAACGCATTCTTGGCCATGAGTTCCACCCCGGTCACCCGGAAAGTCAGGGGTGCGGCCCCTTCGCGCTGCACTGTCACGAGCGTGCCCGCCGCGAGCGACTTGAGTTGGGAAAAGGGTGCCGAATCCGAGGTCGTATCGACGTGCGCCGCGACCACCGCGGTGCCGGCGGCGGCTCCGGGCGCCGGACCGAAGCGGTACCAGCCGGCCTCGTTGAAGGGCTCCGGGATCACCATGGCCCCGTCCGGACTGACTCCCACCTCCACGATGGGCATGCTGATGGTGGTTCCCTGCACCGAGAGGAAGCGCGGGGCCGGGTCCTCGGGCGCCCGGGCCGGAGGAGTTGCCGGGCGGACCGGGATGGCTGGGCTCGGGGCGGGAGCAGGCTGCGCCTGCTGTGTGGGCGTCGGTGGCTGCGTGGGCTGCGGTGGCTCGGTGAAGGGCCGCCCGGTGCCGGGGCCGGCCGTCTGAGTCTGCGTGGCCGGGGGTAGCTGAGTGACGGCCTCCGGGGGAGAGCCGCAACCCGCGATCATGAGTGCCATCGTGACGGCGGCAGCCGCGATCCGCGCAGCCGAGTGTTGCGCGGCCGACCGTACCGTGTGGCGCCGGGTGGCCTCCGGCGTCGTCATGCGTGTCATGTCCGTCCTCCCGCCGTGCTGGCGCTCAGGGGCCGGCCGCCCGGGGGGGGTGCCGGGCGGCCGGAGTAGCGGTTGCGACCTAGAGGACGCGGCGGAGCGGCTTCTGCCTGCGGGACGCAGCGACGCCGCCGGCAAGGAGCAAGAGGATCACGGCGCCGATGCCTACCGTGGCGGCTGACTGAGCACCTGTTGCAGTCCCGGCGTCAGCGGCGCCGGAGCGTCCGCCGGGAACGCCGGCAGGGGCGGAGTGCAGACCCTCAATGTTCTGCACGGCCAGCTTAAGGTTCTTGTCCGCGAGGCTGCCCCACGCGTACACCACCGTGTGGGTGCCTTCCGCGACCGTCACATCGGCGGGGCCGATCACCGGAGCCGTGGTGCCGGCGGCGGCCACCGTAACGGACAGGGTGCCGGGGTCCAGGGTCAGGGTCTTCTCATTGGGGTTGGCCAGTCCGGAGATGACGGGGGCACCGCCGGCGAGGACGTCCACGGCGGGAGCCGCCGCCGTGTGGCGGACTGTGAGCTTGCCCTTGCCTGCATCGATCCGCGAAACGTCATTGGTGAAGAAGTTGGCCGTCGGTTTGCCTCCTGCATCGAGGTTGGCCACGGCCGTGTAGTTGCCGCTGGCGGCGAGGCTGACCTTCACGGGCCCGATCACCGGGGCGGAAGCGTCCGCGGCATCGGCGGCGGTGATGGCAAGTTCGTAGTCCCCGGCCGGCAGGGCCAGCGGTCCGGCCAGGGTGCCGGGGGTGAAATCGTCAAGGGTTCTTTCACCGTTGACCCAAACGTCAACGGTGAGGCCCGGCACTCCGTGGAGGACGGACAGCTGGGCGTCGGACTCGGCCGCCTGGGCGGGGCCGGCAAGGGTGAGAGCTGCCGCGATGGCCACCGCGCCTGCTGCGAAAAGGCTGGTACGCATTTACATCTCCTTCAACGGCCCGGAAGGCGGGCGATTTCTGCTTACACACCTACTACCGGCATACGGGGCCGTTCGGATGCACTTGCAGGTGGATGTTTCTTGGAAGGAGGCACAGGCGCGGCCAGGGGCGGGCGCAACACGCGGCTGGCGGCTCCGGACAGCGGCCGGGCAGCAGGTGCCTGCCGGGAGCGGGGCCGGCACGGCGCGGGGCCGCCGCGCGCGCAGGTGCTTACCAGGGCCGCCAGGCGCGCGGCCGGGCCGCGGGGCCGGCTAGGCGCGCGGCCGGGCCGCGGGGCCGGCGGTGTTGTCCGGAGTAGGTCCTGAGGCGCCTGTTCCGTGGGGGGCGTCAGGACCGCCAGTGGCACCCGGGGATCCGGGTTCGAAGGTCCCGTTCGGGGCGCCCGTGGGAGCATTGCCCTCGGGCCGGACCGAGGGCCCGCCAACGCCGTAGAACCCCGCCTCGGTCCCAGCGTGCGCGCCGCGACCCGACCCGCCGGGCGCGCCGGCAGGTGGCCCGCCAACGGGCAGTCCGTTTGGCGGACCGCCTGCGGACGGCCAGTCACCCGGCGGAACCGCGTGGGCCGGTCCGGGCGGCGGCCAGCCGTGGGGAAGCGCGGGGGCATCCCCGGGATCCCTTGGCCCCATGTCCAGATGGAACGGTGGATACTCGTCCCGCAGCAGGAAAACGTAAGTGATAACGCGATAGATCCAGCGGTTCAGGCCCATCACCAACTCAAAGAGTCCCCGCCAGTATTCGCCTTTGAACAGCAGGATGACCCCGGCGATGAACACGAGCAGCCCGAGCAGGGAAATCCCCACACTCTGCTGCACCACGTCGCCTTCGCGCCCTACCCAGGTCCTTGCTGTCCCGGTCAGCACGCCGATGATGAGCAGGTGCGGAATGGCGAGCAGCCAGGATTTCACGAGCACCAGGCCACGGGACAGCCGCTCGGGGTAGTCAACGTCGAAGTCGGCCGGGTAGTCGGTGCGCTCCAGGGTGAAGGGCGGGTAGCGGTCCGTGCCCAGTACACCGTAGGCGTAAAAGGCAACCCGCCAGCTCCAGCGGAGCACTCCGACGGTGAAGTTGAACAGCGAGCGCGGATACCGGCCCGTGAACAGGATGGCGAACCAGGCCACGATGGTGACCACGGCGACGGCAAACCACAGGAAAAACAGCACGATGAAGTGCGGGATTGCCAGGAACCACTTGACCAGCCACAGCCAGCGGGACAAATCCCGGTCAAGATAGCCGCTGAGCCTGGCCGGATACACGACGGCTCCCCCGCCAGGCGGCATTCCCGCGGCGTAAGGCTGGCCGGCGTAGGGCTGGCCGGCGGGGGGCATTCCCGAGTAAACCTGCGCCGCCGGCTCCTGCGCGCCGGAAGCGTGCGCGGGTAGCCGTGGGCCGGCCGACGGCGGCCCACCCTTCCCGCGGCCCAGACCCACCGCACCGGCTACGATCAGGGGCACTCCGATCAGAAGGAATATGATGCCGCCGATCAGCAGTCCGATGAAGACGGGCCACAGCAGGTCCGAGCGGGCCCCGGCCTGCATGTCCACGGCGACCGGGGCGCTGGCGTCGGCGTTCATGATGACGACGGCCCAGCTGCCAGACCTGATGTCCCATTCGAGCTGCTGCACGCCCGGTCCGGTGGCCGACGCGGTCCAGAAACTCTGATCGGCTGGCCGCGCGGGGGTCCTGGGGCCCGGGACATCACGGTAGAGCACGCGGAACGGCGAGAATCGGACCTCGGCGATCTCGGAGTGTTTCACCTGCGCAAGATACGCCGCCACATCGTTGCGGGGCGCGATTCCAATGAAGATGTCCTTGCCCGCATCCGCTGAGCCGCGCAGCATGACACTGCCCGCGACGTCGATGGGGGCGGAGTCGGACAGGCCGCCTTGGGTCATGATGCTGAGGCGGGGTGAGGTCAGGGCATAGGAGTCGGATGAGTAGCGTTCCGACGGCGACGTGAAATACCTGTTATCGCGTTGCTGGTAATTGGCCCAGCCCGCGACGCCGGCGACAGCCAGCAGCCCCAAACCGAAGAGGGCGCTGAGCGTCCCGAGGATGAGCATGACAATCCGGCCTGGTCGCATGGCCGCCGTCCTTTCAGATGGTCCCTCCCGGGACTCCCGGTTCACACCCCTGGCCGCAGTCACGGCCTGCAGTCCCTGCACTCAGCCCAACACGGTGAGCCGTGTCTTTCTCCAGCCCCGGGCCCTTTCAATGTCGCCTTCAATGTCGCCGCGGCGCAGTGGTCCCTCCTAGCCGCCTGGGTAAAACGGCATGGGCTCTCACGCAGTGATCACCACCTTGAGCGCCTTGGTTTCCGCGGCGCGGGAGAACGTGTCGTAGGCCTCGAGGAACTGGTCAAAGCTGAAATGGTGCGTGGCGAACTTCTCCGCCGGCACCTTCTTCTGGGCGACGAGCTTGAGCAGCATCGGCGTGGTGTTGGCGTTGACCAGGCCCATGCTGATGTTGATGTTCTGGATCCAGAGGTTTTCCACGTGGAGCTCCACGGGCTTGCCGTGCACGCCGACATTGGCCACGTTGCCGCCGGGCCGGACGATTTCCGTGCACATGCTGAAAGTTGCCGGGATGCCCACCGCCTCGATCGCCACGTCCACGCCCTGCCCGTCGGTCAGGGCGAGCACCTGCTCTTTCCAATCGGCGTCCCCGGAAAGGACGACGTCGGTGGCGCCAAATTCGCGGGACTTCTCCAGGCGGTTCGCGTCGAGGTCGACGGCGATGATCGTGGCGGCGCCGTAGAGGCCGGCAGTGGCGATCGCGGCGAGGCCGACCGGCCCGGCGCCGATCACGGCAACGGTGTCCCCGGGCTTGACGCGGCCGTACTGCACGCCGATCTCAAAGCCCGTGGGCAGAATGTCGGAGAGCATAACGGCCTGTTCGTCGGTGACGCCCTCGGGGAGGAGGTGAAGCGAGTTTTCGGCGTAAGGGACGCGCACGTACTCGGCCTGGGTTCCGTCGATGAGATGCCCGAACACCCACCCAATGCCGGCTGCGCCTTCCTCGCCCATGCAGTGCGAGTAGAGGCCGGTTCTGCAATTGGCGCAGTGCCCGCAGGACTTGATGCAGGAGATGATGACGCGGTCCCCCACCTTCAGGCTGGTCACCGAGGAGCCGGTTTCGGTAATGGTTCCTACGCCCTCATGGCCCAGGATCCTTCCCTTCGTCACGGCGGGGACATCGCCCTTCAGGATGTGGAGATCCGTGCCGCAGATGGTGGTCGTGTCCACTCTGACAATCACGTCGCTGGGGCTCTGGATGGTCGGGTCGGGGACGTCGGTCCAGGATTTCTCTCCGGGACCGCCATAGACGAGGGCTTTCACACATGCTCCTTGATTTTGAGGATGTTGGGCGGGTCCACGATGCGGAGCCGGCAGGGTGTTTCAGAGGCGTCGATTCCGGACGACAGCACGGACCGGCGAGCGCCTTCGCGCAGCTGGTCGATGGCGGCCGCCGATACCCGGGCGTGGGCCAGGTCGATGACGATTTCGTGGCGGGGAAGTTTTGCGGTGACCCGGCGGCATACGACGTAAAGTGCCCTGATGTTTGCGGCCGTCACCACACCGTGCACCTCGATCCGGGAAATTTCCTGATGGTCGTCAATGCGGATCGTCACTTTCAGGCGTGGCGATCTTACGTGCGTGTCCATGAGTCCCCCGGCACCCGTGCCCGTGCGGTCGACAGTGCCTGAATCTTCGCTGCTTCTTTTTGCGTACTCATGTTGCTGCGGTCTCCGGCTCTCCTGCTGACGCGGGAAAGCCGGAAGTGCCATTTCCTTCCCCAATGTTGTAGCGAGACCGTACAGCTGGTGAAACAGGCGGTTCATCCCCCAATGGCCGTGCAGGAACTGCCCAAAATCCAGCATGACCTGCAAGTTTGCAGGGAGTAAGGGGCGAAAGTCCCTTGTCCGGCGGGGCGGCTGGCGCGGACGGCGCGGCAGGTCCGGATTGGCGCTGCGGGTTCCGGCACCTAGCCTGTTGGCTATGCCTCAATCCCCTGCCGCTGACGTGACCGCCCTTCGACTTGCCTCCGTGCGGATCCCCGGTGAATCGGCCCTGCTCGACATTCAGGTGCTTGACGGCGAAGTTTCGCGGATCGGCCCCGCGGGGCAGCTGCCCGTTGTTCCCGGATCCCGCGAAGTGGACCTGGACGGGCGGTATGTCATTCCAGGCCTGTGGGATGAGCATGTCCACATGACGCAGTGGGCCCTCGGCGCCAACCGCATCGATCTCTCTGGCGCCGCGTCGGCGGGGGAGGCGGCCGACGTCGTGCGTTCCTCAATTGCCCGCCTGGACGACGACGGCGCCGGACTGACGGTGGTGGGCGTCGGGTTCCGGGACGCCGGCTGGGCGGACGTTCCCAGCCTGGCGCTGCTCGACGGCGCGACCCGTGGACTGCCGGTGGCCCTGCTCAGCCATGACCTGCACTGCGTGTGGCTTAACAGCGCGGCGGCTTCCCGTTATGAAGTGGCGGTGGACCCTTCCGGGCTGCTGCGCGAAGACCCGGCCTTTCACCTGACCCGTGAGCTGGGCAAACTTCCCGACGCCGTCGTGGACGCCTGGGTCCGGGAGTCGGCGCAGGCCGCTGCCGCGCGCGGGATCGTGGGGATTGTCGATTTCGAAATGACCTGGAACCGTGACGTGTGGCGGCGGCGGGTCGCAGAAGGATTCGACTCGTTCCGGGTGGACGCCGGCGTCTATCCGCAGGATCTGGACCGCGCCATCGGGGCAGGCATGCGCACCGGGCAGCCCCTCGACGGCGGAAACGGGCTGGTGCGGGTGGGCCCGCTCAAGGTCCTGATCGACGGTTCGCTCAACACCCGCACGGCCTACTGCGTCGATCCGTATCCGCACGGCGGCCGAGGCCTGCTGACCGTGAGCGAGGCGGAGCTGCTGGAGCTGCTGGGCCGCGCCCGGGACTCCGGCTTCGTCCCGGCTGTGCACGCGATCGGCGACGGCGCCAACGAGGTGGCCCTGAACGCGTTCGCGGCGGCAGGGATCCGCGGACGGATTGAGCATGCCCAGTTTGTCCGGCGCCAGGACTTCGCCCGCTTTGGTGAGCTGGGGCTGACCGCGAGCGTGCAGCCGGCCCATGCCCTCGACGACCGGGACGCAGCCGATTCCAACTGGGCCGGACGCACCGACCGGGCGTTCCCGCTGCGCTCCCTGCTGGACGCCGGCGCCATCCTGGCCCTGGGCTCGGATGCGCCGGTGGCGGCGCTGGAGCCCTGGACTGCCATGTCCGCGGCCACCACCCGCACCCGGCAGGACGGCCGCGGCCCGTGGCATCCGGAGCAGGCCCTCACCCGGGAGGAGGCACTCACGGCGTCAACGCGCGGGCGGGGCAGGATCAGGGTTGGGAATCCGGCTGACCTGGCCGTGCTCGACGGCGACCCTCTCGCGGTTCCGGATGCGGTCTTCGCGGCGATGCCGGTGGCCGCGACGCTGGTGGCGGGGCGGTTTACGCACGGGGGCCACTAGCCAGCTGCAGTGGACGAGTTGCCTTTGACTCTGGCCTGGACAAGGTTGGCGAACGGCAGCCGGCCGTAATCTTTCACGAACGCGGCGTGGTAGCCGGCTTCGGCAACGCTCAGCTGCTCCGCAGGCAACTCTTTCCAGGCAAAAATGAGCTTGTTGGCGGCGGCGAGCTGCCAGATCAGCCGCCCGTCCCAGTGGCCCGGAGGTTTGCCCAGGCCGAAGTCCACGAACTCCTGAACCTGCCTCCGGAGCCCGCGGTTGCCTTTGCTCCCGGGCCCGGCCTTGCCCAGGTAAAGGACGTCGGCGTCGTCAACCCATTCGGCGTCGAGCGCGTCCGGCTGCAGGGAGGGGTCCTTCTTCTTGAAGACGCCCGCCGTGCTCTTGGCGAGGAACCGCGGGCGGTAGCCTTCGGGCCTTAGGACCGCGAAGATCCCCGGTTTCTGCGGGATCCGCATGATCTCAAGGTCCGCAAGCGTCCGGAATCCGGTGAACCCGTCCTCTTTCAGTGACTGTCTGTTGAGCGGCATGGATTCCTTGGATCGGCGGGCGGGGCGTTCCTTCAAAGCTTACGGATACGCGGACCCCTGGCCGCCGAAATGTCGGTGGTCTTCGGGTACCCCTATTCGAAGAACTCGATCCGCGGCTCGCCCTGGACGCCGCCGCGCTGCATCGCCTCGCGGAGGTCCGGGTTGTCGAAGAACGCGCGAGCCCCCTCGACCGAGTCGAAATAGTGAAGCACCAGCACGGTATCGGGGTCGCCGGCCATCCGGTGCACCGATTGCTGGGTAACCCCGCCCGCGGCCTGCAAGTCGGCGATGGAATCGTAGACCTTGCGCCAGGCGTCGTAGTCGGCGACTTTGTGGAATACCAGGGAGAGTGCCACGGTAATGCTCCTTACTGGGGGACGGGAGCGTGCCACTGCGGGCTGCGCTCCGCCGTCGTGTGGGGTGCGGCCGGCCCCAGCGTCGGGCCGCGCTGACTAATGCTGTGAGTGGTGACCCTCTGAACTCCAGGCACCCGGGCAGGGAGGCGTCGAAAGGTGGGGGTTCGGGGCGTATATCAAAAGGAGAGGGTTTCGCGAACGCAAGGCCTGCAGGTACCTTCGCGATCTCGCTATGAGACGGCTCGGACATTTTCACGTCCAGAACGCCCGGCTTAATCAAGTGGCTACCTGCAGGCTTTTTAAGCGTACGCCGGCTGTCCGTACGTGGCTAGGGGCCGATCGCCTCTGGTCGACGCCGGGCCGCAGGAAACGCCTCCGCGCCCAAAAGCGTAGAGTGGAACAAGACGCCTGATTCTGGACGCCGAGCGCTGAGGGAGAAATCGTGACGATTGACTGGGACGAGAAGAAGACCCTGCTACAGGAACCGAACATCGCCGCCGTAACGGCGCTTTGCGACGAACTGATGGAAAAGAAGCCGGGGTCGGTCGTCCCCTACATCGATCCCGTCCACGACGAGGACGAGTGCCGGATCGTCAGCCTCCACATCGCCCCCGGCAAGGGCACCGAGTCGGGCTTCGTCTCGCATTTCAACGATGACGAGGCCGCCCGGCGCGCCACCTCCATCTACGAGGCCGTGGAACTCGACCCGCGCTACGTGATGCCGTGGAACGCCTACCCCTGGGTGCGGGACCCCGAGCTCCCATCCGCCCTGAACGTCCAGGAGAAGACTGACGGCCTGCGGCCCTTCCGCCAGTTCCTGAAGATCAACAAGCGCGTCTCCGCCGTCATTGCCCACGGCGCCGATGCTCATGCCTTCCTGACGCTGTTCGAGAAGACGTACCACTCCTCGCTCAAGAACCGTGGCGTCAAGATCTACAAGGCCACGGCCCTGGGCGGCCGCGCCTTTGCCGTCTCGGCCACCAAGCAGGACGAGCTGCTGAACAAGAACGTCGAGGTCTACAAGGACGCCATGCAGCGGGCAGGCATCCAGCACCTCTGAGGCGCCCGCCGCGCTGGGCGCCCGACGCCGGGCGTCGCCCTGCGGGAGCCGTGATGTCAGCCTTCCAGCAGCCTCCGCCGGTGCCGGAGTTCCTTGACCCACTCCCTGGTGACCATCGCCGGGAACGGTGAGCCGCCGTCGTCGGTCACTGACGCAAACGCCGTCCCCGCCTCCAGATCCGCCAGGAGCGGGCCGGATGCCTTCAGCCCCAGCGCCAGCGCCTGAACCGCTGCACGGTCGGTGAGCCCCAGCCCGCTGGCCCAGGCGAGAAAGTGCCGCCGTGAAATGCCGTTCCGCTTGCCGTCCAGCGTGAGAGCGAGCGTCTTGTCCCCGAACACCACGGTGGAGGGGATGTCGTACACCGGCGCGACGGACCACTCGCCGAGGGGCTGCTGCACCATGGACACGTTCTTGGCATGCAGGTCGCCGTTGCCGCTGAGCCACGCGAAGGCCGCCTGGATGGCCAGGTTCCGCAGCGCCGGCAGCGGTGCCCCGCAATAGTCCGCGAGCGCCCGGCACACCTGCCCGTACCCCACGTTGTACTTGTCCGCCGGGTACAGCCCCAGCACCTGCGCCCCGTCCTCGACGGCGAGGCGCAGCACCGCGTCGGGCGGGCCGCCCACAACGGGAATCCGGTCGAAGCGCTCCACCAGCAGCCCGGGCCGGCCCGCGACGTCGCGGATCAGCTGCACCCGGCTCAGCGGGATCCGCAGCTTGGCCGCGTAGCGGAACATCGCGAACTCGTTCTCCACCACGTGCGGGAACTCGGGCGCGTTGAGCTTGAGGATGAACCGCCGGCCCGCGCGCGCCACCGGCATGGAGATCATCCCGGCGGAGAGCTTGTCCTGTACCCCGGCCAGCGCCACCGGATCGATCAGCCCGGAGTCCCCCAGCAGCGCATCGAAGTCCACCGGCAATTTCGGATCCAGCTGCACGGCGTGCTCGTCCGGGTCCAGTTTCTCGCCGTGGCCCACGATCTGCACATCGCCCACCGGGTTCGCTCCGGCAACAATGAGCAGAGCGAGCTCATCATCCACGCTGGTCTTCACGGACCGGCGCAGCGCGTTCAGCCGCCGGCCCTCCGGCAGCAGCCCGGTGAAGTACGGCGGTGCGGCACCCGCGGCAGAGAGCACCGGCTCCGGGCCCAGCGGCAGGGTGGTGGCGACGGCGGGGCCGCCGGACGCGAGGTAGGCCGGCAGGTAGCTGAACCTGGTGCCGCCGCCGAACCGTTCCAGCCGCGCGGCCAGCACCCCGGCCTTGTAGACGTCCGCGACGCGGTGCCTCACGGCCGCGGGGCCGCAGGCCCGGGCGCGGCGTGGGGCGCGGGTGCAAGCGCGGTCGCCTCACGTTCGGGGAGTTCGACGGCGGCCGGCCCGCCGTGCGTGGCCGCGCCCGGCCCGCCGTGCGTCGCCGCACCCGGCCCGCCGGCGAGGGCCCGGGCGGCGGAGCTGGTCCGGGGGGTCAGCTGCAGCTCGAGGCCCAGGGTGGCCAGAAGCGCCAGCAGCAAGTCCAGCTGGACACTGGGCTTGCCCTGCTCGACGAAGCGGACAAACCGTTCGGACACCCCGGCAAGCTCGGCGAGGTCGCGCTGGCTCAGCCGGAGCGTGCCGCGGCGGGCACGGACGCCGGCCGCCAGCCGGTCCTGGAATGACTCCGCCACGGGACATGTCCCCTCGTAGGCCAGATCGGATAGGAACGAACGTACCGATTTCAATGATTCTCCAGTCTAACCCCGAGCGGCGGCCCGGAATAGGGCCATTTCGGCACGTTCGTGCCGGTATCCGATGTTTGGATCTTTCGGCCCCGCGGCCATGCCCCGCGACCTATCATGGAGGCGTTGCGCACCACGCGACAGGCCTTGGGGGAAAGGCGGCCCCCGCGAAACGCGGCCTAGTTAAAGAGGAGCTCCATGTCCGAGAACCCCGGTTCCAAACTGGCGATCGTCGGCGCCGGCAGTGTCGGCACCTCGCTGGCCTATGCGGCCCTGATCCGCGGCTCGGCCAGCAGCGTTGCTCTCTTCGACGTCAACGCCGCCAAGGCGGAGGCAGAGGTACTGGACCTGGCGCACGGCACCCAGTTCGCGGCCGCAGCCGTGACGGTCACCGGCGGCGGCGACATCGCCGCGGTGCAGGGGGCCGACGTCGTCGTCATCACGGCCGGGGCCAAGCAGGCTCCGGGCCAGACGCGCCTGGACCTGGCGGGCACCAACATCGGCATCCTCGAACAACTCATGCCACAACTGCTGCGGCAGGCCCCGGACGCCGTTTACGTGCTGGTCACCAACCCCTGCGATGTGCTCACCGTCGCGGCGCAGAAGATTTCCGGCCTGCCGCCCGACCGGATTTTCTCCTCGGGCACGGTGCTGGACACCTCCCGGCTGCGCTGGCTGCTGGCACGGAAAGCTGGAGTCTCGCTCACCAGCGTCCACGCCAGCATGGTGGGCGAGCACGGCGACACCGAATTCCCCCTCTGGTCCGGCGCCACGATCGGCACGGTCCCGATCCGCAGCTGGAAGGTGTCCGGGGAGCACATCTTCACCGCCGGTCATCTGGCCGAGACGGCACTGGAGGTGACGCAGGCGGCCTACAAGGTCATCGCCGGCAAGGGCGCCACGAATTACGCGATCGGCCTCTCCGGCGCGCGGATCGTGGAGGCGCTCCTGCGTTCAGAAAACGCAGTGCTCCCCGTGTCCACCGTCCTGGACGGCCAGTACGGCATCTCCGGCGTAGCCCTGTCCCTGCCCAGCATCGTGGGGCACGGCGGGGTCCGGGAAATCCTGGACACGCCGATGGACGACGGCGAACTCGCCGCCCTGCACCACTCGGCCGAGACCCTGCAGCAAAGCCTGGCCACGCTGGGCATCTGAGACGCTGGGCAGCCGAGGCGCTCGGCAGCCGAGGCACGGGACCGTAACGCAACGTCCCGGCAACCGCACGCGGATGCGGTTCGCATATGCTCGACTGACAGGCTCACTGCGGCTCAGCGACGATCCACCCGGGAGACACACCTCATGACCAACTGGCGAATCAGGGATTTCCACTCGGCCGATCTTGACGGGATCCTGCATCTCTGGGAATCCCTCAAGGCCACGAATGTCGAGCCGGTGTACGCGCTTTCGGAGGTCCTCGCCTCGTGCGAAAAGGACCACGCCGTCGTCGCGGTGCAGGGAGACCAGGTGGTGGGCGCCGCCGTCGGCCGCGCCGCCCACGACCAGGGCTGGATCGTCTTCCTGGCCACCCTTCCCGAATACCGCGGCCGCGGGATCGGTACGTCACTGCTGGCCGCCGTCGAAAACCGGATGGCCCCGCACGGGCTGAACAAGCTCTCTGCGCTCATGCCGGAGTCCGAAACCCGGGTGGAGGCGTTCCTGAGCCGCGGCTTCATGCTGAAGAAGAATCTGCGCTATTTCGAGCGGAAAATCCCGGTCCAGCGCCAGGAACTCGAGCCCCTCAGCCTGCTAGGCGGCCGGATCCTGGCCCGCGACCTCTGGGAAAACGTCGCAGGCATGCGCAACGAGAAGGAACTCCTGGAGCGCCGCCTCGTGCTGCCGCTCGCGGAAGCCGACCTCGCCGACGAGTACGGCGTGGTGCCGCCGCGCGCCGTCGTCCTCTTCGGCCCGCCCGGCACCGGCAAGACCACCTTCGCGAAGGCCATCGCCTCCCGGCTCGAATGGCCCTTCGTGGAGGTCTTCCCCTCCCGGCTCGCCTCCGACCCCAAGGGCCTCGCCGGTGCGCTGCGCGAAACCTTCCTCGAGATCGCCGAGCTGGAGCACGCCGTTGTCTTCATCGACGAGGTGGAGGAGATCGCCTCCCAGCGGTCCGGTGAACCGCCGTCGCCGTTGCAGGGCGTCACCAACGAACTCCTGAAGATCATCCCGGCGTTCCGCGAACAGCCCGGCCGGCTGCTGGTGTGCGCCACCAACTTCATCAGGGCCCTGGACACCGCATTCCTGCGCCACGGCCGCTTCGACTACGTCATCCCCATCGGCCTGCCGGACCGCCAGGCCCGCGAGGCCATGTGGCAGCGCTTCATTCCCGCCACAGTGGTGGACGACGTGGACGTGGAGCTTTTGGTGGACCGGAGCCAGGGATTCTCGCCCGCGGACATCGAGTACGCGGCCCGGAGCGCCTCCCAGCGGGCACTGGAAAAGGCGGTGTACGACGACGGCGGCCAGGCTTCCGGCGGCAGCGCGTCCGTCCGGGCGGCTGTCCGCAAGGGCCCCTCCACCCAGGACTACCTCGACTCCATCGCGGACACGAGGACCACCGTGAGCGAAGAGGTCCACCAGCAGTTCCTCGAGGACATCGACGCCCTCGGCCGCGTGTAGCCCCAAGCAACGCGGGGTCAGATACCGCCCATGCGGGGCCCTTGGATGGACGCTAGGTGACCCCGCGATGCAGTAGGTCAGGGGCCGAGCGTGACCGCGATCTTTCCCTTGGCGTGGCCCTGTTCGAGCGCGGCGAAGGCCTCGGCGATCCTGGCGAAGGGGTAGGTACTGTCCACCACGGGCCGGAGCTGGCCGCCGTCGACGAGGGATGCCAGGACCCGCAGGTCGTCCCCGCTGGGGTGCATGAACAGGTACCGGTAGCTGGCTTCTGCCCTGCGGGCGCGCCGGCGGATGCCCCGGCTCATCAGGGTGAACGCGGCCGTGATCCACGGCGGCGCGCCAAGGTCTTCCGTCGCGGTGTGCGCCTCCGGCACGCCGGCGATGGACACCACGCGGCCGCCGGGCCTGAGGATACTGAAGGAGTCCTTGAGCACCGTGCCGCCGACCAGATCCAGGACGGCGTCGAAGTTCCGCAGCATCAGCGAGAAGTCCTCCCGGGTGTAGTCGATCACGCGGTCGGCGCCGAGCCTCCGCACAAGGGCCTCGCCGCGGGGCGACGCGGTGGTGGTGACCTCGGCCCCCCAATGCTTCGCGAGCTGGATCGCCAGCGTGCCGACGCCACCCGCGCCGCCGGCGATAAAGAGCCTGGTGCCCGGGCCGACGGCGAGTTCGTCGCGCAGGGCCTGCAGCGCTGTCAGCCCGGCCAGCGGCAGCCCTGCGGCTGCAGCGAAGTCGATCGACGACGGCATCCGGGCCACCAGCTCCTGCGCCACGCACACGAGCTCTGCAAAGGCGCCGAGCTTATGCTTCTCCACCCGGGCGTAGACCCGGTCCCCGACGGCGAAGCGGTTGGGCCCGGGGCCGACGGCGTCCACGGTCCCGGAGAGTTCGCAGCCGGCGACGACGGGCAGCCGGAGCCGGTTGATGGGCCGCAGGTCACCGTCGCGGATCTTGCAGTCCACCGGATTCAGCCCGGCGGCGGCGACCCTGATCCGGACGTCGCCTGGTCCGGGCTGGGGTTCGGGAACGTCCCGGAACTCCATGGCGCCGGCCCCGCCGTAGCGTGTGAGGACGTAGGCCCGCACGGTCAGTCCCGGTGGGTCTCGGTCTCGGCGGCGGGGGAACCTGCCGGCGCGTCCTCATAGGAGAGGTTTTCGTAGTCAGTGTCGTCCGCCTCGTCCAGCAGATCATCGAGTTCCTCGAGCAGCCACGGGTTGATCCGGGCAAGAATCTTCCGGGTTTCCTCGACCGGCACGGCAGCAAAGAGCACCGGGCGGGCCTCGTCATATCTGGTCACCGGCGGTTTGTCGGGCCATTTCTCCGCCAGCGCCTTGACCCGTTCCGGCAGTGAATTGTGCGCGTTGTCCGCGATCTTCACCAGGGTGGCGTCGTGGTCTTCGGCAATGTAGCGGATTCCGGCCTGGTAGTCATCCGGGTTCTCGTGCAGGCGCTTGGTGACGCGCTCGATGATGTCTGCAGCCCGCTCCGAGACACCCATGTCCAGGAGCGCCTGCCGGGTCATCGGGGTGTCCTCCGCAATGTCGTGCAGGTATCCGGCGATCCGGATGTCGTCGTCGAAGTCCGCCAGGGCGTCACCGACAGCGAGAACGTGCTCGCGGTAGGGCCGCTTGAGCTTGTCCTTCTGGCGGTTGTGGGCCACCTCGGCAAGGACCTTGGCGGTCTCGACGGTGAATCGGGGAAGTGCTGGTTCTGACATTGTTCAAGCCTACGCGGTTGTGCGGAGCGTCAACGGCTACGCGCGGGGCCAGACCCAGGGCTCCCGGGGCAGCGCCGCAGGCCGGAACACCGCGAGGGCCCGCGGGAGTGGCCCCGGCGGCAGCCCCAGGGAGGCCAGCAACGCATCCCGCACATCGTCCGTCTGCATGCCCGCCCGGGCCAGGTCCGACAGGGTCACGGCGCCGTCGCGCTTGGCCAGCCGTGCGCCGTCGGCGTTCACCACGAGCGGCACATGTGCATATTCCGGAACGGGTATATCTAACAGGGTGCCGAGATAGGCCTGGCGGGGCGTGGAAGGCAGGAGATCATCGCCGCGGACCACCTGGTCGATCCCCTGGTCAGCGTCGTCGACCACTACCGCGAGGTTGTAGGCCGTCACACCGTCATTGCGCCGGAGCACAAAGTCATCCACCGCCCCGGTGTAGCTGCCGTGCAGAAGGTCGCGCACGGTCCCTTCCGTGACGTCGGCACGGAGCCGGATCGCCGCTGGCCGGACGGCGCGCTTGGCATCGCGCTCGGCCACGGACAGGTTCCGGCACGTGCCCGGGTACGCGCCCTGCGGTGCGTGCGGCGCGGACGGGGCGTCCTGGATTTCGCGGCGCGTGCAGAAGCACTCGTAAGTGAGCCCTGCTGCTGCCAGGCCGGCCACGGCCGCCGCGTAGAGCGGCCCGCGGTCCGCCTGCCGCACGACGCCGCCGTCCCAGTCCACGCCGACCGCTGCCAGATCGCGGAGCTGCTCCGCCTCGGCGCCGGCCCGGGCGCGGTCCAGGTCTTCCACGCGCAGCAGGAACCGGCGGCCGGTGGAGCGGGCGAAGAGCCAGGCCAGGATGGCCGTCCGCAGGTTGCCCACATGCAGCTCGCCGGAGGGGCTGGGTGCGAAGCGGCCGGCAGAGGTCATGGCACCAGCCTAGGGGGAGCAACGCAGCCGTGGAGCACCGCAACGGCCCCTCCTCCAGCAACGCGGGGTCACCTACGGCCCGTCGCGGGCCCCTCAATGGGCGCGATGTGACCCCGCGTTGCCTTGGAGCAACGCAAGAGCCCCTCAGCTACCGATGACTTCGGAAAACCGACGTCGGTGGCTCAGGGGCTCTTGCCGTGCCCGGCCCGGGGCATTGCTCCGGGCCATGGCACTGCGAATAGGAAGAACGGCGAATGCGGACAGACGATGCGTGAACAAGTGTCAATCAGCGGCGGGTTCCTTGCGGGAAGCCTCATTCAGGGTCCGGGTGGTGTGCCGGGGAGCCTGTAGCCTGGGGGATCCGGCGGTAGCCTGTATCCCTTTGTTGTCACTATTTCAACAGAAGTCCTACAGTTGGTGCAACGGGCATCATTTAAATTGGTCAATCCGACCAATTGCGGCCGGAGCAATGCGCAGGAAGTGGTCACTTTGCAGGAACTCGACGCGACGGACCGGCGGATCCTGGCCGCCCTCGACGAAGACCCGAGGGCGCCCATCATGGTGCTGGCCCAGAAACTGGGTCTGGCCCGCGGGACTGTCCAGTCGCGCCTCGAGCGGATGACGGCGTCGGGCGCGCTGCGGCCGAACAGCAGCCGCGTGCTGCCCTCAGCGTTGGGCCGGGGCGTGGCGGCGTCGGTCAGTGCCGAGCTGGACCAGAGCCACCTGAACGAGGCTATCGCCGCACTGCGGAACATCCCGGAGGTCCTCGAATGCCATGCCCCGGCCGGCGAGACCGATCTGCTCATCCGTGTGGTGGCAAGGAGCCCGGATGATCTGTACCGTGTCTCGGAGGAAATCCGGCTCTGTCCCGGAATTGTGCGGACGTCCACGAGCATGTTCCTCCGCGAGGTCATCCCCTACCGGACCACGGGGCTGCTCGGCGCCTGAGCCCGGTGCAGGGCAAGCGCCACGCCCGTCAGCCGCCGTCGGCCTGTCCGAATTCGCGGTCCCACAGTTCATGCAGGTCGGCGTCCTTGCCGATGGCCGTCACCGTCTCCATTTCGGCGGGACTGGTGTGCTGCCACCCCCGCCGGTTCAGGGACTTCCGCCCGTTGTCCAGCAGGAGCAGCGCAAGGTCCGTCAGGGCATCGCTGCGCAGGGTGAAGTCCGTCTTCCGGCGCCGGAGGACCTCTTGCAGGGCGGCACGGGCGGCCCCGTACCCGCCGAGCCGCCACAGGGAACGGGCCCGGATCAGCAGCAGAGCGGCGGCCAGGTCGTCGCCATTGAGCAGCCCCTCCGTGTCCGCCGCGACCTCCGCGTCCCGCCGCAGCCCGGCTGCCAGCGAGCACCGGGCCAGTGCCGAGGGCAACGACGGCGGCAGCCCGGTGAGCGCCGCGAGCGCGGCCTCCGTCTGTCCGGTCTCCCGCAGCGAGTGGGACAGCGCCAGGAACACGGCCTCCTCGCTGAACAGGACCGGGACCTCGATCCGTTCCGCTACCTCCGCCCGGGTGATGACACCGGTGAGGTAGGCGGACGCATAGCGGTTCGCGTCCTCGTCGTTTCCGACCGCTATGCCGAGCTGGAGCAGTTCGGCGGCGCGCAGGTGGCCGCCGTGCGAGTGGCACAGCAGACCGGCCATCAGGTAACACAGCCCGGCCCAGCCCGGGTAGGCGCGGGCCAGAGTGATCAGCCGGTCCGGGTCGGTGCTGCCGAAGATCGCCGCATGCACGGCCTTGTGCGCCCTGCCGGGACCCCGGCCCGGGACCTTGCCCAGCCGGGGCACACCGCCCACCACCGCCAGCGTCCCCCGGCTCCGCCCCGCGACGGCCCCGGACACCAGCCCGCCCACGCCCGCGGCG
>NZ_MQTQ01000047.1 GCF_020532805.1 Arthrobacter sp. SO5 | reverse complement strand
CAACCAGTCTTAACCACCAGCCCCACCAGTCCAGCCGACGCGCCTTAACGCCTCCCGATTAATTCAGCAGTCTCCTAGTCGTCCAGCAGCGCGATAAACTCCCGGGCCTGCTTGATGGTGATGTCCGAGTGGCGGGTGAGGGCCATCGCGGCAGCCTCGGCGTCGCCGCTCTTGGCCAACGTGCGGATCCTGCCGTAAATCTCGTCATTGAGCATGTTGCTGCTGACCTCGCGGGTAACGTCGCCTTTGCTGGCGATCGCGCGGTAGCGGTAGGCGAAACGCTGCGGGGTGTCGTCGTCGTCAGTGCCGTCCGGTTCGGGGACTTCCTGCCGGAAGGGCTGGGGATGGGCCGCCAGCGCTCCCACGGCGTCCCGGGAGGCCCGCAGGCCGTCCCCGGTGGCCTCGAAGTACAGCTTGATGGCGGCCATGGCCTGTCCCTGGGCGATGAGCGCGTACAGGTGGCGGTGCTCCTCCTGGTTGAGCTTCGCAGCGGCGGCGCGGGCAAGCTCCACAGAGTTACGGCCGGGCGCCGGCGCGGCTTCCGGCCGCGGCTGGGCGCCCCGGCGGCTAATTGCCCGCGCGGCCAGCAGCACTCCGACTGCCACAACGGCCAGGATCAGGACGGGGAAGAACAGGGGTTCCATGAAACTAAAGCCGATCTACATAATTTTTGGCGGTCAAGAGATCTGAGTGTGTCGCCTGCCGGAACATTTTGATGGCCTGGATCTTCTTGCTGTTCCGGGCCAACGTCTGGAGCTGCAGGGCAAACTGCGGATTAAGCTGGCCGCCGGGCAGAACCGCACCCTGGTAGCCGGGCTGTCCCACGCCCGGAGCGGAGCCGGTTTGAGCGCGCAAGGCCGCCCGGGCATGATCGGCCTGCTGCGATTGCTGCTGCTCGTTCTGGCTGGGACGGGTGACGGCATCCACCCGGGCCCGCGCTGCGGTCGCGACCCGGACCTGCTCGGCGTAGTGGGCCTGGGAACGCACGGCCAGTTCCTGCTGATAGCGATCGGCATCGGATAGGCCGAATTCGCGGGGTCTCAGCGCAGCAGTGACGGCCCAGAGGACTGCCGCCAGGATGAGGGCAGGCAGTATGACTAGCAATACATCGCCCATGTGTAGAGCTTATGCCAGATCCCGGTTATCCACAGTATGTTCCGGCAGGTCCCTACAGCGGGCCATTCCGCCCGTCAATTCGGCGCCTTTCCGTGAGACCCATCACAGAATGCGCATATTTCGTGCCGACTATGGCCTCCTGCTGTACCGCATATCCCCAGCCACAGACTGCAAGCTGTGGATGAAGCTTTCCGAAAATAGTTCTGTGTCCACAAGACAAAAGCTGTGTTTCCGCAGGTCAGGGCGCCATAGTGCGGTCAGATATTTTTCTATCCACAGCTGTTCCCACAGGCTGTGCACAAGCTGGGGACGGTAGTGCACAGCTTATCCACAGGCGGGCCCGCCGTCCGTGTTGGTGGCCGCCCGATACGGGGATAACGTAGCTGGATATCGAGCCGTGGAGACGGAACTCCGATGATCGCCGAACGGCGCCGGCGTAGTTCCGGACGGCCCACGGCCGGGATCGGGGCTGTGGATAGAGGCGGTGCAGGCAGACTGTCGGAGCCGCCTGATAGGACTAAACCAGTCGGCAAACGCCACGATTTCCGCCGCGGCACACTATGGAGGACGGCAGTTTTGTCAGTAACGCATCTGGACTCAGTCGAGGGCACCCGGGGATCCGAAGGCAGCCGCAAGCCACCGCAGGACATTCCCGCGGAGCAATCCGTCCTGGGCGGCATGATGCTGTCGAAGGACGCTATTGCCGACGTCGTTGAAATCCTGCGAGGCCAGGACTTCTACCGCCCCGCCCACGAGACGATCTACGAGGCGATCATCGACCTTTACGGCCGCGGCGAACCTGCCGACGCCGTCACCGTCTCGGACGAACTGACCAAGCGCGGCGAGATTAACCGCATCGGCGGCCCCGCCTACCTGCACGAGCTGATCCAGACCGTCCCCACCGCCGCGAACGCCGGTTACTACGCGGAGATCGTCGCCGAGCGCGCGGTTCTGCGGCGCCTGGTCAACGCGGGCACCAAGATCGTCCAGCTCGGCTATGGCGCCGACGGCGAAG
This sequence comes from Arthrobacter sp. SO5, assembly GCF_020532805.1. Lineage (GTDB taxonomy): Bacteria > Actinomycetota > Actinomycetes > Actinomycetales > Micrococcaceae > Arthrobacter. The sequence goes on along the minus strand of NZ_MQTQ01000047.1, from coordinate 13,636 downwards.
TCGAGGACCTGGTCAACCAGGCGCAGGCCGAGATCTACGCGGTGGCCGAGCGCCGCACCGCAGAAGACTACGTCGTCCTCAAGGACGTCATGGAATCCACCGTCGACGAGATCGAGGCCTCCGGCCACCGCGGCGAAGGACTGACGGGCGTTCCCACGGGTTTCTACGAACTGGATGAGCTGACCCACGGCCTGCACCCGGGGCAGATGATCGTCATCGCGGCCCGCCCGGCCGTCGGTAAGTCCACCTTCGCGCTGGACTTCGCACGCTCCGCCGCCATTAAGAACAACCTGGCCACCGTCATGTTCTCCCTGGAAATGGGCCGGAACGAGATCGCCATGCGACTGCTGTCGGCCGAGGCCACGATCGGCCTTCAGGACCTGCGCAAGGGCACCATCAAGGACGAGCAGTGGTCCAAGATCGCCACCACGATGGGGCGGATGAACGATGCCCCGCTTTTCATCGATGACAGCCCCAACATGTCCTTGATGGAAATCCGCGCCAAGTGCCGCCGCCTGAAGCAGCAGCATGACCTCAAACTCGTCATCCTCGACTACCTCCAGCTCATGAGCTCCGGAAAGAAAGTGGAATCCCGCCAGCAGGAGGTCTCCGAGTTCTCGCGTGCGCTTAAGCTGCTCGCCAAGGAACTGCAGGTGCCTGTGATCGCACTCTCGCAGCTGAACCGTGGCTCCGAGCAGCGCCAGGACAAGCGCCCCATGGTCTCTGATCTCCGTGAGTCCGGTTCCATCGAGCAGGATGCCGACATGGTGATCCTGCTGCACCGCGAAGACGTCTACGACAAGGAATCCCCGCGTGCCGGGGAAGCGGATATCCTCATTGCCAAGCACCGCAACGGTCCCACCAAGGACATCGTGGTCGCGTTCCAGGGCCACTACTCCCGGTTCGCCAACATGGCTGCCGACGCCGGCGGCGGGGGCTTCTAGCGGCCGCCAGGCGGCAGGGCGTTCTGGCCGCCTGGCTCCAGCAGATGGTTGGGCAGCCGGTTTCCGGGGGCCCGTCCCCGGATTTCGAGCAGTTCACGGGCATGTGCGTGCAGCCGTTTGTCCTCCCCGGACACCGGAACCCACTGCGGAACCGGCACTGAAGTCCCCTGCTCATCACGGGCCACCATGACCGTCAGGCAGTACGTCGTGAGGTTCAGCTCCCGCCCCCTGGGATCGCCCGAGCGGACATGGACCGCGATGTGCATGCCTTTGGTGCCCGTGTAGACCAGCCGTGCCTCCACCTCGACCACCTGGCCGATCAGCAGCGGCCGGTAGAATCGGACTCCGCCGGAGAACACAGCCACGGTGTCCTTCCCGCAGTAGCGGGAGGAACAGACGTAGGCCGCTTCATCGATCCACTTCATGACGATCCCGCCGTGCACCTTGCCGCCCCAGTTCACGTCCGAGGGGGCGGCCAGGAACCTCAGGACCACACGTTCGGCGGTGCCGGCGTCGGTGTATTCCTGTCCGCTCATGGCCTGCACGATGTCCTCACGGACCTTGATCCGAGCCAGCGCGTGGTCCCGCTGCTCGATCTCATCCGGGCTCGCCGGCTCAAAGCGCGGCACCTCAATCGGCGTGCCGTCCTCGCCCACGGCCACGAAGATCACCAGGCACTGGCTGCGCATCGTCGCCGGGCCGCCCTTCGGATCGCCCGAGGACACCACGGTGCGGATGTGCATCGAGGACCGGCCGGTGTAGACGATCGTGGCAGCGACCTCCACCATGTCGCCGCTGTTGACCGGGTGCGCGAAGTGAATGTTCCCTACGTAGGCGGTCACGCAGTAGGACTTCGCCCAGCCGACGGCGGCGGCGTAGGCAGCTTTGTCCACCCATTCCAGCACGGTGCCGGCGTCGACGGAGCCGCTGTGGCCGATGTCGGTCGGCGCCGCAAGGAAGCGCAGGGTCACGGTATTGGCGCCAGTCTCACTCATGCAGTGAGTTTACTAACGGAGCGCGGAAGCGGCGCGGGCAATGACGCAAATTCCGTCCGGGACGCCATGCAGGGCACGACTGCCTGCGGCCAGCGGGCGGTGAACTCGCCGCGCGACGCCGGTAGGGCCGCTAGGGTGGGTCCGTGCCTGCTTCTTCAACGCGACCCGCCACGCTCCAACAGCCGGCCGGCCGGCGGCGGGAAATCCTGCGCCTCGCAGTGCCGGCATTGGGTGCGCTGATCGCCGAACCGCTCTTCCTGCTCGCGGATTCGGCGATCGTCGGCCACCTCGGCGTGGCCCAGCTCGCCGGTGTCGGGCTTGCCTCAGCGGTGCTGCATACGGCGGTGGGACTGATGGTCTTCCTGGCCTACTCCACCACCCCGGCCGTGGCGCGTGCGATCGGCACCGGGCAGCTGCCCAAAGCCGTCGCCGCCGGGCGCGACGGCGTGTGGCTCGCCCTGCTGCTCGGGATTGTCCTCGCCGGGGCCGGATTTTTCACCGCCGAACCGATCCTGGACCTGATGGGAGCCAGCGGCGAGGTCCTTTCGTTCGCGGTGGATTACCTGCGCTGGTCCCTGCCAGGGCTCGTCGCGATGCTGCTGATTTTCGCCGGGACCGGGGTGCTGCGGGGACTGCAGGACACCCGGACGCCGCTGGCCGTCGCCGCCGCCGGTTTCACCCTGAACATCGTGCTCAACCTGTTCCTGGTCTACGGGCTGCAGCTCTCCGTCGCCGGCTCCGCGATCGGCACCAGCATCGCCCAGTGGGCCATGGCACTGGTCTACGTGGTGATGGTCCAGCGCAACGCCCGCAGCCACGGCGTGTCGCTGCGGCCCGACTGGCACGGCATCCGGGCGCTGACCAAAGTGGGCTCCTGGCTGATGCTGCGGACGCTGAGCCTGCGCATCGCGATCCTGGCCACCGTCGTCGCGGCTGCAGCCCAAGGGCCCGTCAACCTGGCCGCCCACCAGCTTGCGATGACCGTCTTCACCTTCCTCGCCTTCGCCCTCGACGCCCTCGCCATTGCCGGACAGGCCCTGATCGGCAAAGAACTCGGCGCCGCGCACCCGGTGGCAGCCCGCGAACTCACCCGCACCATGGTGCGATGGGGTACCGGCTTCGGAGTGCTCACCGGGATCCTGCTGGCGGTCGCCGCGCCCTGGGCGGGGCTGCTCTTCACTTCCGACGCCGATGTCCGGTCGGCGCTCACCCTTGCGCTGTGGGTGCTGGCGGCCGGCCAGCCGATCGCCGGCTGCGTCTTCGTCCTCGATGGTGTGCTGATCGGGGCGGGTGACGCGAAGTACCTGGCGATCGCCGGCGTCCTAAATCTGGCCTGCTACCTGCCGCTGCTGCTGGCCGTGCGGCTGTCCGGAGCCGGTGGTGGTGCGGGGCTGCTCTGGCTGTGGGCGGCCTTCTCCCTCGGATACATGCTGGCCCGGGCGCTGACACTGGGTTTCCGCGCGAGGACGGACCGGTGGATGGTGCTCGGCGCTTCGCACTAAACTGGACGGGTGACTCTCCCCGCAGCCCCTGACGCGTCCACCGCCCTGCCCGCCGCGGCGGACCTGTGGAAGCCCGTGCTCATGCGGGCAGCCGCCGCACTCGGCTTCGGCGCGCTGACCGTCTTCTGGGCCGCGCCCTCCGAATCGGGCATGGGTTGGGCGGGGGGTCTGTACCTGCTGGCCACCGGCGTCGTGCTGATCTGGAGCGTCAAGAAGACCGGGCTCCCCGGCACGTCCCCTGCGGGCAAGATCCTGGCGGCCGCCGGTGCCGTGCTGATCGGAACCGGCGCGGCGGTCGCATTTATCCCGGCCGATCTGGTCTTCGGCATCATTGCAGCGCTCGGACTGGGCCTCGCGGGCGCCGCGGAGCTATACCTCGGGTTCTCCACCAAGGGCCGGTCCGTGCTGGCGCGTGACTGGATCACCTCCGGCGTGATCGGGCTCGCCACCGCTGCCGCGCTGCCGTTCTTCATCGACCTGGGCCCGCATGCGCTGCTCGGTGTCGCCGGCGGCGGGGCCATCGTCAGCGGTGTGCTGTGGACGCTGGCGGGGCTGACCCTGCGGCACGATGCGCGGGCCGATTCGCCGGAGGCCGTAAACTAGTACCGACAGGTTCTACCTCGCGTAGAACGATTGCGGGATCAAAACTGCCACGCCTGCCCGGCGTCGGCTGCAGGAGGAAAGCACCTTGGGACAGCAGAATTCTGGAGAACCGCGCAGCCTGCGGACCTCGGTCAAGGGACCCCTCATGTTCTCAGCGTTCTGGGCTGTGCTGGCCTTCGTTGCCACGCTCATTTTCGCTTCCGGCGGCAGCGCCAAGGCACCCCGTTTTGATTTGGCCTTCATTGCCGCGGGCATCGCCTTCATCGTCATTCTCGTTGTGCTCGCCATGCTCTCAATGAGCCACAAGGACAATGCCGAAAACCTGGGCAAGGGATCCGGCGTGAACCTGAGCTCCAGGAACTCAGGCCACGCAGGCCATGCCGGGAACGCCGGATCAGGGGCCGGCGCCGCCGAAGACGGCGGCGACGAATCTCCCGGCGGCGGCATCCGCTAGCTCCGCGGACTCCGCGGACCGGCCCTGATCCGAGGCACCGGGCGAGCCGGTCAGGAGGCCGCCTTACGGGCCCGGTAGGCGGCCACGTGCGCACGGTTGGCGCAATTGCCGGTGTCGCAGTAGCGCTTGGAGCGGTTCCTGCTCAGATCCAGCACGACGGCGTCGCAGTCCTCAGCGGCGCAGACCAGCATGCGGTCCCTCTCCTTGCTGCGTATCACATCGGCGAGGGCCATCGCCGCCTCGGTGCTCATCCGGTCCGCCAGCGGCGCCTCCGGGGTGGTGGCATGCAGGTGCCAGTCCCACTCGTCGTGTTTCACCAGCTGGGGGAGGGCCCGGGCCTCCCGCAGGAGGCGGTTGACGGTGCCGACGGCGGTAACTTCATCGGCGAGCCAGAGTCCGGCCAGCTCGCCGCGGAGGCGGTGGATGCTCGCCAGCTCGGCAGCATCCCGGGTCCGCGATCCGGTGAAGCCCTCGGCTGCGAGGAAACGGTCCAGGTCCGCCGTCGTGGCCAGCTGTTCGTCGCCATTGGCGGAGCTGTTGATGAGATTGACCACGGAACGCAGGGCAACTTCCGTGTCAGGGGTGAAAACCATCTTGACTCCTTACGTCGCCGCGGCGTACTGTCATGACCATAACCCTACTTTACTCCTGACAGGAGGCCGCCGTGTCTGCCGCACGCCGCCGCGCCGAAGCACCGGCCCAGAGCCGAGCCGGTCAATCCGCCGCCACACAGCTGCCCGCCGGGAAGAACAACGCCCCGTCGGGCAGCGCCGCATCCGGGTTCATGGCCTCGGGCCTGGGGGTTGCACTCTTCTCCTCGGCCGTGTTCGGCCTCTCCGGTTCGTTCGCCAAGGCGCTGCTTGAGACGGGCTGGACGCCCGGTGCCGCGGTCACCGCGCGGCTCACGGGGGCAGCCCTCATCCTGGCGGTCCCGGCTGTTCCAGCGCTCCGGGGCCGCTGGCACCAGCTCAAGGACAACTGGCTCACTATATTGCTGTTCGGGCTCATCGGCGTCGCCGCCTGCCAGTTGTTCTATTTCAATGCGGTGGCCCGGCTGTCCGTGGGCGTGGCCCTCCTGCTGGAATACCTGGCCCCCGTGATTATTGTGCTGTGGCTCTGGGCCGCCAGCAGGAAACGGCCGCGTCCGCTGACCGTCGCCGGCACTCTGCTGTCCCTGGGCGGACTGGTCCTGGTCCTGGACCTTGCGGGTGCCGTCAAGATCGACTTCATCGGAGTGTTGTGGGGGATCGCAGCTGCAGTCTGCCTTGCCATCTACTTCTTCATCACAGCCAGGGAAAACGACACGCTCCCGCCGATCGTCCTTGCCTCCGGCGGGCTGATGGTGGGAGCCATTGTGATGTGGCTGGCCGCAGCAACCGGACTGCTGCCGATGGCCTTCAGCGCCGCCGACACGCGCCTCGGCCCGTGGACCGCCCCCTGGTGGGTTGCCCTCGGCGGTCTCGTCGTGCTGGCCACTGTGCTGGCCTATGTCTCCGGCATCGTGGCGGCCCGGGCGCTCGGGTCCAAGGTGGCATCCTTTGTCTCGCTGACCGAGGTCCTCTTCGCTGTGATCTGGGCCTGGCTGCTGCTCGGCGAACTTCCCGGCCCCATCCAGCTCCTGGGCGGGATCCTGATTGTCGGCGGAGTAGTGCTGGTCCGGACGGACGAGCTCCGGGCCGCGCCCGTGCAGCCGCTGCCGGCGGCACTGGACCACGCGAACGACGTCGAACCCGTTCCGTGAGCCGGCTAGAGCGCGGTCTCCGGCAGCGCCCGGGTGACCTGGATCCAGTGCCCCAAGCTGTCCGGCCGGCGCCTATTTGCCGAAGCTGCGCAGCCGGAGGGAGTTGGCCACCACCAGCACGGAACTGGCGGCCATCGCGGCGCCTGCGATCATGGGGTTGAGCAGGCCCAGGGCCGCCACCGGGATCCCGACGGCATTGTAGAAAAACGCCCAGAAGAGGTTGGTCTTGATGATGGCCAGGGTCCGGCGGGACAGTTCGATGGCCTGGGCCACCTGCCCGAGTTCGTTGCCCATCACGGTCAGGTCGGCAGCCTCGATGGCGACGTCGGTGCCGGAGCCCATGGCGATGCCCAGGTCCGCCTGGGCCAGGGCCGCGGCGTCGTTGACGCCGTCGCCGGCCATGGCCACGATGGCGCCGTCCGCCTGCAGCTTCCGGACGGCGGCTACCTTGCCTTCCGGCAGCACCCCTGCGAAGACGTCCCCGGGGGTGATCCCGACGGCGGCGGCCACCTGGCCGGCCACCGCGGCGTTGTCCCCGGTCAGCAGGATGGGCCGGAGCCCGAGCGCCCGGAGCCGCGCGATCGCGGCAGCCGAGCCGGGCTTGAGCGTATCCCGCAGGCTGATGATGCCGGCCGGCTCCCCGTCCACCGCGACCCAGATCGCGGTGGCACCGGATTCCTCGGCCTTGCCAAGATCGGCATGCTGGCCGGGCGTCAGGGTGACCCCGTTTCCCTGCAGCCAGCCCGTCCGGCCGGCGGTGACCCGGCGCCCGTCAACGGTGCCCCGGACTCCGCCGCCGGGGGCCGAACGGAACCCGGCAACGGCGCCTAGCCCGCCGGCGTCGTCCTTGAGCATTTCGGCGGAGAGCGCCGCCGCGGCAATAGCGCGGGCGATCGGGTGCTCGGAGGCTGACTCAACCGTCCCGGCCAGGCGCAGGACGTCGGCCTGGCTGAAGGGGGCAAACGCCTCGACGCCGTCCACCGCGAGGTGGCCGGTGGTGACGGTGCCGGTCTTGTCCAGCAGGATCGTGTCCACGGTGCGGGTGTCCTCGAGGACCTGCGGGCCCTTGATGAGGATGCCCAGCTGGGCTCCCCGCCCGGTGCCGGTGAGGAGGCCTACCGGGGTGGCAAGGCCCAGGGCGCAGGGGCAGGCAATGACGAGCACGGCGACGGCGGCCGTGAACGCGGCGCGGAGTTCGGCATCGCTGACGTCGGGCCCGGCCGCGAGCAGCCACGCTGCGAAGGTGATGGCGGCGACGGCGAGGACAACCGGCACGAAGACGGCGCTGATCCGGTCCGCGAGGCGCGCAATCGGGGCCTTGCCCGTCTGCGCCTGGGACACCAGCCGGCCCATCTGGGCCAGGGTGGTCTCCGAACCCACGCGGGTGGCGCGGACCAGGAGCCGGCCGGAGGTGTTGATCGTGGCGCCGGTGACGAGGCTGTCCGGGCCGACGTCCACAGGCACGGATTCGCCCGTAACCAGCGAGGCGTCGACGGCGGAGGTGCCTTCGATGACGACGCCGTCCGTGGCGATCTTTTCGCCTGGCCGGACCACGATGACGTCCCCCACGTCAAGGTCCTCGGCCGGAATCATTTCCTCGACGCCGTCCCGGAGAACAGTGGCATCCTTGGCACCCAGGTTCAGCAGGGCCCTGAGCGCGTTGCCCGCCTTTTGCTTGGCGTTGGCCTCGAGATAGCGGCCCAGCAGCAGGAACGTGGTGACAACGGACGCCACCTCGAAGTAGAGGCCGCCACCCATGCCTTCCATGGGGGCCCCATCTTGCTGGTGCCCGGTCATGCCGGGGTCGGCCGCCAGCTGCCAGGCGGAAAAGGCGTAGGCCGCGGTCACGCCGATGGACACGAGCGTATCCATGGTGGACGCGAAGTGCCGTGCATTGACGGCGGCGGCGCGGTGGAAGGGCCAGGCCGCCCAGCTGACCACGGGCAGGGCGAGGGCGCCTGCCACCCAGCCCCAGTTGGCGAACTGGAAGGCCGGGAGCATCGACATCAGGAATACCGGGATGGTGAGGATGGCGGCGACGATGAGCCGGGGACGCAGCCTTGCCGCGGCGCCGCCGTGAGCCATGTGGTCATCCGCGGTTGACGGTGAACGGTTGATTGACGCTGAACGGTCACCGATGCGCCCGGCCGTGCCGCCCTGTTCGGCAGAGGAAGCATCGGCCGGTTCGCTGGCCGGGACAGGAAATACCTGCCGGGTGCGCTCGCGGCCGGCGCGGACTGTGGCCTTGTAGCCTGCTGCGGCCACCGTGGCCATGATCTGATCGTTGGTGATTCCGGCCGGAACGGTAACGTGGGCCGACTCAAGCGGCAGGTTGACCGAGGCCTGGACGCCGTCGAGTTTTCCGAGCTTTCGTTCGACCCGGCCGACGCACGACGCGCAGGTCATGCCCTCGATGTCGAGGTCGATCACCCGGCTTCCGGGCTGGTCCAGCAGTTGCTCATTACTCACAGTGATCCTTTTGTTGCGTGCCTGGGGTGATGGCGGGGCGGTGCTCAGGCGTGATTGGCCACCACCATGTAGCCCGCCTCGGCAACGGCCTCGCCGATCTCGGCGGAGGCCAGGTTCGCGGTGGACGTGATGGTGACGGTGGAGATCCCGCCGGAGTGGAGGTCGACGTCGACAGCCTCGACGCCGGCCAGCGACTCGAGCTCTTCGCTGACGGAGGAAACGCAGTGGGCGCAGGTCATGCCGGAAACGCTGATGGTGGTGGAAACGGTGCTCATGGCGTGCTCCTTGGAGGTGGTCTGCTGCGGGTTACGCAGTCCGATCGTGTGGTGGGTGGTGGTGGCGCTACCGCAGCAGCCGGCCGATGGCATCGGTGGCCTCCTTGACTTTGACGTCGATAGCTTGCGTGCGAAGCTCCGGATCGGGTTCGGATGCCGCACCGACGACGCAGTGGCCGATGTGTTCCTCCACCAGTCCGAGGCTGACGGCGTGCAGAGCCTTGGTCACGGCCGCGACCTGGGTGAGGATGTCGATGCAGTATTTGTCCTCATCGACCATCCGGGCGATGCCGCGCACCTGGCCCTCGATCCGTTTGAGCCGGAGCAAGTAGGCGTCCTTGTTGGGGCTGTAGCCGTGCTGGGGGTGTTCCGAGCCGGTCGGCTCCATGGCGGGGATCTGGGGGTCGTTCATGAGCCCAACATATACCCCCTAGGGGTATGGCGCAAGTACCCGCGGGTGCATCGTCGGCCCGCGGACCAGAACTTCGTCCGGACATTAAAGAGCTCCGGAGTGCGTTATTGGGGGATACGCACTCCGGAGCGGTTCTTGGGTAGACCCTCCATTGGGCTACGACGTCCAGTTTACGTGGCGGCGGCGAAAGAAATCCAGTGCCGTGAATAACTTCTTTCGCTGTACTTTGCCGTCCGGGCAGGCTCAGGTGCGCCGGGCTGTCTGGTGGTGGACCGGCGCCCGTAAAGGGACGATCAGGATCGGGTGCTCCTGGTGATGGCTGAGCCACGCAGCGACGGAGCCATTGAGCGCGGCCGTAATTCGGTGGCCCAGGCCCGGTTCGGGAGTGCCGACGATGATCATCGCCGCACCGGTTTCCGCGGCCAGCCTGCCAAGTGCCCGGGCCGGATCGCCCGCCAGGGTCCGGAGGGTCCACACGATTCCGAGGTCATCGCAGGCAGCCCCGATGGCAGACCGCAGCTCCAGGTTCACGGCTTTGATTTCGGTGTTGTTTGTGTCCGGGTGGAGTGATAGCCGGTGCGCGGACCGCGCCGGGTCCCACTCCACGAGGTAGCTCGCCTCGTCCACGTGGGCGCAGATCAACGGAGCCTCGAGCCGCTTCGCCAGCGCCGCAGCGGTTCGCAGCACGCCCGGGCCCTGTCCCGGCAGCACGCCCACCACGAGCGGAGCCGGCCCGCTGAAACTCATCGCAGACATACTCAATTCTTGCCCCGGTACACCGGCTTGAACAGGGCCATAATTCCTGCGCGTCCGGGCCGGTGCGCTGCGCACGCCGGCCCGGGGCCGTCGCACCCGCGGCAGCTCCGGCACCTTGAAGACCTCCGGTGCCGCGCTTAACGTTGAAGTACCAAGGAAAGGGTGACTGCGGTGGAAATCTTCATGTGGTGGCTGGATCTGGATCTGGCGAGCAAGGAGTGGCTGCGGGAGAACCTGCGCGCTTCGGAACTTCCCCTGCCCGTACTGCAGGGCATTGCGGCGGCGGGCGGCCCACCTCCGGACACAGTTTCCGGTGTCCTGACCGGCGCGGATTGGGACTTCATCCAGACGCAATCCGAATTCGTCGACTGACTCCGGCTGCACGTGGCCGTGACGTACCCCGTTGCGCACATCTAATGCCAGGGAAGCATTGCGGCCGGCCTGCCGGGGTGGTTGCATGGGGGGCATGTCTACCGCAGAGAGTTTTGTCCTGGCGATTGGAACCAAAAAAGGGCTGTGGCTGGCGACCAGCCCTGACCGCAAGGAATGGTCCCTTTCCGGCCCGCATTTCCTGATGAGCGAAGTTCCCAGCATCGGCATCGATACCCGTGACGGCCGGACCCGGATTCTCGTCGGGGTCCGGTCCGAGCACTGGGGCCCCACAGTCTTCCACTCCGACGACCTCGGCGTGACGTGGAGCGAACCCGAAGAGGGCGCCATCCGCTTTCCCGAGGGCACCGGCGCGGCGCTTGAGCGGGTATGGCAGATCCACCCCGATGCGGACTCCCGCCCGGGCGTCGTCTGGGCCGGCTGCGAGCCGATCTCTGTGTGGAAATCCACCGACGGCGGGGAACATTTCGAGCTGAACCGGGGACTCTGGGATCACCCGCACCGCACGGAATGGGGTGCAGGCTACGGCGGCGCCGCTGCACACTCGATCATCGTTGACCCCTCCGGCGAGAAGGTGCACGTGGCCATGAGCACCGGCGGGGTCTACCGCTCGCTCGACGGCGGGACGTCCTGGGAACCCCGCAACAAGGGGATCTCCGCCTACTTCATGCCTGACCCGAATCCTGAGTTCGGCCAGTGCGTCCATAAGATCGCCGCGGACGCGGCCGTCGACGGGCGCCTGTACGCGCAGAACCATCACGGCGTCTACCGCACAGACGACGACGCCGAGAACTGGGAATCGATCGCTGAAGGCCTGCCGGCGGACTTCGGCTTCGTGATGCTGACCCATCCCCGCCGTGCGGGCACGGCCTGGGTAATCCCGCTCAAGGCTGACGGCGAACGGATTCCGCCGGAAGGCAAACTTGCCGTGCACCGCACCGACGATGCCGGCCGGACGTGGAAACGGCTGGACAACGGGCTGCCGGCCGTCGAGTTCAACGCGGTGCTCCGGGACGCTGCGTGCGTCGACGCGGCCGAACCGGCCGGCGTCTACTTCGGGACGCGCGGCGGCAGCGTTTACGCCAGCGCCGATGAGGGCGAACACTTCACGGAGGTGGCCTCGCACCTGCCGGATGTGTTGTGTGTCCGGGCCTCAACTGTGTCCGCGGCCCTCGTGCCCGGCGCCGTGACAAGCGCTGCACTGAACGCCTGAGCACGTCCGTGGCTGACGTTTCGGTGGTGCTGCCCAGCGTGCTCCAGCCGCTGGCTGGCGGGCAGTCCGTCCTGACTGCCTCCGCCGACGGGGCGTTAACGGTTGCCGGATTGCTGGATACGGTGACCGGAGACTACCCGGCCCTTTCACGGCGGCTGCGGGACGAGACGGGGGCGGTCCGGCGATTCGTGAATATATACGTCAACGGTAATGAAATCCGCCGCCTGCAGGGCCTGTCCACCGAGGTGCTCCCGGGCCAGGAAGTCCTGATCATCCAGTCCGTCGCGGGGGGCTGAGCCTCAGGCAACGCGCCAAAGGCTGCATTCGTCCGTGTTGATAGCCTTGCGCAGCCCGCTCACCCGGTCCAGGATCCAGACGACGCCGATTCCGGGCGCGGTTTCCTGGACGCTCCCGCGGCGGATCACGACGTCGTCGTAATTCGGGCCGACCTTCAGTCGGGCCTCGATCTCGTCGCCGCGGTGCAGCTGCTCCAGGGAGCGGATACGGGTCCCACGGGCTTTGGCTTCCTTCAACATGGCGGGGCCTCCCTGACTGGAGCTGGTGCCTGCTGTTGCCGGCGCTTCCAGTGTGCTGTGCCAATGTTGCCGACGCGTTTCCGCCCCGTAAGCGCTGGGTAAGTTGTGCGCGCCGGGGTTGTTACACCCGTGCCCGCGGAATGGTGCCCTGTAGTTTGCCCTCTGGTGCGAAGCGGAGCGCGGCGCAAGAATGGCGCTATGCGACTGCCCCTGATGCCACCTGTTGCGCCGATGCTGGCGAAGGCCGTGAATGCGTTGCCCGAGGGGCGGATGGCGTTCGAGCCGAAGTGGGACGGATTCCGGTCCATCATCTTCCGTGACGGGGAGGAGGTGGAGATCGGCAGCCGCAACGGCAAGCCGCTGACCCGCTACTTCCCGGAACTCGTAGCATCGCTGAAAGCCAACCTGCCACGGCGCTGTGTGCTCGACGGCGAGATTATTCTGGTCGGGGCCGCCGGGGACAGGCTCGATTTCGACGGGCTCCAGCAGCGGATCCATCCGGCGGAGAGCAGGGTCCGGCTGCTGGCCGAACAGACCCCGGCGAGCTTTGTCGCGTTTGACCTCCTGGCCCTCGGGGACGAGGACCTCACGGCACGCCCCTTCGCGGAGCGGCGGGCGGCGCTGGAACGGGTGCTTGCCGGGAGCGCCGCGCCTATCCATCTGACGGCTGTGACCCGGGACCGCGGGACGGCCGGGCAATGGTTCAGCCAGTTCGAGGGCGCCGGCCTGGACGGAATCGTGGCCAAGGCCCTGGACAGCGCCTACCAGCCTGACAAGCGCGCGATGTTCAAGATCAAGCATGAACGCACCGCTGACTGTGTCCTGGCCGGCTATCGGGTGCATACGAGCGGACCGGACCGTGTTGGTTCGCTGCTGCTGGGGCTCTACGACGCCGACGGCGGACTCGCGAACGTGGGGGTGGTCGGCGCCTTCCCGCTGCAGCGCCGCAACGAGCTGTTCGAGGAACTCCAGCCCCTCGTGACGGGATTCGAGCCGCACCCGTGGGACCGGGCCCGGCAGGAAGAGGGCGTCCGGACGCCGCGCAATGCCACCGGCAGCCGGTGGAGCGGCGGCAAGGACCTGTCCTTCGTACCGCTCCGCCCGGAACGCGTCGTCGAAGTGAAATACGACCACATGGAGGGTGCGCGGTTCCGGCACACCGCGCAGTTCGTACGCTGGCGCCCGGACCGGGAGCCGTCCTCCTGCACCTATGAACAGCTTGAGGAACCGGTCTCCTATGACCTGGCGGCCGTGCTGGGGATGCGCAACTAGGTGTACTCGGCCAGGACGTTGGTTACACGGTGAAAGGGTGAAGACCTCTTAGGTTGGTGGTTACCACACACACC
>NZ_MQTQ01000046.1 GCF_020532805.1 Arthrobacter sp. SO5 | reverse complement strand
ACTGTGGGGGTGGCGGGCGGCTGCCCTCGCCGTCTCGCTCCTCGCCGCTGCGGCAACCGCCCTGTTCCTGGTGCTGGTGCCCCAGGCGCGGGGGTTCACGGCCGCTGCGGCCACCGGTTTCCGCGGTGCACTGCGGACGGTTGCCGGTCACGGCCGGAATCCGCGGCTGCTGGCCCTCTATGTCCAGGCCTTCCTGCTGATGGGCGGCTTCGTGGCCGTCTACAACTACCTCGGCTTCAGGCTCGCCGGGGAACCCTTCAGCCTGCCGGCCACCCTCATCAGCCTGATGTTCCTGGCCTATCTCTCCGGAACCATCTCCTCCCGCTGGGCCGGCGGGCTGACCCTTCGGTTCGGCCGGCGCAACGTCATGGTCGCCGGCACGGTTCTCATGGCGCTGGGCCTGGCGCTGACCCTCACCGAGCTGCTCGCCCTGATCCTGGTGGGGCTGGTGCTGTTCACGGGCGGCTTCTTCGCCGCCCACAGCATCGGCGCGGGCTGGACAGGAGCCATCGCGACCACGGGCCGTGCGCAGGCAGCCTCGCTGTACAACTTCGCCTACTACCTCGGCTCCAGCGTCATCGGCTGGGCCGGCGGCCTGGTCTTCCAGTCGCTGGGCTGGAACGCCCTGGCCCTGACCGTGATCGGGCTGGCGTGCACGACGGCGGTGATCACCGCCGTCGTGCATCCGGGGCGGCGGGCGCCCGCGCTGTCGGCGACGCAGCCCTAGCGGGTTGCCTCGATGGCCTGCACGAGATCGGCAACCACGTCCGAGGCGTCTTCGAGGCCCACGGAGACGCGGAGCAGGCTCGCGTGCGGCTTGGCGTCGGCGGCTACCGGGCGGTGGGTGAGCCCTGCGGGGTGCTGAATCAGGGTGTCGATGCCGCCGAGAGAGACGGCGTGGGTGACCATGCCGACGGCGGACGGGATCCGTTCGGCGTGCTCGGCGCTCGCCACCTCGAAGGCCATGAGCGAACCCGGGCCGGCCATTTGTGTGCCGATCAGGCCCTGCGGGTCGCATTCGGGCAGCCCCGGGTAGAAGACCCGCTGTACCAGTGCGTGCCCGGCCAGGGCGAGGGCAACCTTCTGTGCGCTGGCCTGCTGGGCCCGGACCCGGACGGGGAGCGTTGCCAGCCCGCGGTGGAGCAGGTAGGCCGGCCAAGGTGTCAGGATTCCGCCGGTGACGGCACGGATCTGACGCAGCCGGGCGGACCACTCGGGAGCCGCGGCCACCACACCGCCCATCGCGTCGCCGTGCCCGCCGAGGAACTTGGTGGCACTGTGCAGCACCATCGCGGCGCCGAGTTTGAAGGGCCGCTGGAGGACGGGGCTGGCAAAAGTGTTGTCGACCAGCAGCGGCACGCCGTCCGCGGCAGCAGCCACCAGGGCAATATCGACCAGTTCCAAACTGGGGTTCGCGGGCGTCTCCAGGATGACCAGTCCCGTATCTGCCCGGAGCGCCGCATGGACGCCCTCCGGGGTGGTGAACGTGACGTCGTTGCCGAGGACCCCGGAGGCCAGCAGATAGTCGCTTCCACCGTACAGCGGACGGACCGCGACCACGTGCTTCTTCCCGGTGGCCACGACGGCGAGGAGCACCGCGCTCAGCGCGGCCATCCCGGTGGCAAAGGCCACAGCCTCCGGGGCGTCCTCCAGGACCGCGACGCCCTCCTCGAAGCGGGCCACGGTAGGATTCCAGAGCCGCTGGTAGACCGTGCTCTGGCCCGCCAGGTGCGTTCCCCCGGTGGCCATGTGCTCATAGGCCAGGCCGCCGTCGTGGACCGAGGGAAGCGGCGCCGTGGTGGAGAGGTCGATGGGCACTGCGTGCACGCCCAACTCGGTGAGGCCGTTCCGGCCGGCGTGGACAGCCAGCGAGTCTTGAGAAAGCACGTTACTCCTTATGAATATTCACCATTGAATGTGGCCAGTATCTGGTAATAATTCGGAGTTCCACAGGGCTTACGAATGGAAATGCCGGAAATTCGCGATTATGATGAACCCACAACACCTCAAGGAGGATCCGTGAGTGGCATTGTGAAGAATATTCGGCCGGCAGCGGGTGCCGGCGAGCCGCTGGACGCCATCGACGAGCGCCTGCTCGCAGCACTCGTGGCGGACGCCCGCATTTCCAACAAACAGCTGGCGGAGCTCGTGGGCATTGCCCCGTCGACGGCTCTGATGCGCACGCGCGCCCTTTCCGAGCGCGGGATCATCCAGGGCTTCGAGGCCAAGCTCAGCCTGTCCGCGATCGGCCGCTCCGTGCAGGCCTTAATCGCCGTCAGGCTCCGGGCCCACGACCGCGAGCAGATCGACCGCTTCACCTCGCGGGTGCCCCGGCTTCCGGCGGTGCTCTCCACCTTCCACACTTCGGGCTCAGTGGACTACCTGCTGCACATCGCCGTCGCCACTACGGAGGACCTGCGCGACTGGGTGCTGGACAACCTGGCGACCGATCCGGTGGTGGGCCATACGGAGACCACCCTGGTGTTTGACCACATCCAGGGCAACCAGGGACCGCTGCCGGACTGAGGCTGCCGCCGGCGTTCAGCCCCGGCGCAGCGCAGCCCGCAGGGTGATGACCGTTAGGATGAGCCCCGCGGCGGAACAGAGCACGACGAATCCCGCCACGGCCGCCTGGAGCCCGAGCACGCCGGCCGCAAGCCCCAGCCCGATGACCGGGAACGCGCTCCCCAGGTACGTGATGACGTAGACCGTGCTGATGATCTGGGCGTGCCGCGAGGCCTCGACCTTGCCGGCCACGTCGTTGAACACCGTGCGGAAGGACACGCCCTGGCCGAAACCGGCGGTAATGCTGGCGAGGATCAGCAGCCACGGAGCGCTCCAGGCCGCGGCCGCGGCGATCAGCGGCACGGATACGGCGAGCATGCCCAGCCCGACCGGCACCACGAACCGTCCGCGCACGGCCAGCAGTTGGCTCAACGCCGAGGCCCCGAGCGTGAGTCCCGCCAGGAGGCCGATCAGCGGCCGTGAATCGGCATGGACGATTTGGGCGAAATAGCCCGGCGCGAGGGACAGGCAGAACCCGAAGACCGCGAAGCTGAGGAAGCCTACCGATGAGGCCAGCCAGAAGGCGCCACGGGCCTCGCTGGATACCGACGGCCTGCGCGGGGCGAGCACGCGCAGCGGCTGCGGGCCGGCGGCCGAACTGAGGGCCGGCCGGGCCTTGAGCAGGTAAAGCGGGACCAGCAGCGCCATCAGGACGGCGGAATGCAGGTAATACGGCGTGGAGGTGGGGCCCGGCAGGAGGGAGAGCACGCCGCCGATGGCCGGCCCGGCCGCCACCCCGCCGGCGGAGGCCAGGAGGGTGAACCGCGAGGCCCATTCCGGCCGGCTGGGGAGCAGTTCGCGCAGAGCCGCTGAGCTCGCACCGGTGGCGAGGGCCACCGCAATCCCCTGAAGGGCCCGGCCCGCGCAGAGCGTGCCGAGGGTGTCCGCGGCGGCGAAGACATAGCCGCCGGCGAGGCCCACCAGGACCGACAGCACAAGGGCCGCCCGCCTGCCGATGTGGTCCGACCAGTGTCCGGCGAGCATCAGCGTCGCCACGAGGGCCAGGACGTAGGCGGAGAAGGCCACCGTGACCTCGAGTGCGGTGATGCCGAGTTTGGCCTGCAGCAACGGATAGAGCGGGGTCGCCAGATTGGCACCGACCAGCAGCGTAAAGATCACGACGCCGGCCATGACAAGCCGCGCCGTCGTGGACGCGTCCCAGCCCCAGCGGTCAGCCGTGGCCGGGCGCATGCGGAGTTCGCTGAAGACTGTCATGTCCGTGCCCTTGCGTGGAAGCGGGCCGCGCCGTTTCCCTGTGATGGGGGAACCGCCGGCCCGGTAACAATTGATGCCTAAAGCTTGAAGTAGTCATGACCTATCGGGCAAAAGTTTGTGTAAAAATTGATCAAAACCGTCAATCACTGACCCCAAAGATGAACCGGAGTGATGATTTGAACAGTTTGGACCCCACGGACCTGCTGATCCTGCTGGAACTCATCCGGGATCCGCGGATCCAGATCGGCGAGCTCAGCGAGACCCTGGGGATCGCCCGGAATACCGCCCAGACACGGATGCGCCGGATGCAGCGCTCCGGCTTGCTGCACGACGGCGGCCGCGAGATCGACCTTGAGTCGGTGGGTTACGACGTCGTCGCCTTCGTCACGATCGAAGTGAACCACCGGGAGCTCGACGGCGTGGTGGGCGCCCTGCGCCTGATCGCCCAGGTCCTTGAAGTCCACGAGATCTCCGGACGCGGCGACGTCTGGTGCCGGGTGGTGGCCACCGACACGCACAACCTCCAGGCGGCCCTGCGGTCTATCCTGCGGATCAAGGGCGTCATCCGGACCGAGACCGTGCTGGCCCTCCACACCCACATCCAGTACCGCACCGAGCCGCTGATCAGCAGGCTGGCGCAGGGAAGTTCACTGGCCCCTGGCCGGGCACAGTGACAGGGCGCCCGGGCCCGCCGGGCGTGTTCGTCGGCCGGTGCGCCCGAACGGAGCCGGGCACTGGATAATTGGCCCGTGACTATTATCGATAACGCCGTCTACGTCGACGGTGTCCGCAGTGTGGAACCGCAGAACCTTGAACAGACCTTTGAGACCCTGACCATGCACGGCGGCATGGCATGGATCGGCCTGTACCGGCCCACGCAACAGGAAATGGCGGCCGTCGCGTCGGAATTCGGGCTGCACGGGCTGGCCGTCGAGGACGCCATCTCGGCCCACCAGCGCCCGAAGCTGGAGCGCTATGACGACAACCTCTTCACCGTCCTGCGGCCCGCCCGGTACCTGGACGAGAGCGAGACGGTGGAGTTCGGCGAACTGCACGTCTTCACCGGCAAGAACTACGTGGTGACCGTCCGCCACGCCGAGACCGGCGGCGTCGCGCAGGTTCGCCAGCTTCTCGAAAAGCGGCCTGAGCTGCTCGCCCACGGACCCGAAGCCGTGCTGTACGCCCTCATGGACAAGGTCGTGGATGACTACGTCCCGGTGGTCGCCGGGCTGGAGAACGACATCGACGAGATCGAGGACCAGCTCTTCAGCGGGGACCCCAAAGTCTCCCGCCGGATCTACGAACTGGCCCGGGAAGTCATCCAGTTCCAGCGGGCCATCCACCCGCTTCCGGCGATGATGCAGCAGCTCCGGCGCGGCTTCGAGAAGTACGAGGTGGACGTGGAGCTGCAGCACAACCTCCGCGACGTCGAGGACCACGTGGAACGCCTGATCTCCCGCGCCGACTCCTTCCGCGACCTGTTGCAGAACGCCCTCACCCTGGACGGCACACTGACCGCCAACCGCCAGAACGAGGTCAGCGCGAAACAAAATGAGCAGGTCAAGAAGATTTCATCGTGGGCCGCCATCTTCTTCGCCCCCTCCTTTGTGGCGGGCGTGTACGGCATGAACTTCGACCACATGCCGGAACTGCATTGGTACTTTGGGTACCCCATGGCAATCGGGCTGATGGCCGGCACGGCGGCGCTGATGTACGTGATCTTCAAGAAGAAGACCTGGCTCTAGCCTGCGTCGAATCAGCCGGCGGACCGCCGGTTCCGTGCCAGGGCGACCAGCCGGGCGAAGGCCAGGACAAAGACCGCCTCGATCAGCACCATGAGGCCGAGCCACACCCACTGGCCGCTGCCGATGAAGGCTACGGCGCCGACCAGCACCAGGACGGTCCCGAGGACGAGGGCATAGACGGCAAATCCAAAGGCTACCCGCGCGCTGCGCACACCAGTGCGGAAGCCGAAGCCCTGGGGCTCCCCGCCTGGGTATCCGGCGACGCGGTCCGGTCCGGCCGCCTTGCGGCTGTCGAACTCCTCCCAGGGGTCCCGGTCCTGATCCTGTTCGGTCATACTCCATTATCCCCTGAACCCGGAGGCCCGCGCCCGGGCCGGAACCCGGGTTTCGGGACCGGTCAGCGGAAGAAGTCCAGCAGAACCGGGGCGACGGCGTCGGGCGCCACCGCGTGATCCTGGCCTTCGATGACATCCTTCCGTCCGTCCCGCACGGCATCGGCCACCGCCGTGGCCGAGGCGGCCGCCCACGCAGCACTGGCGCCGCCAAAGAGCGCGAGGACCGGGGCGGCGATGCCCGCAACCCGGTCCGCCGGCACACTGCCGTCAGCCGCGAGCGTCAGGTCGTACGGCAGGGTGGGCGCCAGGGCCACCAACGACGGCCACCAGGGCGCCTGGGTCATTCCGGGGTCAAAGTAGGCACCGGTGTGCCGGATGAATTCCTCGACGGCCTTGTCGCCGTGGCCTCCGTTCGCCAGGGAACGTACCTTGTCCACGAAAACCTGCCAGTCATCGCCTCCGCCGGTCAGATAGGGCGGTTCATAGACGGCGATTTTCCTGACGGTGAGACCCGCCGCGGCCGCTTCCAGGGACAGAATCCCTCCCGAGGAGTGCCCATACAGGTGCACTGGCCCGTCCGCCGCGGCAGCGAGCGCGTGGAGGTCTTCGACTTCGCGTTCCACCGCATAGGGCGCCGTGTCGGTGCTGTCCCCGCGCCCGCGCCGGTCGTAGCTGACCACTGTGAACGATTCCGCCAGCAGAGGGACCAGGTTGGCGGCGGAATGCCGGTTGTTCAGCGCCCCGCCCACCAGGATGAGAACCGGCCCGGTCCCCGCCTGCTCGTAGGCAATGCTGGTCCCATCAGCGGACTGGACTGTCTGGATCATTGTGGTTCTCCCCGGTGCTTGCGAGCGTGGCATGGCGGCTCCCTTGCGTGCCTTAGTCACTTCTACGCTACGGCGGCCGGCACTTCAAGGGCGCCCCTCACGCGGTCCCGGGCCGTCGTGACTGCACTGGAAAGGCCCGGCGGGCTAGGCGGCGCGCACGTCGACGTCGCCGGCTTCGGCACCGTCCGCGCCGAAGACCAGCAGGCGGTTGGCGATCTTCTCGCTGAAGAAACGGTCGTGGCTGACCACCACCACGGCTCCGGGAAAGTGCAGCAGGGCGCGTTCCATGACCTGCGTGCTGGACATGTCCAGGTGGTTGGTGGGTTCGTCCAGCAGCAGCACCGAGGCGCCGGAGAGCAGGCACTGCGCCATCGCGACGCGCGCTTTCTGCCCGCCCGAGAGGTTACCGATCTTCTGCTTGAGGTCCGCCTCGGAGAACTGGAACATGGCCAGGAAACGGTTGACTGACTTCTTCGTGGCGCTGAAGGCGAGGCTGTCCGGCAGGGCGTTGACCGCGTGGGACACCGTGTCGGCGTCGTCGAGGTCCGCCAGCATCTGGTTGTAGGACACGAAACCTGGTCCCTTGGCCCAGTTCACCTCGCCGGCATCTGCCTGCTCCTCCCCCGTCAGCACCTTCAGCAGCGTGGACTTGCCGCTGCCGTTGGCGCCGAGGACCACAATGCGGTTGCCGCGCCGGATCTCGAAGCTCAGGTCCTGGAAGAGGACTTTGCTGCCGTAGGACTTGCCGAGTCCCTCCACCCGGCACAGGACATCCTTCACGTGCAGGCCGCCGTAGATCTCCGTGACGATCTGGTCCACGGGCCGGGGCGTGCGGGTCTTCTTGATCTTGGCCAGCTGGTTGCCGAGCCCGCGGCTGGCGGCCTTGGCCGCTTCGCGGCGGTCGGCGATCCCCTCGGCCTCAAACGCCAGCAGCTCGGACTCGTGCACGAACTGCTGCTCGAGGGTCTTGAGGCGGAATTGTTTCTGCACGACGTATTCCCCGAAGTTGCCCGGGTACTCGTGCAGGTGGAAGTTCTCGACCTCGATGATGCGCGTGACGACGGCGTCGAGGAACTTCCGGTCGTGCGAAACGATGATCGCGGCGCCCTGGAAATCCCGGAACCAGCTTTCGAGCCATTCGACGCCGGCGACGTCCAGGAAGTTGGTGGGCTCGTCGAGCAGCAGCACGTCGGGGCCTTCCAGCAGGATCTTGGCCAGGGCCGCGCGGTTGCGCCAGCCGCCGGAAAGCTCGTCGATCGCGCAGCGGCGGTGGGCTTCATCGAAGCCCAGGGTGGTGAGCACCGTGTCGATACGCCGCGGGTAGTCCCAGCCGTCAAGCCGGTCCATGTCCGCGAAAAGGTCGGCCTGGCGCTGGATCAGCCGGTCCAGTTCGGCAGCGGCGGGGTCCCCTGCAATCGCAGTGTCGATGGACGCGAGTTCGGCTTCGACGGCCTTGATTTCCGCGAACAACGCATCGAGCACGTCCAGGATGGTTGCCTCGCCGTTAAGTTCGGAGAACTGGGAGAAGTAGCCCACCCTGGTCCCCATCTCCAGGGTGACGGTACCGGAATCCGGCGCCACCTGGTCGAGGACCAGTTTAAGGATGGTCGTCTTGCCGGAGCCGTTCTTCCCGATCAGGCCTACCCGGTCCCCGGCTTCGAGGCGGAAGAACGCCTCGCGAAGGATCTGGGTGTTGTCGAAGCGGACACTGACGTCTTGCAGCCGGATCAGGCTCATGGGTGTTTCTCTTTCGATGGAGGGCTGAGAACGGCGAGTGCGCGCCTGCGGAGCGAGGCGCTAACGGGTGACGAGCCGCCACAGCGAGGTGACCTCGGCTGCGCGGGCCTCGAACAGGGGATCGCTGCGGTCCGATGCCTTGGGGTGGTTTGGCTTGGTGTCGAACCGTTCCAGCACCGTCAGCCCGGCCGCCTCGATGGCGCCCAGCAGATCGTCACGGGTCCGCAGGCCCAGGTGTTCGGCCAGATCCGAGAGGACAAGCCAACCCTCCCCGCCCGGCTCCAGGTGCGCCGGGAGCTCGTTCAGGAAGCGGAGCAACATCCGGCTCCCGGGATCGTAGACGGCATTGTCCAACGAGGAATGCGGGGTGGCCGGAATCCACGGCGGGTTGCACACGATCAGCGGTGCGCGGCCGGGCGGGAACATGTCGGTCAGGACAGCCTCCGCACGGTCCTGGACCCCTAGGTTCCTGAAATTCTCGCCGGCGCAGGCAATCGCGCGGGGCTCGTTGTCCGTCGCCACCACGCGCTGGACACCCCGGCGGGCGAGAACGGCCGCGAGCACTCCGGTGCCGGTTCCGACGTCGAACGCCAGCGTCCCAGAGGGCAGCGGAGCGGCGGCCACCAGGTCGACATACTCGCTGCGGGTCGGGAAGAACGTCCCGTAGTGCGGATGGATGCGGGCCTGCAAGGCATCGACGTAGACGCCGTTCCGCCGCCACTCGTGGGCGCCGATTGCGCCGACAAGCTCATGCAGGGACACCACCGAAGGTTCGCGTATTTCCCCGTACGCCTCCCCGGCGGCCGCCTGGATATCCGGGGAGCGCCGCAGCGGCACCACCGGGCCCGGATCAAGCGGAATCAGCAGCAGGCCCAGCATGCGCGCACGGTGCGAGCGGGACTGCCGATGCCGGTAAAACTCGTCGGCCGGAGTGTCTGCGGCATTTTTCTTCTTCCCCGCGCCCATCCGCCGATCCATGGCATTGAGGATCTGCCGCGCGTTGTGGAAGTCGCCCTGCCAGAGCATCGCGACGCCTTGGGACGCCATCCGGTTCGCCTCATCGGCGGTCAGGGAGTCTGTGACCGCCTGGACGCGCGCAGGCGCGGGCCTTCCGTTCGCCGAGCGCCATCGGGCGCTCCTGCTGCCGCCGTCCTCGGCCCACGTCACGACGGCTGGCTCCTGGGCCCGTGCCGCCTGCGGGGGCGTGGGGGCTGGCGTTTCGAATGCCTGGGGGCCAGGCGCGGCGGTAGCGATCAGAGGTCCAATCCCAGAGTCCGAGGGGCGGATCGGAGACTGAATTTTGCGGCGGCATTCCGCGACGCCCGGGGCACGGTCCAGTGTTTTGGGCAGTTGTCCGGCCACGAACCGCGCGGTGCTAGATGGCGGATACTGCCATTCAACGTACCCTCACAGGATACAGGCGGCCGCCGGCAGCCATCCCCCTGGAGGCCCGGGCTGCGGATTCCGGGGGGACACGCCCCGTCACTGGGGGATGCGGCTGCGCACGATCTCGCTGACGGCCTTGCCGTCGAAGCGTCCGGCCACCTTCGCGGTCACTGGCTTCATCACCGCGCCCAGCTGGCGCATGGTCAGTTCGGCGCCGCCTGCGGTGAGGGATCCGATGACCTCGTCGACGATGGCTTCCACCTCGGCTGCGGTAAGGGCCTTGGGCAGGTATGCCTCAATGACCTCGGCCTCGGCGATCTCGGCGGCCGCCCGGTGGGATTCGCCGGCCTCGGTGTAGATGCGGGCCGTGTCGCGGCGCTTGGCGGCTTCTTTCTGGAGCAGGGAGGTCACCTGGGCGTCGTCGAGCACGATGGGGGTCTTGCCGGACTTCTCGCGGGTCTCGATTTCGCCCAGGACGTTGCGGACGGTGGTGAGCGCAACCTTGTTGCGGTCCTTCATGTGGCTGACGACGTCAGCCTGCAGGCGTTCTTTCAGGGTGGTCATGGTTCTCCTCGTCTCACTGGACAGGATATCGGCATCCCCGGCCGGGGGAATCCGCCGGGGCCGCCGCGGGCTAGCAGCGCATGGGGGTATAGCGGCCCATGCTCTCTACGCGTCGATTTATCTGCCCCCGACCGGCCCCCGGTCGCGAGGGCTCCCAGGCGCGCGCCTAGGTGTACTCAGCCAGCAGGTTGGTTACATCTGCTGATGGGTGGTCGTCCTCCGAGGGCGCTGTGGTTGCGGCGGTGGTTG
>NZ_MQTQ01000045.1 GCF_020532805.1 Arthrobacter sp. SO5 | reverse complement strand
CCCCCACGCCCGGTGACTACTACGCCCCGGCCAACGGAAAGACCGGCCCTGCCCTGGAAAGCAGCCTGCACCAGATCATCTCCGTGCAGCGGAAACTCAGCTACGACCAGGTCTGGGATGCCCTGAAAGACACGGACCAGGACCCCTCCAACAGCAACAACGTGATCCTGCTTTACACAGGACGCTCGCAGTCCAAGGCCACCAACGGCGGCGGCGTGGATGACTGGAACCGGGAACACGTCTGGGCCAAGTCGCACGGGGACTTCGGCACGGCCACCGGCCCGGGAACGGATGTGCACCACCTGCGCCCCACCGACGTCACCGTCAACTCCGCCCGCGGCAACAAGGACTTCGACCTTGGCGGGGCACAGTCCACCGAGGCGCCGGGCAACTACACCGACGCGGATTCCTGGGAGCCCCGCAACGCGGTCAAAGGCGATGTGGCCCGCATGATCATGTACATGGCGGTCCGGTACGAGGGCGGTGACGGTTTTGCCGATCTGGAGATGAACAACCTTGTCAACAACGGCACGGCCCCCTACATGGGGAAGATGAGCGTGCTGCTGGACTGGAACCGGATCGATCCGCCGGACGCCTTCGAGCAACGCCGCAACCAGCGGATCTACGAGCAGTGGCAGGGCAACCGGAACCCGTTCGTGGACCACCCGGAGTACGCCGACGCCATCTGGAACTGACCGCGTTTCCCGCCCCGGCCCCTAGCGGCCAGCCGGGGCGGGGCCTAGGGTTGTAGCCAGCCCGTGTACCGCCTGGGAGGAACCCGTGAACACCACGCACCCTGATCTCGAAGCCCAGCTCGCCCGCTGGCAGCGTTTCCGGAACAGCCGCGACACGGCCCTCGCCAGCGATTACGGCTGGCTGACCCTGACCTCGTTCCAGTGGCTCGAGGGCGCGCCGGCCGCCGTCGAACTCGTCCCCGGACTGTGGTCCACGGACGGCTCGACGGCGGTCCTCACCGCCGCAGCGGCCGACGGACTCACCCTCGTGGAGACCGGCCAGCCCGTGGACGGCACCATCAGCGCAACACTGTCCGACGAGGAGTCCCTGCTCTGGGTCCAGTACGGCGGGAAGGACGGGCGGCAGGTGGTGGTGGAGCTCGCCATGCGGGCCGGCAAGTACGCCATCCGCACCCGGGATTCA
This sequence comes from Arthrobacter sp. SO5, assembly GCF_020532805.1. GTDB lineage: Bacteria > Actinomycetota > Actinomycetes > Actinomycetales > Micrococcaceae > Arthrobacter. The sequence goes on along the minus strand of NZ_MQTQ01000045.1, from coordinate 11,465 downwards.
ACGTCGCCCGCGTTTACCGGGTTCGACGGCGTCCCCACCTTCGCCTACCGGCCGGACCTCGTGATCGAGGCCAGCTTCCACCCGTATCCGGAGCCCGTGGACGTGCCCATCGGTACCGCCAACCCGCTGGTGGACGGGGTCCACCGGTCCGTGGGCGAGCTCGTCTTCCGGCTGCCGGGCAAGGACCATGAGTTCCGCCTGCAGGCCGAGGAGGAGAAGCTCGGTGCCCTGACGGTGACGTTCCACGACGAGACCAACGGGGCAGCCCCGCCGGGACAGGCAACTGCCGAGTGGCGCAAGGTCTCGACTGCCCGGCCCCGGGTCGACGCTTCGGGAAACCGGACGGTGATCCTGGATTTCAACCGGGCCATCAATTACCCCAGCGCCTTTACCCCTTACGGCTCCTGCCCCATGCCGGTCAGGAACAACAGCCTGGACTACCGGATCGAGGCCGGGGAGCAAGAGCCCGGGCTCTTCTAGCCGCCCCAACAGACCGTCGCGCTAGATGATCGCGGAAACCCCGGTGACGGCCCTGCCCACGATCAGCGTGTTGATTTCGAACGAGCCCTCGTAGGTGTAGATCGCCTCGGCGTCGGCGAAAATCTTTGCCATCCGGTAGTCGGTGACGATCCCGTTGCCGCCCAGCAGGGACCGGCCCATCGCCACTGTTTCCCGCATCCGGGCGCTCACATAGGACTTCGCGAGCGCCACTTGCGGCATGTCCGCGGCGCCCTGGTCCTGCAGCTGCGCGATCCGGACCATCATGCCCATGCTGGCCACGGCGTTGCCGAGCATGGTCACCAGCTGCTGCTGGACCAGCTGGAACTTCGCGAGCGGGCGGCCGAACTGCCGGCGCTCGACGGCGTACTGGCGGGCGACGTCGAACGCGGCCAGCTGCTGGCCGACGCCCTGCCAGGCCACCATGATCCGTGAACCGCGGAGCAGCTCGTTGGTGTCCTCGAAGCTGTTGATCCCGGCGAAGCGGTCCGTCTCCGGGACCAGCACGTCCTCAAAGACGATGTCCGCATTCTGCACCGTGCGCAGGGCGATCTTGTTTTCGATCCTGCTTCGGGTCACCCCGGGCAGGGTCGCATCCACGATGAAGCCGCGGATGCCGCCGCCGGCCTCGTCGCGGGCCCACACGAGCATGTAGTCACAAAACGTCCCGTTGCCGATCCAGCGTTTGGCGCCGTTGAGCAGCCAGGCGTCCCCGCCGTCGGCCGCTCCCCCGGGAACCCGCCGGGCCCTGGTTTCCATCCCGCCGGCCACGTCCGAGCCGTGCTCCGGCTCGGTGAGCGCGAAGGCGCCCGTAGTCCGCAGGTTGGCGGCGTCCTCGAGCAGCCGCGCCTTCTGCTCCTCTGAGCCGAAGCCGTACAGCGATTCCACGAAGAGGTCGTGGTGGACCAGGAAGAACGTCGCGAGCGAGGTGTCAACCCGGGTCATCTCGGCGATGACGAGCCCGGCGAAGAGATTGCTGTACCCGCGCTGGGCCGGAGCGCTGAGCTCGAGGGCGGCCAGTTTGGGCAGGATGTGGGCCGGGAATTCGGCCTTGTTCCACCATTCCCCGGCAAACGGGGCGACCTCGAGGGCCAGGAATTCCCGCAGTTCGGCCATCTTCGCCTGCTCGGCGGCGTTGAGCATCGACTCGAAGTCGAAGAAGTCTGCGGCCGGCAAACCGTCCACGGAGGACGCTGCAGGTGACGACGCCGCAGTGGATGACACCGCAGGAGCCTGCATTACTTCGGGCCCATCCGGATGGCGCCGTCAAGGCGGATGGTCTCGCCGTTGAGCATGGCATTGTCCACGATGTGCGCGGCAAGGCTCGCGTACTCTGCGGGGCGGCCCAGCCGGGATGGGTGCGGCACCTGCTGGCCCAGTGAATCCTGGGCTTCCTGCGGGAGCCCGGCCATCATGGGGGTCTCGAAGATGCCCGGTGCGATCGTGACCACTCGGATCATTGAACGGGCCAGTTCGCGTGCGATCGGCAGGGTCATGGCGGCCACGGCGCCCTTGGAGGCGGCGTAGGCGGGCTGGCCGATCTGCCCGTCGAAGGCAGCGACGGAGGCGGTGTTGATGATGACGCCGCGTTCGGGCCCGCCAAGTTCGGTGGTCACGGGCGCGGTGGCGGCCATGGCGGCCGCAGCAAGCCGGATGACGTTGAAGGTGCCCACAAGATTGATCTGGATGACGCGGCTGAAGGTCTCCAGCGGCAGCACTCCGTCGCGGCCCAGCACCTTGCCGGGGGTTGCGATCCCGGCGCAGTTCACCAGGATCCGCAGCGGCCCCAGGGCAACGGCGGCGCCGACGGCGGCCTGCACCTGGTCCTCGCTGGTCACGTCCGCGGGGGCAAAGACCGCTCGGTGAGCCGGTTCCCTGGATTCGCCGGTCCCCGCGGCGTCCCCCCGGTCCTTGGCCAGCGCGTTCAGTTCGGCAGCCAACGCCTCCCCGGCCGAGCCCGGCAGGTCCACGAGCACCACGGACGCGCCGGCGTCGAACAGGCGGCGGGCGGTCGCGGCCCCGAGGCCCGAGGCCCCGCCCGTAATCAGCGCAACAGTACCTTCGATGTCCATGCATCCTCCTTGATGTGGAACCCGAACCCGGCCGCGGACCGCCGTTGCGTGCAGCGGCAGCCACGTCGCCGTGGTCACCGGCGACTGGGAACATTAGTTAGTGAATGTTAACTGAAATGCGGGCGTCCCGCACCTTCGGCGCGTGTTGAAGGTGCTGGCCGCTCTGCGTGGCGGTCCGCACTACGCCGCGCGGCGGTCCGCACGGCGTACCGCGGCAGTCAGGATCCCGGCGCCCAATGCCGGCGCCCAATAAGGTGGGTCCATGACCCACGACGCCCCATCCGCCCCGAACTGGTCCTTCCGTGCAGACGAGGCGGCCCGTTCGGTGACCCGGTTGTTCGGGCAGCCGCTCTTTTTCCTGCCGGGCACCCACATCGCCGCCATCACCCGCCCGTCCGGCCGGCTGCAGAACCTGGCCCGGCCGTGGCACTACTGGTGGCAGGCACACTATCTCGACTGCCTGGTGGACACCGGCCGCCGCGAACTCGGCGGCGAGGGCCACCCGCCGGCCAAGTTTGACGTCGACAGCCTCCCGAGCGCCGGCAAGCTGGCCTCCCGGCTGGTCGCCGGCATCCGGCTGCGGAATTTCCTCACGGTGGTCAACAACTACTACGACGACATGGCCTGGCTGGCCCTCGGCACCCTGCGGCTGGAGAAACTCGCCGAGGACACCCGCAAGACCTCCGGCCGGCGCCGCAATGCCCGGGTCCTCAAGAGCCTCACCCTGCAGTTCGACTCGGCCACGACGGACGACCTCGGCGGCGGCACGTTCTGGAGCAAGAAGCGGGACTTCAAGAACACCCCGGCCACGGCGCCGGTGGCACTGTTTTACGCCCGGACCGGGCAGCGGGCAAAAGCCCAGGCCCTGCTGGACTGGCTGGACGCCAAGCTCTTCGACCCGGAGCAGGGAATGTACCGGGACGGGCTCCGGATCGCCCCGGGCGGCGAGGTGCTGCTGGAAGGCGGCATCTACACCTATAACCAGGGGCCAGTCCTCGGCGCCCTGCTCGAGCTGGGCGGTACGGCAAACCTGCAGCATGCCTCCGCGCTGGTCCTGTCGGTGGCCCGGAGCCTCACGCTGCAGGCACCGCTGACGGGGCGCACGGCCACCGTGCTGCGCTGCGAAGGAACCGGCGACGGCGGCCTCTTCACCGGGATCCTCATCCGGTACCTCGCACTCGCCGCGGTCGACGAACGGCTGCCGGCCGATATCCGCACGACGGCCGCGATGTTGGTCAACGACACGGCCGAGGCCTTCTGGGAAGGCCGGCGCATCGTCTCGGCGCAGGAACCGCTGGCGCGCAGGGGACCGCGGCTGGTCTTTTCCGCACGCCCCGAGGTGCCGGCGCGGCGCTGCTATCCGGCCGGTGCCGCCGTCGAACTGTCCACCCAGCTGCAGGCCTGGATGATCCTGGAGGCGGCCGCGTCGATTCCCGGAACGGCCGAAGAATTAAGTCATTAAATTGTTTCGTAATTGATGTGATCCTGATCACTTAAGGGGTCTTCAAGTTGGTTGCTTAGGTTTGGCTAACCTACAGTTTTGGTTAGTGAGCATGCCCTAACTTCCCCGCTCACGGGGGCTAGGGTTCCCTGACCTTTTCCTTGCAGAAAGTAGCCCCATGAAGATCCGCAACAACGCCCTGGCAGGCATCGCACTCGCCGCCACCGCCGCGCTCGGCCTGGCAGCCTGTGGCTCGGGCACCTCCTCCGGCAGCACTACCGGAGCCGACGGCAAGCCCGCCGGCGAGATCACGGTCTACAACGCCCAGCACGAGTCCTTGACCAAGGAATGGGTGGATGCCTTCACGGCGGAGACCGGCGTCAAGGTCACCCTGCGCCAGGGCGACGACACGGAGATGTCCAACCAGATTGTCCAGGAGGGCGCGGCCTCCCGCGCCGATGTGTTCCTCACGGAGAACTCCCCCGCCATGGCCCAGGTGGAAAACGCCGGTCTGTTCGCGGACGTGGACCAGGCCACCGTGGACCAGGTCCCGGCCGCCTTCCGACCCTCCACCAACAAGTGGACCGGTATCGCGGCCCGCTCCACTGTCCTGGTCTACGACAAGGCCAAGCTGAGCGATGACAAGGTGCCCGCGTCCATGCTGGACCTGGCCAAGCCCGAGTGGAAGGGCAAGTGGGCGGCCTCGCCGTCCGGCGCCGACTTCCAGGCGATCGTCTCCGCCCTGCTGGAACTCAAGGGCGAGGCCGCCACGGAGGAATGGCTCAAGGGCATGAAGGAGAACTTCAAGGCATACAAGGGCAACAGCACTGCCATGAAGGCAGTCAACGCCGGCGAGGTCGACGCCGCCCTGATCTACCACTATTACTACTACGGGGACCAGGCCAAGACCGGCGAGAACTCCAAGAACGTGACGCCGCACTACTTCAAGAACCAGGATCCGGGCGCCTTCGTGTCCGTCTCCGGCGGCGGCGTGCTGAAATCCTCCAAGAACACTGCGGCCGCCCAGGCCTTCCTGAAGTTCATCACCGGCAAGACGGGCCAGGAAGTGCTCCAGAAGGGCACCTCCTTCGAGTACCCCGTCGGCTCCAAAGTTCCGGCCAATGACAAGCTCGTGCCGCTCCCGGAGCTGCAGGCCCCGACCGTGGATCCGGCCAAGCTCAACTCCGCCAAGGTCACCGAGCTCATGACCAAGGCAGGGCTGCTCTAACCACCGTGACAAGCACGCTGGCCCCCGAAAAATCAGGGGACACCACGACGGCGGGCAGGGGCAAGCGCCCCCGCCCGCCTTTCGGCGTTTCTATTGTTGCGATCCTGGCGGTCCTGATCGCCCTGTTCTCGTTGGTCCCGCTGGGCTACGTGGCGGTCATGACGGGCGCCACCGGCTGGGACACCGCCGTCGCGCTCATCTTCCGGGAGCGGGTGGGGGAACTCCTGCTCAACACGGTCCTGCTGATTGTCATCACCGTGCCCCTGTGCCTCGTCCTCGGCGTGGGCGGCGCGTGGCTGGTCGAGCGCACCAACCTTAAGGGCCACAGGATCTGGTCCGTGCTGCTGGCTGCACCGCTGGCCATCCCGGCCTTCGTCAACAGCTACGCCTGGGTTTCCGCGGTGCCGTCGCTCGGCGGGCTCTGGTCCGGCGTCCTCATCGCCACGCTCTCCTACTTCCCGCTGGTGTACATCCCCGCCGCGGCGACGCTCAGCCGGCTGGATCCGGCGATTGAGCAGTCCGCCGCGTCCCTGGGCCTCGGCGCCTGGCGGGCCTTCTTCCGCGTCGTGCTGCCGCAGCTGCGGATCGCGCTGACGGGCGGTGCCCTGCTGGTGTCCCTGCACCTGCTGGCCGAGTACGGCGCCTTCGCAATGATCCGCTTTGACACGTTCACGACGGCGATCATGGTGCAGTACCAGTCCACGTTCAACGGCACCGCCGGGAACATGCTGGCCAGCGTGCTTGTCTTCTTCTGCCTCATCCTGCTGGTGCTGGAAGTCCGCGGCCGCGGCAGCGCCCGGTACGCCCGGGTGGGCTCCGGCGCCCAGGCCCGCGCCCTGCGCCTGCCGCTGCACGCCTACCAGCTCCCGGCGCAGCTGTCCCTGCTCGCCCTCACCGCCCTGGCCTTCGGGCTGCCCCTGGCGTTTGTGCTGCGCTGGATTGTCGCCGGCGGTCCGGACATCTGGTCCGCGGAGGAGTTCATGCCGGCCCTGCTGCAGACCCTCGGTTACGGCCTCGCGGCCGCCCTCGCCACCACCGTGGTCGCGTTCCCGATGGCGTACCTGGCCGTGCGGCAACCCGGCTGGTTCAGCAAGTCCCTGGAACTGTCCAACTACATTACGAGCTCGATGCCCGGGATCGTGGTGGGCCTGGCCTTCGTGACCGTCAGCATCCGCGTGGCGCCGGGCCTGTACCAGACCTCGATGCTCCTGCTCGCAGCCTACGTGCTGCTGTTCCTGCCGCGCGCCCTGGTCAACATCCGTGCTGGCCTGTCCCAGGCGCCGAAGGAGCTCGACGAGGCCGCGCAGTCGCTCGGCAAGCCCCCGCTGATGGCGTTCCTGCGGGTGACGCTGCGCCTCACTGCGCCGGCCGCCGCGGGTGGCGCTGCGCTGGTGTTCCTCGGGATAGTCAACGAGCTCACCGCCACCCTGCTGCTCTCGCCCAATGGCACCCGCACGCTCGCCACCGAGTTCTGGAGCAAGAGCAGTGAAATCGACTACACGGGTGCCGCCCCGTACGCCCTGCTGATGATCCTGATCTCCGCCCCGATGACCTATCTCCTCTTCCAGCAGTCCAAGAAAGCAGCCGGACAGTGACCAACACCAGCCCTTCCCGGCTCCCGGAACCGCGGGTCGCGGCCTCCGTTGCCACCAGTACCAACAACCACCTTGAGATCGAGGCGGTGACGAAGAACTTCGGGTCCCAGTCGGTCCTCAAGGGCGTCAACCTCTCGGTGGCCAAAGGCGGCACCACCGCGATCGTTGGCCCCTCCGGCTCCGGGAAGACGACGCTGCTGCGGCTGATTGCCGGCTTTGAGCACCCTGACACGGGCAGCATTTCCCTCAACGGCAGCAAGGTCGCCGGCGAGGGCATCTGGGTTCCGGCCCACAAGCGCCAGGTGGGCTATGTGGCGCAGGACGGCGCCCTGTTTCCGCACCTGACGGTCGGGCAGAACATTTCCTTCGGCCTGGATTCCGGCACGCTCCCGGGCGGGCACCGCGGCGTCAAGGCCCGGGTGGGGGAATTGCTGGAAATGGTCTCGCTCGACGCGGGCATGGCCAGGCGCCGCCCCCATCAGCTCTCCGGCGGGCAGCAGCAGCGCGTCGCCCTGGCCCGGGCCCTGGCCCGGGAACCGGAGCTCATGCTCCTCGACGAGCCATTCTCCGCCCTGGACGCCGGCCTCCGGGTGGCCACCCGCCGGGCCGTCGGCAGGGTACTGAAAGACGCCGGCGTGACCACCATCCTCGTCACCCACGACCAGGGCGAGGCGCTGTCCTTCGCCGACCAGGTGGCGGTCATGCGCGGCGGCAAGCTGGCGCAGATCGGCAACCCCTTTGTGGTCTACACGCGCCCGGCGGACCGCGCCACCGCGGAATTCCTGGGCGATGCCGTCATCCTCGACGCCTGGATGGAAGGCTCCCTCGCCACGTGCTCGCTGGGCGGCATCCCCGTCCGCAGGCCGCCCGCCCAGGGCCGGGTCCAGCTCATGCTCCGCCCCGAACAGATCCGCATCGCCGAGGACGGGCCCATCCGCGGCGTCGTGGTCGACACCGACTACTTCGGCCCGGAAACCACGGTCCGGCTCAAACTCGCCGTCCCGCCGGTCCTCGCCGAAGGGGCCGTGGCCGATCACCGCTACCCGGGCGGCGGCGAGATCATCACTATCCGGCACTGGAACGCGTCCATCGCCCGGCCCGGCACCGAGCTGTGCCTGCGCGTCGTGGGCGAAGCCGTCGCCTTCCCCGTGGAGGACAAGCCGCAGGAGTGAGCCCTGCCGCCCGGTCCGCCTCCTGAGCTGCCGGTCCACACCCGGCGCGCGCCGCGCCCGCGCCGTCCGTGGAGCCCGTCCGGGTCCCGGCATAGGGTGGGCGGATGACTGTTCAGCCAGCGCTCCACCGCCAGCACTGCTCCGTTGCCGCCCCGACGCAGTTGTGGCTCGACGACGACGGGCGGCTGGCCAGCGGGGGCGCCGGTCCGCTCCGGAACGGCGCCCCCGAGACCTCCGGCGAGGCTGGTCCAGGTTCCGGGTCCGGCTGGTTCACCGGGCTGCTGCACGGAGACACCCGGATGCTGTGCCGGGCCGAGGTCCGGGTGAACGGCATGGAACCCGAGCCCGCCACGGTAGAGGCCGCCCCGGGAGGCGTCCTCCATGTCCGGGGACTGGTCCGCGGCATTGCGGGACCTACCGAGGATCCCGCCGTCGAACTCTTCCAGACCTGGACCGTCACACCGGGCGTCGTCCGCCACGCGCTGGCTCTGAGCACCTCGCTCGAGAACGTCGAGGTGGAAATCGAAATCCGGCTCGCCGCCGACTTCACCGACATGGCGGGGATCCGGCTGAGCCGTTTCCGCGAGCCTTTCCGGCCGTACTCCGCGGATGATTCTGCCCTTCGCTGGCGCGACGGCGGCCGGAGCCTCACGGTCGCCGCGCCCGGCAACATCGCCGCAGGCGAACGGCTCCTCTGGCGCGGCACCGCAGGCCGGGGGCGCCCGTTCGAGGCGGAATGGCAGGCGGTCCTGGCGGACAGCGAGGACGCCGTCGTGGCAGCCCGGCCGCCCGCCTCGCGGCGGCACCGCGCGTCGCCGGCCGGTGCACTGGGACTGCTCCTGGACAATTCCCTCGACGAACTGGCCGGGCTCCGCCTGGCCACCCGGAAGTTGCCGGACGCCTCTTTCCTTGCCGCCGGCGCACCCTGGTATTTCACGCTCTTCGGCCGGGACTCCCTGTGGGCGGCGAGGATGCTGCTGCCGCTCGACGCGGGGATCGCCGCCGGGACCCTCCAGGCCCTGGCCGCCTTCCAGGGCACCCGGGACGATCCAGCGGCCGCCGAGGAACCTGGCAAGATCCTCCACGAACTGCGGTCCAAGGAGCTGGTCCTCGAGAGCCAGCGCCTGCACCTGCCCCCCGTGTACTTCGGTGCCGTCGATTCCACCCCGCTGTGGCTGTGCCTGCTCGGCGAACTGGGTCGCGCCGGCCTGGACGACGCAGCGGTCCGGTCACTGCTGCCCAACGCGGAGAGGGCCGCGCAGTGGCTGCTCGCCGCCGGCGGCGCCGGGAGCGGTGGCGCGAACGCGGGCTTCCTCAGCTACCAGGACGTCACCGGCCACGGGCTGAGCAACCAGGGCTGGAAGGATTCCGGGGATGCCCTGCAGTTCCGCAACGGCCGCCAGGCCGACGGCCCGATCGCGCTCTCCGAGGTCCAGGGCTACGCCTACCAGGCGGCGCTGGAGACTGCCGAACTGTTCGACGCGTACGGGGAGCCGGGCGGCCAGGCCCTGCGCGACTTCGCCGCGGCCCTGCAGCAGAACTTCCGCGAGCGCTTCTGGGTAGAGGACGACGCCGGCCTGTTCCCGGCGATGGCCCTCGACGGCCACGGTGCTCCGCTGGACGTCCCGGGCTCCAACATGGGCCACCTGCTCGGCACCGGGATCCTGAACGCGGCAGAAGCGCGGCTTGTGGCGGACCGGCTGCTGAGCCCGGAGCTGTTCTCCGGTTACGGGATCCACACGATCTCGCGCCGGGCCGACGGCTTCTGGCCCTTCAGCTACCACTGCGGTTCGATCTGGAGCCACGACACGGCCGTCGCGATCCGTGGCCTGCTCGCGGAGGGATTCCTGCCGGAGGCGCGGGCCCTTGCAGAAGGGCTGCTGGCCGCCGCCGGCTCCTTCGGGGGCCGCCTGCCGGAGCTTTTCGCGGGAATCCCGGCCGACGAGTCCGGCCGGGCCGTACCGTACCCGGCATCCTGCCACCCGCAGGCGTGGTCCTCCGCCTCGGCCGTCGTGATCGCCCAGGCCCTGGGCGTGGACTTCTAGGAGGGCGCCGGCGGCCGTTTGGCCTGGGGGTACGGCGTTTCGTAGCGGGCCAGCATTTCAACGAATCCGGCGATCTTCTTTTCCCGGGTCGAGGCCTGCTTGACCCCATTGGTCCGGTAGATCAGGGCGTACCGGTTCACCGAGGTGAGGACCTCGAACATAGCCTGCGCCCTTGGATTGTCCGCCACCGCCGCGGCGAGGTCCGCCGGCACCACCGCCGTCGCGGGGCCCGCATAGGCGGCTTCCCAGCGGCCGTCCGCCTTGGCGGCCTGGACGGCGGCGTGCCCGGCCGGGGCCATCCTTCCGGCAGCCTCGAGACGCCCGATGCGGCCCACGTTCAGCGCCGACCACACGCTTTTGGGCCCCCGCCGGGTCATCCGCTGGAAGGAGCTTTCCCCGTCCCGGCGCCGGCTCTGGCCGTCGATCCAGCCGAAACACAGCGCCTCCTGCAGGGCGGCCTCGTAGTCCAGTTCGGTCACCGAGCCACCCTTCTTGTGCAGCACGAGCCACACCCCGGGGCTGTCTGCATGGTTCGCCTCGAGCCACGCGCGCCACTGGGCGCCGTCCTGTACTAGCAGTTCGTCAAGTTCAGCAGCCATGCCCCATTTTCCCCCAGCCGGGCCAGAATCGGGACCTTTGGTGGCACCATTGTCCGTGAGAGCCGGATCCCGTCCCACCCCGAGGAGCAACGATGCTGCGTGTCCGCCCGATTCACTTCACTTCCCGCATGGACGGGTGGGAGCGGCTGCTCACCGACCTCGGCATGGTCAAAACCGTGGACGAGCCCACGTGGCGGGAGTTCGACGCCGGATCTGGCCGGCTTGCGCTGCATTTCGTCGAGGAGGGCTCCGCGGAGGACGGCACCGCGAGCTTCGGCGTCGAGGTGGGAGACCTGGCACGGTTCGCCGCGCGGACCAACGAGGCAGGCGCGGCCACCGGCACCACCGCCGCCGCCGGCACCACCGCGGAACTTATCGACGCGGACCACGGCCCCTCCTGCCGCATCACCGCCGCGGACGGATTCAGTTTCCTCGCCGACCCTGCCAGCCGCGCAGCAGACGGCAGCTGGGGCGGATCAGCGGAAGCGGACCCCGGAGTCGCCGTCGTCGGGGTCTGGTTCGCCGAAGACGCCGTGGCGGCGTCTCAAACGCTGCGCGACATTGGCGCCCGGCCCCGCCCGGTGCCGGGCTCCGACGCCGGCACGGCCGAATCCGAAGCGTTCACGGCGAAGAACGGCGGGATCCTGATGGTCGGCGCAGGAACCGGGGGCGGGAGTGCCGGTCTGGGCTTCGAGTACGCCGGCGACCTTGGCGCCCTCCGGGAGCGGCTGAGCGAGGCGGGCCACGAAGCAGCGGTCATCGAGGAAGCCGCCATCCCCACCCTGCACGTGGCCACCCCCGATGCGGACGTTGCC
>NZ_MQTQ01000044.1 GCF_020532805.1 Arthrobacter sp. SO5 | reverse complement strand
CGCCCAGGAAGCGGCCCCCGAGGCGCCCGCCCAGGAAGCGGCAGTGCCCGCGGCCCGTCCCGCGCCGTCCCCGGCCGCGTTCGCGGCCCGGCCCAAGGCAAAGCCCTCCCCGGCGGCACCGGCAGCCGCCCCCGCAACGGTGTCCTCCGCTGCCTCGCTGGCCGAAGCCGCCCGCTGGGGCCGAGTTGAAGGCGACGGCCACGTGTTCCTCACCGTGGACGGCGCCGAGCACCCCGTCGGCCAGTACCCGGGCGTCAGCGATGACGAAGCCCTGGGCTACTTCGCCCGGAAGTACGATGACCTCCTCGCCCAGATCGTCCTGCTGGAACAGCGCGTAAACTCCAAGGCGCCCACCACGGATATGCAAAAGACTGTCACCCACCTGCGCGAGCAGCTGGCGGAGCGGAACATGGTGGGCGATCTCCGCTCCGCAGAGTCGCGCCTGGACGCCCTGGCCGCGCAGATCACGGAGCTGGAGAAGGCAGAGAAGGCCGAACACGACGCCGTCCGTGCCGCCGAGCTGGCGGCCCGCGAGGCCATCGTGGCCGAGGCCGAGGAGATTGCCGGCCACGATCCGGCGCAGATCCAGTGGAAGACCTCCAGCGCGCGGATGAACGAACTCTTCGAGAGCTGGAAGACCGCCCAAAAGGGCGGCGTCCGGCTCGGCCGCAACAATGAAGACGCCCTCTGGAAGCGGTTCCGATCAGCCCGCACCGTCTTTGACCGGCACCGCCGCGCCTACTTCTCCCAGCTGGACAGCAACAACTCGGCAGCCAAGGCAGCCAAGGAAAAGCTGATCGCCGAGGCCGAGGCTCTTTCCACCTCGACCGACTGGGGCTTTGCCGCCGGCGAGTACCGCCGCCTGATGGACCAGTGGAAGGCTTCCCCGCGCGCAAGCCGCAAGGACGATGACGCCCTCTGGGCCAGGTTCCGCGCCGCACAGGATGTCTTCTTCACGCACCGCCAGACCGCGAACGACGAGATCGACCAGGAATACGGCGCAAACCTCGTGGTGAAGGAAGCGCTCCTGGCCGAGGCCAGCGAACTGCTTCCCATCAAGGACCTCGCCGCCACCAAGAAGGCGCTTCAGTCCATCCGCGACCGCTGGGAAGAAGCCGGCAAGGTTCCGCGGGCGGACATGGCCCGGATCGAAGCCGGTCTGCGCAAGGTTGAGGACGCTGTCCGTCACGCCGAGGAGGAGAACTGGAAGCGCTCCAACCCGGAGACGAAGGCCCGCACCAACAGCGCGTTGACCCAGCTGGAATCGGCCATCGCCGGACTCCGGGATGACCTGGCAAAGGCCGAAAAGGCCGGCGACCAGCGTAAGATCAACGCCGCCAGGGAAGCGCTCGAAGCCCGCGAGGCATGGCTGGAGCAGCTCGAGAAGTCGGCAAGCGAACTCGCCTAGCAGGCACGCCCCGCCAGCACTGCGCGCAGCAACCAGTAGCAAGCAGCCAGCCGGCACCGCAGGCCCCGTTTCGGTTATCCACATGACCGGGACGGGGCCTGTTGCTGTCCCGGGGAGCGCGGCACGATGGCTGAATGGTCATCCCGCCCGGCTCCCCTGCCGTTCCCGGCTTTCATCCGCCCGGCTTTCATCCACCCGGCTTTCATCCACCCGGCACTCTTCGCGCGCACGGCATGGCTGCGCGCCCCGCTCGCGCCGCTGCGCCCGATCCGCCGCCTGTCGAGCTGTACTCCCCGGGCGGGCTCTTCTCCTGGCCCGAGCTGCAGGCGATGGCGTCCGACGGCGTGCTGACGCAGCTCTACCAGCGCGGGTACCTGCCGCCGGGTGCCCGTCCCACGCCGCAGCTCCGGGCCCGGGCCGCAGCCGTCCTGATCCGTCCGGCTATCCGCCAGCGCGTCGTGGCGGGCAGGATGACTGCGGCCTGGATCTATGGCTGCGCGCCGGAACCCGACCGGCTGGCACTGCTCGTGGACGCAAGCCGGAGGATCTCGAGCCTGAGGTCAACGCGCGGGTGCACCTTGCACGAGGTGCGGCTCGGCCGGTTCGACGTCGTGAGCCTCGGCGGGCTCATGGTTTCGAGCCCGCTGCGGACCGCCGTGGACATCGCCCTCCATGTGGATGCCAAACGGGCGGTCCCTGCCCTGTGCGCCCTGGTGGAGCACCCTGAACTCGGTCTTGGACTCCGGGTACTCACCCTCGCCGTGGACGCGATACCAAGGATGCCGCATAAGCGGCAGGCACTGGAGACGCTTGCCTCGGTCCGGTCCGGCCAGGCGCCGTAACTGCGGGCACCGTAACTGCAGCCACCGTAACTGCAAGCGACCCAGCGGCCAGGCGCCGGGTTCCCAGGGACCTGGCTGCCGGCTCCCCCGGGCGCCGGGCCGCCCGCCGCCTAGTTGCGCCGGCGGCTTCCGGTGGTGCGGTAGACGTCGAACACGCCGTCGATCCGGCGGACGGCGCTGAGCACGTGGCTGAGGTACTTGGGATCGCCCATTTCGAAGGCGAACTTGGAGATCGCCACCCGGTCCGTGGACGTGTGCACACTGGCTGCCAGGATGTTGACGTGGTTGTCCGAGAGGATCCGGGTCACATCCGAAAGCAGGGACTTGCGGTCCAGCGCCTCGACCTGGATTTCCACCAGGAACACGCTCGACTGGGTGGGCGCCCACTCGACCTCCACGATCCGGTCGGGCTGCTCCAGCAGGCCCGTGACGTTCGTGCAGTCCGTCCGGTGTACGGAGACGCCGGAGCCGCGGGTGACGAAGCCGAGGATCGGATCGGGCGGCACCGGCGTGCAGCAGCGGGCCAGCTTGACCCAGACGTCGTCCACGCCCCGGACCACCACGCCGGAGTCCGAATAGCGGGCCTTGCTGACCTGGGTGGGGATGGAGACCTCGGTGAGATTGTCCTCCGGCGCGTCGTCCCCGCCCAGGCTGGCGATGAGACGTTCCATCACGGACTGCGCGGACGTGTGACCATCCCCGACCCCGGCGTAGAGCCCGGAAATATCCGTGTACTTGAAGTCCTCGGCGATTGCGGCGAGGGCATCGTGCGTCATGAGCCGCTGCAGGGGAAGGTTCTGCTTGCGCATGGCCTTGGTCAGCAGCTCCTTGCCGCGGTCGATCGACTCTTCGCGGCGTTCCTTGCTGAACCACTGCCGGATTTTGTTGCGGGCGCGGGCGCTCTTGACGAAGTGCTGCCAGTCCTGGCTGGGACCGGCGCCTTCGGCCTTGGACGTGAAGATCTCCACCCAGTCGCCGTGGTTCAGTTCGCTGTTGAGCGGCACCAGTTTGCCGTTGACCCGCGCACCGATGGTGCGGTGGCCCACCTCTGTGTGGACGGCGTAGGCGAAGTCCACGGGCGTGGAGCCGGCGGGCAGCGCCATGACCTCGCCCTTGGGGGTGAAAACGAACACCTCCCGGGCATTGATCTCAAAGCGCAGGGAGTCCAGGAACTCGCCGGGGTCGGAGGTCTCCTGCTGCCAGTCGACGAGGGACCGCAGCCAGCCCATGTCGCCGTCGCGCGGGCTTCCAGGCCCGGCAGCGGCACGGTTGGGCTGATCCTTGTATTTCCAGTGCGCCGCGACACCGTACTCGGCGCGGCGGTGCATTTCGTGCGTGCGGATCTGGATTTCCACGGGCTTGCCGCCGGGGCCGATCACCGTGGTGTGCAGTGACTGGTACATGTTGTACTTGGGCATCGCGATGTAGTCCTTGAACCGCCCGGGCAGGGGATTCCAGCGCGAGTGCAGGGCGCCGAGCGCCGCGTAGCAGTCCCTGACGGAGTCGACCAGGACCCGGACGCCCATCAGGTCATTGATGTCGTCGAAGTCCTTGTCCCGGACGATCATCTTCTGGTAGATCGAGTAGTAGTGCTTCGGCCGGCCGGTGATGGTCGCCTTGATTTTGGCCTCGCGCAGATCATCGGTGATCTGGTTGCGGATCACGGCCAGGCTCTTTTCGCGCTCCGGGGTCCGGTCCCCCACCATCCGCACGATTTCCTCATAGACCTTCGGGTACAGGGCGGCGAAGGAGAGGTCTTCGAGTTCCCACTTGATGGTGTTCATGCCCAGCCGGTGGGCCAGCGGAGCGAAGATCTCGAGGGTTTCCCGGGCCTTGCGGGCCGATGATTCCGCGGAAACGAAGCGCCAGGTGCGGGCGTTGTGCAGCCGGTCCGCGAGCTTGATCATCAGCACGCGGATGTCCTTGGCCATCGCCACGACCATTTTGCGCACGGTTTCGGACTGGGCGGCCTCGCCGAAGCTGACCTTGTCCAGCTTCGTGACGCCGTCCACCAGCATGGCCACTTCCGGACCAAACTCAGCCTTGAGGTCCGCCAGCGTGTACGAGGTGTCTTCCACCGTGTCATGCAGGAGGGCTGCTGCCAGCGTCGTGCCGCTGAGACCCAGTTCGGCGAGGATGGTAGCGACGGCTACCGGGTGCGTGATGTAGGGATCACCGCTCTTGCGCTTCTGCCCGCGGTGGCAACGCTCCGCGACGAGGAAGGCGCGCTGGATGAGGTCGAAGTCCTCTTTGGGATTGTTGGCCCGCACGGTACGGAGCAGGGGCTCCAGGATCGGCGAATACGCGGGTGCCCCACGGCCCGTGAGCCGGGCCAGCCTGGAGCGGGTGCGTTCACGTCGGCCGGGGAAGGTCGGCCGGGCTCCGGAGTTGTCCACGGGCACACGGGGGTCGGCGCGTCCGGGAGCCACCACACCAGTCTGCGAACCCTGGGCGGCACCTGTGTCCGCTGGTGCTGCAGGCACCGGCGTCGAACGTTCTTCCAATGAAGCACCCCTCACAAGCCGTTAATTACTCAAGTCTATTCCCGCAGCAGGTTACTTCGATAACCGGCGAAGATAAGGCGACGGGCCGGAGAACGTCACGGATGACGTTCTCCGGCCCGTCGCTTGAAGCCGAGCGGAACCGTTGGGGGCAAATACCGGGCGGCTACGCCGTCGCCGGTGTCGCCGCGGAGGCGTTCTTGGCGGCCGCTTCGGCCCGGCGCTGCACGACGCGCTTGGCCTGCTTGACCATGTCCGGCTCGCCCTGGCGCAGCCAGGCATAGAGCGGAGCGGCGATGAAGATCGTCGCCGCTGTGCCGACGAGGATGCCCACGAACAGGGCGAGCGAGAGGTCCCGCAGTGTGCCGGCGCCGAGCAGCCCGGCACCGATGAACAGGATGGCACCCACGGGCAGGATGGCCACCATCATGGTGTTGATGGACCGGACCAGGGTCTGATTGACGGCGAGATTGACTTCTTCGGCGAACGTACGGCGTGTGGACGCCTGAAGGTCCGCGGTGTTCTCTCGGATCTTGTCGAAGACCACCACGGTGTCATACAGCGAGTAGCTGAGGACGGTCAGGAAGCCGATGATGGCCGACGGCGTGACCTCGAAATCGCTGAGCCCGTAGACCCCGGCGGTGATAAACATCGTCACCAGCATGCCGACGATCGCGGAGAGCGACATCTTCCAGGTCCGGAAGTACAGAGCCATCAGGAAGGCGGCGAGCACGACGAAGGTCACGAGTCCCAGCAGTGCCTGCTTCGTGACGTCAGCACCCCAGGTAGGTCCGACGAACGCCGAGGTCACCTCGTTGTCAGTCACTCCGTAGGCGGAGGTCAGGCCGTCCTTGATCCGGAGGGTCTCGTCGTCGGTGAGCTTGTCCGTCTGGATCCGCATGGTGTTGCCGGCGACGTTGGCCACCCTCGGGATGCTGCCCGGGACAACATCCTGGACTGCCTGTTCGCCGAGCGCCGGATCGGTGTTCTTGACACTGGAGACCGTGAACTCGGAACCGCCGCGGAATTCGATACCGAGGTTGAACCCGCCCTTGGCGACCGGGATGAGGATCGACAGCGCGACAGCGGCGGCCGCGATCAGGAACCAGATCTTCTTCTTGCCGACGAAGTCGTACGAGCGCTTGCCCGTGTAGAGCTCGTTACCGAATGTGGAAAAGTTGGCCATTTACTTGCCCTCCTTGGACGCACTCTTGGAGGAACCGGCAAGCTGGTCCTGTCGTTCCGCGAGGCGTCGTTCTGCAATGGTCATCCGGCGTTCGGCTTCGGCCGAGGCGCCGGTGTTCTTGGCGCGTACCGCCACCGTGGGCTTGTCCTCCGGAGCGCGGACCCGGCCGGCTCCCCGATAGAGGGGAACAGCGCCCAGCTGCTTGGGATCCAGCCCGGAGAACCTGTGGCCCTCAGCAAAGAACTTGGTGCGGGCCAGCAGCTGAAGGGTCGGGTGGGTGAACAGGAAGACGACAATGAGGTCTGCGATCGCCGTCAGGCCGAGCGTGAACGCGAAGCCGCGGACGTTGCCCACCGCCACGAAGTAGAGCACCACTGCGGCCAGCAGGTTCACTGCCTTGGACGCAAGAATGGTGCGCTTGGCACGCTTCCAGCCGTTGTCGACGGCGGAGACCAGGCCGCGGCCTTCGCGGAGCTCGTCGCGGATGCGTTCAAAGTAGACGATGAACGAGTCAGCCGTCTGGCCAATGGCGACGATGAGGCCCGCGACACCGGCCAGGGACAGTCGGTAGTTCTCCGTCCAGCCCAGGATCGCGATGGCAAGGTAGGTCAGCGCGCCCGCCACGAGGAGGGAGGCCACGGTGACGAAGCCGAGCGCCCGGTATTGGAAGAGCGAGTAGATAACGACGAGCAGCAGGCCGATCAGGCCGGCGAGCATGCCCATCCGGAGCTGCTCACCACCGAGGGTGGCCGAAATCTGCTGTTCGCTCTGGATCTCGAAGCTGATCGGCAGGGCGCCGAAGCGGAGCTGGTCCGAGAGGGCCTTCGCCGACTGTTCCGTGAATCCGCCGGTGATCTGCGGGCGGCCGTCGGTGATGACGGCGAGCGAACGCGGTGCCGAGATGACCTGATCGTCCAGGACGATCGCGAACTGTGCCTTCGGGTTGGAGCCGCTCTGGCCGCCGCCGGAAACGTAGAACTGGTACAGGCGTTCGGTGACCTGCTTGAACTTCGAGGTGCCCTCGTCGTCGAACTGGATATTGACGGCCCACTCGTTGGTCACTGCACCTTGGGCGCCGCGCTGCAGCTGGAAGGAGGACCCGGAGATGTTGGAGCCCTTGACTTCAACCGGGCCCAGGATGTACTTGATCGCCGGCGAGTTGGCGGATGCGGGCTCGCACGTGACCAGCGGCTTGGCCGGATCGGAGCGTTCCTGCTTGTCCTGGGACGGGTTGTCGCAGTCAAGCGCCTCGAACTTCTTGTAGACCTCAGCAGTGATCCAGTTGTCGTCGCTGCTGTTCGTGGGCTCGGCGGCGGGTTTGGGCAGCTGGTCCTCCGGCGTCCGTGACTCCGGGGGAACCACCGCGCCGGGGCCGGCCTGAAGGACCGGCCGGAAGTTCATGTCGGCAGAGGCCTGAATCAGCGCGCGGGTTTCCTTGGAGGGGGTTCCGGGGAGGCTTACGACGACGTTGCGGCCGGACTGCGTGCTGATTTCAGCTTCCGCTACTCCCGAACCGTCGACGCGCTGGCGGATGATCGCCACAGCCTGGTTCAGCTGCTCTTCGTTGATGCCCGAACCGCCCTCGACTTTGGGCGCCAGGATCATCTGGGTGCCGCCTTCAAGGTCCAGGGCGAGCTTGGGCGCCCAGCTCGCCTGGCCGGCGACTACGCCGCCCGCCAGGACTGCGGTCATGACGGCGAGGATTACGCCAAGCCAGACCAGCGACCTGACGGCTCTATTTTTGGGGCCAGTTCGTGCCATTGTCGATCTTTCTATTATTTTCGGAGGAACCGCCTGTGCGGAACACAGGGCCCGCGCCGGCGGATGCCCGCAACCGTTACGTCGCGGGATAGCTCAAAGGGCAGACTAGCTGTCTTTCTTGCCTTCGTCATTGAGGCGGCGCAGGGTTTCGTCGGGAGTCTCGCTGTGCGCAGCGCCGTCGTCGGCCACCGGGGTGTCCGTCTTGTCGATGGTCAGGGAGGAGGCGTCGTTGGGAACCACGGCGGGTTCCTCGGCTGCGACAACCGGTTCGACGATCTTGGTGACGGCCTGACGGTGCACAGTGGCGGTGTTTCCCGGGGAGAGTTCCAGCAGGACCTTGTTTTCCGCGTCATCGATTTCCACAATGCGTCCAAAGAGGCCGAAGCTCGTCATGACCTCTACGCCCGGGGCAAACTGTGACTGCAGCGTGGCTGCCTGTTCTTTGGTCTTCTTGTTGCGTCGGAACATCATGAAGACGAAGAGTCCGAGCATGACAAAAAGCAGGATGTTAATTGGATCCACGGGGATAGTTCCGTTCTGTACTTGCGTAGCCGGTTTTCAGCAACGTTGGCTTCGTTCCGGGCTGGCTAGCAGAACATCCAGCAGATGGTCTGGCAGAAAAACCGTGCCCAGCCAACGGCGGCCGGATGGATGCCGCACAAGAAACAAAGACCCGAACGTGCCGAGCGTCATTCCATTCTAAAGGGAAAGCCCGCAAGGTGGTGCTATTGACTGTTACGGATCCGCTCTGGATCAGCTTGTTCGCCCAGGTCTTCATCGTTGTCTTCCGCCTGGAACAGTTCCAGGGGGTCCTGCCCGAAGATCCCGGGCGGCACCGCGAATCCGAGGTGAGTCCAGGCCGGGGCCAGGGCGATCCGGCCCCGCGGCGTCCGGCCCAGCAGTCCTTCGCGGACCAGATACGGCTCGGCAACGGTTTCCACGGTCTCGGTCTCTTCGCCGACGGCGATCGCCAGCGTGGACAGGCCCACCGGTCCCCCGCCGAATTTCAGGATCAGGGCTTCCAGGACGGCCCGGTCCAGCCGGTCCAGGCCGCGCTTGTCCACTTCGTACATGTCGAGGGCAGCGGAGGCGGCCCGTGCATCGATCTGCTCAATGCCGTGCACCAGCGCCCAGTCGCGGACGCGGCGCAGGAGGCGGTTGGCGATACGGGGTGTGCCGCGGGACCGACCGGCGATCTCGCTGAACCCGGCCGAGTTGACCTTCAGATCCAGCAGCCCCGCGGAGCGCCGGAGCACGAGTTCCAGTTCAGCCACGGAGTAGAACTCGAGGTGACCGGTGAAACCGAAGCGGTCGCGCAGCGGCCCGGGCAGGAGACCGGCACGGGTGGTGGCGCCGACCAGGGTAAAGGGCGGCAGTTCGAGCGGGATCGCTGTGGCGCCGGCGCCCTTGCCGACGATGATGTCCACCCGGAAGTCTTCCATCGCCATGTACAGCATTTCCTCGGCCGGCCGGGACATCCGGTGGATCTCGTCGAGGAACAGGACTTCGCCCTCGGAGAGCGAAGAGAGGATCGCGGCGAGGTCGCCGGCGTGCTGGATGGCCGGACCGCTGCTGATGCGCAGTGGGGCGTTCATCTCGGCGGCGATGATCATGGACAGCGTGGTCTTGCCCAGGCCGGGCGGACCGGACAGCAGCACATGGTCGGCGCTCCGCCCGCGCATGCGGGAGGCTTCCAGCACGAGCGACAGCTGTTTGCGGACCCGGTGCTGGCCTACAAAGTCGTGCAGGTTCTTGGGCCGGAGCGCGGCCTCGATGGCGCGCTCCTCCGGCTCCTCTCCCCCGGCGACGAGTGACGGCTCAGCCACGGGCACCTACCCTGTTCCCGGCGCGTGCGCCGTCCTGGCCCAGCCAGCGGAGGGTGGCGCGCAGGATTTCGGCCACGTTGCCCTGCTCGGCCAGTCCGGGTGAATCGGCCAGGGACTTGTCGATGCTCACGGTGGCGTCCTTCTCGGACCAGCCGAGGCTCGTCATGGCGGCGACCACCTGCGGCTTCCACACCGCTTCGGAGGACGGTGCCGGAGCCGCGGCGCCGGCGGTGCCGTGCGGCACGAGCTTCCCGGCCAATTCCAACACGATCCGGCCTGCAACCTTGGGGCCGATTCCGGGCACCTTCGTGAACGCCTTGCCGTCGCCGGAATGCGCTGCAACGCGGATGGCTTCGGGTTCGTGGACGGCCAGGACGGCCAGCGCCAGCCGCGGCCCGACGCCGCTGACGCTGAGCAGGATGTCGAAAACCTCGCGTTCGTCGTCGCTGGAGAAGCCGAACAGCGTGAGCGAGTCCTCGCGGACTATCAGGGACGTGAAGAGCTTCCCCTGCTCACCCTCACGGAGACCGCTGAGGGTCTGCGGCGTCGCGTTCACGCTCATGCCGGCGCCGTTAAGGTCGATCACGGCGGAGGACAGGCCGATGTGCGCTACGGTTCCGCGAAGAAAACTGATCAAGGCCGGGCTCCTGAAATGCCGTTGAAAATAGAAAATAAAGTTGACGAAAGAACCGGCAATAACCGGCTATCCGAACATATCTACGAATACCCTACCAAGTTCCGCGGCAGGACAGCCGGACATTCAGCGTGTGCGGCGCGCTTTGGCTTCGGCCTCCGCCCACGCGCGCTGGGCCGGGGTGAGCGCCTGGCTGCCCGGGCCCGTGGTGGCCGCGCCCTGGCTGGAGGTTCCGCCGCCGGACCGCCACGCGTGGGTGATGGCCAGCGCGAGGGCGTCTGCGGCGTCGGCCGGACGGGGCGGGGCGTCCAGCCGGAGGATCTTGGTAACCAGTTTGGTGACGGCGTCCTTGTTCGACGTGCCGCTGCCGGTGACGGCGGCCTTGACCTCTGACGGCGTGTGCAGGGCCACGGGGATCCCGCGCCGGGCGGCCGCGGCGATCACGACGCCGGAGGCCTGGGCGACGCCCATCACGGTGCTGACGTTGAGCTGGGAGAAGACGCGTTCGACGGCGAGGACGTGCGGTTCGTACTTGTCCAGCCACTCATCGATGGAGGTGGCGATGACAAGGAGGCGCTGGTCCAGGCTCTCCTCGGGGGAGGTGCCGACTACGCCGAACGCCACCATGGTGGCGCGGCGGTTCTTCTCGACGTCCACGACGCCGATCCCGCAGCGGGTGAGGCCCGGGTCGACGCCGAGGACGCGCAGGGTCACTCCGCTTCCAGTGCGGCCTGTACTTCGTCGCTGAGGTCGGCATTGCTGTAAACATTCTGGACGTCGTCGAGTTCTTCCAGCGCGTCCACGAGCTTCATGAACTTTTTGGCGGCCTCGAGGTCCAGCGGCACCTGCATCGACGGCACAAACTCGGCCTCGTCGGTGTCGTACTCGATGCCGGCTTCCTTGAGGGCGTCGCGGATGGCCTGCAGGTCGGTCGGCTCGGAGTGGATCTCGAAGCTGTCGCCGTTGTCCTTGACCTCGTCCGCGCCGGCGTCGAGGACGGCCATCAGGACGTCGTCCTCGCTCAGGCCGTTCTTCGGCAGCGACACAACACCCTTGCGGGAGAAGAGGTAGCTGACGGAACCGGGATCGGCGATCGTGCCGCCATTGCGGGAAATGGCGAGGCGGACCTCGGAGGCCGCACGGTTCTTATTGTCCGTGAGGCATTCGATCAGCAGTGCAGAGCCCTGCGGGCCGCGGCATTCGTACATGATCTCGGTGTAGTCGACGACTTCGCCGGTCAGGCCGGCGCCGCGCTTGATGGCGCGGTCGATGTTGTCGGCGGGAACCGAGGTCTTCTTGGCCTTGGTGACGGCCAGTTCCAGGCTCGGGTTACCGGCCAGGTCAGGGCCGCCCATCCGTGCGGCGACTTCGATGTTCTTGATCAGCTTGGCGAACGACTTGGCCCGTCGGCTGTCGAGGATGGCCTTTTTGTGCTTGGTCGTCGCCCATTTGGAGTGGCCTGACATGCTTTACGCTTCTCCTCTGATCATTCGAATAAACAGTTCATGCACGCGCTTTTCCCCCGTCACTTCCGGATGGAAGGAGGTGGCCAGCAGCTTGCCGGAACGCACAGCAACAATTCTAGCTGTCCCGGCCAGCGCCTCGGGGTGGGAGGCCTTCGAGGGCTCCACCGTGGCGAGCACTTCCACACTGTCCCCGACGCGTTCCACCCACGGTCCGCGGATGAAGACCGCGTGGACAGGGGCAACACCGTCCGCGGTGGCGCTGAACTCCAGGCCCTTGAAGTCGAGGTCTGTCTCGAAGGACTCCCGCTGCCGGCCAAAGGCGTTGCGGCGCACAGCGATGTCGAGGCCACCGAAGGTTTGCTGCGGGTTGCCGGCGAGATCCGTCGCCGGGTCATGAATCTCCTCAGCGAGCAGGATCATGCCGGCGCAGGAACCGTAGACCGGCAGTCCGGAGCGGATGCGATCCCGGAGCGGGTCCCGGAGCCCGAAAAGCCGGGAAAGCTTGTCGATGGTGGTCGATTCGCCGCCGGGGATAATGAGGCCGTCGAGGCCGTCCAGTTCGGCGGGGCGGCGGACGCCGACGCCGGCCGCGCCGGCCTCCTCCACCGCGCGCAGGTGTTCGCGGAAGTCGCCCTGGAGTGCCAGGACGCCGATCCTCAGCCCTGTTCCCGCTCGGGAAGGGGGCGCTGAAGTGGGGTTGGTCATCCGAACAGCTTAGTGGCCTGAAAGCACCGTTGGCCGCCTCCCGGCGGGCTTCCATGCCGCCGCTGGGATATATTACGAAGCATGTTTTACTTCAGCATTCCGCTCGGCAAGCTCGTCCGCCGGGTCTCCCGGCTCCGGGGCGGAGGCTCTGCCCTTCCCGGGCTCGTCGTCGAAAAGATCGACCCCGGCTTCATGCGCAGGACACTGTCCACGCTGCCGCACGGCGTCGCCGTCGTCAGCGGCACCAACGGCAAGACGACCACCACGAAGATGGTGGTGGAACTGCTCGAGAGCCAGGGCCTGAAGGTCTTCACCAACCGCACCGGCAGCAACTTCACCCGCGGTGTGGCCGCGGCGCTGCTCGGCGAAGTGGACTGGCGGGGCCGGCTCGACGCGGATGTCGCCATCCTGGAGCTGGATGAGGCGCACGCCGTGCATTTCGTCCACCAGGTGCCGCCGCGCTACAGCCTCCTGCTCAACGTCCTGCGGGACCAGCTGGACCGGTTTGGCGAGATCGACAAGACCGCTCAGCTGCTGCAGCACATCGCAGCCAAAACCACGGGGACCGTCGTCCTGAACCGCGAAGACCCGCGCGTCGCCCGGATCGCGGAAACTCTCAACGGTCCCGACGTCCTGTACTTCGGCCTGGATGACTCCCTGCTGAGCACCTTCCCGAACGACGACGAAATGCGGGCCGCCCCCGGCAGCCCGGTGCCGCCGGCCCCCGCGAAGCCGCACGCCGACGTCGTCCTCCGGCGGGTGGGCGCCGCGGATGCGGACTTTGAGTACGACGGCGTCACGGCCACCACGCCGATGTTGCTCCGCGGTGTCTACAACATCTTCAACGCCGCCGCGGCGCTGACCCTGGCCCGCGCCATTGCGGTACGGGACGGGCAGGTTGCGGACAACGACGGCCTGCTGAAGGCCCTGGCCCAGGTGGCACCGGCTTTCGGCCGCGGCGAGAGCCTGGTGGTTGACGGCCTGCCGCTGGACCTTGTCCTCGTGAAGAACCCCAGCGGCTTCCGGCTTGGCCTCAAATCCTTCCCGGCGGCGGGCTACGCCACGATGATCGCGATCAACGACAACTACGCCGACGGCCGGGACATGTCCTGGCTCTGGGACGTTGAGTTCGACACCCTCCGCGACGGCGGGGTGGACCAGCTGACCGGCTCCCGGGCCTACGACATGGCCCTGCGCCTGCAGTACGACGACGTCGTGATCGGCGGAGTCAACACCGAGATCCCGGCTGCCCTGGCCACGTTCATCAGCGGGGCAAGGGACAAGCCCAAACGGATATTCTGCACCTATACCGCCATGCTGGCCATCCGCCGCGAGCTCGCCAAAATCACCACAGTGGAGGTGGTCTCATGACCCCCCGTCCCGAAGAAAATGCGAACACGGCATCCTACGGGCACGAACTGCCACCGGAGGACTCCGCCGCCCCCAGCAAGGGAACCATCCGGGTCCTGCAGCTGTACCCGCGGGACATGAACATCTACGGCGATTGGGGCAACGCCCTGGTCCTTGCCCAGCGCCTGCGCTGGCACGGCTACACCCCGGAACTGCTTGAGTACAACGTCGGCGACGAATTCCCCGCCGACGTCGACCTGATTGTGGGCGGGGGCGGTCAGGACAGCGGCCAACTGGTCATCCAGGATGACCTGCTGTCGCGGGAGTCAGTCCTGAAGGACCTGGCCGAGGACGGCACCCCCATGCTGGTGATCTGCGGCCTGTACCAGCTGTTCGGGAAGTTCTTCAAGACCCGGACGGGGTCCGTCATCCCGGGGATCGGCATCCTGGATGTGGAAACCCACGGGACCGACGAGCGGCTGATCGGCAACGTCGCCGTGTCCTCGTCCGAGTTCGGCACCGTCCTGGGCTACGAGAACCACAGCGGCCAGACCACCCTGGGTCCGGGCGTCTCGCCGCTGGGAACCACTGCCAAGGGCACCGGCAACAACAGCAACGACGGCCAGGAAGGAGCCCGCTACCGCAACATCGTCGCGAGCTACCTCCACGGCTCGCTACTGCCGAAGAACCCGGCCCTGGCGGACTTCCTGATCAAGACTGCCGTCGACCGCAAATACGGCAGCTTCTCCCCCGGCGCCCCGGACGACTCCTACGCGGACCTCGCCCGGAAACACGCGGGCCGCCGGCCGCGCTGACGCCCGTGCCGCTGCGCGAGGTATCCGGGTAGCATGGGTCCCGCGGGCCCCAGCCGCGGTCTGTCGCTTATCCGTTGCTCGAACAGGGAGTCCGCCATGGTTGCCCCTCCAGATCCCGAACTGGTTTTCGCCATCCCGGGCGACCTGTCAGCGCCCACCGGCGGCTACGCCTACGACCGCAGCCTCCTGGCCCACCTGCCGGGCTCCGGAATCCGGGTTCGGCACCTTCAGCTCCCGGGCTCGTGGCCGTCTCCCACGGCGGCTGACGTTGAAGAAACCAGGCGGCTGCTCGCATCGCTTCGGGACCGGACCACGGTCCTGGTGGACGGACTCGCGTACGGGGCGTTCCCGGACACGTTGCTCGAGACCTTGGGGAACGGGACCGGCCATCAGGTCATAGCCCTGGTTCACCATCCGCTGGCACTGGAATCCGGACTCGGGGAGGATCAACGCCGGCTGCTGGAGGGAACCGAACGCCACGCCCTGGCATGCGCTGCGCACGTGATTGCCACCAGCGCCTCGACGGCCCGGACCCTGACTCGCGACTTCGGCGTCCCGGCCGGGAAGATCACCACCGCCTGTCCGGGGACACGTCCGGCACGCCGTGCAGAAGGCTCCGGCCGCACGCGCGGGGCAGAACTGCTCTGCGTCGGGTCGGTCTCGCCGCGCAAAGCCTATGGCGTCCTCGCCTCGGCACTCTCCCGGCTGACTGATCTGGACTGGCACCTCACCATCGTCGGCGAGACCGACCGGGTGCCGGGCGAGCACGCCCGCGTGGCCGCCGCCGTGAAGGCCCACGGCCTTGCCGGCAGGGTCACTTTTGCCGGCGTCCTCACGGCAGATGAGCTCGAAGCCGCCTACCACTCCAGCGACGTCTTCCTCATGCCCTCCCTCTACGAGGGCTACGGCATGGCGTTGGCGGAGGCCATGTCCCACGGCCTGCCGATCGTCTGCACCACCGGCGGGGCCGCTGCCGAGACGGTGCCGGACGGCGCGGCTATCAAGGTCCCGCCCGGCGACGCGCCCGCGCTCGGCAACGCCGTCCGTTCGCTCTTGACCGTTCCGCAGCGCCTCGCCGACCTTGGGGAGCGCTCCTGGGCCGCCGGCCGGGCTCTGCCGCCCTGGCAGGACACGGCCGGTCGAGTCGCTGACCTCGTGCGGGCCGTGGCCCGGTCGCTCCCGGAGCACGCGGCATGAGCGGCTTCAGCCCCGAGTGGCTGGACCTGCGCGAACCGGCCGACCACCGGGCCCGGGACTCGGCTCTGGCACAGCAAATGGCTGCCCATTTCGCGGCACGCGCGCATGTCAGCGTGGTGGATCTGGGCTGCGGTTCCGGGTCCAACCTGCGGGGCACCGCGCAGTTCCTGCCGGACCACCAGTCCTGGCGGCTGGTGGACTACGACGCTCAGCTGTTGACCTGGGCCCGGGAACGCCTGGTCGATTGGGCTGACGACAGCCGGTCCGAGGGCGCCCTCCTTCGGCTCCGCAAGGACAACAAGCGCATCGACGTCAGCTTCGCCGAGGCTGACCTCACCCGCGAGCTCACGCAAGTGTTGACGCCGGCTCCGGATCTTGTCACGGCCGCCGCACTGTTCGACCTGGTTTCGGAGCCCTGGCTGGAACTTTTCACGGCTGCCCTCAGCGCGGCCGGGCTGCCGCTCTACACCGTCCTGAGCTACGACGGCCGGCAGGAATGGCAGCCGGCCCACCCTCAGGACGGGCGTGTGCTGCGCGCGTTCAACAGCCATCAGCAGTGGGACAAGGGCTTCGGCCCGGCGACCGGTCCGCGGGCATCGGCTGTGCTGGCCGGGCTGCTCGCGGCGCGCGGGTATGCCGTGCACACCGCCGGCTCACCCTGGCTGCTCGGACCGGAGGACTCGGGCCTCCGGGGCGAACTCGCCACCGGCATCGCCGCTGCCGCGCAGGAGACCAAGGACCTTACAGCGGAGGAAGCCGCCGACTGGCTTGCCGTCCGCCGGGAGCCGGGCCACGCCACGATCGGCCACTCCGACATTTTCGCCACGCCCTAGCCGCATTGAGCCCGGCGCCTACAGATTTCCCGATCGGCGCCTGCGGATTTCCCGATCGGCGCCTGCAGATTTCCTGATCGGCGCCGCCGTCATCCGGCGCCGGCGTTCCGCAACAGCGCCGCGAATTCCGCGGGCCGGGTCGCCGGCCACCAGTGGCCCGCGTCCACCGGCACCACGGTCAGGTGGTCCACCCAGGTTTCGAGGCCATCCACCAGATCCGGCGACAGGAACGGGTCCCGGCTCGGCACCACCACCTGCACCGGCATCGCCACCCGCGCTGCCGCCGGCCACCTCCGGGCGGCGAACATGTTGCTCCGGTAGAGGGCCAGTCCGCGGACCGGGTCGTCGCCGACGTCGCGCTTCGCCACCTGCGCGTACCGCCGGGTGAGGAACAGCCGCCAGGCGGCCTCCGGCAGCACCGGGAGCAGGAAGGCGCCGATGTACCAGCTGCGCAGCAGCTGCCCGGCCAACTGGCGCCAGGCCCGCGGGCTCCGGTACCGGGAGCGAACCCAGCGCGAGAAGTGGCGCAGGTCCGGACCGGAAATACTGGTGTACCGGCTGATCAGCGCGGCGGCGCGCGGATCCTGCACGGCGGCCCAGCCCTGGATCGATCCCCAGTCGTGGCCCACCAGGTGCACCGCCGAAGCGCCGACGGCCTCCAGGACCGCAAAGACGTCGTCCACCAGCGTGGCCAGGCCGAAGTCCCCCGGGCTGCCGACGATGACGGATGCGCCAGCGTTGCGCGTGTCGTAGGCGACCACGTGGTGTGTCGTCGAGAGCTCGGCGATGGCGGGGAGGAACACCCGGTGGTCATCGGGGTAGCCGTGCACCAGCAGCAGGGTCGGCACACCGGCAGCGGGCTGCCGGCCGTACTCGAAGACGGCCAGCCGGGCCCCGCGCACGTCGACGTTCCGCCGTCGTGCGGCCAGGGCATCCAGGGGATCAAGGGGGTCAAGGGGATCAAGGGGGTCAAGGGGCGCCATGGCTACCCCTCCTTCGTGATCAGCAGCTCGTGGGCGCCTGCCGTGGCAGCGCCCATCGACTCCACGACAGTTTTGGTGCGCAGACGCGTGGCCGCGTCGGCGGCGGCACCCGCGCAGGGTCCCTGCGGGGCATCGGCGGCCGCGGAGCACCAGCGGTAGGGTCCGCGGACCATGACCGACGGCGCCCACGCCAGGTCCGCGGCTGTCCACGTGCCCGCCTTGTCCTGGCTGAACTGCGCCCGGACCAGCAGGCCCTCGTTGTTCACCGCATAGCCCGGAGACAGCTCGGTGATGCCGTTGCCCAGCCCGTAGGCGATCCACGTGCCCTTGTAGTGCTCGATCGGCAGCACCGAATGCGTGTGGTGGCCGTAGATCATGGTGAACTGCCCGCTGTCGACGAGGGCGTGGGCGACGTCCCGCTGCTGCGCGTTGGGCACACTCGAGTACTCCTCACCGGCGTGCATGACGCCGAGGACAATGTCCGCGCCGAGTGCCCGGGCCTTCTTCGCCTTGGCAATCATGGCCGCGGCATCGAGCATGTCCACCTGCCAGGCCGCCTCGGGCACCTGGCCGTTGAGGCCGTAGGTTCCCTCGATGACGGCGATCTTTGCCGCCGCAGTCTGCAGGATGAGGACCCCCTGTGAGTCGGCCTCGGTCCGGTACGACCCCGTGTGCTGCAGCCCGGCGGCGTCAAGGGCATCCAGGGTCCGGACCAGCCCGGCGGTCCCCCGGTCAATGGTGTGGTTGCTCGCCGAGGTGCACGCCTGGTAGCCCACCTGCTGGGCTGCTGTGGTGATCTGCGGAGGAACGTTGAAGGAGGGATACGCCGAGAAGGGCCCGGTCGGTCCGGCCACCGGGGTCTCCTGGTGGCAGATCGCGAGGTCGCTCTTTTCGAGGTACTTCCGCTGGCCCTCCAGCAGCGGACCGAAATCCAGCCCTTTGGCCCCGGCGGCCAGTGCGTCCGCACGCGCCTGCTCCCAGAGCTGGGCATTGACCAGCATGTCTCCGGTGACCAGTACGGAGGTACAGCGGACCGCCGCGCAGGCGGGTCCCTTCCCCGGCGTCGGTGCCGCGTCCGGCGTCGCGTCCGGCGTCGGAGTCGCGCCCGGCGTGCTCGGCGTGCCCGTCGTCGTGCCCGGCGTGCCCGGCGTGCCCGACGGCGTCTGTGCGGGCGCCGCCGTCGCCGTGCCGCCTTCTTCCGCCGAAGGGCTGGAGCCGTTCTTGTTCTCGCTGGCGATCATGCCGCAAGATGCCGTCGAAACCACAAGCAGCGTTGCGGCGGCGGCGGCCAACAGCCGTCCGCGAAAAGTTTGGTTGGTATTCCCCATACCGAGCATCCTACGGTGACGACGGTCACAACACGCGCAGCGGGCCGTTGAGAAGCGTCCCCTGACATGAAAGAGTTACTTCATGACTAATCCCCTGCTGAGCCCCAGCACCCTGCCGTTCGGCCTGCCGCCCTTCGCGGACATCGAGGACGCGCACTACGCCGAAGCCGTGGAGGCCGGGCTTGCCGAGCACCTCGCCGAGATCCAGGCGATCGTGGACAACCCCGAGCCCGCCAGCTTCGAGAACACTGCCCTCAGCATGGAGCAGTCCGGACGGCTGCTGGACCGTGCCGCGGCGTCCTTTTTCACCCTCGTCTCGGCGCACGCCACGGAGACAATCCGCGAGCTGGAAACGCGCCTCTCCCCGCTCTTCTCGGCACACCAGGACGCCGTCTACCTTCACCGCGGCCTCTTCGACCGCTTCGCCGCGCTGGACACGACGGACCTCGACGCCGAGTCCGCCCGGCTCGTGGATGAGTACCTCAAGGAGTTCCGCCAGTCCGGGATCCAGCTCGACGCGCCGGGCCAGGACCGGCTCAAGGCCGTCAACGCCGATCTCTCCCGGCTCGGCACGGAATTCGGCCAGCGCGTGAAAGAAGCGATGAAGGCAGCGTCCCTGCTCCTGGACGACCCCGCCGAGCTCGCCGGGCTGGCCCCGGACGACGTCGCCAGCGCGGCGGAGGCCGCCCGGACGGCCGGTCACGAGGGCAAGTTCCTGCTCACCCTCATCCAGCCGAGCAACCAGCCCGCCCTGGCCTCTTTGGCTAACCGGGACGTCCGCCGCCGCCTGTACGAGGCCTCCGTCGGCCGGGGCAGCACCGGCGGCAGCCTTGACGTGCTGGAGCTGGTCAAGGACATGGTCCGGCTCCGCGCCGAAAAGGCGGCCCTGCTCGGCTTCGCCAACTTCGCCGAACTCAGCGTGGACCAGCAGACCGCCCCGGATTTCGAAGCCGTGCAGGCCATGATGAACCGGCTCGCCCCTGCCGCCGTCCGGAACGCCGACGCCGAGGCCGAGGCCCTCACCGAGATCGCCGGCCATCCGCTCGAAGCCTGGGACTGGGCCTACTACTCCGCCAGGGTCAAGCGTGAACGGTACGCCGTGGACGAGCAGGCCCTGCGTCCCTTCTTCGAGCTGGACCGGGTCCTCAACGACGGTGTGTTCTTCGCCGCCAACGCCCTCTACGGCATCACATTCCACGAACGCAGCGACCTCGCCGGCTATCACCCCGATGTTCGTGTCTGGGAAGTCCGGAACTCCGACGGCACCGAGCTGGGCCTGTTCCTGGGCGACTACTTCACCCGGGAGTCCAAGCGCGGCGGCGCCTGGATGAACTCCCTCGTCGAACAGTCCGGCCTGCTGAAGACGCGGCCTGTCGTCATCAACAACCTGAACATCTCCAAGCCGGCGGCGGGCGAGCCGACGCTCCTGACCCTGGACGAGCTCCGCACCACCTTCCACGAGTTCGGCCACGCCCTGCACGGACTCTTCTCCGCCGTGACCTACCCCCGGCTGGCCGGCACGTCCGTGCCGCGGGACTTCGTGGAGTACCCCTCGCAGGTCAACGAAATGTGGATTATGTGGCCCGAGGTGCTGGCGAACTACGCGCGGCACCACGCCACCGGCGAGGCCCTGCCGCAGGACGTCGTGGCCAAGCTCGATGCCGCAAGCCTCTGGGGTGAGGGCTTCGGCACAACGGAATACCTGGGCGCCGCCCTGCTGGATCTTGCCTGGCACGTCCTGGACGGCTCGGAGATTCCGGCGGACGCGCTGGAGTTTGAGGCCAAGGCCCTGGCGGCCGCAGGGGTGGCGCACAGCCTGATCCCGCCGCGTTACCGGACCGGCTACTTCCAGCACATCTTTGCCGGGGGCTGGTACGCGGCCGGCTACTACTCTTACATCTGGAGTGAGGTCCTGGACGCCGAGACGGTGGAGTGGTTCAAGGAGAACGGCGGACTGACCCGCGCCAACGGTGACTTCTTCCGGGCGGAGCTGCTCTCCCGGGGAAACAGCCGCGATCCCCTCGCGTCGTTCCGCGCGTTCCGCGGCCGCGACGCCGGACTCGAACCGCTGCTCAAGCGCCGCGGCCTCGAATAGTCCCACGGGCGGAATCGACGACGCCGGCCGGTCACCCCAGAAGGTGACCGGCCGGCGTCGTGCTTAAGGCTTTGCTGCTGCTACCAGCCGCGCTCGGCGAGCCGGTGCGGCTGCGGGATCTCGTCGACGTTGATGCCGACCATGGCTTCGCCCAGGCCGCGGGAGGCTTTGGCGATCTCGTCCGGATCATCGAAGAAGGTGGTGGCCTTCACGACGGCGGCGGCACGCTGGGCCGGGTTGCCGGATTTGAAGATGCCGGAGCCGACGAACACGCCGTCGGCGCCGAGCTGCATCATCATGGCGGCGTCCGCCGGGGTGGCGATGCCGCCGGCGGTGAACAGCACGACGGGGAGCTTGCCGGTGGCGGCAACTTCCTTCACCAGTTCGTACGGGGCCTGCAGTTCCTTCGCCGCGACGTAGAGTTCGTCCTGGGCCATGCCGGCGAGCTTGTTGATTTCCGACCGGATCTGGCGCATGTGCGTGGTGGCGTTGGAGACGTCGCCCGTGCCGGCTTCGCCCTTGGAACGGATCATGGCCGCGCCCTCGTTGATGCGGCGCAGGGCCTCACCGAGGTTGGTGGCACCGCAGACGAAGGGGATCGTGAAGTTCCACTTGTCGATGTGGTTGGCGTAATCGGCCGGGGTCAGGACCTCGGACTCGTCAATGTAATCAACGCCGAGGGTCTGGATGACCTGGGCCTCGACGAAGTGGCCGATCCGGACCTTGGCCATGACCGGGATGGACACGGCTGCGATGATCGCCTCGATCATGTCCGGATCGGACATGCGGGACACGCCGCCCTGGGCGCGGATGTCGGCGGGAACGCGTTCCAGCGCCATGACTGCCACGGCACCGGCATCCTCGGCGATGCGGGCCTGCTCGACGTTGACCACGTCCATGATGACGCCGCCCTTGAGCATCTCCGCCATGCCGCGCTTGACGCGGTTGCTGCCCGTGATGCTCCGGGCGGACGCGCCGGCTTCGCTGCTTACATCAGGTGTAGACACAAAAACCCCTATGGGTAGATAGATGACCTCGCCGGAGGCGCGGCCGGCACACAAATGCTGACCTTTCACACCCCGGATTACCGGATCCATTGGCCGGTAGAGCTAATACTAGTCCCCAGCCGCGACCCGGCAGAATTCCGGTGACACCCGTGCGTCCTGCCGATCCTGCGCGCTCAGGAGGCCGGTCCGGCTGCGCTGCCTGTGGGCTCTTCGAGCGACTGGCGGCGCACCACGAGGATCCGCTGGATGAGCGTCACAAGGCTTGCCGCGGCCAGGAGGCAGAGGGTGACCAAGAGGACCACGGTGGGCAGGCCCAGGCCGGTGAGCCCGGTGACCACCAGCACGGACACCAGCCGTTCGGCGCGCTCGGCTATGCCGACGTTGGCCTGGAAGCCCAGCGCCTCGGCCTTGGCCCGTGAATAGGACACCACCATGCCCAGGACCAGGCAGACGACGGCGGCGATAGCCACGCTACTGTTCGCGCCCCCGGTGAAGAACCAGACGGCGACGCCGGCGAACAGGGCGCCGTCGGCAACCCGGTCCAGGGTGGAGTCCAGGAAGTTCCCCCACCGGCCCCCGCTTTCCTGCATCCGGGCCATGATGCCGTCAATGACATCGGAGAAGATGAAGGCGGTAATGAACAGCGTGCCCCACAGGAGCTGGCCCAGCGGGTAGAACACCAGTGCCCCCACCACGACGCCGAGCGTGCCCACGATGGTCACCGCGTCCGGGGAGACACCGATCCGCAGCAGCCACCGGGCCAGCGGGGAAAATAGTGCGGTGAAGAAGCCGCGCGCGTGCCTATTCAGCATCCGTTGTCCCCGCCGTCTCGTCCCGGGACACCATTTCCCCGGCCCAGGCCTCGGAGACCTGCTGCCGGACCTCGCCAAGTGTCTGTGTGATGGCCTTGGTCTGGGCAATGATCGGGAAGAAGTTGCCGTCCCCGCCCCAGCGCGGCACCACATGCTGGTGCAGGTGGCCCGCGATCCCGGCGCCGCCCGTGACGCCCTGGTTCATGCCCAGGTTGAAGCCGCCGGGATTGGCCACCTTGCGCAGCACGCGCATGGCCGTCTGGGTCAGTCCGGCGAACTCGGCCGTCTCCTCCACCGTCAGGTCCGTGTAGTCCGGGATGTGGCGGTAGGGGCACACCAGCAGGTGCCCGGGGTTATACGGGAACAGGTTCAGCACGACGTAGCAGGTCCGCCCCCGGTGCACGATGAGCGATTCCTCGTCCTCGCGTTCGGGCGCGGCGCAGAACGGGCAGTCGTCCGGGTTCTTGAACTGGTGCTGCCCGCCTTTGATGTACGCCATGCGGTGGGGCGTCCACAATCGCTGGAACGCGTCCGGAACCCCGGCCAGGCCAAAGCCGTCCGTCACGCCGTCGTCGCCCGGATACTCCGGCCCGGCCCCCGTGGTTTCCTGCACGCCCGCCCCTAGCTGGTCCGGTTGCGGACGGCGTCGACGATCCGCTGGACGGCTTCGGAAACCGGCACGCCGTTTTCCTGGCTGCCGTCGCGGAAGCGGAAGGACACGGCGCCGGCCTCGGCGTCGTCCCCGCCCGCGATCAGCACGAACGGGATCTTGTCCTTGCTGGCCGTGCGGATTTTCTTCGGGAAGCGGTCCGAGGAAATGTCCACTTCAGCCCGGATGCCCGCGGCCTTAAGCTGGTCGACGACGTCGAACATGTAGTCGTTGAACGCCTCGGCCACCGGGATTCCGACCACCTGGACGGGTGCCAGCCAGGCCGGGAACGCCCCCGCGTAGTGCTCGGTCAGGACACCCATGAAGCGTTCGATCGAACCGAACAGGGCGCGGTGGATCATGACGGGGCGCTGGCGGGTGCCGTCGGCGGCCTGGTATTCGAGTTCGAAGCGCTCGGGGAGGTTGAAGTCCAGCTGGATGGTGGACATCTGCCAGGTCCGGCCGATCGCGTCGCGGGCCTGCACGGAGATCTTCGGGCCGTAGAAAGCGGCTCCGCCCGGATCCGGGACCAGGTCGAGGCCGGATTCCTCGGCGACCTCGGCGAGGGTCTGGGTGGCCTCCGCCCAGATCTCGTCGGTGCCCACGGACTTTTCCGGGTCCTTGGTGGAAAGTTCCAGGTAGAAGTCGTTCAGCCCGTAATCCTTGAGCAGTGCGAGGACGAAGTTCAGCGTCTTGGTGAGCTCATCCTTCATCTGCTCGCGGGTGCAGTAGATGTGGGCATCGTCCTGGGTCATGCCCCGGACCCGGGTGAGCCCGTGCACGACGCCGGACTTCTCGTAGCGGTAGACGGATCCGAACTCGAACAGCCGCAGCGGCAGTTCGCGGTAGGACCGGCCGCGGGAACGGAAGATCAGGTTGTGCATCGGGCAGTTCATCGGCTTCAGGTAGTAGTCCTGGCCGGGCTTGCGCACGGAGCCGTCCTCGTTGAGTTCCGCATCGATATGCATCGGGGGGAACATGCCGTCGCGGTACCAGTCCAGGTGGCCGGAGACCTCGTACAGGTGGCCCTTGGTGATGTGCGGGGTGTACACGAAGTCGTAGCCGGCCTCGACGTGGCGCTGGCGGGAGTAGTCCTCCATGGCCTTGCGGATGATGCCGCCCTTGGGGTGGAAGACCGGCAGGCCGGAACCGAGCTCGTCAGGGAAGGAAAACAGGTCCAGTTCCACGCCGAGCTTGCGGTGGTCCCTGCGCTCTGCCTCGGCGACCCGCTCCTGGTAGGCCTTGAGGGCTTCTTTCGTGGGCCAGGCGGTGCCGTAGATGCGCTGCAGCTGCTTGTTCTTTTCGCTGCCGCGCCAGTATGCCGCGGAGGAACGGGTCAGGGCGAAGGCGTTGGAGATCAGCTTGGTGTTGGGCAGGTGCGGGCCGCGGCAGAGGTCGCACCAGACGGCGGTGCCGTCCTTGCGCTCAACGTTGTCATAGATGCTCAGCTCCCCGGCGCCCACCTCAACGGAGGAGCCGTCGGCGTCGGAGCCGGCGCCTTTAAGTCCGATCAGTTCGAGCTTGTAGGGCTCATCCTTCATCGCCTCGCGCGCCGCGTCCTCGGTGACCACCCGGCGGACGAACTTCTGGTTCTGGTTGATGATCTTCTGCATCATCTTTTCCAGGGTCTTCAGGTCCTCCGGCGTGAACGGCTCCTCGACGTCGAAGTCGAAGTAGAAGCCGTCGGTGATGTACGGGCCGATTCCGAGCTTGGCGTCCGGGCGCAGCTGCTGCACGGCCTGGGCCATGACGTGGGCGGTGGAGTGGCGCAGGACGTTGAGGCCGTCCGGGGAATCGATGGTGACGCCCTCGATCGCGGCGCCCTCGGGAAGCGGCTGGTCGAGGTCCGTGAGTTCGCCGTTGACGCGGGCCACCACGACGTCCCGGCGCTCAAAAAAGAGTTCCGCGCCGGTGGTCCCGGTAGCCACCTTGGTCTCTTCGCCATCGACGAGAAGGGTGATCTGCAGGGCATCTGACACGGGTGTCTCCTCTAAAAAGTTAAGGCTTCGTAGCTTGTGGCGTACGGGGACCACAGCCAGCCTCGTCCATGCTATCGGTTTCTGGAGAGGCCAACCAACGCGCCGCTCAGCCTCCCAGCCCGGTAATGGCGAGGTTGCGGCTGATGCCGTCCAGCGGGCCCGGTTGCTCCGGTTCCCGCCGGGCGGCCGCTCCGGAGGCCGGTTCCGGGAAGGGCAGACTCTCGGTGCGGCTGAGGTCCCAGGCCATGCTGGCGCTGATGCTGATTCCGCGGGGTCCTGTGCGGCGGGTGGTCCCCCGGATCAGCAGCAGCCTGGTGCCGAACAGCAGCGGTCCCGCCAGCTCCTGGGCCTCGTGGAAGAAAACCGAGTCCACGCAGCCCGTGCCGTCGTCGAGGCTGATGAACACCACCCTGCGGCCCCCGCGCATGGGCGGGGTCTGGGTGGCGACCCGGACACCGGCCACCAGCACCTCCGTGCCGTTGCGCAGGCCCAGAAGCTGGTCGGCGGTGGTGACGCCCAGCCGGTCCAGGAGGGGCCGGTGGCTGGCCATCAGGTGCTCGCTGAC
This sequence comes from Arthrobacter sp. SO5, assembly GCF_020532805.1. Taxonomy (GTDB): domain Bacteria; phylum Actinomycetota; class Actinomycetes; order Actinomycetales; family Micrococcaceae; genus Arthrobacter. The sequence goes on along the minus strand of NZ_MQTQ01000044.1, from coordinate 22,553 downwards.
GTCCACGGCCATCAGGTCAAGTTCCGCCCGGACGGTCTCCACCAGGGTGGGCGCCGGCAGCACGGCCTTCAGGTTCTTCAGCTCCATGTCCCCCAGCGGCAGTGACAGCTGCCCCTCGATGACTTCCATGCCCTTCCGCTGGGGCCGGCTTCGCAGCGTCTGCAGGTGCTGGACCAGGTCCGCCCGGTTGGCGGTTCCGCCGGAGGCCCGGTGCAGGGAGTCGAAGGCACCCAGTTGGGCCAGCCGCTGAATGCTCGGCTTGCTCAGCCGCGAGCGGGCTCGCAGGTCCGCCAGGGAGTCATAAGGCTGGCCTGCCACGACCCGTTTCAGTTCGGACCCGGAAAGGCCAAAGATGCCGTTCAGGCTCAGCCGGATGCCCAGCTTCCCGCGGTCCGTGCCGGTTTCCACCCGTTCCACCCGGTACTCCGCGTGGCTCCGGTTGATGTCCAGGGGCAGGATGGGGATTCCCAGCCGCCGGGCCTCGGCCACCAGCAGGCGTTTAGGGTACATCCCGGGGTCGTGTTCCCACAGCCCGGCCAGGAACGCCTCCGGGTGGTGGGTCTTCAGCCAGGCGGACTGGTAGGTGGGCACGGCGAAGGCCGCCCCGTGCGCTTTGCAGAAGCCGAAGCTGCCGAAGGCCTTGAGCGTGCCCCAGACCTTGTCCACCACCTCGGGACTGTACTTCCTGGTCCGGGCTTCCTTCCGGAAGAAATCCTCCACCCGGCCCTCCAGCACCTCGTTGCCGAGGGCGCGCCGGAATTCGTCGGCGCGGGCCAGGCCGCAGCCGGTCATGACGTCAAAGGTCTTCAGGATCTGCTCGTGGAAGACGGTGACCCCGTGCGTCTCCTTCAGGACCGGCTTGAGGTCCGGATGCGGGTACACCTCGGGGGCGAACCCGTGCCGGTACTCCAGGAAAGGCCGGACCATGTCCGATTTCATCGGTCCCGGGCGGAACAGCGAGATGTCGATGATGAGGTCGTTGAACTCCCGGGGGGCGAGCTTGCCGATCAGTTCGCGCTGGCCCGGGGATTCGATCTGGAAACAGCCCAGGGTGTGGGTGCTCCTGATCAGCTCATAGGTGGCTTCGTCGTCGAGCGGGACGGCATTGAGGTCGATGTGCCCGTCCGCGGAGATATAGTCCGGTCCGGTTCCGTCCGGGCCGGCGGGATGCGCCCCTGCCGCGACCACCTCGGCCTTGGAAGGGTGGAGCCGGATGACCTCGCGGACGGCGAAGGCCATGGCGCTCTGCATCCGCACCCCCAGGACATCGAGTTTCAGCATGCCCATGGGGTCCATGTCGTGCTTGTCGAACTGGCTCATCGGCAGTCCCAGGCCGCTGGGCTGCACGGGGGTGCGGTCCAGCAGCGTGGCGTCGCCCAGGATGACCCCGCACGGGTGCATGGAGATGTGGCGGGGCAGCCGGTCCAGCCGTTCGGTGAGGTCCACCAGCAGGTCCAGCTGCTGGTTTTCGGAGAAGCCGCGCTGTTCCACGCGGCCGGCGAATTCCTTCAGCTCGGGTTTCTCCACAAGGGCCTCACGGAAGTTCCGTGCCGAGAACCGCCAGAGCTGCTTGGCGATGTCCCCGATTTCGCCTTCCTCCATGCCCAGGGCCAGCCCCGCGTCGCGCACTGCACCGCGAGCGCGGTAGCCGTTCTGCATGCTCATCAGCGTGACCCGTTCCGAGCCGAAGCGTTCAAAGATTTTCCGGTAGACGTTGTGCCGTTCCGCGCTTTCGACGTCGATGTCGATATCCGGCAAGGTGGCGCGGTCCCGGGAGAGGAAGCGTTCGAAGATGAGGTCGTGCTGGAGCGGGTTCACCGCGCTGATGTCGATCAGGTAGTTGACCAGGCTGGACGCGCCTGAGCCGCGTGCCGCAGCACGGACGCCCATGTCCAGGATCATCCTGGAGACCTCGGCGACGGTCAGGAAGTAGGCGGCGAAGCCCAGGCTGTCGATGATCCGCAGCTCGTGCCCCAGCCGGGCGCGCAGCTCCTCGGCCTCTTTCCCGGCGATGCCGGGGAACCGTCGGCTGATGCCTGCCTCGCAGCGCTGGGTGAGTTCCACGAGGGCGTCCCCTGCGATCCCGATCACCGAGGCTTCCGGAACCACCGGCTGTTTCCAGCCCATGTCCGTGACAGGGTCAGTCCGGCAGCGGTCCGCGAGCGCCTCGGTCTGGGCCATCAGGCTTTTCAGGTCGGCAGTGCCGTAGCCGGCGGCGTGCATGATCTCCTTACCCAGCTGGAGCATGTGGGCCGAGGATTTGAGCCAGCCCTGACCGTTGGGCTGAAGCATCGGGGCGGCGGAGAGCTCCGGGAGTGACTTCAGGGTGCGGGCGGAGTCGAGCACGTCGGCAGTGGCAGCACCGTCCTCCGCGACGTAGCGCACGGCATTGCTCAGCACGGCGGGCACAACGTGTTCCGCGGCGAGCTTGAGCATGCGCACGGCGTGGGCAGTACTGAGTGGTTCCCCGGGCGGACTGAGCTGGGAGACCACCTCGGCGGCGAGGGTCCCCGGCGGCATGGCGTCCAGCCAGCGTTTGAACAGGGTCCTGGGGCGCAGGTAGCGTCGCCCGCCCATGGCACGTCCGACGTCGGAGTCCGGGCCGATCAGCACGGTCAGTACCGGCTGCAGGGTCTCCGGATCCAGGGTGCGGGAGGCCAGCTCCGCCCGGGTGACGGCCACGGGCACCGCTCCCCCGGCCTTGCCGGTGGTGCGGGCATGGGCATCGGAGATCAGCCGGCACAGGGCGCGGTAACCGGCGCCGTTGTTGTGGCCGTGGGCCAGGACGACGACGCGCCCGCCCACCTGGGTGCGGAGGTCGCCGTCGTCATCGAAGACCGCAAGGTCAACCCCGACGATCGGGTCCAGTCCCGCGGCTATGCAGGCCAACATGTGCTTGACGGTTCCGTAGAGGCCGTCGCGGTCCGTGCAGGCGAGCGCGGTTGCACCGTCGGCGGCCGCCGCGGCCGCCAGCTCATCCGGCCAGGAGACCCCGTAGTGGGCGCTGAAGGCTGTGGAGACGTGGAGGTGGGTGAAGCTCATGCTTATTCTGGCATCCGGAGGGGAAGCAGGGCATCGTGGATCCGCAGCAGGCGCCAGCGCCCGCTGCGGACGTGCCGGGTCAGGTCAAGGGTGAGGCTTTCGGCGTCGGGGGAATCTGCCGGGCGTACCTGGACCCGCCAGATCTCATGGTCCACCAGTCCCGAGCCGCTGCCCAGCGGGGCGCGGGCTTCCTCCACCCACCACTGGCGGCGCTCATACCAGCGGACCGGTTCCGCGCACACGGTGTAGTGCCGGCCCGCCCAGGCCAGCTTCAGGGGCATGCCGGCGGGGGTGCAGACGACCTCGACCGACTCGCTGAACATGCCCATTGTGCCTCCCGGAACCGGCCGGCTGTTGAACCGGCCAAAAATGCTTATTCGAATATATCTTCGAACGATTCCAGTCTACGACGATGCCCGGCCAAAACCTAGATCAGGGGTGGACGGACGGAGGTGTGCGGGGCAGGATTGAGCCATGAGTTCCCATAACGCACTCCTCAAGCACGTCAGCATCGCCGCCAAGGACACGTCCCTGGTGGCGAAGTTCGATATAGACGGAAATATCCCCGGCCAGGGGGCCTATGTGGTGGGGCTCTTGGCGGCTACCCCGGACCATTCCCACCAGCGCAGGATGGGGATCGAGTTCATGAACGGAGAAGCCGTCTCCTTCTTCTGCTTCAGCCACGACGGCACTGAGGAGAACTTCGACCTCAAGGGCGTGGACCACTCCGGAAACACCATCACCGGAAACTTTCCCCTTGCCACAGTGCTTGGCCTCCCCAAGGGACACCTGATGACGGCCTTCAGCGACTGCGACGGCCGGGACTACCAGGCGAACGTGCCGGTGGACGAAGCCCTTTAGCGCCGAGGAATCAAGGCCGGCCCTAGGAGCCGGCTTTATAGATTTCCAGCTCGAGCCTGATGAAGGCCTCAATCATGGCCTTGTACGTCTGCTCGACGATGTCGGCGTCGATGTCCTTCTGCCCGGCGGTCGCGCGGACGTGTTCGATTACCCGTTCCACCCGGCCCGGTGCCCGCACCTCTGCACTGTCCGCCTTGAGGGTGCCGGCGATCCTGATCAGCCGCTCGCGCCGCCCGATCAGCGCGACAATTTGCTCGTCCACCTCATCAACGGCAACACGCACAGCGGCGAGCTGCTCCCGGTCGGCCTGGGCAGCTTTATCGTCTTCGTGATGTGTGGACATGACCATGACAATAGCGAAAGATGCCGCCGGGAGTCGATCTGGTTCCGCCGGGCCTTTTCGGCCCCTACGGCTCCCGGCGTCTGTCGGCGGCACCACTAGGATCCGGACAACGAGCGAAGGTTGCCGCGAAGCCGGGCCCGTCGCGGGCACCCTATCCGGCTGTGGCCCCGAGCTAGAACAGGCTCCCTGCCGGCTGGATGAGGTCCGGGGAGTCATTTTTGACGTTCCCGACGGCGGTGCCGACGGCGTCGATCCTCCAGCCCTCCGCGACGTCATGCGCGCCGGCCCGGACCAGGTCCACCAGTCCGGCGGCGTCGTTGGCCTGCGGGTCCAGCCACGCCTGCATTGTCCCCCGGTCCATCGGCAGCGGCACCCTGTCGTGCAGGGCGGTGAGTTCGGCCAGCATCCCCCCGGCGTAGCCTTCCGGCGGTGAATCGGTGGTCAAGATCGACGTCGAGAGCAGCCAGCGCTCCGGGTCATCCTCGGCCTTGGACGCGTCCTTCCACCATTCGTAGAGTCCGGCGAAGACTATCGGGTGCACATCCTTCGGGTGCACATAGTAGGGCTGCTTGCTGCGGCCCTCGCCCTTCCATTCGTAGTAGCCGTCGGCGGGGACGGCACAGCGCCGGGCCCGGGTGGCTTTCCGGAATGCCGGCTTCTCCAGCACACTCTCGCTGCGGGCGTTGATCATCTTCGAGCCGATCCTCGGGTCCTTGGCCCAGGACGGCACCAGTCCCCAGCGCGCAACATGCAGCTGCCGGACCGGTTCACCGTCCACCAGCCGTTCGAGCAGGATCGGCACCTCCGCGGTCGGGGCAACATTCCACGACGGCGGAATCGCCACCTCTTCCTCAAGTCCGGCGTCGAACTCGGCCAGCAGGTCTCCGACGGCCCGGGCCATCACGTAACGTCCACACATGGCACCAGCATGCCACCGCACCAACCCGGTGTCATCCGGCACAGGCGAGCCTGCATGGCTACAGGCTGTCAGCTGGGCGCAGCAGGTTCCACCGGAGCGCCGAGGGCCCGTGTGTGGTCGCGGAGACGGTCGCCCGCTGCCCGGAGGTAGCGGTTGATGACTGCCTGCTCGCCGTCCGTGAACTCATTCGACAGCGCGTCGAGGTCGGCGAAGAGCGGTCCGAGTTCCCCAAGGATGAGTCCAACGGCTTCTTGGCGAGCAACAAGTTGAACCCGACGCCGGTCGGAACCCTCGCGCGTGCGGGCGATGTGCCCCGCCCGTTCCAGGCGGTCTGCCAATTCGGTTGCGGATCCGGTGCTGATGCGAAGCCGCTGTCCCAGTTCGGCGGGGCCGAGTTGAGTGCCTTCCTGGTCCATGATGTGGCCCATGGCCTCATAGTCGAGCTGCCGCAGGCCGAGCTTTGCCGCTAGCGCGTGGTCGAGTTGGGTGGCAGCGCGATTGACGGATCGAAGGGACCAGGAGAGCTCGTCGGCGGACATCCGCCCGCGCTCAACCTGTTCCGCCCAGCCGTCCTCAGCATTATTAGACATAGTGCAATCCTACTTGACATATACCTCGGTAACGGAGAGACTCCAGTGTAGAGAGAAGCAGGAGTTGCTCGTGACCATGGATCCTTCCCCACTCCCGAAGCACGCGGAGCCGTCCACAGCCCAGCTTCGAGCATTGCTCATTGTGCTGTGCGCAGGCCTCGCCCTGGTTGTGGCCGGCAACTCCGCGCTCGCGATCGCGTTGCCCAACATTGCCGCGGACTTGGGTGCTGACCAGTCTGAGTTGACGTGGATCATCGACGCCTACGCGCTGACCTTCGCGGCACTCCTCCTCACGGCCGGGATCGCCGCCGACCGAGTCGGGCGCCGCACCATCCTCGGGGCCGGCCTGGCGATCTTCGGCCTCGCATGTATCGCGTCGGCATTCTCGCCCGACGCGAGTTGGATCATCGGCCTCCGAGCGCTAGCGGGTGTGGGCGCGGCAGCGGTGTTCCCGGTGACCCTTTCCGCCCTGGTCGACGCGTACCCGGAGGAGCGCCGGACCTTCGCGATCGGAGTGTGGTCGGGTGTCAGCTCCGCCGGTGCTGTCGCCGGGACGATCGTCGCGGGCGCACTTCTTGAGGCGTGGTGGTGGGGCAGCGTGCAACTGCTCTTCGGCGGGGTGGCGTTGGCCCTCATCATCCCGGTCCTGGCGCTCGTGGCCCAGAACCGCAATCCCTCGCTTTCGCTGGATCCGGGGGCCGCGATCTGGTCGATCGTTGCTTTGGCCGGCTTAGTCTTCGGAGTCGTCGAAGGTCCGCAACGCGGTTGGCTGGACCCGCTGACGCTCCTCTCGCTGGCTGTCGGGGCGGCCGGCTTCGTCGCGTTTGTGATCCATCAGCTCCGCGCCAGGACCCCCTCGCTTGACGTTCGGCTGTTCGCGAATCGGGGGTTGGCGGCGGGCTCGGTGATCGTCACGGTCCAGTTCTTCGCCTCGCTCGGATTCTTCGTCCTCTCCCCGCAGTACTTGCAGATCGTGCTCGGCTTCACCCCACTGGGTTCCGCGCTTGCACTTCTGGTGGTGCCGATCGGGGTGGGCATCGGAATCGGTGCTGCCGTCGGACTGAGCGCGAGGTTCGGGGCCCGGATACCCGGATCGCTCGGCCTTCTGCTCATGGGATCAGGATTCGCGATCTTCGCGGCCGGACTCACCGGCGGACTCGAAGCGTCCCTGTGGGTGCTCGGTGGCGGGGTCCTCGTGTTCGGTCTGGGCTTCGGCATGGGCATCACCCCCGGTACCCAGTTGATCATTGAGGGCCTCCCCGCGGAGAGGCGGTCGATCGCGAGCGCCGTCAACGACATCACCCGAGAGGTCGGCGGCGTCCTCGGGATCGCGGTCCTGTCGAGCATTCTGATCAGCGTCTACCGGGCAGACATCACACCGGCTTTGGCGGGTTTGCCGGAGCCCGTCCGTGAGGTCGTCGACGCGGGGGCGGGGGCAGCGATCGGGATCGCCGACTCATTCGGCCCCCAAGGTCTGGCGCTCGCAGATGCCGCACGGGAAGCGTTCGGGGCCGGGCTGAGCGCAGCAATGTTCGTAGGCGCCGTCATCCTCGCTCTCGCCTCGATCATCACCTTCGTCGTTGCGCCAGGCAAACCTGCTGCAGCACAAACCACCTCGGCATTGATCGCACACCAACTCGACGAAGGCTGATGGAAACATGGCCGATCCCTCAGCCGCCCCGCAGGTCCATGTGGTGACGAGGGCGCAGTGGCGCCAGTGGCTGCAGGAGAACCACGGCAGCACTCAGGCGGTATGGCTGGTCTCGTGGAAGAAGCACACCGGCAAGCCTGCACTCGCCTACGAGGACGCCGTGTCCGAGGCCCTCGCGGTGGGATGGGTCGACAGTAAACCCCGGCGTCTCGACGACGAGCGCACGATGCTCTACTTCACACCCCGCAAGCCCACCAGCGCGTGGTCGCGCCCGAATAAACTTCGCATCGAAGCCCTGAGGCAGCAGGGACTGATGACCACAGCCGGTGAGCACGCCGTGGCGCAGGCGGTCCAGAACGGAACATGGACCGTGCTGGACGACGTCGAGGATCTCGTCGTCCCCGATGACCTCCAGCGGGCGTTCGATCGGCACCCAGCTGCCCGCGCCAACTGGGACCGATTCCCTTCTTCGGCACGCCGCGGCATCCTCGAATGGATCGTCCAGGCCAAACGGCCTGCCACCCGCGCCAACCGGATCGAGGAGACGGCACGTCTGGCCGCCGTGGACCAACGCGCCGCCCAATGGCGGGGGCCGCTCAAGTCGGCAGAAAGTCGCCGCGCTGCCCCTCCTCACCGCAAGTCGGACCAATGATCCGAGACAGAGATACCGCGCTCACCCCTCTGCTTCCAGCACACGGCAGGCCGCCAGAGAAGCGGCGGCCGGAATCCGGCCGCCGCTCCGCGTCATGCGACGTCGTCGACTGCGATGACGATCTTGCCGCGCGTGTGCCCTTCCATGTTGAGCCGGAAGGCCTCCGCCGCCTGCGGCAGCGGGAAAGTCCGGGCAACCTCGACACGAATTGCGTGCTCGTCGACCAGATCGGCGAGCATCTGCAGCTCGGCGCCTACGGGGTTGACCCACATCCAGGTGCCGCCATGCTGCTCGACCTCGCTGTCAGCGATGGAGGCATGCCGGCCCCCGTCGGCCAGGACAGCCAGGGTGGATTCGAGATTTCCCCCTACGAAGTCCGCGACAACGTCGACGCCCTCGGGGCGGAGGGCGCGAACCCGGTCCGCAAGGCCTTCGCCGTAGCTGACGGGCTCGGCCCCGAGGGAACGCAGGAAGTCGTGGTTCTTCTCTGACGCAGTCGCGATCACCCTGGCACCGAGCGCCGCAGCGATCTGGATTCCCAGGGACCCGACGCCGCCGGCGCCGCCATGTATCAGCAAGTTCTCGCCCGCCTTCAGGCCCAGACGGGTAAGGACTTGATAGGCCGTCAGGCCTGCCAGGGGAAGACCGGCGGACTCGTCCCACCCCAGGGATGCGGGCCGGCGGGCAAGGAGCCTTTCAGGCAGGGCCATATATTCAGCGAAACTACCGCCGTGGACGTAGTCTTTGCGGCCATAGGCGATGACCTCGTCGCCTGGCCGGAATTGCGGCGCGTCGATACCGACCGACTCGACCACGCCCGCCACATCCCACCCGGGAATCGCCGGGAACTGCAGGTCCATGGCTGCATCCAGATAGCCGGCCATGATCTTCCAGTCGACCGGATTCACCGACGCCGCCTTGACTTTGACCAGGACCATCCCGGGCCCGACCTTCGGCATGGGCTGCTCCGATACCTCGAGGACGTCCGGACTTCCGTATTCGCTGTAAGTTATTGCCTTCATGCAGGCGTCAACAGATGCTTCCAGGACGCTATTCCGCAACCGGCCCACGAGTGTGGCAGCTCACTGCCCGCCCCCGAGGGGCCTGTCATTTTTGGGAGCTGAGGTCCAGCCGTGCCCGCGGATCCCGGGTCAGGAGCCCGCAGGATCAGCGGCCAAGTTCTGTGGAGAGCCGATGCTTGCCGGGGATGTTTAGGGCAGACTGGTGGCGTGAGCGGAATCCGGTGGGTGCTGCACGTGGATCTGGACCAGTTCATCGCGGCGGTCGAGGTTCTCCGGCGGCCGGAGCTTGCGGGGAAGCCGATCATTGTCGGCGGTCGGGGCGACCCCACGGAACGGGCTGTGGTGTCGACCGCATCCTACGAAGCCAGGGCGTTCGGTGTGGGTTCCGGAATGCCCTTACGCATTGCGGCCCGGAAAGTGCCCGACGCAGTGATCCTGCCCGTCGATCAGGAGGCTTACCTCGCGGCGTCTGAAACGGTGATGGCTGCCCTGCGCGCGCAGCCCGGCGCCACCGTGCAGGTGCTGGGTTGGGATGAAGCCTTTTTAGGTGTTGAGACAGAGAATCCGGAAGCCTACGCCCGGCAGGTGCAGGCCGCTGTTCTGGCGCGAACGCAGCTGCATTGCAGCGTGGGCATCGGCGACACCCTGGTCCGTGCCAAGGTCGCCACCGGTTTCGGCAAGCCGGCCGGCGTCTTCCGTCTCACCTCCGGGAACTGGCTCGACGTCATGGGCAGTCGGCCCACCAGGGACCTGTGGGGCGTCGGAACCAAAGTGTCGGGCCGGCTGGCCAAACTCGGCATCAACACAGTCGCCGAGCTCGCAGCGTCCGACCCCCAGGACCTGGTCCCGGAGTTCGGCCCCAGGATGGGTCCTTGGTATGCGGAGCTCGGACGCGGGCACGGCGCCAGCGTTGTGGACGACACCCCGTGGGTTGCCCGCGGGCATAGCCGGGAAACCACCTTCCAGCAGGACCTGACTGAGCCTGCCCAGGTGGACCTCGCCGTGAGGGAACTGACAGCGCGTGTCCTTGAGGATGTGGCGGCCGAAGGACGGCCTGTGGTTGGGCTGACCCTGAAGGTTCGGTACGCACCCTTCTTCACCACGACCCACGCCAGGAAGATTCCCGGGACATTCGACCGGACCGAAATCCTGGCGCGGGCCGTGGACCTCGCAGCCGGAATCGAAAAGGGCCGTCCGATCCGGCTCCTGGGCCTGCGGGCCGAAATGGCAATGCCCGACGACGCCCGAACGGGACATACGCCGACGCGCGGCGGTTGGTGACGGCGTCGTCGCCTTCCTTACCAGCGCGGATGAATCGCTTTGCGGAAGTGATGGGGGTAACAGAATGAGGCTGTTCAGGTGTCCTCTGGGGAATGCCTTTCGAGTGTCTCGGTCTGCTCCCTCTGCGCGAGCCGCTGTAATTGCCATCTATGCACGTCGGGCAACCAGTCCAGCGGGGCCGACGGACCGACCCGTGGGTCATCGGGAGCACCGCCCTCTCGGAGGGCCTCCACGTAGGCGCGATCCTGTGTGATTCGTGCTCGTAGCTGCTCAGCTCCGCCGACTGAGCCGTGACCGGGGATGACGGCAACAACGTCGTCGGCCACACTCTCGAACAGCAGGAGCGCGGCGAGGTAGTCCTCGATCGGACTCGCGGCCGCCAGATCCAGGAACGGCATCAGGATGTCGGAAAGCATGTCGCCGGCGACGAGGACGCCGCGCTCCTCGATCAGCAGCGCCGCATGGCCTGGGGCATGGGCCTGGTGCTCGATGATCCGGACTTTTGGGCCCTCCCAGGGAATCTGCGCTGCTCCGGTGGGCAGACCGGTCATGAGGCCGAGCAGATCCATCGGGATCTCCTCGGCGAGCTCCGGCGGTAGCACCCTGGCTACGCGGGTTTTCCAGTCCCTGTGCGACAGCAGGTCTTGGATGGACGCCGCGCAGCGGCCGGTACCGTAACGGGGCACGTCGCCGAACATCCCGTGCCAGAGCACGTGGTCCCAATGCGGATGCGTCGAAAAGCCTGCAACGACAGGCTGTCCTAACTCGTGAAGGTCGTTCGCGAGTGCTTCCAGCTCGTTGCTCGTTATGCCGGCGTCGATGAGCAACACACCGGCCCGGCCCTGCACGGCCACGGAGTTGCTCTGGATGAACTCACTTTCGTGAACGAGAACGCCCTCAGCGATTTGCTTCAGCATGAAACGCCTTCCGCTTGAGGTTTGCAACTCCTTGTCGAGACCGTATTACCGAGGGGTCGTTGATCGCAAGCATCAACCGGCCTATCCGCACACTAGCTCCGCCTCAGCGAGCAGCACCACCAAATGATCCCTGTCAATGGCGTGGCGCCACGCTCTAGTACCAGCAGGCAGCTCTGCGCGTAGGCCGAACCTGTTGCGGACGTACATCATCGTTTCAGAGGAAAACAACACGTAGTTCTGGTTCGCCAAATGTGCAACTATTGCGAACGAGCACGGCAACGGAGGGGTCATGGCAGAGTTTCAGCGGGACACGTACAAAGACGGAACGCTGATGGGCCAAGGCCCGATCCTTGACGGGAAGAAGCACGGCAGGTGGCGCAATTGGTACCGCAACGGCCAGCTCAAAGCCGAAGGCAACTTCGTTCAGGGCGAGTTTGACGGGAGCTGGACGTGGTGGCGAGAAAACGGGGAGTTGCTCCAAAAGGGTAATTTCTTGGACGGCAAGCAGAATGGAACATGGCAACGCTGGCATGACAATGGTGCTCTTATGGATGAGGGCATTTGGCGCTCTGGCAAGCGCAGCGGCGACTGGGTATCTTACAACCCGGACGGATCCATCAGAAAGAAACAAACATTCCGGTAGCCGGAATGGTGCCGAGGGGAATCCTCAGTGGACGTCGAATTGGTTGGGTCCCCGGATAGAAGTCCGGTGTCTGTGTGAGTTTCGTGTCCGAGAATGGACACAGGCGGAAATTCACGAATCATGGCACGCAGACACACCCCGGAGCAGATCATCGCCAAAGTCCGGCAGGGCCAGAAAATGCTCAACGACGGACGCCGATGGTCGAGTTCATCAAGGAGCTTCAGGTCACCGAGGCGATCTGATTCCGCTGGATGAACCAGTACGGGTCCGAGAAGAACGCCGAGGCGTCCAAACGGACCCCGCCGCCGTGAAACACCCCGCGTGGGGCTGGCGCAAAGCCCGCTGGCACCTGCTGGGACAGCCGGCTTGGGACGGCGTGGCACTGAACAGGAAGCGGGTGCGCCGGCTCTGGCGCGACGAAGGACTGGTCTGCAAATCCAAGGCGCGGATGAAGCGCCGTACCGGGCCCGGCGCCGGGGAACAGAAACGGCTCACGGCCGAGTACCCGATGCATGTGGTCAGCTTCGACTCCCAGTCCGATGTGACGTCCTGCGGGCGGCATATGAATTCACCGCTGAGGCACTGGTCGGCTGGTGCGACACCGAAGCAGTTGCAGCAATCAGGGCGCAAGGACTCTCTGTTCAGAACGGGTGAAGAGGGCGCACGCGATCACCACTTCCCAGGGAAGCGAACGGGAACCGCTGCATGAACTCTGGGATCACAGAGAAAGTACGAATGTCACTGCGCCCTAGTACAGAATCGCGTGAGCAGGATCTGCCTGCGAGCCGATCCTTTGCCGGGCAGGCGCGGTCTTCCGTGGTCATTAGGATGAGTGGAACGCTGCCTGAACTAAGTTCCCAGATGGCCAAGACGCAGTAGATACCTAGCAAGCTAGGCGTCGGATGGTGTTCCGAACCACGTCCGCAACTGACGGAGCAGGTCCTCCTGGTCATCGCCGATCCATACGACGTGGCCGTCCGGTCGGAGCAGGACCGCGGGCGCCTCCAGTTCCCCGCTGACGTCGACCACGTGGTCGACCCGATCTGTCCATCCTGTCATTGAGACCCTGCCGGTCTGGTCCAGCAGCAGCCCGCGCCCTTCCCGGGTGAGCTCGTAGAGACGGCCCCGTGACAGAGTGATGTCGCGGAGTCGTCTGCCGAGCAGCTCGGGCCCCTCGCCGAAATCGTAGCGGACCCCGAGCGAGCTGATCCTTTCGGCCAGGAACCGGGCGACGTCGTCGAAGTCCATCAGCTCGGCCAGCAAGCGGCGCACTGCCTGGGGTCCGGGGTCGGGTGAGATCAGCTCGCTCTGGGCACGAGTGATACTCAGAACATCTGCGGCCACCGGGTGACGCTCGGCGTGATAGGTGTCCAGCAGCCCTTGTGGCGCCCAACCGTTGATTTCGGCGGCGAGCTTCCAACCGAGGTTGAACGAGTCCTGGATGCCGAGGTTCAATCCCTGCCCTCCCAGCGGCGGGTGGATGTGCGCGGCGTCGCCGGCGAGGAAAACCCGGCCCGCGCGGTACCGTTCGGCCAGCCGGGTGGCGTCGCTGAAGCGTGATAGCCATCGCGGTGAGTGGACGCCGAAGTCGGTACCAGCGTAGACCCGCAGTTGCGTTCGGAGCTCGTCCAGCGTCGGCGGGACCGAGCGGTCCTCGGCCACGGCCGCCGCGGGCACCACGGCCCGGAATAGCCCATTGCCGGCGGGGCCGATGCCGAACCCCCTGTGCGTCTTGCGAACCTCGTTCACCACTTCAGCCAACTCGTCCGGCGGCGTTGTCACCTCCATCTCGCTGTGGATCCATTCACTCGTCGCGGCATCTCCGGGAAAGCCGATACCGAGCAGCCTGCGCACCAAGCTGCGTCCGCCGTCACAGCCGACCAGCCAGCTTGAGCGAAGCCGGGTGCCGTCGGCGAGTTCGACGCCCACCCCGTCGTCGTCCTGCTCAATGCCCGTCACCTCACAGCCGCGGCGGACCTGCGCACCGAGTTCGACGGCGCGCCCGGCCAGCAGGCCGTCGGTGGTCGGTTGCGGGATGCCGAGGATATAGGCGTGTGCGGTGTCCAGATTCGCGGGCAGGGTTTTGTCGATCCCGGCGAACCGGCCGACGCCCAGATACTTCTGCCCGTGTGCGAGGAACCGATCCAGCAGCCCGCGCTGATCCATGATCTCGATGCTTCGCGGGTGTAGGCCGAGCGAGCGGACTGCCGGGCTCGGTTCCACGTCTTTCTCCAGTACGAGTACGTCCACGTCGTGCAGGCGCAACTCGCAGGCCAGCATCATTCCCGCCGGGCCGCCGCCGCTAATGATCACGTCGAACATGTGAACCCCCAATCTCAGAAGTAAGCGCGGCCACCATTCTGGTCGAGGGCAGGGGCCTTGCCGCAAGCCCCCCAGGGAGCTATATCCTGAAGATGGCAAGGAGATCGTTGACCTAACCTGGCCCGCAAACTCAGGGGCCATCATCGACGGCGTCTCCGGCTAAGTCATCTAGGAGTTTCCGGCTGACGAGAAAGCGCCCCCCCGCTTACTAGTTCGGGCCTCCCCACCCAAGGTCACAGCGCAGTCTGCACCTGCAGCGAGGTGCCGGAGTGCCGGCTTTATGGACTCCGAGCACCCGCCCCGCTTGTATACAACTGGCAGTCCAACGTTCGGCCTTTCCAGCGCTGTCATGCTGCCCGAAAGCCGGTGGCTCAACGGACGGCCCGGTGCCCGGTGGCCGGTCCTTTACCGGACACGACGAAGACGGCCAAACAACGACGGTCCTGGTTCCTCAGTGGGACGTCGGCGTCCGGCGGGTCAGTCGAACTCGAACGGCGACACCGGCGCAGAGGATGACGGCGATGCCTCCGAGGATTGTGGCCCAGGTGAGTTGTTCGTGGAGCAGGAGGGCGGCCCAGAGGATGCTGAGGACGGGTTGGGTGAGTTGTACCTGGCTAACCCGTGCCATGGGACCGATGGCGAGCCCGCGGTACCAGGCGAAAAAGCCAAAGAACATGCTCACGACAGCCAGATAGGCAAACGCGGCCCACTCGATCGGCGTCCCATTGGGTGGTTGCTGCGCTACGGCTGTGATGGTCAGGCCGAGCATCAGTGGGGACGCGATCGCGAGTGCCCATGAGACCGTTTGCCATGCCCCGAGTTCGCGGGCGAGTAGGCCGCCTTCCGCGTATCCGATGGCAGCAGCCAGGACGGCCGCGAAGAGCAGCAGGTCTGATGAGGTGAGGTGTGCGAGGCCACCGCCTTGCAGCGCTGCGAACCCGATCGCCACTACGGTGCCCACAGCTGCCAGAACCCAGAACGAGATTCGTGGTCGTTCTTTGCCTCGGATGACTGCCATGACGGCAGTCGCTGCGGGCAGGAGTGCGATCACGACAGCTCCGTGACTGGCCGGTGCTGTGGTGAGGGCGAAGGAGGTGAGTAAGGGGAAACCGATGACGATACCGCCGGCGACGACGGCCAGTCGTATCCATTGGACGCCGTTGGGGAACCGTTGCCGGGTAAGGGCCAGTGCCGCGATAGCGAGGGCCGCGGCAATCACCGCCCGCCCTGACCCGATGAACAGGGGTGAGAGCCCGCCGACTGCTGCACGGGTGAAGGGGACGGTGAAGGAGAACGCGAGAACACCGAGCAATCCCCAGGCGAGTCCAGCCCGTGAGGCTGGTAGCACGGCGGGCTTTTGAAGAGTAGCGCTACTATTAGGGTTCATGAACAACGATAGCAGTACGAGAATCGTGACGGCCTTGCGGGAGTGGATCGCAGGTGCTCCGGCTGGCGCGAAGCTGCCGTCGACCCGCTCGTTGGTGGCCCGGTACGAGGCCAGTCCCGTCACCGTGCAGAAAGCACTGCGCACCCTGACCGGGCTGGGACTGATTGAGAGCAGGCCCGGAGTGGGCACTTTCATTCGGGCCGTCCGCACCGCCAAGCCCTCGGATTTCGGCTGGCAGACCGCCGCACTCGGATCCCCACGCAACCGATTCTCCACATCGCCGGCGACGATGCGGCCCACACCAGCTGACGCTATTGCTCTTCATGGTGGATACCCCGACCGGGAGCTCCTGCCCGAACGCCTCATACGTGCCGCCCTGGCCCGGGCGGGACGCAGTGACGCCGCGCTCACGCGTTCTCCCGTCGCCGGTCTCCCCGAGTTGCAGTCGTGGTTTGCGTCCGAACTTGCAACAGCTACCTCTGTCGGGGTGACTCCGCCCCTGGCCGGTGACGTCATCGTGCTTCCTGGCAGTCAAAGTGGGCTCAGCTCGATCTTCCGGGCCCTGGTCACTGACGGCCGTCCCCTGCTGATCGAGTCCCCTTCTTACTGGGGTGCGCTCCTCGCCGCTGCACAGGCAGGCGTCCGCCTGGTCCCAATCGCCTCCGGCCCCACCGGCCCTGACCCGGAGGACGTCGCGCAGGCGTTCGAGGAAACCGGTGCCCGTGCGTTCTATGTGCAACCGAATTACGCCAATCCCACCGGAACCCAGTGGTCGGCTGAGACCGCACGTCAGATACTCGACGTGGCCAGGACCTATGGGGCGTTCGTTATCGAGGACGACTGGGCCCACGACTTCGGTATCACCACCGGCCCAACACCGGTAGCGGGCCACGACGATAGCGGGCACGTCGTCTATATCCGTTCACTGACCAAAAGTGTGTCACCCGCACTCAGGGTGGCCGCGATCATCGCCCGCGGTCCGGCGCGAGAACGGATCATCATGGACGGGGCCGCCACGTCCATGTACGTCAGTGGAGTCCTCCAGGCCGCTGCCCTGGACATCGTCACTCAGCCCGGTTGGCAGACTCACCTCCGCGGTCTCCGTCAGCAACTCCGGTCACGACGGGATCTGCTCGTCGACAGCCTCACCCAACACGCGCCTCTCGCTCACATCACTGCGATCCCACCCGGCGGATTGAACCTCTGGGTCCGGCTCCCCGACACCACAGACCTGCCCTCCTTCACCCGAGAGTGCGAGGCAAATAACGTCCTGGTTGCACCCGGTAACGAATGGTTCCCCGCGGAACCCACAGGACCCTTTGTCCGCCTCAACTACTCCGGGCCCAACCCGGGCGCCTACCCCGAGGCAGCTCGCATCATCGGCCGAACGCTGGAAAAGGCCAACAGCTAGGAAAGCGTCGGGGCAGGCCAAAGCCCCAGCGCGTCCAGGCACAGGTTCGCTGGAGGATCCTGCAGCGGATCAGTCGGTTCTAACGCCACCCGCTATCGGACAAGAACAGATCCTGATCGAGCCGCCATCAGAGTGTGAAAACTGTTCCAGTGTCCGAGTTTCACGCGGTTGGCCGACGCCGCTATCGGGGCTGGTGAGAGTCGGTTGCGCGCGGTTGGGTCTGTTTCCCGTAACCGCGCGCAACCGATTCCAGGTGATCGCAGTACTCGTGCCACCACGCCGGGTCCCCGGCTGCCATGTTGTCGTTGCCGTCCCGGTGTCCGACGCTGCCGTCGGCCAGCTCACGCACGATGTCTGCATGACCGGCATGCCGATGCGTTTCGGCTGTCACGTGGACCAATATGCGGGCGAGGCTGACCGGGTTGCTCGCCTCACGCCACCACGGCACGCAGCCGGAAGCATCAAGCGGCAGCAGGGAAATTGTTTCGTCGGCATGTACCCACACCCGTTGATATAGGCCGACGATCGCGTCGCGGGACTCCTCAGACCGCGCCCACATGTCCTCATTCGGCTCGGCATTGGGCGAAAGCCATCTAAGTTCCTCAGCGAAGGGTCGGTTGAAGACTACGCCGAAGTACTCGGCTTCGACCCCGGCCAGGTGCTTGACCAGCCCGAGAAGGTTCGTGCCGGTCGGTGTCAAGGGGCGGCGTAGACCGTACTCAGACAGGCCTTCAAGCTTCCACACCATCGCATCACGGCCATCCTGCAAATACCGGCGCAACTCCGCCTTGGCAACATCACTCATGCGTGACAGCTTGTAGCGGTTGACGGCCGATGGCAAGCCAAGATGAACGAACACCACCAGCCAAGAAGAGGTCAAGGTCGCGTTGTCGCTTAGAGCAGCATGTCGCGCCGGGTGCCACCAATTTCCTGGTGGCTGCGGAGCAGGCCCTCACGCTGGAAACCGGATGCCTCGGCAACGCGACTTGAGTTGCTGTTCCACGGCTCGATGTACAGCTCGATCCGGTGCAGAGTGGGGATGGTCCAAGTGAACGCCGTCAGTGCCTTCAACGCGCTGCTGGCGATCCCGCGGCCCCGGTGCGCGGGGGCAACCGAGTAGCCGATCGTCGCGCGGCCGGCCGGCATATTCTGAAGCCACAGTCCGATGGCACCGACGGCGGTGTCGGACTCGGCATCGGCGATGGCGAAGGACAGCCCTTTTCCTTCGGCGAACCGGCCGCGCTGCCGGCAGATCCACTCCCGAGCCTGCTGTGCCGTGGGGAGTGCCGGAAGGCTGCCAATGAGAGGGATGTAAGGATCGTCCCCCAACTCGACGACGAGATGTACGTCGTCGTCGGTGAACTTGCGCAAGACGACTGAACCGTAGGCCGGTGGTGTGGTCGGCCAGGACGGCAGGTGCTCGGTCCTACGTCGATTATCGCCGTGATCATCGTCCCGTGCTGTTCAATATCCCCCCAACCATGCTGGACGGGGCGGGTTTTCCAACCCTCAACCCGTTTCATGTGAAGGATCCCCCAGCGGAACAGCTGGGGTCTTGCGTTGCCTTCCCGCAGATTTCGGCGAGAAGGAGAGTTTCTTCGTCGCGGTTTAGGCCGGATCGTCGTTCTCTGTTGAGTCCGCGTGTTCGTTCGTCCGCGAGGACGTCCTCGAGCGTCTGCTTCAGGTTGCGCTCGGTGCCACCAGCGGCGAGGAAGCGGGTCCGGCTGCGTTGGGCAAAGGCAGAGTCATTGCGGGGAAGCCAGAGCGGCAGTGAACGAGGTCCAGCCCAGTAGCTGACGTTCCGTTCGATCAGCCAGTTGTCGTCGGCTGAGATGAATTCGCCGGTATGGCCCGCGACCTCTGCGGCAGCAAGCAGGACCGTCGAGAAATCGCGTTCGCTGCCGACAGTGTTGTAAGTGCCGGTGAGGCCCCGGCGGCCGGCGTTGATCAGCCATCCGGCCAGGTCCCGATTGTCGATGACCTGCACTGAACGACCACGCACATCGGGTACGAGAACGGGTTCATGCGAAGCCAGGGCCAGACGTGATGCCCAATAGCCGAACCGGTCGCTCGTGTCGCCCGGCCCGGCAATAAGGCCCGGTCTCGCGATGAGAAGGCGATCGCCCACGGCCTCGGTCGTTGCCCGTTCGGCGGCAACCTTTGCGTGCGCATAGTCATCGAGGTCGGTTGGCTCTACGAGGGCGGCGTCTTCGTCAGCGCCCGATTCGGAGTTGCTGGCGTACACGGAGACGGAAGAAACTAGGGTCCAGTGCCGCGTGTTGCCGGCCAAAGCCTCAAGCGCCCCGGTTACGAGGTCAGCCGCGTAACTGAGCTCGATAATTTCATCCCATCTACTAACTGTGACCGCGTCGTAAGCCCCGGGCAGTCGCCTGTCAGAGCGGACGAACGTCGCACCGCTGGTAACCTCTCCGGACTCGCCGCGAGCAAGGCAAGTCACGTCCTCGCCTCTGGCCACCAACTGTTCGGCTATCTCGCGACCAAGCCAGGCCGTCCCGCCAAGAATGAGTGTGCGCGTCATGACCATCAGCTAACCGCAACAGCGACAAAAAACGTCGGATTCGCCGTGAGCGCAGGGCGCGTCCACGGCCGTCGTCGAGTTTGGGGGAACCCCCGTTGCGACACGAAACGTGAGTTTCCCTGGTGTTCGCGGCGCCACTGGGCTGGGTGTTGGCCTATCTTCTGCGCCCGGTCCGGAATCAATGGATCCACGTCGGAGCCCTTCTCGCGGTGCCCACCCTATTGCTTGACCGATGCAAGCGGGCTGCGCGGAAGCGCGGAAGCGCGGGGCTTCTAGGAGGCCGGGCTGATGGCATCGGAAATGGCTCGCAGGTT
The DNA here is from genome assembly GCF_020532805.1 of Arthrobacter sp. SO5. Classification (GTDB taxonomy): domain Bacteria; phylum Actinomycetota; class Actinomycetes; order Actinomycetales; family Micrococcaceae; genus Arthrobacter. The sequence goes on along the minus strand of NZ_MQTQ01000044.1, from coordinate 2,659 downwards.
CTCCGTCAAACGCTCCACATCGGCCGCTGACATATCGTCGGCGACCCCGAGGACGCGCTGGCCGGCTGGACGGTAATGCAGGCCCAGGACCTGCCACACCTTTGGGATCAGGTTTACCAATTTCACGCGGCGATCAGTTGGCGAAGTCTCGCGAACGACCAGCCCCGCTGCTGTCAGCCGATCGACGATCACGGTCACGGCCGCACGACTCACATGGAGATGGTCCGCGAGGTCGACCTGCGAACTGGGTCCGCCCTCGAGCCGATTCAGGAGTCGAAGCTCGTTCCGCGATACTCCCAGACGCTCTGCCATCAGCGCATCATGAGCATCGAAAGCCGCCCCGAGATTCCTGCAGGCCAGAAGCAAAGGATGCTGAGTGTCAAAGTCCATTAGCTAGAGTATATTACAGTCAAATTACTTGACTAAGGAGCGCCATGAAGTGGATAGAAGCAATCGACATCCAGGCGCCGCTGGACGTCGTCCACCGGGCCGTGCTCGATCAACACACCTTGATGCAGTGGTCTGCGTGGCCCGAAGCGACCGGGTATACATGCCGTGTCGACGGCGACGGGCAGAGCCCCGGGTCGCAGATCGTTTTCACTGATCCCAAGGGCGTAGAACAGGGCCGGCAGACCTTGGTTTCAGCAGAGGACCGCATTATCCGGAACACCATGCACAACCGGGGTCCAGGCGGCCGCTGGGTGACGCCCCTGGTCGACTTTCACATCGACCCCATCACCGAAGGACGCACCCGGGTGTCGCTGGCATTCGAGGTCGAACCCCCTGTGCCGCGTCTGCTGAAACTTCTGGCCAACAGGTGGCTGCGACGATCGATCCGTCCGCTTCACGTCAAGGACCTCCAGCAGCTCAAGGACCTCGTCGAGCGCTCGCATGCCCAGTGACCCGCACTCAGCGGCGGTCACCCCACGGGCGTGGGCCGAAGACGCAAGAGCGCGTGAACAGGGGCGCGTCCAAATCTTCAATTCGACCCGTCCTGATGGCCTCGACGGGTGGACCATCGCCGTCGAACAATACGAACTGCTCGTCGACATCATCCTGAAGACCATCGATGCCTTCGCGGCGGCGGATGGCACCGTGCCGCTCCAGGTCATCGTCAACGAAGCTCAGAACACCCTGGGAACCCACCCCGCCTTCCCCAACGGGCGGCTTTCCAACTATGTCCGTTACACCAAGGTCGATCTTGAGGCCCGCGGCGTCGTCGAAAGAGTCCCAAAAAGCTCACCCCAACGCGTCCGCAGAACACCCGGCAGCTGAAAGCAACGCCGATCATTGTTGCGGTGAGGGATCCCTCATCGTGCTCGTCTCGCGCGGCATGCTCAGGGCCAGAGAACGATGGTGAGGACTGCTGCGGCGAGGACGAACAGGGCAATCGCTGCTGGGATAGAGCGTTTGACGGTTCCCGTCGAGAACCGATCCAGTACCTTCCGGAGGCGTGTCCTGACTTTGTCGCCGTGTGCCATGCCGAGGGCGAGCAGAATGAGGCACGGGATGCAGTACACGAGAGCGTAGCCGGCGAGCACGAACAGGCCCACAGGGATGTCGATGTCCGCGGCGACCATTCGTTCGATGGCGATGAAGTAGGGGAACGCGTTGGGCAGGTCAGCTCCGGTAACCAGGATGCCGAGCGGGAAAGCCGTCCACACACCGAACCAGGACGGCAGGTCGATGCCGGTCCTTTCCCGGTCCTTGAAGCGGCGGAGACCGGCGATGCCGAGAGTGATGGCGGCGATGAGGAACACTCCGCGGCGAAGCCAGATGAGCCCTTCGCCTAAGGCGTCGGCGGCAGCATTGGCGCCGAGGAAGATGACCACGCCGAGGGCGAAGACCGTGCTCATCGCGCCCAGGACGAACGTCAATGCTGAAACGACAGTCCGGTGGCTGACGGTGAGCAGGATCAGGGTGATGGCGACGATGGTCGCCGGGTTGAGCGAATCAGCCAGGGCGAGGCCGCCGATGCCGGCGAGGAGGCCACTGCCAATCACTTGGCGGACCTGCGATCCAGCCACTGCAAGATCGAATCAACGCCGGGTGCAGAGTCGTCGTCCGTGATGCTGTTTAGCAGCATCCCGTCACCCAGGAGACGGATGACCGAGGCTGCCACCGGGTCTCCTGTTTCGGCGGCGAAGAGTTGCTCCCACCGACCGGTGGCCTCAGCTGCCTGCTGCAGAAGCATGTCGGTCATCGAGGCGTGATCGGTGAGCAGGATCGACATCGCCCGATACAGAGCAGCCTCTTCACGGGATGATGACAGGCGCAACCAGGTCTCGACCACGTTGCCGCGCCCGGCGGCCGCGGTCAGTGCCTGATCCATATCCTGTATTGCCTGCCCTGCAATGCCCTCCACCAGGGCAGCGCGTGACTTGAAGTGGTGCATCAGCCCACCCTTCGAAACCCCCGCCTGCTGAGCGATGGCATCCATCGACGGCACCGACCCGGTCTCGATCGCCAATCGTCTAACGGTCTGCAAAATGTGTTCCCTGTTGCTCATGAAGTCACGATAACACGAGAACAGACCGACCGGTCGGCTTGGATCAAGAATTTGAGGGTTGTGGGCTGAACCGCATGCGGGTCGTCCACCGGCCGCCCTACGCCCCGACGCCCCGACGCCCCGACGCCCCACCGCCCCACCGCTGACAGC
>NZ_MQTQ01000043.1 GCF_020532805.1 Arthrobacter sp. SO5 | reverse complement strand
CAGGTCGCCCCGCGGACTTACCGGTCCTGGAAATCCAAAGCACCCGCTGTCCGGACTGTCACGGACGCTGCTATCGTCGATGCGCTGAAAGACACCGCGGAGAAACCCGAGTCCCTGTACGGGCGGCGGAAAATGACAGCCTGGCTGCGCAGAGAGGGCCACGACGTGGCCAGATGTACCGTGGACCGGCTCATGGGGGATGAAGCCATGAACGGCCTCGTCCGGGGCCGGAAACCCGGAGCCGGTAGGCCAGCGAAGGACTCCCAGCGGGCCCCGGATCTGCTGAACAGGGACTTCACCGCGGCCCGGCCGAACGCCGTGTGGGTCACCGACTTCACCTATGTCAGAACGTGGGCCGGCTTTGCGTATGTGGCCTTCGCGATTGATGTCTTCTCCCGGGCGATCGTGGGCTGGCACGGCTCCACGGTCAAGGACACGGACATGGTGCTCACCACCTTGAAGATGGCGCTCTGGCGCCGGGACCAGGCCGGAACGCCGGTCCCTGCGGGCATGGTCCATCACAGTGA
>NZ_MQTQ01000042.1 GCF_020532805.1 Arthrobacter sp. SO5 | reverse complement strand
GACGATAGCAGCGTCCGTGACAGTCCGGACAGCGGGTGCTTTGGATTTCCAGGACCGGTAAGTCCGCGGGGCGACCTGAACGCCCTGCTCACGCAGGACCTTGCAGGCCGGCTCGACCCCGTGGCCATCGGCACGCAGTTTGAACCGTACCGGGTTTTAGGCCGTCTTCTTGCTGGTGGCCTCGTCGTCTGATGAGGCGTCAATTTGAGCATAGTAGTTCTGCTCGAACTCGTCGGGCGGGATCATGGACAAGGTGCTGTGCAGCCGCTCTGTGTTGTACCAGTGGACCCAGTTCATGGTCGCCTTCTCCACATCCGCCAGCTGCTTTAGCGGCCCTGTCATGAAGGGGCTGCCCTTGCGGACGCATTCGTTCTTGTACAGACCGATCGTGGATTCCGCGAGGGCGTTGTCGTACGCGTCGCCGACGCTGCCGACGGAAGCCGCCAGGCCTTCAATCAGCAGTCCCTCTCCGAACCGGATCGAGGTGTACTGGGAGCCGGCGTCACTGTGATGGACCATGCCCGCAGGGACCGGCGTTCCGGCCTGGTCCCGGCGCCAGAGCGCCATCTTCAAGGTGGTG
>NZ_MQTQ01000041.1:82282-149972 GCF_020532805.1 Arthrobacter sp. SO5 | reverse complement strand
GTGCGCGGACCGGCGCCCCTGCCCCCGCCGCCGACCCGCCGGTCCGCGCACAGCCGGTGTCCACGTTGGCGGCCTTGGCGACGGCCGGCGACGCGACCAGGGCTGTTCCCGCCGCCGACCCGGAGCCGGCCCGGCAGCCAGTCCAGCCCCGCGGGACGGTCCCGGCGCCGCTCACCGGCGTCGGTGACCTCGTGGTCCTCGTCGGGCTGGGGGACGATGCACTTGACACCGCCCTGGCGATGTCTTTGGCCGCCGGCGGCGCCGACGTGCGCACGGCCGGGAAGCTGTCCGCTTACGGCCACCTGCACGTGGACTCACGCCAAAGCGCGACGGCGGCCCGCGCCCACGCCGTGCTGACGGAACAGACCGTCGTAGTGGCCTTCGGCCTCGGCAGGGCCCGCGACGCCATCGCGCGGTGCCAGGCTCTTGCCGCCCTTTCTGCCGACCAGTTGTGGGTCGTCGTGGACGCCGGGCGCAAGGCCGAGGACACGGCGCGCTGGGTAGGGGTCCTCGCCTCGCAGCTGACCATCAGTGCAGTCGCCGTCGTCGGAGCGGGCGAAACCGGTACGCCGGAAACAGTCAACGCGCTCGGACTGCCGGTGGGCTGGATCGATGCCGCCCCGTCCTACGCGGTGAGTATCTGAGATGCGTAGATCCGGGATGTCCCAGGCAGCAGGATCCGTCCGCGGCTGCCCCCCGCGAAGGGTAGATTGAGAAGATGCTGGTACTTACACGCAAGCCGGGCGAACAGATCATGATCGGCGACGGAATCGTCATCACTGTTCTCGAGGGCAGGGGCGACGGCGTCCGGATCGGTATCGAGGCGCCCCGGGGCGTTCCGATCCAGCGCCGGGAGGTCATTGAGGCCATCGCGGCGGCTAACCTGGCGGCAGCTGCAGCAGGCGCAGCCACAGGCGCGGGCGCGGAGGACGCGCTGCGCGGGCTGCTGCCGCCGGCACCCGTCAGCAGCTCCGACTGACTGATCAGTCCCGTTTGCCGCCCAGGTAGTGGGCCAACAGGGGCTGGGTCGTCCGGCGGGTGACCGCCAGGGCCCGCTCAATGTTCCCCGCCGTCGTGAGCTGATCAAGATCGCCGGCCGTATCGGCCACGCGGGGGGAGGAACCCGGCGGCACCGGAGGGGGCAGCCGCCGCAGGGTGTCCTCGTTGGCCCTGGCAGCATCGCTGAGCTGCCGGAGCAGTTCCTGCAGGCTTTCCAGGTGTTCCTGCAGGACTTCGGGCCAGGCGCCGGGCGGAGCCGCGGCCACGAGTTCGACGAGGGTCGCCTGTGCCGGCAAACCCCATTCGGCCGCCACCGCCGCCGATTCAACACCACTGGCGAGGGCTTCGAAGCGCAGCCGGTCCAGGACGCCCTCCACCTCGGAGGCGGTGAAGTTCAGCCATTGCACGTTGCCGGCGTGGGCGTGGAGCCGCTGCGTCTCCAGCCTGAACAAGAGCAGTTCCAGTTGCCGGCGCTCCTGCCACAGAGCTGCCGATAGATCGCCTGCGCCCATGGGCCCCGTTCCCTTGCCGCCTTGGTGGTAAAGCGTTCCGCATTTTCAGCCAAGCTTTTCCCTGAGGTTACACGCAGATTGTGCCTCAGGTGATAAGTTTCGACTTGGGTGCTGCGCCCGGGTTTCAACCACCGACTTCCAGAGGGGAGTGCGGGTCCGTTTTCGGGTGCGGCTCTTGGTCTTTTAAGGCATTCGGATCCGGTCTCATGGGGGGACACACTATTGAATCGCGTGGAACGCAACGAGATGGTCACACAGCATCTTCCGCTGGTGGGCTACCTCGTCTCAGACTTGTGCTCTAAGGCCTCGCACCTTTCCCGCGATGACCTGGCCTCCGCGGGCGCCATTGCCCTGATCACGTCGGCCGATTCCTTCGACCCGGACCTGGGCGTACCGTTCGGCGCCTTTGCGCGCCGGCGCATCCTCGGCGCCTTCTCGGATGAGATGCGCGCCAGCGACTGGGCCACGCGCTCGGCGCGGCGCCGGATCAAAGAAACCATGTCCGTCCAGGAGACCCTCGCCGCCGCCCTGGGACGCACCCCCAGCGTCGATGAGATCGCCTCGGCGCTGGGCGTCCAGCAGAGCGTCGTGGAGGCAGCCCTCGCCGATGCCTCCCGCACCCTGACGCCGCTGGATGAAGCGGTGGTCGACACGCTGGCCGCAGAGACCCTGACCCCGGAACACTCCATCCTCGCGGACGAGCGGCTCCAGTACCTCCGGGCCGCAGTGAAGTCGCTCCCGGAGCGGATGCGCTACGTCGTGGAGGAAATCTACTTCGGCGACAGGACCGTCAAGGACCTGGCCGCGGAACTCGGATCCACCCACGCGGCGGTGTCCCAGCAGCGGGCCGAGGCCATCAGGCTGATGCGTGACGGACTGACCGCCCACTACGCGGACGACCCCGAGCAGGGCTTCGAGCCCCAGTCCAGGATCACCCCGCGGCGCCGGAACGACTACCTCTCCCAGCTCGCAGAGGCAACGGCTGGCGGCATCACGCGGGGCCTTTTCCCACAGGGTCCGGTGCTCAACGAGGCGGTCTGAACCTGTTCCCTGCGGCTTCCGGCCAGTGTTAGTAAGCCGGCTTAGTAAGCCGACCGTGAAATTTTGGCCGGACCGTCGCCGTCGCGCGCGGGCCTGCGGTAGCGTCGGAAGCATCGGACCTAAACGGTAACCGGACCTACCCAGGAGGACCCATGAAAGCATCACCGACCCTGACCGCCAACCTTCAGGCAGTGCTCGTGGACCTGATTGAACTTCACGTCCAGGGCAAGCAGGCGCACTGGAACATCGTGGGGACGAATTTCCGTGACCTGCACCTTCAGCTCGACGAAATCATCGACGCCGCCCGCGAATTCGCCGATGACATGGCCGAGCGTATGCGCGCCCTCCATGCCCTGCCGGACGGCCGGAGCTCCACGGTGGCCAAGTCCACCGTCCTCGCTGAATTCCCGGCCGGCCTGATCAATACCAAGGACGCCATCGAGCGGATCGTCGCGGCACTGGAGGCCGCCGTCGGCACCATGCGCAAAGTCCACGACGAAGTGGATGAAGAGGATCCCACGACGGCGGACCTGCTGCACGCGTTCATCGCCAAGCTTGAGCAGTACGCCTGGATGGTCAACGCGGAGACCATGCGCGCCAGCGCCAGCGTCACCACGCCTGACGGCAAGTAGTCCTCGCCAGCAGTTCCCAGCGCCCGATCCCGGCATCCGCCGGCATCGGGCGCTGTGCGTTTGACGGCGCCGCCGACTATTGTGCTGTCGGCACCTTGCGGAGGACGACGGCGGCGAGGACTGACGCCCCCGCCATCAGCACCATCGCGATGGCCGCCGTGATGTGGACGCCGGAATCGAAGGCGGCCCGCGCGGCCGCCGTCACGGCCTGCGCCAGTGGACCCGGCAGGGTGTGCGCCAGTTCGATGGCGCCCGCAAGCGTCTCGCCTGCCTGGGCCGTAGCTTCCGCCGGTGCCGTCCCGGCGACGCCGGCGGGCAGCTGCAGGTTGCGTTGGTAGGAGGCGGTCAGGATGGAACCCAGCACGGCCGTGCCCAGCAGCGACCCGACCTCGTAGCCGGTCTCCGAGATGGCGGCCGCCGCGCCTGACTTCTCCGCGGGAGCTGCTCCCAGGATCAGGTCATTGGAGATGGTTTCCGCCGAGCCGACGCCCAGGCACAGCACCAGCAGCGCGGCCAGCAGCAAGGCCGGGCCGTTGTTGTGATCGCCGAACGCCACGAGGAAGTACCCCGCCGCGCTCAGCAGCAGCCCGCCGGCCACCACGAAGCCCGGGCGGACCTTGCGCACAAGCGGCACCACCAGCAGGCCGGCCACGACGGTGGCGATGAGGGCCGGGACCATCGCGATGCCGGACTCGGAGGGGGACTGGTCCTCGAGCAGCTGCAGGTGCTGGGCCAGGAACAGAATGAAGCCGTTGAAGGAGAACAGTGCCAGCACGTTTGCCGTAATGGCGGTGCTGAAGACGCGGTTCCCGAACAGGCTGACATCCAGCAGGGGAGCCCTCCCGCCGCCGCGCATCAGAGCCCGCTGCCGCCGGATGAAGACATAGCCCATGGCCAGGCCGAGGCCGATGATGGCCAGCGGTGCCGGGGCGAGGCCGTGCGTGGCCAGGTCCTTGATGCCGTAGACCACCGGCACCATCACCAGCAGGGACAGGAGCACGCTTGGGACGTCCACCCGGCCGGGATGCGGATCGCGGGATTCCGGGATCAGGAAGGCGCCAAGGGCAAGCAGGGGCAGGATGATCGGCACAGCAACCAGCAGCACCGCACCCCACCAGAAGTTCTCCACTAGCCAGCCGCCGAAGATCGGACCGAGCGCGGCGCCGCCGGAGAAACCCGCGGCCCAGACGGCTACGGCCAGCCGCCGGCGGTTGGGCTCCGGGAAGATGTTGCGGATCAGCGAGAGCGTGGAGGGCATGAGCATCGCGCCGAAGAAGCCGAGACCCGCCCGCCCGGCGATCAGCCACTCGGCGCTCGGGGCGAAGGCGGTGACTGCGGAGACGGCCGCGAATCCGGTGCTGCCGATGAAGAGGAGCCGGCGCCGCCCGATCCTGTCGCCCAGGCTGCCCATGGCTACGAGCAGTCCGGCGAGGACCAGGGGGTAGGCGTCCACGATCCACAGCAGCTGCACGCCGGAAGCGTCCAGGCTCCGCGCGATGGCGGGCAGTGCAAACGTGAGGGCCGTGTTGTCGACCGCCACGAGCAGGACCGGAAACATCAGCAGCGCCAGTGCCACCCAGTCGCGCCACGGCGCACGGGCTGCGGCGGGGGCTTCTGTGACGGTTGCGGGAGTCAATGTAGTGCTCATGACAAATAACTATACCGTCCAGACGGTACAGTTAAGAAATGGGTGGCCGGACGGGCATGATGGGAACCATGCCCAGAAAACCCGTCGCCCGCGAAGCCGTCCTGGACGCCTTCGAATCGCTGCTCATCGAGGAAGGCGAACGCGCCGCCACCCTGGACGCCGTTGCCAGGCGGGCCGGCGTCTCCAAGGGCGGCTTGCTTTACCACTTCCCGAGCAAGGAGGCGATGATCTCGGTGCTGCTCGAGCGCCTGGACGGGTTGCTGGCGGAAGACGTCAAGGCCATGGCGGACGCGCCGGAGGGGGCGGCGGCGTACTTCATCAAGTCCTCGCTGTGGGCGGATACCCGGCTGGACCGGGCGTTCGTCGCCGCCACTCGGCTGGCCGAAGTGGCGCATGAAGAAGCCCTCCACCGTTTTGCGGCCGCCCAGGGTCGCTGGCTGGAACTGCTCGCCGGGGACGTCGGGCCCGCCATGGCCAAGGCTGTCCTCTATATGGGGGACGGCCTGTACTTCAACGCCATGCTTGCCCGTGGCCCCGGCGGCCCGCTTCCGGAGGTCGGCGCCGACCTCGGGAGCCTGCTGGCCGCCGTCGAACGTCTGCGCGGCTGAGGGCGGGCTTGCGGCCGGTAGGTTAGGTCGAGGCCGGCCAGCCGGACCCGGCGGTGCGCCAAGCGCTGTCGATGCTTTCCAGCGCCGACGCCGGAAGGGGGCCCTGGCTGGCGGCCCTAATGTTCGCGCGCAGGTGGGCCAACTTGGCCGTCCCGGCAATTGCGGTGTCCACACCCGGCGCGTACACCGTGAAGCGCAAGGCGAACTCGGCCCAATCCATGTCGCCGGGGTCGAGTGCCAGCGACTGAAGCCGTTCCCAGTACAGTTCCGCGTAGTTCCCGGTTGGCCGCTCAGCGAACCGCCACGGCGCGTTCGCGATCGGACGTTTGGCGATCACGCCCAGGTCGGGCCGGGGGCGCAGAACATTTCGGAGGTTCCACTGGTCGGCGATGTTGACGCTGGTTTCGATGGCACCGAACCGACCGGAGTCCACGGCGAATGCGAGGGGCTCATTGTCTCCGCTGTAGCCCGCGACACCGATCTTGCCGGCGGCGACGGCGGCGTCCAGGGCGTCCTGCAGATCCCCACGGCGCAGGATTTCAAGCGGGCAAGAATGCAGATAGAAGACGTCGATCCGCTCCGACCGGGTCAAGCGCAATGACTGTTCGATACTCTCCAGCACGCTGCCCGGGGACCAATCCCGTTGCCCGTTGATCTTGGGCCCACCCTTGGTGGACAGGACGAACTCATCCCGACGTCGGCCGATGTGCCGGCCGATCCGCTCTTCGCTCAACCCGTAACTGGCGGCGGTATCGATCAGCGTGACGCCGAGATCTAATGCTCCGTTGAGCACCTCTGCGGCCTCGGCCTCGGCGACGTCACTCTCGCCGATCTGGCCAGCGCCGAGCCCCACAACGGAGACCTCCAAACCGGTGGCCCCAAATGGCCTTCGCTCCAGCATGACTTTTCTCCTCATCTCGGCGACCGTTCAACCATAGCCCGCGCCGAATTCGCCGGAAGCCTGCGGGGAAGCCGTAAGGGTACGGCGACCCCGGCGCTGTCCGGCGAATTCGCGTGGGCGGACTCATTAGTTTGCGGAGCGGGGCCGGGCATAGGACAATGGAACTTGTGACTGCTGTCACCCCCAATTGAATATGCCTTTGATCTGCGGCGGGAGAGTCCTGCAAGTAGGTACAAGCAGGCGCCGTAGGAGCAAATCCTCCCCAGGAATCTCTCAGGCCCATGTACCGCCGCGGCGAGGCGACTCTGGAAAGTAGCAGGCTGTCCCGTGACATGCTGTGCTCACCGACGGTGCAAGCGGAGCAATGCGAAAGCATGCGGCGCGGAAACTCTCAGGTCCAATACAGAGCGGGGAGGAACCCGAATCAATGCGGCGTACCCTGCGCCGCCTTAGTTATGGAGTTCCTTGTGACTGTTACCTCAGCCTCCACGTCCTTCGTTGACCGGCACATCGGCGCCCGCCGCCAGTCCGACGTCGACGCCATGCTGAAGGCTGTCGGCTACGACACCGTCGATGCGCTCGTGGACACTGCTGTCCCGAAGGACATCCGGCAGGACTCCCCGCTGGCGCTGGGCCAAGCCCTCAGCGAAGTCGAAGTCCTCGCCGAACTGCGCAAGATCGCTGCGAAGAACAAGACCGCCGTCCAGATGATCGGGCAGGGCTACTACGACACGATCACGCCCGCCGTCATCCGCCGCAACATCCTGGAGGCCCCGGCCTGGTACACGGCCTACACGCCGTACCAGCCGGAAATCTCCCAGGGCCGGCTCGAGGCGCTGCTGAACTTCCAGACCATGGTCCAGGACCTGGTCGGTCTCCCCATCGCCAACGCCTCCCTGCTGGACGAGGCCACCGCCGTCGCCGAGGCCGTCCTGATGATGCGCAGGGCCAACAAGAACAAGTCCGCCCACGACGGCAAGACCGTCCTCGACGCCGACTGCCTCCCGCAGACCATCGCGATCGTCAAGGGCCGCGCCGAGGCGCTCGGGTTCGAGGTGGAGGTCGCCGACCTGGGCAAGGGCCTGCCCGACGGCGTCATAAACGGTGTTGTCCTGCAGCAGCCCGGTGCCTCCGGCCGGGTCTTGGACCACTCCGCCGTGATTGCCGAAGCCAAGGAACGCGGCGCCCTCGTCACCGTCGCCGCGGACCTGCTCTCGCTGACCCTCATCACGTCCCCGGGGGAGCAGGGCGCCGACATCGCTGTCGGCTCCGCCCAGCGCTTCGGCGTCCCGCTGTTCTTCGGCGGCCCGCACGCCGCGTACATGGCGGTCCAGAAGGGCCTCGAGCGGTCCATGCCCGGCCGCCTCGTCGGGGTGTCCAAGGACAACGCCGGCGTCCCCGCCTACCGGCTGGCGCTGCAGACCCGCGAGCAGCACATCCGCCGCGAGAAGGCCACCTCCAACATCTGCACCGCCCAGGCGCTGCTGGCCATCGTCTCCTCCTTCTACGCCGTCTACCACGGCCCGGACGGGCTCAAGGCCATCGCCGAGACCACGCACGGGCACGCCAGGACCATCGCGGCGTCCCTCAAGGCCGCGGGCCTGGACGTGCTGCACACCTCGTTCTTCGACACCGTCACCGTGTCCGTCCCTGGCAAGGCCGCGCAGATCATCGCCGCCGCCGAGGCCAAGGGCATCAACCTGCGCACCATCGACGCGGACACGGTCGGGATTTCCGCCGATGAGGCCACGACGGCGGGCATCGTCGCCGCCGTCGTCGCCGCCTTCGGTGCCAGCGTCGCAGACGCAAAATCAGTCGACGCTTCCGGTGTCGGCCTGGACCGCGCCGTCGAGCGCACGTCTGACTACCTCCAGCACCCGGTCTTCAACACCCACCGCTCCGAGACCCAGCTGCTGCGCTACATCCGCCGGCTGTCAGACCGCGACCTCGCCCTGGACCGCACCATGATCCCGCTGGGCTCGTGCACCATGAAGCTGAACGCCACGGCCGAGATGGAAGCCATGTCCTGGCCGGAATTCGCCTCCATCCACCCGTTCGCCCCCGAATCCCAGACCGAGGGCTGGCGCGAGCTGATCGAGGACCTCGAAGCCCAGCTGACCGAGATCACCGGCTACGACCAGGTCTCCATCCAGCCGAACGCCGGATCCCAGGGCGAACTCGCCGGCCTGCTGGCCATCCGCGGCTACCACCACTCGCGCGGCGAGGCCCAGCGCAACATCTGCCTCATCCCCGCCTCGGCCCACGGCACCAACGCGGCCTCCGCCGTGCTCGCCGGCATGAAGGTCGTCGTCGTGGCCACGGCCACGGACGGCACGATCGACCATGCGGACCTGCAGGCCAAGATCGAGCTGCACAAGGATGCGCTGTCCGCGATCATGATTACCTACCCGTCCACCCACGGGGTTTTCGACGCCGACGTCCGGGAGGTCTGCGAGGCCATCCACGACGCGGGCGGCCAGGTCTACATTGACGGCGCCAACCTCAACGCGCTCGTCGGGCTGGCCCAGCCCGGACTGTTCGGCGGCGATGTCTCCCACCTGAACCTGCACAAGACCTTCTGCATCCCGCACGGCGGCGGCGGCCCCGGCGTCGGACCGGTCGCGGCCAAGGCCCACCTGGCACCGTTCATGCCGGGCGATGCCAACAACGCCGACCCGTCCCACGGCGCCGGCACCCCGATTTCCGCGTCCCGTTACGGCTCGGCCGGCGTGCTGCCGATTTCCTGGGCCTACGTGAAGCTCATGGGCGGGCAGGGGCTCACCGAGGCCACCCGGTCCGCCCTGCTCGCGGCCAACTACATCGCGGCCCGGCTGAATGACTCCTTCCCGGTGCTCTACACCGGCGAAGGCGGTCTCGTGGCGCACGAATGCATCCTGGACCTGCGCGAACTCACGGCCAAGACCGGTGTGACGGCCGAGGACGTCGCCAAGCGCCTGATCGACTACGGCTTCCACGCCCCCACCCTGGCGTTCCCGGTGGCCGGCACCCTCATGGTGGAGCCCACCGAATCCGAGGACCTGGGCGAGATCGACCGCTTCATCACCGCCATGGTCTCTATCCGCGCTGAAATCGACCAGGTGGCGCACGGTGACTTCACCGCGGAGCACAGCCCGCTGCGCAACGCCCCGCACACCGCCGCCGCCGTCATCAGCACCGACTGGGCACGGGAATACCCGCGCGAGCAGGCCGTCTTCCCGGTCCACACCCTCCGCCAGGACAAGTACTTCCCGCCGGTCGGCCGGATCGACGGCGCCGCAGGGGACCGGAACCTGATCTGCTCTTGCCCTCCACTCGAAGCCTTCGAAGAAGACACAGCAGTCCACTCCGACGACTCCGCCCACTCCGACTCTGACAGCTAGGGACAGCCACCGATGACTGAGAATTACACGGCACTTTACGAAGAGCACAAGAAGCTCGGCGCCTCCTTCACGGACTTTGGCGGCTGGCAGATGCCGCTCAAGTACAGCTCCGAACTGGCCGAGCACCACGCCGTCCGAAAATCCGCAGGCCTCTTCGACCTCTCCCATATGGGCGAAGTCTGGGTCACCGGCCCGGACGCCGCCGCCTTCCTGGACTACGCCCTCGTGGGCAAGATCTCCGCCATGGCGATCGGCAAAGCCAAGTACTCGCTGATCGCCAACGAGGACGGCGGCATCATCGATGACCTCATCACCTACCGCCGGGGCGAGCAGAAGTTCCTCGTCGTCCCCAACGCCGGCAACGCCACGGTGGTGGCCGCTGCCCTCGCCGAGCGAGCGGGTTCTGCCCACGAAGGCGGTTTCGACGTCGCCGTCCGGGACGCCTCCGCCGAAACCTCGCTGATCGCCGTGCAGGGGCCCAGGGCGCAGGACATCCTGCTGCGCCTGGTCCCTGCCGCGCAGCACGAGCTCGTGACCGGGCTGAAGTACTACGCTGCCGTGGACGTCCCCTTCCTGGTGGGCGGCACCAGCCAGGAACTCCTGCTGGCCCGGACCGGGTACACCGGTGAGGACGGCTTTGAGATCTTTGTGGCCAACGACGACGCCGCCGCCCTCTGGCAGTCGCTCGTCGCGGTCGCCGAGGAAGGTGAGCTCACCCCCGCCGGACTCGCCTCGCGCGACTCCCTCCGGCTCGAAGCCGGCATGCCGCTCTACGGCAACGAACTCTCCCTCGAAGGTGACCCCTTCAGCGCAGGCCTGGGTCCCGTCGTCGCGCTCTCCAAGGAACGCGACTTCGTCGGGAAGGCCGCCCTCGCCGCCACGAAGGAAGCCGGCGCCGGCACCACCAAAGGCCGCAAACTCGTCGGCCTCAGGGGCCTTGGACGCCGGGCCGGCCGCGGCCACTACCCGGTGCTCAAGGACGGCAGCAAGGTTGGCGAAGTCACCTCCGGCCAGCCCTCACCGACCCTGGGCTACCCAGTGGCCATGGCCTACGTCGACGTCGCGTTCGCCGAGCCCGGCACCGCCCTGGACATCGACCTCCGCGGCAAGGCCGAGCCCTTCGAAGTGGTCGCACTGCCGTTCTACAAGCGCGTCAAGTAGCCCTGAGGGTGGCGGACCCCGCCGCGTCACCCAGCCACAATAGATGTAGCCCACGAATCTTTAGACTTAAAGGAAAAACACATGGCAAAAGTTGCCCCTGAACTGCAGTACTCCGACGAGCACGAGTGGGTTGCCCGGGACTCCGGCAACGCCGGATCCAACATTGTGTCCATCGGCATCTCCGCCGTCGCCACCGACGCCCTCGGCGACATCGTCTACGTGGACCTGCCCGAGGTTGGCGCCGCGGTGACCGCGGGGGAGACCTGCGGCGAAGTCGAATCGACCAAGTCCGTCTCGGACCTCTACGCCCCCGTCACCGGCGAGGTCACCGAAACCAACCCCGCCGTCGTCGACGACCCGTCGCTGATCAACAGCGATCCGTACGGTGCCGGCTGGCTCTTCAAGGTGGCCGCCGAATCCGACGGCCCCCTGCTCTCGGCCCAGGAGTACGCCTCCAAGAACGGCGGCGAGCTGTGAGCGGCGCAGGGACCGCAGGGACAGTAACTTTTGAGCAGGTTCTCTCCCCGAGCCTGGACGCCGAGCTGTCGGCCCTGGACCCCGAGATCGCCGTTCAGATCGACGCCGAGCTGACCCGCCAGCGCGACGGCCTGGAAATGATCGCCTCGGAAAACCACACCGCCAAGGCCGTCATGCAGGCACAGGGTTCGGTGCTGACCAACAAGTACGCCGAGGGGTACCCGGGCAAGCGCTACTACGGCGGCTGCGAGCACGTCGACGTGATCGAACAGCTCGCGATCGACAGGGTCAAGGCCCTCTTCGGCGCCGCGTACGCCAACGTCCAGCCGCACTCCGGCGCCCAGGCCAACGCTTCGGTCATGCACGCGCTGATCCGTCCGGGCGACACCATCATGGGCCTGAACCTGGCTCACGGCGGTCACCTGACGCACGGCATGAAGATCAACTTCTCCGGCCGTTTGTACAACGTGATCCCGTACCAGGTCCGGGAAGAGGACCACCGGATCGACATGGCAGAGGTCGAACGCCTGGCCCAGGAGCACAAGCCGCAGCTGATTGTTGCCGGCTGGTCCGCGTACGCCCGCCAGTTGGACTTCGCCGAGTTCCGCAGGATCGCCGACTCCGTGGGCGCCTACCTCATGGTGGACATGGCCCACTTCGCCGGGCTCGTGGCCGCAGGGCTGCACCCGTCACCGGTGCCGCACGCGCACGTCACCACCTCCACCACGCACAAGACCCTTGCGGGTCCGCGCGGCGGCATCATCCTTTCCAACGACGCCGCCATCGCCAAGAAGATCAACTCGGCTGTGTTCCCGGGCCAGCAGGGCGGACCGCTCGAGCACGTTATCGCCGGTAAGGCCGTGGCCTTCAAGATCGCCGCGTCCCCGGAGTTCAAGGAACGCCAGGAACGTGTCCTCGCCGGCGCCCGGATCCTCGCCGACCGGCTGGTCCAGCCGGACGTCACCGCCCGGGGCATCAACGTGATCTCCGGCGGCACCGACGTGCACCTGGTCCTCGTGGACCTGCGCAACTGCGAACTCAACGGCCAGGAAGCCGAGGACCGCCTCGCGGACATCGACATCACCGTCAACCGCAACGCCGTCCCGTTCGACCCGCGCCCGCCGATGGTCACCTCGGGCCTGCGGATCGGCACCCCGGCCCTGGCCACCCGCGGCTTCGGCGAAGCAGCCTTCGCCGAGGTTGCGGATATCATCGCTGAGGCGCTGACCGCCGACGCCGGTGCGGAGCTGGCAGGCCTGCGCACCAGGGTGCAGGCCCTCGCCGCCGCCCACCCGCTCTACCCCTCGGTTGCCAACGTCAGCTGACTGTTGTCCGGGCCCGCTCCGGGACCGGCTGGCCTCGGAGGGGGCCGGGCATCCGGCAGCCTGCGTCCAAGGGAGCGTCACGTCCGCGCAGCGGGCGTCTTCGCGACCGAGCATGCAGAGGATGTCCGGTTCCCTCCGCCGACCGACCACGAATATTAGTTAGGAACCCGGCCATGGCTGTTGGCGTCTTTGATCTTTTTTCCATTGGGATCGGGCCTTCGAGTTCGCATACGGTGGGCCCGATGCGAGCTGCCGCGGTTTTCGCGGAGGAGCTGAAGGCCGCCAGGGACCTGGAGAAGGTGGCGTCGCTCCGGGTTGACCTGTATGGCTCGCTCGCCGCGACGGGGCATGGCCACGGGACGATGACCGCCATTTTGCTGGGCCTGGAAGGATTCCACCCCGAGCTGATCCTCCCCGAGGAAGTGGAGGAGCGGCTGGCCACGATCGCCGAGACCGGCACCCTGCAGCTTGCCGGCGCCGTCGCGCTGCCCTACGCGGTGCAGGACATGATCCTGCGCCCCCTGACCATCCTGCCCCGGCACACGAACGGGATGACCTTCACGGTCTCCGACGCCGACGGGGAAGTCCTCCACACGGCGACGTTCTTCTCGGTCGGCGGCGGCTTCATCGTCCGCGAGGGCGAGGAGGATGCCGCGCTGAAGGAACTCGACGAATCCAAGAAGGAACTTCCACTGCCTTTCCGCACCGCCGCGGAACTACTGGGCCGCTGCCAGTCCAAGGGCCTCTCGATCGGTGAGATCATGTTCGTCAACGAGCGCGCCTCCCGGACCGAGGCGGAGATCCGCGACGGGCTCCTGCACATCTACTCCGTGATGGAAGGCTGCGTCGAAGTCAGCCTCAAGCGCGAGGGACTGCTCCCGGGAGGGCTCAAGGTCCGCCGTCGTGCACCCGACTGGCACGAACGCCTCATGAAGGAAAACCGCGGGCAGGACCCCGACTACCGGGACCCCAAGTACTGGCAGGAATGGGTGAATCTGATTGCACTTGCCGTGAACGAGGAAAACGCCTCGGGCGGCCGCGTGGTCACCGCCCCCACCAACGGCGCGGCCGGCATCATCCCCGCGGTGCTTTATTACGCCCTGCACTTCGCCCCCGGCATGGACAAGGCCAGCCAGGCCGACCGCGACGACGTTGTGGTCAAATTCCTGCTGACCGCCGGTGCCATCGGGGTGCTGTATAAGGAACAGGCGTCAATCTCCGGCGCCGAGGTGGGCTGCCAGGGCGAGGTCGGCTCGGCGTCGTCGATGGCCGCAGCAGGCCTCGCGGAGGTCATGGGCGGGACGCCCCAGCAGGTCGAAAACGCCGCGGAAATCGCCATGGAGCACAACCTCGGACTGACCTGCGATCCCATCGGCGGGCTCGTGCAGATCCCGTGCATCGAACGCAACGCCATTGCGGCGGCGAAGGCCATCAACGCCGCCAAGATGGCGCTGTGGGGCGACGGCACGCACCGGGTCTCCCTCGACGAGGTCATCGTCACCATGCGGGAAACCGGCAGGGACATGAGCTCCAAGTACAAGGAAACGGCCATGGGCGGCCTCGCCGTGAACGTGGTGGAATGCTAGGTCAGTTGTGCAGCGCCGCCCAGAGGTTCAACGACGAGGCAAAGACGACCCAGGCGAGGTAGGGCAGCATCAGCAGCCCGGCGGCGCGGCTGATGGGCCAGAAGTACAGGGCGGTCACGGCCACGGCAACGGCCAGGGCCACAATGATCACGAACGCGATCCACAGGGCGGGCGTGCCGAGTGCCGGGTACAGGCCGAAGAAGGCCGGTGTCCACAGCAGGTTCAACACCAGCTGCACAGCGTAGGCGGTGAGAGCGGGCCTGGTCCTTGCGGTGCCGCGGCGCCAGACAAGCCACGCGGCCACGGCCATCGCGCTATAAAGAATGGTCCATGCCGGCCCGAACACCCAGTTCGGCGGAGACCAGGGCGCCTTGTCCGCGGTGGTATACCAGCCGTCGACATTGCTGGCCGAGGCCAGTCCGCCCAGCCCTGCGACCAGAGCGGAGGCCGCGAGGAAGACCAGCAGCCCCAGCACCTGGGCGCCAGGCGTGCGGTGTCCGGCCGCGCGTTCCTGGCTTCCGGATCCTGTGGCCAATGATTGCTGATCAGAGGGCATGCTTCCAGAGTAGCGTTCCGCTCCGGGCGGGAACAGGGACCCGGGCGGATAGACTTGACTCTGCATGTCCACATGCCGCCGACGCTCGAACAGCAATGATTGGATGCCGCACCCTTGCGTGAATTCACTGCCCGCTTTGCCTCTTCCGAAGAGATCGCCAACTGGGACGCCCACGTCACCGCGAACCCCAATGGCGGCAACCTGCTGCAATCGGCAGCCTTTGCCGAGGTCAAGCAGCACTTCGGCTGGAAACCCCTGCACCTTGTCTACGAGAGCGCCGAGTACACAAGTTACAACCTCGTCCTGGAGAAGTCCTTTCCCCTCCTGGGCAAGCTCTGGTACCTCATCAAGGGCCCGGACGTGGCGTCCGTTGAGGACATCCCCGGCATCGCCGCAGCCAACGCCGAGTTCGTCAAGCGCGCCCGGCTGGGAGTCTTCGCCATCAAGATCGAGCCGGACATCGTCCTCTCCGAGGAGGCCCGGCGCGTCCTCGAAGGCGCCGGGCTGATCAAGACCCCCAACCTGCAGCCCAATGACTCGACGGCCCTGCTGGATATCTCCCCGGAGGAGAACCAGCTGCTGCGCAACCTGCACTCCCGGGGCCGCAATGCCGTCCGCCGTGCCATCCGCGAAGGTGTCGAGGTCAGCACCGTGGAACCCACCGAAGAGAACTTCCGCGCCATGTACGCGCTGATGACCACCACCGTGGAGGCCAAGTCCCAGGTCCGGGTCCGCGAGTATGAGTATTACCGCCAGTTCTGGACGAATTTCATCAACCGGGGCCAGGGCAGGCTCCTCTTCGTCTACGAGAACGGCGTGCCCTCAGTGGGCGCCTTCGTCATCAACTACGGCCGGAAGGGCACCTACAAGGACGGCGGCTCGCTGCAGAAGCGCAGCCAATACGGGGATTCCCACCTGGTGCAGTGGACAGCCATCAACCAGCTCAAGCAAATCGGCTGCACCGACTACGATTTCTGCGGTACTCCTCCGAGCGACCAGCTGAAGGACACGTCCAACCCGTTCCACGGGCTGGGCCTGTTCAAGACCAGCTTCAGCAAGACCGTCACCGACTTCGTCGGCTGCTACGACCAGGTGCTGAGCCCGTCAAGGTACAAGGCCTGGATGGCCGCCGGGGAACGCCTGGCCCGCCAGATCTATACCCGCCGCACAGGCCAGCAGTTCTACTAAACCGGTTGCCACGGAAACTGAGGACGCCGGAATGACCAAGGAAGCCGACGGCCGCCGCAGGCCGCACACCGACGGATTGCCCATGACCGAGCCCATGTCGCCTCTGCAGGTGCGCCAGAACGCCGCCGCGAAGCGCATGCTGCGCCGGCTGGTCCAGGGCGAAAACCCGCCGACAGCCCCGATGAGCATCGTGGACCGCCTGGCCGGCAGCCCCTATGCGAACCCGATGATCCAGGTAGGCGGGGTGGACACCTCCGCCCGCAAGACCATCGACTTCGCGCTGCACCTGGCCGAATCGATGTTCCGCTACGGCGCCGGCGCCCTCGAAGTCGAGACGAGCATCATCGCGATCACTGCCGCGCTGGGGCTCAAAAACATCGAGGTGGACATCACGAACCAGTCGGTGGCCATCAACTATGCGCCCAAGGACCAGACGCCCATCACGCTGCTGCGCGTCGTGCGGTCCTGGACCAACAACTACGCAGGGCTGGCCCAGGTCCATTCCCTGGTCACGGACATCGTGGCCGGAGGAGTGGGCCGTGAGGAGGCCGTTCGCCGGCTCGAGGACATCACCCAAAGTGCCAAGCCGTTCCCGCGCTGGATGGTCACGGTGGCCTTCGGGGTGTTCTCCGCCGTCTTCGTCGGAGTCCTCGGTGGCGGACTGGGCGCCTCTGTGGTGGCGTTCTTCTCCAATCTGCTGGTCAGCCTGCTGGCCCGGCAATTGGGGCGCTGGCGCACTCCGGACTTCTTCGTCACCGCGTCCTGCTCCTTCCTTGTCACCATCGTCGCCCTGCTGCTGTGGCGGTTCGGCAGCCCGGTGGGGATTCAGATCGCCCCCGCCATCGTGGTGGTGGGCGGCATCTTGCTGCTGCTTCCGACCGGGCGGCTTGTCTCGTCGGTGCAGGACGCCATCAACGGATTCCCGGTCACGGCGGCCGGCCGTTTCGTGTCCACCATGCTGACCTTCGGGGCGCTCGTCGCCGGAATTGCCATCGGTTTCGTGGTCGGGGATATGACCGGAATGGAGCCCATCGACGTCACGGAAACATTCCCGCCCAAGTATGACTTGTGGGTCATCGTCCTCCTGATCGCCATTGCAGTGCTCATGATTGGCATCACCGAGCAGACCAGCTGGACCCTGCTGCTGCCGACGGCAGCCGTCGGCGTTGTGGGCTATCTGGTGCTCATCGGAGGAGACGCCCTCGGCATCGGCCCGCGATTCGCGCCGGCTCTCGCCGCCGTCGTGATCGGCTTGCTGGCCCGGGTGGTCGCGCTGCGGATGGGCGCCCCGCAGCTGGTGGTGGCCGTCCCCGCCGCCCTGATCCTGCTGCCCGGCCTCACCATATTCCGTTCGATGTATGTCTTGACCATCGAGGAGTCGGAGATCCTGATAGGAGCCGGCGGCATGCTCAACGCTGGGGCGATCGTCCTCGGCGTCGCGGCCGGGATCGTGCTCGGCGACACGCTCGCGCGGCCCCTCACCCGGAGCCTTGCCAGTAACGAACGACGGCGGGCCCGGCGCCGCTAACGCCTGGCCGGCGCCGTCGTGCGCCCTTAGATCTTGCCTATCGGCAGCTTCTTCTCGGCCTGGAAATCGTCCTCGACCCTGCCCCGGGCCCAATAGCCGGACAGTGAGACCTGTCCACGTTCGAGTCCGCGCTCTGTGAACAGGACATCGCGGAGGCCTTTCATGGAGCCGCGCTCCCCGTGGGCGAAGACCTGGACCCGGCCCTCGGGCCAGGCGGCGTCGCGGACGGCGCTGACTAACAGTTCGGCGGCCCCGGCCGGGACGCCGTCACGCTGGAGCCAGCGTAGTTCGACGCCGGCGGGAGCGGCGATGGCCTGGATGTCGGCCGCGCTGTCCACCTCCAGGAAGGCGAGGCCGCGCGCGTCTTCGGGCAGGTATTCGATCGCGGCCCCGATGGCCGGCAGCGCGGATTCGTCGCCCGCGAAAAGGTGCCAGTCCGCCGCCGGGTCCGGGTTGTAGCCGCCGCCCGGGCCGGTGAAGATGAGGGTGTCCCCGGGTTCGGCCGAGGCCGCCCAGGGCCCCGCGAGGCCATCTTCGCCATGGATGACAAAATCAATGGCGAGTTCGCCGGCGGCCTCATCCACCCAGCGGACGGTGTAAGTCCGGGTGTGCGGCCACTGATCGCGCGGCATGGAGTCCCGCACTTCCCAGAGGTCCAGCGGCTGCGGGTAGTCGACGCCGGGCTGCGGGAACACAATCTTGACGTACCGGTCCACGAACCCGTTATTGACGAACTCGGCAAAGCCCGGGCCGCCCGCCACGATCCGGACCATGTGCGGTGAGAGCTGCTCGCGCCGCAGGACCGCGAGGTTCGTCTGCGGACGCGATTTCCGGGAGGCCGAGGTGGTGGCGGGGACTGAAGTCATGGGGACAAGCCTAACGAAGAAGCCTGACGGCCGGTCCCGGCCGGCAAGCCCGGCAGCAACCACCCGACGGCCAGCCCGTCAGGGAAGCGGCGGGAGTTCCCAGTCCACTTCACCGCCACCTTGTTCCTGGAGCAGGCCGTTGGCGCGGCTGAAGGGCCGGGAACCGAAAAATCCCCGCGAGGCCGACAGGGGGCTGGGGTGGGCGCTGGCGATCACCGGCGCAGCCCCCAGCAGCGGCGTGACGGACCCCGCGTCTTTGCCCCAGAGGATCGCGACAAGCGGCGCCGGTGCCCCGTCCGCGGCACGACGGTTCGCGACGGCGGTGATGGCCGCCGCCGTGATCGCCTCCCACCCCCTGTTCCGGTGCGAGCCGGCAGCGCCGGCGCGGACGCTGAGGACCCTGTTCAGGAGCAGGACTCCCTGGTCCGCCCAGCGGCTCAGGTCCCCATGGACCCGCGGCGGCAGTCCGAGGTCGGCGTCGAGCTCTTTGTAGATATTGGCGAGGCTGCGGGGAATGGGGCGGGTTGCGCCGTCCACCGCGAAGGACAGTCCGATCGCGTGCCCGGGCGTCGGGTAGGGGTCCTGGCCAACGACCAGGATCCGGACGCCCGCCAGTGGTTGCCGGAACGCGCGCAACACGTTCGACGGGGAAGGCAGCACCTCATGCCCTCCGGCGACCTCGCCCGCCAGGAACTCCAGCACGCCCCGCAGCTGCGCATCGACCCCGGCAAGCGCCTCAGCCCAGTCCGGCGCCACGAGCTCGCTGAGGGGGAGCCGGGCCAGCCCGGCAAAGCCCACCGGTTCAGCCGCTGCGGGCTCCAGTTCGAACAACGCCTCGGAATCAAACACGGCTCCATTCTCGCAGGGTCCCAAATGACAAGCCTGTTATTCGCCCGTAACATGGGGGAGATTCTTATCGGAGCCAGCCAGGGAGTGTGTCGTGGCCGAACAAGCGCAAGAGCATCCTTCGACGGCGGACGCAGCCGCCGCGGAGACCGGCAATGAGTCGGCGCTGAGCAGCCGGGACCAGCAGATGCTGGCTCTGGAACGGCAGTGGTGGAAGTACGCCGGGGCCAAGGAACAGGCCATTCGGGAGCTCTTCGACCTGTCCGCCACGCACTACTACCAGATCCTGAACGCGCTCATCGACACCGATGATGCGCTGGCCCACGATCCCATGTTGGTCAAGAGATTGCGTAGACTACGTACGTCACGCCAACGCGCGCGCACTGCTCGCCGGTTGGGAACAGACGCGTAAAACCATGGCCGTAGCGCATCTTCCTGCGCACAGACCGGCCTTGGGAAATTCGTAAGAAATCAGCAAGGACGTCTTTTTTACCATGACCAAATACGCTCGGGATGAATTTGATCGGGTCCCTGAAACCTCCACACGGCAGGGTGTCCACCGGACGGTCGCCGAATCCCGCCGCCGCCGTCTGGGCCCCGTCCTGGCCGCCGGTGCCGCGGCACTGGCCGTGGGGCTGGTGGCCTTCCTGATCATGCCGAAGCTGGGCACGACGCCCGCCGGAACCACCGCGGCCGTCTCGGCCGGCCAGGGCAGCAGCGCCACCGCATCGTCCGCCCCGGCCAGCGCCGCCCCGGCCAGCCCCGCGCCGGCCAGCCCCGCGCCGAGCGAGGTGCCCTCCGCCGCCGCAACGCCGTCGGGCACGCCCAAGCCGGCCGCCGCCGCCGTCGACAAAACCCAGCCTGTCGCGATTTACAACGGCACCACCACAGCGGGACTTGCGGGCCGCGTGGGCGGAACGGTGACCACGGCAGGCTGGAACCTCGGCCCGACTGGAAACTGGGGTGGCGTTCGCCAGCAGGCCTCCGTGATCTTCTACAGCAGCGCTGCGCAGAAGGGCAACGCCGAGGCCCTCGGCTCGCTGCTCGGTATCCCGGCGATGGTGGAGTCCGCCGAGTTCAAGATGCCGCTTGTTGTGGTGCTTGGCCCCGGCTTCCAGTAGCCGTTTCCGGTTACGCCTGAATAACTATTAGCCGCGGCCCCGGCACGCGGCCTGCACTCCGGCCCGATGCTGCGGGTACAGTATTTTCGGACTTCTTATCGCATTCCGCGGCGCACAGTGTGGTGGGCCGTTCGCCAGCAAACTGAAAGCGTGGACAGCATGGCATTGGGAACCGTCAAATGGTTCAACGCCGAAAAGGGCTACGGTTTCATCACGGTGGACAGCTCCGGGGCCGACGTCTTCGTGCACTGGTCCGCGATCGCGGGGGAGGGCTACCGCGCACTCGACGAGGGCCAGCGCGTGGAGCTGGAAATCGGCGAGGGCGAGAAGGGCCCGCAGGCCGAAAGCGTCCGGCCAGCGTAGTGTCACGTCCCGCTGCTGAGCGCAGCCCGCACCCGTCCCCGGACGCCGCGTCCGGCAACGCCGGCTCCCGTGCGCCGCGCCTCCGCCGCACCGCGGCTGCGGCCGCCTCGGCCGCTGCGGCTGTGCTTGCCCTGACGGCCTGCGGGGGCCCGGCCGGCGGCGCCCGCGTGGGGCCGGCCGATGCCAGCGGAGACGGCACCCTGAGGATCGGGCTGATCCTGGACAACACGGGCCAGCAAAACTTCCTCAACGCGCCCCAGCTGGCCGCGGCGAAACTCGCCGTCAAGGAGATCAACGCCGCGGGCGGCCACAAGGGCAAGCCGGTGGAGCTGCTCCCGGCACGAATCGGCGCGGACACGGCGGCCCAGGCCAAGGAGCTGGTGGCGGCCAAGGCGGACGTTGTGATCGGCCCGACCGATTCCAGCCGGGCGCCCGGCGCCATCGACGTGCTCTCCAACGCCAGGATCGCCCTGATTTCCCCCGCGAACTCGGCCAGCGGGCTCAGCAGCTACAAGAGCAACGGCTACTATTTCCGCACCTCGGCCGCTGACATCGCGCAGGCCCCCGTGCTCGTCAAGCTCGCGAAGGACGGCGGCGCGTCAGCGATCGCCGTCGTGTTCGAGGAAGGCAGCTACGGCAAGGACGTCTCCGCTGCCGTCTCCGCCGCCGCCAAGCAGGCCGGGCTCGGCCCGGTAACAGTCGCCGAATTCACGCCGGGACAGGCCCAGCAGGCCGCTGCCGCCGCCGAGGCCGCGGGTCCCGACGCCGTCGTCCTGGTTTCCCGGGACGGTGCGCAGGGGGCCATTGCCGAACTGAACAACGTCGGCCTGGCCGGGAAAAAGCTGATCCTCAGCGATGGCGCCATCAACCAGTACGGGTCCGGCCTCGGTTCCCGGGCGCTGGACGGCGCGAGGGGGATCCTTCCCGGGATCTTCGCCTCCGCGCACTTCCAGGGTGAGCTGGTGTCGGTCGATCCCGGGCTGAAGGACATGGCGTTCGCCGCCGAGACGTACGACGCCGTCAACCTGGCCGCTGTTGCGGCCGCCGCGGCCCAGGACGACGCCGGCACGTCCATCGCGTCGAAGCTGATCGCCGTCTCCGGCGGTACGGCCCCCGTGTCCGGCGGCGCCCTGCCCGCCGGGGAGGCCGCCGTGTGCACGAGCTACAAGGAATGCAGCGATGCGCTCCGCGCCGGCAAGCGACCGGATTACGACGGCGAATCCGGGCGGATCAGCTTCGACTCCAACGGAGACGTCACCTCCGCGAACTACGTTGTCTACACCTATGGACCAGAGAACCTGGCCACCATGAGCGGAAGCGAAACAGCAAGCCGTAAGGGGAGTTAATCGCCCGTAGCGAATTGTGGCCCCGCGCTGCCCGCCGTGGCGCAGATACCTAGCCATCCGGCACGCCCACTGCTTGCACTCTCCCCGGGGGAGTGCTAATTATTGACTTAGCACTCCCGCGTATTGACTGCTAAAACGACGCCCGGTTCGCCCGGCCGCGAAGTGAAGCAGCCGGTCCGGGAGCGAGAGAAATACCTGGCTGTGGTGAGATCCCGGACCCGGCGGCATACAGAGGCCGCAGGCGAGGAATCGTCCGTCGCGGGCACCGCAGCCAAGGTCCATTCTTAACGACTGTCCCGAAAGGACTACTGCCGTTATGGCCAAGATCATTGCATTTGATGAAGAGGCACGCCGCGGTCTTGAGCGGGGCCTGAACATCCTCGCCGACGCCGTCAAGGTCACCCTCGGCCCGCGTGGACGCAACGTCGTCCTCGAGAAGAAGTGGGGCGCCCCCACGATCACCAACGATGGTGTTTCCATCGCCAAGGAGATCGAGCTGGACGACCCTTACGAGAAGATCGGCGCCGAGCTGGTCAAGGAAGTTGCCAAGAAGACGGACGACGTCGCTGGCGACGGAACCACCACGGCTACCGTGCTGGCCCAGGCCCTGGTCAAGGAAGGCCTGCGCAACGTCGCGGCCGGCGCAGATCCCCTGTCCCTCAAGCGGGGCATTGAAAAGGCTGTCGAAGCCGTCACCCGTGAACTCCTGGCTTCCGCCAAGGAAATCGAAACCAAGGAAGAGATCGCCGCTACGGCCTCGATCTCTGCCGGTGACAACGAAATTGGCGCCCTGATTGCCGAAGCCCTGGACAAGGTCGGCAAGGAAGGCGTCATCACGGTCGAGGAGTCGAACACCTTCGGCCTGGAGCTGGAGCTCACCGAAGGCATGCGCTTCGACAAGGGCTACATCTCCGCGTACTTCGTCACCGACGCCGAGCGCCAGGAAACGGTCCTTGAGGATCCGTACATCCTGATCGTCAACTCCAAGATCTCCAGCGTCAAGGAACTGGTTGCTGTCCTCGAAAAGGTCATGCAGTCGTCCAAGCCGCTGCTGATCATTGCCGAAGACATCGAGGGCGAGGCCCTGGCCACCCTCATCGTCAACAAGATCCGTGGCACTTTCAAGTCCGTCGCCGTCAAGGCTCCGGGCTTCGGTGACCGCCGCAAGGCGCAGCTCGCCGACATCGCCATCCTCACCGGTGGCCAGGTCATCTCCGAGGAAGTCGGCCTCAAGCTTGAGACCGCCGGCCTCGAACTCCTGGGCCGCGCCCGCAAGGTCGTTGTCACCAAGGACGAGACCACCATCGTCGAGGGTGCAGGCGACGCGGACCAGATCGCCGGCCGCGTATCCCAGATCCGTGCCGAGATCGAGAACTCCGATTCGGACTACGACCGCGAGAAGCTGCAGGAACGCCTGGCCAAGCTGGCCGGCGGCGTTGCAGTCATCAAGGCCGGCGCCGCAACCGAAGTTGAACTCAAGGAACGCAAGCACCGCATTGAGGACGCTGTCCGCAACGCGAAGGCTGCTGTCGAAGAGGGCATCGTCGCCGGCGGTGGCGTTGCCCTGATCCAGGCCGGCCTCAAGGCCTTCGCCAACCTGAACCTCACGGGTGACGAGGCAACCGGTGCGAACATCGTCCGCGTCGCCATCGACGCCCCGCTGAAGCAGATCGCCTTCAACGCCGGCCTCGAGCCCGGCGTCGTGGTCGACAAGGTCCGCGGGCTGCCTGCCGGCCACGGCCTGAACGCTGCAACCGGCGAGTACGTCGACCTGCTGGCTGCCGGGATCAACGACCCGGTCAAGGTCACCCGCTCTGCCCTGCAGAACGCGGCTTCCATTGCCGGCCTGTTCCTCACCACCGAGGCCGTTGTGGCCGACAAGCCGGAGAAGAACGCGCCGGCCATGGGCGGCGGCGACGACATGGGCGGCATGGGCGGCATGGGCGGTTTCTAACCACCCGGCTCCCGGCCACCTGAACGCATCGTTCGACGACGGCGGTCCCACCTTCGGGTGGGGCCGCCGTCGGCGTTAACCGGAGGCCGGTGCGGGCCGGCCTTCGCCGGCCGGCTATTGTGGCTCAGCAGTCTGGCAGGATAGTGCAGTGACGATTACAGCAGCAGCCGACGGTTCGGCTTTAGGAAATCCCGGTCCGGCCGGATGGGCCTGGTACGTGGACGAGGACTGCTGGCGCGCCGGAGGATGGCCGCACGGCACCAACAACCAGGGCGAGCTGATGGCCGTCCTGGACCTGTTCCGGTCCACCAAGCACCTCGCCGGGGAGGAGCTGCACATCCTCTGTGACAGCCAGTACGTCATCAACTCGGTGACCAAGTGGATGCCTGGCTGGAAGCGGAAGGGGTGGCGCAAGTCCGACGGCAAGCCCGTGATGAACGTGGAGCTGCTCAAGGACATCGACCGGGAACTGGCCGGGCGCAAGTACACCTTCGAGTGGGTGCGCGGCCACGCCGGGCATGACCTGAACGAGGCGGCCGATGACCGCGCCCGGGCCGCGGCCACGGCCTACCAGCAGCGTGTTGCCGTCCGCCAGGGCCCCGGTTTCGGTGCCGAGGCGGAAGGTGAGCCCCCTGCGGCGGGGGCCGCACCCCCGGTGCCGCAGCCCTCCCCGGTCCCCGCGGCCCAGCAGGGACTGTTCGGGGGACCCGGAATGTTCGATGAGCCCGACCTTTTCAGTGAGCTGGAGGAGGACCCGACGCCGGCGCCCGGCACGGATTCCAGCCCGGAAGCGATTGTTGAAGCACTCGAGCGCGAGCTGCTGCGCCCGGAAACCAGGGCCGACACGGGACGCACCGGCGTTCTGTTGCACCCGGACTTCACCGAAATCGGCAGCTCGGGCCGGATCTGGACCCGCGACGCCATGATGATGGCGCTGGAAGAGGGCCCGGGCGCGCCCACCGAGCTGGAGCTGCTGGGGGCGGAACGGGTGGGCGAAGGTACCGTTCTGCTGACCTACCGCAGCTACGCACGCACCGGAACGTCACTCCGTAGCTCCCTATGGGTCCACGACGGCGCGCAATGGCGGCTCCGCTTCCACCAGGGCACCCCCGAAGCCTGATTGACGCAGCGGGCCGCCGAGGGCCGCCTAGCTGAAACGCTGGGTGTTGTTCAGTTCGGCCTGCGCGTAGCTGGCCGCAGCGGAGTTGAGCGCCAGGTTGATGGAGGCCAGGGACGCCTCGACCTTGCCTTGCGTCAGGGTCCACTCGGCGACGAGCGCCTGGAAGTTCGTGGCGGCCGAGCCGCGCCACGTGGACTGCAGTTCGTCCAGGCCGCGCTTCATCATCTGGACGTCAGCGCTGATCCGGTCGACCGTGGCTTTGACGTTGGCTGACTTGAGCTGGAGGAGTTCCGTGTCGACGGAGATAATGCTCATGGAAGATTGCCTCTCGAGGGAGTGACCCGCCCGGGCTGTCCGGACCCCTCGAGCCTAGGCAGGCTGCCGCAGCACGCGGCGGGGCCACGTGGGCTATGTGGAAAAGCCTTCAGACGGCGCCGCCGGGACGGACCGGCCGGCTAACGGTCGGCGGCATCACGGGCAGCGTCGGGGACGGCGTCGGCCGCGCTGTCATCGACAGTGTCCTGGAGGCCGTCTCCGGGACGGTCCGCGGTTGACTCGTCCAGGAACGGAAGGCTGACCACTAGCGTGGCGCCGCCGCCGTCGGTCTCCTCGACCCGGACGGTGCCGGAGTGGGAGCCGACAATGGCCGCCACGATCGCCAGCCCCAGCCCGCTGCCGCCCGTTTCCCTGGTCCGCGACGTGTCCGAACGGTAGAAGCGCTCGAAGATCCGGGCGGCTTCCTCGTCCGGGACGCCGGGGCCGTGGTCGCGGACCTCGATGACCGAGTACCTGGCGCCGTCCTCGCCGGCACGGACGCCGACCGCCAGTTCAATCGGCGTGCCTCCGGGGGTGTAGCGCAGGGCGTTGCCCACGAGGTTGCCCACCACTTGGCGAAGCTTGGCCTCGTCGCCGAGGACCGGCGCCGGTGCGGCGGGGCCGCCGTCGAGCCCGGTGAGTACGATGGCGCGGCCCTGGTCGCTGGCCTGCGTGTCCACCACCGCGTCGTTGGCAATCAGCAGCAGATCGGCGGGTTGTTGCTGCAGCGGACGCTGTTCGTCGATCCGGGCAAGCAGCAGCAGGTCCTCCACCATGGAGCCCATCCGTTTGGCTTCGCTTTCGATCCGCCCCATGGCGGTGGCGACGTCCTCCGGGGTGGACAGTGCGCCTTGCCGGTACAACTCGGAGAAGCCACGGATGGTCACCAGCGGGGTGCGCAGTTCATGGGAGGCGTCGGCGGCGAAGCGGCGCATCCGTGCCTCGGACGCCATCCGGGCGGCGAAGGCTGTTTCGATGTGCGCCAGCATGGCGTTGAGCGAGCTGCCCAGCCGGCCTACCTCCGTGCCGGGGTTTTCGATCTTGACGCGCCTCGAGAGGTCGCCGGCGGCAATGGCCGCCGCGGTCTTCTCCACCCGGGCCAGCGGCCGGAAGGACCTGGAGATGCTCCACGTGGCGATGAAGAAGGCCAGCACGAGTGTCAGCAGGCCCACACCCACCACCACCAGCACGGCGTGTTCCATCACGGAATCCACTGGCCAGAGCGGCAGCCCGATCACCACGACGGAGCTGCGCTGGCTGTTGTCGACGACGCTCAGGGCAACCACCCGCCAGTTGCGTCCGTCCGTCCCGCGGACCTGGAACGGTACCTGTGCGCGGTCCTTGGCTTCCGCAGCGCTCATGCTGCTGATGGCCGGGTGCAGTTCCTTGTCACCGCCGAAGGGGATGGCGGACTGCCCCTGGGGCAGGAGCATCAGGGAATAGTCCGTGGGGATGCTCTGGTTCTGGTCCTGCAGCTGGCTGAACGACTGCTGGCGGACCACCGAATCGACCGCCGCCTTGAGTTTGTCATCCACCTGGCCCTGGAGGTAGCTGTGCAGCAGCGTCAGCGTTCCGGCGCCCGTGGCGGTGAGCGCCACCAGCATCAGCGCCGTCATGATGGCGACCAGCTGCGAGCGGAGCGAGGCCGCCTTCCAACGCTTCAGCAACAAGGTCAGCGCTTCTCGGCCGTCCGCAGCACGTAGCCGACGCCGCGCTTGGTCTGGATCAGCGCAGGCGCATCGGGGTCGATGTCCACCTTGCGGCGCAGGTAGGAGATGTAGGACTCCACGATCGAGGCGTCTCCGTTGAAGTCGTATTCCCAGACATGGTCCAGGATCTGCGACTTGGACAACACCCGGTTCGGGTTGAGCATGAGATAGCGCAGGAGCTTGAATTCCGTGGGGGAAAGCTCAATCACGGTTCCGCCACGGCGCACCTCGTGGGCGTCGTCGTCGAGCTGCAGGTCATCGACGCGGATGACGGCGTCGTCGTCCTGCAGCGGCTGGGTCCGCCGGAGTACGGCGCGGATGCGCGCCACCACCTCGTCGAGGCTGAAGGGCTTGGTGACGTAGTCGTCGCCGCCCACCGTCAGGCCCATGACCTTGTCCTCGGTGTCGTCCTTTGCGGTCAGGAACAGGACGGGGAAGTGCTTGCCGGAGGCGCGGAGGCGGCGGGTGACGGTAAAACCGTCCATGTCCGGCAGCATGACGTCCAGCACGGCGAGGTCGGGGGCGTGGAGCTCCGCAGCGGCGAGGGCCTCGCGACCGTTGGACGCCGAGACCACTTCAAAGCCGGCAAAGCGCAGTGAGGTGGACAGCAGTTCGCGGATGTTGGGTTCGTCATCGACGACGAGCAGCTTGGCTTCCGGGCTGATCTTTTTCATGGTTCCCATGATCCTCCCAGACTCTGTGAGTTTTCTGAACGAAAGATGTGTGTTGCATGTGCCGCGACGCAGCCCCCTGGCAGCCCCAGGCTGCGGCGTCGGTCACCCCTGGTTTCCGTCGGCCGGAAGTCATTCCGCTTTGCTGGCAGGGACACTAGAGTGAAGTCACTGGCACGACTCGGACCGGCGGCTGCTTGCCCCGACTCAAGAAGAGGACACGAGAACAGATGACCGAAAGCACTGGGATGAACAGCACAGGCAACCCTGACCGGAGCATCCGGGACTGGGCGGACCTTGCCGAAGAGATGTGGTCCTACCTGACGGGTAAAGGCGCCGCCATTAACTACAACTTCGTCGATATGACCATTGAGGTGCCCCGCGACATCGGGCCCGACGCGCCGCGTGCCACCTGGAAACTGAACGGCAGCCTCCGGGTGACCACCAGCGACAAGGACGCAGCCGGCTCCGACGAGAACAGGGGCTGAAGCATGGCCCCTCGGTTCCGGGCCGACATCAACCTGGACTTTTCGCTGCTGGAGGATTCCGGGGCGGAGACAAAGGGGTCGGTGCACGCCGCCGGAACCGAAGTCGTGGTCTCGGTGGACCGCATCGACGCGCTGCGCTCGCAGCGCCTGCCTTCCCTGGCTGCCATCAGGCCCCTGGCCAAAGCGTTGTCCGACCAGAACATCACGGTTGTCGTGGAGGGGCCGCACGGCCGGATTATGAGCCTGGGGGCCGTTGACGTGCCCAGACCGCAACGCGCACTTACCCGCTCCCCGCACATCAGGCTCGGCAAATTGGGTGCCTTGGCACCCATGCTGAAGCGCCGCCGTCGGACACCTGCCCGGAGTTTTTCACTGCTGCCTCCGGGGACCATGTTTCCCCTGTTGCCGACCGTGAAGCGCACCATCCCGCGGCGGATCACCACGACCCACTACACCCGCGGTGGCGGCCGGCCGCGGCTCATCTTCGTTCAAAATGCCGTGTCCTGGAACGGACAGATTCCGCGTGAGTTCAACCTCACCGCTGAGCGCGTGCGCATCGGCAGCGACCAAGCCGCGGAATTGCAGCTCCCGGGACTCGATCCCGTGCACGCAGAGATCGTCCACAACGACCGGGACGAATACGTCCTGGTCCGGCACGGGAAGATCAGCGGAAGCTTCGGCCAGGGATCCACGTCTGTGCTGCGCACCGGCGCGAGGATCCAGCTGGGCGAGTGGTGCCTGGCCTTCTTCCGCGAGGAATTCGCCGACCATGGCCGCCCCTTCGGCGGGAGGAGCGGCGGTGAATTCGCCTACCAGCGGCCCCAGCGCGACCCCCGCACGGGAGCACTTGAACAGGACGGCTCAACGTTCACCCGCTAGGCGCGGGGAGGGGGAGGCACCGGCTCAGTCGGTGGAGGAGCTGGTCCCGACGTCGTTGGCGTCCATGATGCGGTACGCGTAGCCCTGCTCCGCGAGGAAGCGCTGGCGCTTGGCTGCGAAGTCCTGATCCAGGGTGTCCCGGGCCACCAGCGAATAGAATCGGGCGGCACGGCCGTCTTTCTTGGGCCGAAGCAGCCTGCCCAGGCGCTGGGCCTCCTCCTGGCGGGAGCCGAAGGAACCGGAGACCTGGATGGCGACCGAGGCCTCGGGCAAGTCGATGGAGAAGTTGGCGACCTTGGATACCACGAGCGTCTGCACGTCGCCGGCACGGAAGGCATCAAAGAGCTTCTGGCGTTCCTTCACCGGGGTGTCGCCCTTGATGACCGGGGCCTGCAGGCGCTCGCCGATCTCATCGAGCTGGTCGATGTACTGGCCGATCACCAGCAGCTGCTCGCCGGCGTGTTGTGCCACCAGCTGTTCCACCACGAGCGTCTTGGACTCGGAGGTGGCGCACAGCCGGTACTTGTCCGCATCCTCGGCCATCGCGTAGGCCACCCGTTCGTCGCGGGGCAGGTCGATCCGGACCTCGACGCAGTCCGCCGGGGCGATGTAGCCCTGGGCCTCGATGTCCTTCCACGGGGCGTCGTAGCGTTTCGGGCCGATCAGGCTGAATACCTCGCCCTCGCGGCCGTCCTCGCGGACCAGTGTGGCGGTGAGGCCAAGCCGGCGCCGGGCCTGCAGGTCCGCCGTCATCCGGAAGATCGGGGCGGGCAGCAGATGGACCTCGTCGTAGATGATCAGCCCCCAGTCGTTGCCGTCCACGAGCTCCAGGTGCGGGTAGAGCCCGCCGCGCTTGGTGGTCAGCACCTGGTAGGTGGCGATCGTGACGGGGCGGACTTCCTTGACGGAGCCGGAGTACTCGCCAATCTCGCCTTCGGTGAGGGACGTCCGCTTGAGCAGCTCGTCCTTCCACTGCCGGGCGGACACGGTGTTGGTGACCAGGATGAGCGTCGTCGTGGAGCTCGTGGCCATCGCGGCCGCACCCACGAGCGTCTTGCCGGCGCCGCAGGGGAGCACGACGACGCCGCTGCCGCCGGCCCAGAAGTTCTCCATGGCCAGCTGCTGGTAGGGCCGGAGCTTCCAACCGGTTTCGTTGAGCATGATGGGGTGGGGCGTGCCGTTGACGTAGCCGGCCAGGTCCTCCGCCGGCCAGCCGATCTTGAGCAGCAGCTGCTTGAGCTGGCCGCGCTGGGAGGAATGCACCACCACGGTTTCGCCGTCGATCCTGGGCCCCAGCAGGGGAGCGATCTTCTTGGCCCGGCTGACCTCCTCAAGCACCGGGTAGTCCGATGTCCGCATAACGAGTCCGTGCTGCGGGTCCTTCTCGAGCCGCAGCCGTCCGTAGCGGGACATCGTCTCTTCGACGTCGATCAGCAGGGAATGCGGGACAGGGAAGCGCGAGTACTTCAGGAGCGTGTCGAGCACCTTTTCGGCGTCGAGCCCGGCAGCCCGGGCGTTCCAGAGGCCCAGCGGCGTGAGCCGGTAGCTGTGCATGTGCTCGGGGGCACGCTCCAGCTCTGCGAAGGGCGCTATGGCGTGGCGTGCCTCGGTGGCCAGTTCGTGCTCGACCTCAAGCAGGATGGTTTTGTCACTCTGGACGATCAGCGGTCCGTCGTTCACTGGAGCAATTCCTCTACGGCTTCGACGTCGATAATCCGGTGGATGGACACGACGCGTTCGATTTCCTTGTCCGGATCGAAGATGCGGACCCGCCCACCGCTCACTGCTACCGGAACAACCGTTTCGCGGACGGCATTCCCCATGCTGTCCACGATGTTCATCATCACGCGCTGTTTGAGCCGGATGGCCTTCTGGAGCGTCTCGAGCCCCAGCTGGGTCGCCTCTTCGCTCCCGCGGGCCGCTGCGGGGTGACTGGCGGTCCCGCTGCCGGCGGGCCGTTCGGCGCGCAGCACGGCCAGCTGGGCGTCAACGTCGGCCTCCGGAGGGGCGGTGCGCGGGGCGCTGTAGATCGGGCGGGCACTGCCCGGGACCGCGGTGCTGCGGCGCAGCCGGACCAGGCCGGACTCGGGTTCTTCCACCGCCGGGGACAGCCCAAGCCCCCGCAGGACGTGAGCGGTTTCCCGCGGGGGCGAGTGCGAAATCAGCACCGTGGGCGCGATTTCCACGAGGCCCAGGCCGGAGGCGGCGGAGGTGTTCAGGAGTTCCAGCAGCGCGGTCTCGTCGTCGCTCTGGATGAAGCTGGCGGCGGTCCCCACCCGGAGCCTGGCGTGGCGGGCGGCGGTGTCTTCAATGAGGTAGCTGAGGGGCTGCGGGATGGCCGTGGCCGAATGCAGGCGCAGGAAGTCCAGCAGGGCCTTCGCGTCCTGGCCGGCGTCGAGCGCACGTCGGACCGAGGCGACAGAGAACCGGTAGATGGTGGCAGGCCCCTGGCCTTCGGCGTCGGCCATCGTCAGGAGCTTCTCGCTGAGTTCCGGCGCGAGATACCCAGGGGCCACCGCGGTCAGGTCCGCCTGGAGCAGGACGTGGTTCAGTGCTGCCGGGAGGTGTTCACCCAGTATTCCGAGGGCCTCGTCGGGCTGTTCGTCGGCGATCGCCGCCCCGATCTGGGACAGGGCGCCGGAGCCGATCAGGCCCAGCATCTCCGCCTCGGACAGGACTCCGCGGACCAGCGAGCTGAAGCGCCGTGCCATCCTGGGCTGGCTCCAGTCGGCACGCTCCAGCACGGCCGCGGCATCCAGCACGGGGGCCTGGCCGTCTGCAGCCGCGGCTTCCCTGGTGAGTTCGTTGAGGATTTCCAGGATCCGCTTCCGGACCACGGGGGCGTCGGGCCGCTGGGCTTCGGCGGAGAGCGCGTTGATGGTGGTGCCTGCTGTGCCGCGGTGCATGCCCGGGCCCGAGGCGACGCCGTTGACGGGCTGGCCCACGAGCGAGGGCGCCCGTTCGCTGGCGAGCCAGGCGTTGACAAGCCAGAGCCATTGCTCCTGCCGCGGGAGCGTCAGCCATTCGAGCTGAGGTGGCTGCACCCATGCGGAACTGTCCACGTCCAGCCGCAGCAGCCCGGCGAGGGCGCAGAGCTCGGCGAGGATCCCGGCCTCAGGCAGCTCGATCCGCAGGGCATCGGCCAGCCGTTTCATTTCGCGGACGCCGACACCGCCGCTGCGGAGGGTGATGAGGGGCTGATTGTGGACGCTGTACAGCAGCTCGCCCACGAGCCGCAGGGTTTCGGCGATCGCGCCCAGGGCCGCGTTGCGACGCAGCGCGGCACTCGTGCAGCCCAGCTGCGGCACGGGAGGCACCAGGGCGAAGTTCTCGATGACGAAGCCGCCGCGCAGCGAGACGCCCACGCTGTGCGGGAGTTCAACGTGGGCGGCGTCCAGCGGCACCAGGAGGCCGCGGGCCAGCAGCCAGTCCACGGGTCCGACGTCGGAGCCCTCGTGAAGCACGGAGGCGCGGCGCTGTGCCTGGGGGACGGCGCCCATGGCCCAGTTCCCGAACCGCGCGAGGAGCGCGCCGGTGCGGTCGGGGGCGCCGGCAAGGATCTGCTGGAGGGATTCCGGCGTGGCTGTCCAGTGCTGCAGGGACAGGGCCGCATCCATCGGCGTGGTGGCGGGGGAGATCGCGGCGCCGCTGCGGTGCAGTTCCGCGACGAGCTGGACGACGTGCGCGGAGAACGCGGGCTGGAGCCTGACCAGCTCGGTGTAGCTGCGGCCCAGCCCGGCCGGGTAGATGCCGATGACGTCCTTGAGGCTTCCCACGGGCAAGTAGTGGCGCTGCTTTGCTGCGGCCGGGCCGGCGCCGTGCGGCGGGTCGGCCCGGTGGACGAGGGCAAGTTCCTGGAGGGCGTGCAGGAACCGTTCGATGGCGGCGATCGAGGAGCCGTTGATGAGCTTCTTCAGCATCGCCGCCGTGGCGCTGTGTCCGGTGTCCGTGTTGGTGCACAGATGCAGGGTTTCCAGCACCTGCATCTCGGGCCGGTTGAGCCGCTCAAGGGCCCGCTGCACGCTCACCCGGCCGCTTGCCCGCGCTGCGAGGGCGGCGAAGTCCGGGACGCCTGGGGAGATGAGGTCCGGCCGCGCGGAGAACAGCGCCCGCAACGAGTCGTCGCTGCGTGCCTGGAGTTCTTTGCTGAGCGCGCGGATAAGGGACATCGGTCCAACGTTACCTTTCGCCTGGTCCTTGCGTCCGGCGTCGGGCTGCGACGCCGTCGATCACGAGGAAAAGCATAAGCAGGAAAGCCAGCGGCAGCCCATAGAGGGCTGTGGAGGTGATCCAGACGGGGGCCACCGCGTGGTTGAAGGCCATGGCCATCACGACGCCGACGGCAACGAGGGACAGCACGGCGACAGCGGCCGCGATGAACAACAGGGGCCGCCGGAAACGCAGTGGTGTCATGGGAGTAACGCTAACAGCACGGCTTCTCCCGCGCCCCAAACCGTCAAAGTGGGTCGGGCAGGATAACCTTGGGGGAACAGACCAACATGGTCCGGGCAGTCACACCCTGAACCCGCACATCACTGCAGATGCGGTGACAGCCGGCCAAGTCCCCAGCAGAACGAAGAAGGTTGATTACGTGCCTACCGGCAAGGTCAAGTGGTATGACAAGGAAAAAGGCTTCGGCTTCCTGGCCGGCGAGGACGGCCAGGAAGTCTTCCTGCCCAAGTCCGCACTGCCCGAGGGCGTAACGGACCTCAAGCCCGGGACCCGCGTCGAGTTCGGCGTGGCCGACGGCCGCAAGGGCGCCCAGGCGCTCGGACTGCGCGTGCTGGACAAGACGCCGTCCATCGCCAAGGCCAAGCGGCCAAGTGCGAAGGATCTGGCCCCGCTGGTGCAGGACCTCGTCACCGTGCTGGACAACTTGTCCGGGACGCTTTCGGCGGGCAAGTACCCGGAAGGCACCAAGGGCAAGGCGATCGCCATCGCCCTGCGTAAGGTTGCCGACGAGCTGGACGCGTAAGGTACCTGATGACCCCGGAACCTGAACAGAACTCCTCCGGCGCAGCCGGAATGCCGGCTGCCGGATCCAAGGCAGCAGGGTCCACCCCGCGCGCCGGCGTTCCTCGCTGGCGCACCGGCAAACCCGACGCCGTCCTGGCCGGCGCCGTCGACGTCGCCCGCACGGCTGTGGAAGGCATCGCCCCGGCCGGGCAGGTTGGCCGGCACCTGGGCGCCAAGAGTGAGGGCGACCGGCTGGTCACCCACCTCTTCGAATCGCAGCTGCCCGGCTACCTGGGCTGGCAGTGGTATGCCGTGCTGACCCGCAACTCACGGTCCAAGGTGGTCACCGTCGATGAGCTCGGCCTGCTGCCTTCCGAAGACTCGGTCCTGGCACCCGTTTGGGTCCCGTGGGCCGAGCGTGTGCGCCCGGGCGACGAGCAGGAGGACGAGGCGCCGGCGGACGCCGCCGCGGCCGTGGCCGAGGACGCAGCCCCTGCCGAGGAGTCCGGCGCTGCGGACGCCGCCGGAGCCGGTGACGATGACGGCGATGACGCCGACGGCGCCGGTGACGAGCCATTCAACGAGGTCGACTAGGGATTGGAACTGTCAGGGGCGATGAACTCTGAGGGCCGGGCATGATGTCCACCTTCAAGTCCTTGCACATCCTGAACTACCGGATCTGGTTCATCGGTGCCCTGATCTCCAACATCGGCACCTGGATGCAGCGCACCGCGCAGGATTGGCTGGTCTTTGACCACCTGACCGGGCAGGACGCGGGGGCCATGGGCATCACCATGGCCCTGCAGCTCGGGCCGCAGCTCTTCCTGGCGCCCGTGGCGGGACTGGTAGCCGACCGGTTCAACCGAAAACAACTGCTTGTCGCCACGCAGTCCGCGATGGCGCTGCTCAGCGCGGCGCTGGGAATCCTGGTGGTCTCCGGCGCAGTGCAGCTCTGGCATGTGTACGGCTTTGCCCTGCTGCTCGGCGTCGTCTCAGCCCTCGATGCCCCGGTGCGCCAGACCTTCGTCTCCGAGCTCGTCCGGGACGACTACCTGCCCAACGCGGTGGCCCTCAACAGCGCCTCCTTCAACGTGGCCAGAATGATTGGACCAGCCGTCGCCGGCGTCCTGACGGTGGCCGTCGGCCCCGGCTGGGTCTTCCTGATCAACACCTTGACGTTCGTGGCACTCCTGCTGAGCCTGAGAATGATTCCCTCGGACTCGCTCCGCCAGCTTCCGCGGGCGGCGGCCGGCAAGGGCCGGATCCGGGAAGGGTTGCGTTATGTCCGGCTCCGCCCGGACCTTGTGGTGGTGCTCGTGGCGGTCTTCATTGTGGGGACCCTGGGACTTAACTTTGTGCTGTTCATCGCGGCCATGGTCGGGACGGAATTCGGCCTCGACGCCGGCGCCTTCGGACTGATGAACTCGATCATGGCCATCGGCTCTGTCACCGGGGCGTTGCTCGCTGCCGGCCGGAAGAAGCCAAGGCTCCGGGTCATCTTCGGGGCCGCCGCAGCCTTTGGCGTGACCTCGGGCCTGGCGGCGCTGGCCCCCAGCTACTTCTGGTTCGGCGTCGCGCTGGTCCCGGTGGGTCTGTTCGCGATCACCATGATGACCAGCGCCAACGGCTATGTCCAGACCACCACGGACCCGGTGATGCGGGGCCGGGTGATGGCGCTCTACATGGCCATCTTCATGGGCGGCACACCGATCGGGGCGCCGCTCGTGGGGTGGGTCGCGAACGTCGCCGGCCCCCGCTGGTCCATGAGCGTCGCGGCGGCCTCAGGCTTGATCGCAGCCCTGATCGGGCTGCTCTGGATCATCCGGGCCAAGCGGCTGCGGATCGGCTTCGACCGCCGGGCCCGCGGACTCCGCTACTTCCGCGTTCGATCCGTCGAACGCTGACGCACCAGCGCGGGCACAGTGTTGCGTGGCTACTTCTTCAGCTCGCCCACAACGTAGTCGATGCAGTCGAGCAGGGCCGACACGTCATCCGGCTCGATGGCAACGAACGTGGCGATCCGCAGCTGGTTGCGGCCAAGCTTTCGGTACGGCTCGGTATCCACGACGCCGTTGGCGCGGAGCACCTTCGCGATGGCGGCGGCATCGATCGAGTCGTCGAAGTCGATGGTGGCGATGACGTTGGAGCGGTCCTCGGCCTTCGCAACGAACGGCGTGGCGTACCCGGAGGCCTCGGCCCAGTGGTAGATCCGGCCGGCGGAGTCCGCGGTCCGCGAAGAAGCGAAGTCCAGCCCGCCGTTGGCGTTGAGCCACTGAACCTGGGCGTCCAGGGTGACCAGCGTGGCCAGCGCCGGGGTGTTGTAGGTCTGGTTCAGCCGCGAGTTGTCGATCGCAGTCTGGAGGTCCAGGAAATCCGGGATCCAGCGGCCGCCCGCCTTGATCCGCGCCGCGCGCTCCAGTGCCGCCGGGGAGAACAGGCCAAGCCAGAGGCCGCCGTCGGACGCGAAGTTCTTCTGCGGAGCGAAGTAATACACGTCAGACTCCGCCACGTCCACCTCCAGGCCGCCGGCCGCGGACGTGGCGTCCACCAGCACGAGGGAGCCCTCATCGGCACCCGCTACGCGCCGGACCGGAGCGGCGACCCCCGTCGAGGTCTCGTTCTGCGGCCATGCGTACACGTCGACGCCGGCTTCCGCCCTGGCGAGCGGGCGGGTGCCCGGCTCGGATTTGATGATGGAGGACTCCGCCAGGAACGGCGCCTTATTGGTGGCCGAGGCAAACTTCGAGCCGAACTCGCCGAAAGACAGATGCTGTGCCTTGTTCTCCACGAGCCCGAAGCTGGCGATGTCCCAGAACGCCGTGGAACCGCCGACGCCGAGGATGACCTCATAGCCGTCGGGAGCGCGGAAAAACTGGCTGAGGCCGTTCCGGACCGAGCCGACCAGATTCTTGACCGGCGGCTGGCGGTGGGAGGTCCCCAGCAGTTTCGCCGAGGCGGCTAGGGCCGCCATCTGTTCCGGACGGACCTTGGACGGTCCTGCGCCGAACCGGCCGTCCCGGGGAAGGATGTCTGCGGGAATCGTGATGCTGGTGTCGCTCACAGGGGCTCCAATGTTCGGCTGGTACAAAGTGTGGCTCGGGAGGTGGCCCGGCAGGGTGGCTGCGGCGGAGCCTCCTTTTCATTCTGCCTGACTGCGCCGGGCGGGCGGGAAAGGAGCCCGTCACAGTCCGGTCATCGAGACGCCCCCGGCGGTGCCGGAGGCGGCTGCGGGATTATCCGGACAAATTCAAAACAGGCTAAGCTGTCCTGCGGACGCACGGCCGAGCTCGCCAGGGCTCATCTTGCCCGCGGTACGGTGGGAATGACGCAAGGACGGCGCTCGAGGAGCTGAGCTGAATGACGGATCTGATCGATACTACGGAGATGTATCTTCGGACCATCCTGGAACTTGAAGAAGAAAACATCGTCGCGCTCCGCGCCCGCATCGCCGAAAGGCTGCGCCATTCCGGCCCGACTGTTTCCCAGACCATTGGCCGCATGGAGCGCGACGGCCTGGTAGTTGTTTCCGGCGACCGCCACCTTGAGCTGACGGAAACCGGCCGGAAACGTGCCATCGGAGTCATGCGCAAGCACCGGCTCGCGGAGCGCCTGCTGGCCGACGTGATCGGACTCGACTGGGCCTACGTCCACGAGGAGGCCTGCCGGTGGGAGCACGTCATGAGTGAACGCGTGGAGCGGCGCATCTTCGAACTGCTCGACCACCCGACCGTTTCCCCTTACGGCAACCCGATTCCAGGCCTCGCGGAACTCGGCGGCCTGCCGTCCCAGCCGCACGCGGACGGCGCCGTCAACCTGCTCGAAGCCATGGCAGGCTACGGCGCCGATTCCCGGATCACCGTCAACCGTCTTGCCGAGCCCATCCAGGTAGAGCCCGAACTCCTCGTCCAGCTGGACGAGGGAGGAATCCGTCCCGGGGCCCTCGTGTCGCTGGAGCGGGTGGGGGAGTACATCTCGGTGCGTGTGCCGGACATCGAAGGTGCACTCGAGTTGCCCCCCGAAGTCGCCGCCCACGTGTTTGTTACCGTCGGTTAACCAGCCGTCACCGGGCCGGTGGTGGGACGACCCACACGTTATGCACAGGGTCGGTAACGGATTTATTACTGGGCTGCTTAATCGCCTATAGTTGGTGGCTAGTACCGATACCAAAGCGTTATCTGATCCGAAGCCGAGCTCTGCCAGCGGATCAGTTGCAGAGTCACCTACTGGCAGGGGCGGGGGAACCACTTCCGGCTGTTGCAAAGCAGCCTCGGGGTGAAGTCCGCCAGCGGCAAGCACTGCAGTAGGAGCTCTTTTTGGATGCCTCCGAGCCTGGGCGCTTGCCGCGGCGGACCGGGTCTTGGATTTCTCCGACCCGAATCCGACAGCTAACTTCGCAGGCTATCCAGAGAGGAACCGTTCTTGACCACCCAGACCGCCAGGGGCCGCCGCCGTTCGACCGGCCCCGCTCCGGAGCCGCGCCCGGGCGTCGCCGCCTCGGGCGACCGCCCACGCGACGCGCACCGCAATGAACGGCGGGGCCGCCGGAGCCCGTTCCGTCAGGTAACAGAGTTCGCGGCCGCCAGCGGTGTTGGTCAGAAAGCCGGTATGGCCCTGGCTGCCACTGGTCTGGTCCTGACGGTTGCGGTACCTGCCACCGGCCCGGTGATGGCCACCAGCGAAGCCTCGCCCGCAGGCTCTGTCTCCGCCGCGCAGCCCGACGTCACCGCGGCAGCAGGCGCGAAGCTCGACTTCAACCGGACGGCCGTCACCACCCAGGGCGATCCGGACGGAAAGCTCAAGCAATTGCTGGGCGCCCAGTCCGCCGGCAGTATCACCCGTGCCGCCTCCTCCGGAAGCCTCGGCGCTCCGCTGGAGGCCATGACCACCGTCTCGGCCTTCGGGCTGCGAGTGAGCCCCATCACCGGCGGATCCGGCGAGTTCCACCGCGGCCAGGACTTTGCGGCTCAGTGCGGAACCACCGTCCACGCTGCTGCCGCCGGCAAGGTCACGTTTAGTGGATGGCACCCCTACGGCGGTGGCAACCGAGTGGTGATCGACCACGGCAACGGCCTGGAGACCACCTACAACCACTTGTCGTCATCGAGCGTCAAGGTGGGCCAGCAGGTCTCCCGCGGCGATGTCGTCGCGATGAGCGGGACCACCGGGGCCTCCACCGGCTGCCACCTGCACTTCGAGGTCATGGTCAACGGCGACGTCGTTGACCCCACCGGCTGGCTCTAAACCAAGCCGAGGCATCACTCTCGCATTCGCCCGACACGCCGTGATCTGAATGTGACATTGAATCCGAACTGCTGTACCGTATGGGGTACGCCAACTTTTCCGAAGTTGGCGCTCTTGAGTGGATTGCCTAGCTCTGCCACCGCTCAAGGTCCGTTCGCATGACATCG
This sequence comes from Arthrobacter sp. SO5, assembly GCF_020532805.1. Classification (GTDB taxonomy): domain Bacteria; phylum Actinomycetota; class Actinomycetes; order Actinomycetales; family Micrococcaceae; genus Arthrobacter. The sequence goes on along the minus strand of NZ_MQTQ01000041.1, from coordinate 110,388 downwards.
TCTGGCAGGGGCGGGGGAACCAATTTTGGCCTTCGAAAGAAGGCCTTGGGGTTAAGTCGCACAAGCTTCCCAGGAAGCCGCGCGGCCGGGTGACTCCCATCCGAATCCGACAGCTCACCTCGTAGGCATTGGGAGAGGCTACTTTCGTGTCTTCACGCCACAATGCTGCGCGTCACCGCGCTTGCGCGGCTCTTTCGAGCCCGCTGGAATCCGACTTTCGTGCTGCCCTTGCCGGCGCCCGGATTGGATCACATTCCGCAGTGCCCGCTTCTGGCGCGTCTTCGCAGTACACCCTTCGCTAAGTAACCCATTCGGGGCGATCCGGCGTACCCCCAAGATGCCGGAGCGTCCTCAGAAACGCGCCTTCAGAGCGCTTTCCCAGGAACACGAAAGAGAGAACTTAATGACTACTCGTGCTATCGCACGGCACCGCGCCGAGGTCACCAAGACCAACTCGCTGGCTGTCATTGCCAAGGCTGTCGGCGACAACGCCGGCGGCATGGGCCGCCAGGCTGCAGTTATCGCTGCCGCTTCCGGTCTGGTCCTGACCAGCGGTATCGCAGCGAACGCTGCTGAGACGAACGTTCAGCGTGAATCCACCTCCGCCTCCGCCATTGAAGTCCAGTCGGCTGCCCCGGCAACGATTTCGGCTGCGTCCAGCATCGCGATTTCCTACGAAAAGCCGGCAGTCACCACCACCCCGGCCCCCGTCGTTGAGGCTCCGGCTCCCGTCGTTGAGGCCCCGAAGCCCGTCGTCAAGGTCCAGGAGGCTGCAGCGGCCACGAAGACCGCCGGCACCAAGGTCGGCACCGCCGCTACGGTGGCCGCCCCGGCCGCGACCGGTGTTGCCAGCGGCATGGGCTCCACGATCGCCGCTGCCGCCTACGCCCAAATCGGCGTTGCGCAGGACTGCACCGCGCTGGCCACAAACGCACTGGCCGCCGCCGGCATCAACTACCACGGCTGGCCGGCAGGTTACCTGTCCCTCGGCCGCACCGTGAGCGCCGCTGAGGCACAGCCGGGCGATCTCGCCTACTACCAGAACGGTGGCGTGGGCATGGCCCACATCGCGGTCTACGTCGGCAACGGCATGGCAGTCCACGGCGGCTGGAACGGCGGAACCACCGCGCTCTACAGCGTCAACGTCGGCTCCGGCCCGGTCTTCATCCGCGTCGGCGGCTAAGCCGCACGGCTTCGAACGAAGCTGATTGACCCAAGGACCCCTGCCCCGGCGGCAGGGGTCCTTTGCGTTGCCGATCCCTGCCCGCCGGCCGACTCGGGCGTCCTGCGGAAAGAAAAATTCGGAGATCCGGCACTTGGGTGTTTACTCTTGTGGTGTCGATCCATAGCCCGACCATGCACAAGGCAGCCGGCCCTGTGCCCCTGGCGGGTGCGGCCGTGAAGAGGTATGCGGATGCGCACTCTCGTTCTGAATGCTGGATATGAACCGCTGGCGGTTATCACCTTCCGCCGGGCGCTGGTTCTTGTGCTGACCGGAAAGGCAAGCGTCGTAGCCGAAGGCGATGAACCGGTCGTAGGGCCCACGGACATCCTTGGCCGCCCGTCGGTGATTCTGCTCCACCGCTACATCCGGCCCCGGTACAACACCAGGACGGCCGTCAGCCGCCGCGGTGTGCTCCGCCGGGACGGGCAGCGCTGCGCCTATTGCGGCAATGCCGCGCACACCATCGACCATGTCCACCCCAAGTCCAGGGGCGGCGCGGATTCGTGGGAGAACCTCGTCGCTGCCTGCCTGCGGTGCAACAACGCCAAGGGCGACCATACGCCGGCCGAGATGGGCTGGAAGCTGAGCTTTGTCCCGGCGCCGCCCAAAGGAACCATCTGGCAGATCAAGGAACTGGAGAAGCCGGCGCCGGCCTGGGACCCGTTCCTGCTGCCGGAATCTGCTGCCTGAACGCTCCGCCTGCGGGGTTTCCGCGCTTCTGTCGCGCTAGGCTGGGCCGGTGGAATTCGATGCTGTCATTCTCGCCGGCGGGCGCTCCTCCCGGCTGGGCGGAGTGCCCAAGTCAGCCCTGGTGTTCGACGGCGCCACGCTCCTTGAGCGGTCGCTGCAGGCTGCCCGCGGGGCGGGCGCCGTCGTCGTCGTCGGGCCGGAGCAGGGAACGCTTCCCGCCGGCGTGCTGAGCTGCCGTGAAGACCCTCCCTTTGCCGGTCCCGCCGCAGCGATCGCGGCCGGACTGGCTGCCCTCCGGGCCCACCATGCCGGCCGCGCTGGCCGCGCCGCGCCGGTGACCCTCGTCCTGGCCTGCGATATGCCGCGGGTGGCTGCCGCAGTGGAGGCTCTCCTTGAAGCCGCGGACGGCCCTCGCACGGACGGCCCCGCCCCGGGAAGCGGCCAACCCCACGACGGGCTCATGGCGTGCCCCGACGGCAGGAAGCAACCACTGGTCGGTTTATATAACACAGCTGCGCTACAACGCTGCGCTGGCGATGCCGCGCGCCGTGGCGCGCTCACAAACGCCTCGGTATTCGCCCTTCTTGCTAGTCTTGAGGTACGGGAAGTTACCGTCCCCACCGGGTCCACCGACGATGTGGATACGTGGGACGACGCCGCCGTGCTCGGGGTATCCGGCCCGGGCCACGGCCATGAACCGGGCCGCCCGTCCGGTACCGCTCAACTGAACCCGACCTTGGAGGCAACGGTGAAAAGCCAGGATGAAACGCTGGAAGACTGGTGCCGTGCCCTGCTTCAGGCACTGGAGCTTGAGGGGGTCGAAGTGGACGTCAACGAGGTCCTTGCCCTGGCCGGTGTGGTGGCGCACGCCGTAGTGCGCCCGGCCGCACCCCTGACAACCTTCATCGCCGGCTTCGCCGCCGGCCTGGCCGCTGGCTCCGGGCAGGCCACGGACGCCGTCTCGATGCAGGCCGCCATGGCCGTGGCACGGAGGCTCGCCAAGGACTACGAGGCCAGCGAAGCCTCCGGGGCATGACGGCTGCACCTCTTCCGGGCGGAGCGGAGGCAGCCGGGGATGAGTACGGCACTGACGCCAGCGGCGAACAGGAGCCGCCCGAACCCGAGGCGCCCCACCGGCGCCTCGCCCACACCTGGCAGGAAGCCCGGCAGCTCGCGTTCGACAGCGCCGTGCCCATCCCGGCCGCCCCCGTGGCCCTGCGCAGCGCGCTGGGGCGGACGCTCGCGGCCGACGTCGCGGCGCTCCACGATATGCCCCACTATGCCTCCTCCGCCATGGACGGCTGGGCAGTCAACGGCGGCGGACCCTGGATCCTGGCCGAGCCCGGCCAGCGGCTGGCCCCGCATCAGGCGAGCCCGATCGTCACCGGAGGGCTGATCCCGCCCGGCGCGAAGGCCGTCTTGCGCAGTGAGAGCGGCAGGATCGGCACAGACGAGGACGGGCTCCCGGTCCTGCGGACCGGCAGCGCCGCCAAACCCGGTGAACCCCGCAACGGAGAACACATCCGCAGGGCCGCAGAGGAAGCCGGCGCTGGCGACGTCCTCATCAAGGCAGGCACCCTGCTCAACCCCGCCCATCTGGCCCTCGCCGCGCTGGCCGGCCACGACACACTGCCGGTCCTCGGCAAAGCCATGGTCCGGCTGGTGCTCACGGGCTCCGAGGTCGTTGCCGCGGGACTTCCCCAGCCGGGGCAGGTCCGCGATACCTTCGGCCCCCAACTGGCCGGCGTCGTGAACATGCTCGGCGGGATTTGTTCCGAAGAGGTCAAGATCGGCGACAGCTACGCCGAGTGGCTGGCGGCGCTCGAGGACACCGAACCCGGCGCCGCCGGTGAGCCGGTCCCCTGGCCGGCCGGTGCACCGGCCGGTGCACCGGCCGCTGAGCCCGGCGCCGGACCCGGCGAGCAGGCGCTGCCCGCCGACGTCGTGATCACCACCGGGGGGACAGGCCGCTCAGGGACGGACCACCTGAGGCGCTCGGTGGCCGAACTCGGCGGACGGCTGCTGGTCGACGGCATCGCCATGCGCCCTGGCCATCCGGCTGTCCTCGCCGAACTGCCGGACGGCCGTTTCGTCATCGGCCTGCCGGGCAATCCGCTTGCGGCCATGATGGCGCTCTCGACGTTGGGAGCCCCGCTTTTGGCGGCCCTGGGCCACCGGGTGCTGCCGCCTGTCGCCGAAGTGCCGTGCGGTTCGATGATCGAACCCGAACCCGGCCGCACCAGGCTGATGCCGTTCCGCCTGCTCTACGGCATGGCGTCGCCAGCGCAGCACACGGGCCCCGGCATGATGCGGGGCCTGGCGGCGGCCGACGGTGTGCTGGTGGTCCCGCCCCACGGCGTGCAGCTGGGCCAGCCGGTCCCGGCCTTCGCTCTTCCGTGGGGCGCCCCCATTCCGGAGCAGGCGGCGGGCGCCCATGCCAAGCCCGCCCCGAAAAGGACCCCCCGGAAGCCGTCCGGCTCCGAGGGGCCCGTGGACTGGAGCGCGCTGCTTTAGCCGGCAGCGCCGGCAGCGGGCTGCCCCGTCCCGGGGCTGCTCCGCGGAATCCCTGTACTGGCCACCCGGCCACGTGCTTGCAATGATGGATACATGTTGGTTAGGAGTACCTGATGGGCCGCGTCACGCAACGCCGCAAGGTGCACAAGTTTGTCCTGGACGGCTCCCCCCAGGCCCTCGAATTCCCGGTCCGGTTCCGCGAGGACGTCCTCGCTGTCGAGGAGCCGCTGGAGATCCGGATCGGCAGCCTGTCCTTCTCCGTCACGATGCGGACCCCCGGCAACGATTTCGACCTCGTGGCCGGATTCCTGGTCTCCGAGGGCGTCATCTGGGAGCCTGATCAGCTGGTCTCCCTCCGGTTCTGCGCCGGCGAAGACGAGGACGGCGTCCAGACGTTCAACGTCGTCGAAGCCCAGCTCCGGCCCGACGTCGAGCGTCCCGACACCGGCCGAAACGTCTTCACCTCCAGCTCCTGCGGAATCTGCGGGACGGAATCCATCGAGGCCGTGCACAAGTCCTCGCACTTCAGCCCTGCCGCCGACCCGCTCACGGTTCCGGTGGAAACGCTCGCGTCCCTGCCGGAGCGCCTGCGGGAGGCGCAGGCCGTGTTCGATGTCACCGGCGGCGTCCACGCTGCCGGGCTGTTCCGGATCGCCGCCGACGGCTCAGCCGAGCTGCTCTGCCTGCGTGAGGACGTCGGCCGGCACAATGCCGTGGACAAGGTGGTGGGCTGGGCCCTGCGTGAGAGGATGCTGCCGCTGAGCGGAACCGTGCTGCAGGTCTCCGGCCGGGCTTCCTTCGAGCTGGTCCAGAAGGCCGCGCTGGCCGGAATCCCCGTGCTGGCGGCGGTCAGCGCGCCGTCCAGCCTGGCCGCCGAACTGGCGGAAGCCAGCGGAATGACGTTGGCAGGGTTCAGCCGCGGCACCAGCCTCAACGTCTACACCGGCCGCCACCGCGTCTCCGTCCCGGTCTCCGCGGTCCGCTGACGGTTCCGCCCGAGGCGGACCGCTTGGTCCTGGGCCTGCGGCGCCGTATGTTTTATCCAGCGAGTGGATGCACACCGGCGCCCTTCCGCACCAGCCCTGAAGAGGTTTACCTTGCACGATGACCGCCGTCTCACGGAAGTCCGGCTGGAGCGCTTTGTGCGCGATCGCATCATTCCCGCCGTCTACCCGCGCAGTGTACCGCTGGCCCTGAGCAGCTGGGACGTCCCGGACGTCCCGGACGAGCCGGTGCCGGTCCTGGAGGCGCTCCGCCAGGACTTCACCCCGCAGGAGCACGGCGCGGCCTGGGGCAGGCCGTGGAGCACCAAGTGGCTGAGGCTCCAGGGCGAGGTCCCGGACGCCTGGGGGAGCGGGGCGGACACGGCGGTGGAAATCGTGGTGGACCTCGGGTTCAGCGGGATCCTTCCCGGTTTCCAGTGCGAGGGAATCGCCTGGCGGTCCGACGGCACCATCATCAAGGCCATCTCCCCGCGCAACCAGTACATCCCGCTGAAGCTGCTGGGCGGCGGCATGTCCGTCGATTTCTACGTCGAGGCGGCGGCGAACCCGGACCTAACCCAGGGGTGGAGTTTTGCCGCCACGCCATACGGCGACAAGGCCACCGCGGGCGCTGAACCGAATTACCGGCTGGGCCGCATCGTCATCGCCGAGCTCAACCAGGCGGTATGGGAGCTCCAGCAGGACATCTGGACGCTCAGCGGACTGATGCACGAGCTGCCCACGGAACTGCCCCGCCGCCACGAGATCCTGCGGGCGCTCGAACGGATGCTGGACATCCTGGACCCAGACGATGTGCCGGGAACCGCGGCCGCCGGCCGTGCGGCGCTCGCTGCCGTCCTGGCCCGTCCGGCGTACGCCTCGGCCCATCAGCTCGTGGCCACCGGACACGCGCACATCGACTCAGCCTGGCTGTGGCCGGTCCGGGAAACCGTCCGAAAATGCGCCCGGACTTTCTCCAACGTCCTGGCACTGATGGACGAGGATCCGGACTTCGTTTTTTCCTGCTCGTCGGCCCAGCAGCTTGCCTGGATCAAGGAACTGTATCCGGAGCTATTCGGGCGGATCCGGGAGAAAGTCAAGACCGGCCAGTTCGTACCGGTGGGCGGCATGTGGGTCGAATCGGACACGAACATGCCCGGGGGCGAGGCCATGGCACGGCAGTTCCTCGAAGGGAAGAGCTTTTTCCTGGCCGAATTCGGCGTCGAATGCCAGGAAGCCTGGCTTCCCGATTCCTTCGGCTACTCCGCGGCCATGCCGCAGATCGTCAAGTCCGCCGGCAGCAGATGGTTCCTGACCCAGAAGATCTCCTGGAACCAGGTCAACCGGATGCCCCACCACACGTTCAACTGGGAGGGGATTGACGGCACCAGGCTGTTCACGCATTTCCCGCCGGTGGACACCTACAACTCGGAGCTGAGCGCCCGGGAACTCGCGCACGCGGAGCGGAACTACCGTGACCATGGACGCGGGAACGTTTCGCTTGTTCCCTTCGGCTATGGCGACGGCGGCGGGGGCCCCACACGTGAAATGCTGGCGGCGGCGCGCCGCACCGCGGACCTCGAAGGGTCCCCGAAGGTCCAGGTGGGTTCCGCCGCGAACTTTTTCGCGCGGGCGGAGGCCGACTACGAGTCGCTGCCTGTCTGGGTCGGCGAAATGTATCTGGAACTGCACCGTGGCACGTATACGAGCCAGGCCAAGACCAAGCTGGGGAACCGGCGCAGCGAGCACCTGTTGCGTGAGGCGGAGCTGTGGTGCGCCACCGCCGCCGTGCGCACGGGCCACCCCTATCCAGCAGCGGAGCTCAAGCGCTTGTGGCGCCTGGTCCTGTTGCAGCAGTTCCACGACATCCTCCCCGGGAGCTCCATCGCGTGGGTGCACCAGGACGCCGAACGGAACTATGCCGCCGTCGGCAGGCAGCTTGAGGCCATCATCGCCGACGCCGGCACGGCAGTCCTGGGTGCCGGCGGGCGGAACTTCCTGCTCAACGCCGCCCCGCACGAGCGCGCGGGTGTTCCCGCCCTCGGGATCGCCGAGCCGGTCCGCGCCGGGCAGGCCGTGCTGGTTACCGAGGCCGAGGGCGGCTACGTCCTGGACAACGGGATCATCCGGGCCGTCATCGACGCCCGCGGGCTGCTGACTTCCCTGCTGGATCACGCCAGCGGGCGCGAGGCCATTGCGCCCGGGCAGTTCGGAAATCTCCTGGAACTGCACCGGGACACCCCCAACGAATGGGACGCCTGGGACATCGACGCCTTCTACCGCCGGAACGTCACGGCGCTGACCGAGGCGAGGTCGGTGACGCTGGAACGGGACGCCCGGGGGGACAGCCCGGACGCCGTCGTCGTGGTGGAACGGCTCGCCGGAAGCTCAGCGGTGACGCAGCGGATCTCGCTTGAGCCGGGATCCGGGTCCCTGGCGATTTCCACTGCCGTGGACTGGCAGGAAAGCGAGAAGCTGCTCAAACTCGGCTTTGCCCTCGACGTCCGGGCGGACCGCTCGGCGTCGGAGACCCAGTTCGGTCACGTGTTCCGGCCGACGCACCTCAACACCTCGTGGGAGGTGGCAAAATTTGAGATCTGCGCGCACCGCTGGATCCACGTTGCCGAGCCCGGCTACGGCGTGGCGGTCTCCAACTCCGCCAGCTATGGCCACGATGTCACCCGGACTATCCGGGCGGACGACGGCGGGACCACCACCACAGTGCGCCTGTCGCTCCTGCGGGCCCCGAAGTTCCCGGACCCCGCCGCGGACCGCGGACGCCATGAACTCAACGTGACGATCCGGCCTGGCGCCAGCATCGCCGACGCGGTCGAGGAGGGCTACCGGACCAATCTGTCGCCGCGGATGATCCGGGGAGCCCACGGCGTGGTGCCGCTGTTCACCGTGGTCAACCAGGCGCTGGTCATCGAATCCGTGAAGCTGGCGGAGGACGGTTCAGGCGATGTGATTGTGCGCCTGTACGAGTCCCTGGGGGAGCGGTCCACCGGAGTGGTGACGGCCCACTTCGACGTCGCCAGCGTCCACACCGTCGATCTGCTGGAAAGAGCCGTGGCGGCGGCGGGAGTGACGCCCGGCCGCGATTCGGTGGATCTGGTGCTCCGGCCCTTCCAGCTGGTGACTTTGAGGTTCGTGCGCTGAGATCCGGGCGGGCGTGCCGCCGCCGGGCAGCCGGACGGCGGCCGGAGGCGGAAGGCCGCTTAAACAGGCTGAGTGGTAGCGGTCCAGATGGACCGCTACCACTCATCCCCCCAATGGCGCTTGGGCGGCTGCCTCGGCTCCGCACGGCTGATTCCCGTACACGAAGCGAATGCCGCTTTCACACATTCATGATTCTCTCACGGTCTAATGATTTTGTGAATGTCTAGTCGGTGATCTTACTAAATGTTGCATTAGTGTTACCTGATTTGCCGGCTATCACCCCGGAGAACCAGAACAGGGCGAGGCCCAGGACGTAGGCCAAGACCGCCGAGTAATTGACCACGTGCTGCCCCAGCGCCCAATCGGGAGGGGCGAAGGAAGCCGGAATACTGAGCACGACGGCGAGGGCGCCGAGGAGCGTCACGAGCGCCGCTGCCCGCACGAGCCGCGGCATCTGGCTCCTGGCCGCAGCCAGCAGGGGTGCCATGAGGATGAGTGAGACAAAAGCCGGGTAGCTGCGGCCGGCGGCGGCATAGAAGGGGGCAAGGAACGCGTTCCGCCCGCCGCTGCCCTGAAGCGCCGCCAAGCCTGCAGAGGACCCCCGCGTGTCCATGAGGAGGAAGAGTACGGTGACGGCCACGCAGCTGATGCCCAGGGCCCAGCGCCCGATGCTTCCGGCTATCAGCCGGTAGCCCGTGGCCGCGGACAGCCCCCGGGTCAGCCGCAGGCCCACCAGCAGGACGGTGGCGAAAACGAGGAACCGCAGGATGAGGTGGGTGAGGTTCCAGCCGCCGAGCACGCCGTCGATCGCCTCATAGGGACCGGAGACCGCGAGCAGGCTGCACAGCGTTGCCAGGAGCAGGATTCCAAAAACGGTTCTGTTCCGTCCGCGCACAGCATCAGGAACGCGGAGGAGAAGAACGGTGCAGCACACCGCCAGCGTGCCCCACTCAAGGAACGCCGTCATCCCGGATCCGTCCAATTTTGCTCGCCTTCTCAGCCTGCAGCGTTCATCAGCTGAAGCCAGTTTGCGTCTTTGACGTCCGCTGCGCCACTGTCTTCCCCAGCCGGATCAGGGCAAGGGGCAGGACCGGACCAAGAATCGCCGTGTAGGCGGAAACGAAGCGCAGGAAGCCTGGCGACGCGGGGATCACCGGGGAAGTGCAGCCAAGCCAAGGGCTCGATGACGGCGAAGCGCACGACTAGCCATGAGGCTGGAGACCCAGACAAAGGCTAGTCCCGAGGTGAGGCACAGTACCGCTGTGTAGTTGATGATTGACTCAACATATCCAAGGTCCGAGGGGATCAGTGGGAAGAGGGTGGCGACGGCCATGGATGCGAAGGCGACAGTCAGCAGCGCGGCTCCGGTGCGGATTGCCTTGGGCAGCCTCTGGCCGATGGCCCTGTATGTGGCGGGCAGGATGCACACCGCCACATACGATGGATATAACCTGCCTACCGCCGCATAGGATTCGATAAGAGCGGCATTCTCGGGACTTCGTGCCGGGAGGGTGGTCAGCCCCGTGACTGTCCCGGCGGTATCGGCCAGGAGGAAGAGCGCAACGGTCGCGATGCAGATGAGGGAGAGGACTCCAATGCCCACCGGCCCAGCGATGCGGCGGATACTCGTCCCAGAGTCGAAGGCCTTGGCAATCCGGTAGCCGGAAAGCAGGACCGCGCCGTAGATCAGGAAGCGAAGCAGCAGATTCGTGTAGTTTTCGGAACCGAGCCAGGAATCGATGACCGTGTAGACCGCATCGATGCTCAGTAGGATGGCCACGGTCGCGAGCACGAAGATGCCGAAGATTGACCTGTTCTCGCCCCGGACGGCGCTGGGGATGCGGGCAACTGCGGCAAGGGCGCAGACCGCAAAAGTGGTCCACTGCAGCATCGCGATCATCCGAGGTTCTCCCAAATCTTTTGTGTTTGTGCTTGTTCCTGCTCCTGGCGGCGCAGGGTCTTGCCCAGCGACAACAGGCGCTCGCCGGCCAAGGCCGTCAGTTCGCCGTCGGAGACTGCGTCGAGGGCGGCTTGCTTAGCCCCCGGCGGCCAGCCGGCCTCGTCTTCGGTGATCAAGCCGGTCGCGACGAGTCCGCCTGTGAATCCTATGCCCGCCGCGCGGGCTGTCGCGACGGCCAGCTCCGGAGACATCCTGTTGGCGGTCAATTGTGCCGAGTAGTTTTGCGGTGCGATCCCGGTGGCGGCAGAAACCCGGTGCCGCAATTCGCCGTCGTCGATCGAGTCGACCCAGTTCCTGACGGAGGTGGCGTGCGGCGCGGCGCTGAGCGCAGGGGTCCTTGAGCTGCCGTCGTCGCCATAGCCGCCGTAAGCCGGGGAAGACCGGGAAATAACCGCGCGCAGCAGATCCATGGTGGCAATCTGGCTGACCAGCTCGGCAGGAGTCGGCAGCGGCGGGCTGCTAAGGTCCGCGAAGCTGTCGAAGGATGCGAGGGCCGCCAGGGGACTCAGGTGCAGGGCGCGGCTGATGCTCACGAGGGTTGTTTCCGCCACCTTCCCGCGCACCAGCTGCTGGGCCAGGGTGGTGCGTTTGATGCCGGAGATCCTGCAGATGTCCGCCGTGCTCGCTGTCGGCGCGACACTGTGAAGCCAGAGTTGAAACGCCTTGGCTGGTAGTGGCATCTACGGCTTCCTGCAGACTCGGTTGGACGGGCGGCAAAGGCAGTGCGGCTGAACTGTGGAGCTGTGGGCGGGGATTTTGCGTGAGATCCTGATTGAACTATGCTAGTTGGTCGAACCCGCTGGTCCGTACACCCCCCAAGTCCGGACCAGCGGGTTCTTCTTATGCCCGGCGGATCTTTCGGCCTCCGCCGGTACCCTGGCGGGCGTGCGGGCCGCCGCGGGGGATGCCGTGCGGGCCGCCCGCTTTGGGCCGCGGTGAGAGGATGGACTAATGACTGCAACCCTTGTTGCCAAGGACCTTTCCGGTGGTCACGACCACCGCACACTTTTCGCCAAACTCTCCCTGACGGTTGCCCCTGGCGACGTCGTCGGCGTCGTGGGTGCCAACGGCGCGGGAAAAACCACGCTGCTCCGCCTCCTTGCCGGCGTCGATGAGCCGCAGGAGGGCAGCGTCAGCCTTGCCCCGGCAGACGCCTTCGTCGGCTGGTTGCCGCAGGAACACGAACGGATCTCCGGTGAAACAGTAGGCGGCTACATCGGCCGCCGGACCGGCTGTGCGCAGGCCACAGCGGACATGGAGTCCTCCGCCGAAGCATTGGGCGCCGGGGCCCCCGGCTCGGACGACGCCTACTCCCTGGCCTTCGACCGCTGGATGGCCTCCGGTGCCGCCGACCTCGAGGACCGGATCCCGGCAGTCCTGGCCGATCTGGGCCTCACGGTAGGACCGGATGCCGAGATGACTGGGCTCTCCGGCGGCCAGGCGGCCCGCGTGGCGCTCGCGGCACTGCTGCTGAGCCGCTTCGACGTCGTGCTCCTGGACGAGCCCACGAACGACCTGGACCTGGACGGGCTGGCCAAGCTTGAGGCCTTTGTCCGGGGCCTGCGCGGCGGCGTCGTGCTGGTCTCCCACGACCGGGAGTTCCTGGCCCGCTGCGTGAGCACCGTCGTCGAGCTGGACCTCGCCCAGAACGCCGTGGCGGTCTACGACGGCGGCTATGAGGCGTATCTGGAAGAACGCGCAGTGGCCCGCCGGCATGCCCGGGAACGGTACGAGGAGTTCGCCAACACCAAGGCCGATCTCGTTTCCCGTGCCCGTACCCAGCGCGAATGGAGCTCCCAGGGCGTCCGGAACGCCATGAAGAAGAACCCGGACAATGACAAGATCCGGCGCGCGGCCAGCACCGAGTCCTCCGAGAAGCAGGGCCAGAAAGTCCGGCAGATGGAATCCCGGATTGCCCGGCTCGAGGAAGTGGACGAGCCGCGCAAGGAATGGCAGCTCCAGTTCAGCATTGGCCAGGCGCCGCGCTCGAGCGCCGTGGTGGCCACGCTCCGCGACGCCATGGTCCGGCAGGGTGACTTCACCCTCGGCCCGGTGAACCTGCAGCTGAACGCCGGCGAGCGGATCGGCATCACCGGCCCCAACGGCGCCGGCAAATCCACGCTGCTCCGGCTCCTGTTGGGCGTGCAGCGGCCTGACTCCGGCAGCGCGTCCATGGGGGCCTCCGTGGCCATCGGCGAGATCGATCAGGCCCGCGGGCTGCTGGCCGGCGGGCTGTTGCTCGGGGACGCCGTCGAGGCCGTGCTGACCGATCAAACCCCCGCGGAGGTCCGCACCCTGCTCGCGAAGTTCGGCCTCAAGGCGGACCACACGTCCCGCCCGGTGGATTCGCTGTCCCCCGGGGAGCGGACCCGGGCCGCCCTGGCCCTCCTGCAGGCCCGCGGCGTGAACCTGCTGGTCCTCGACGAACCCACCAACCACCTGGACCTGCCCGCCATCGAACAGCTCGAGGAAGCCCTCGAAAGCTACGAGGGGGCGCTGCTGCTTGTCACGCACGACCGCCGGCTGCTGGAGAACGTGCGCCTGGATGTGCGCTGGAATGTGGACAGCGGCGTCGTCACCGAATTACTGGGTCAGATCGCCTCGAAAGGCAACAACAACACATGAGCATGGACCGGGTAGCCTGGAGCTCCCTCTACAACATCACGCGCGCCTCGAGCGGCTCCAAGCCGTTCTCCAAGGAGACGCTCAAGCGCGTGTTCAGCTTCGCCCGGCCGCACCGTGGCCGGCTGATCGCCTTCGTGCTGCTCTCGATCGTGATGGCTGTACTGGCCGTGGCCACCCCGGTCCTCGCCGGCCAGGTGGTGGATGCGATCATCGCCGGAACGGGCGCGGACGTCGTGATCCGCCTCGCCGTGCTGATCGCCGTTGTTGCCGTGGCCGAGGCCGGGATCGGCCTGGTGACACGCTGGCTGTCCTCCACCATCGGTGAGGGCGTGATTGTGGACCTGCGGACCAAGGTGTTCGACCACGTGCAGAAGATGCCGATTGCCTTCTTCACCAGAACCCGCACCGGGGCGCTCGTCAGCCGGCTGAACAACGACGTGATCGGGGCGCAGTCGGCCTTCGCCGGCACGCTGTCCGGCGTGGTCAGCAACGTCGTGGCCCTGGCCCTCACCCTCGTGGTCATGCTGAACACGTCGTGGCTGGTGACGGTGCTCGCCATGATCCTGCTGCCGATCTTCCTGATTCCGGCCCGCCGGATGGGCTCCAAGCTGGCCGACCTGCGCCGCGAAGCCGCCGAGCACAACGCCGCCATGGGCACCCAGATGACGGAGCGCTTCTCCGCCCCCGGCGCCACGCTGGTGAAGCTCTTCGGCCGTCCCGATGAGGAATCCCGCGAGTTCGCGGTCCGTGCGGGACGGGTCCGGGACATCGGCGTCCGCACCGCGATGCTGCAGTTCACCTTCGTGACGGCCCTGACTCTTGTCTCCGCGCTGGCCCTGGCCCTGGTTTACGGCCTGGGCGGTGTCCTGGCCCTGCAGGGGCAGCTGGCGGCGGGCGACGTCGTGGTGCTGGCGCTGCTGCTCACACGGCTCTACGCGCCGCTCACGGCGCTCTCCAGCGCCCGCGTGGAAATCATGAGCGCCCTCGTCAGCTTCGAGCGGGTCTTCGAAATCCTGGACCTCAAGCCGCTCATCCAGCAGAAGCCCGATGCGGTCTCCTCGCCGCCCGGTCCGCTGTCCGTGGAGTTCGACGACGTCCGCTTCGCCTACCCCTCGGCGGACAAGGTCTCGCTGGCCTCGCTGGAGGATGTGTCCACGCTGGATACCCGCGGCGGCGAAGAGGTGCTGCACGGCATCAGTTTCCGGGTGGAACCGGGCCAGACGGTGGCCCTCGTGGGTTCCTCGGGCGCCGGCAAGTCCACCATCGCGCAGCTGCTTTCCCGGCTGTACGACGTCGATTCGGGCGCCGTCCGCTTCGGCGGCACGGGTCCAGGCACGGGCGTGGACGTCCGGGACCTCACGTTCGACTCGATGCGGGAAACCCTGGGCATGGTGACGCAGGACGGTCACCTGTTCCACGAAAGCATCGCCTCGAACTTGCGCCTGGCGCGGCCGGACGCCACCGAGGAGCAGATGTGGGACGTGCTGCGCCGCGCCCGGCTCGAATACATGATCCGGTCCCTGCCGGACGGGTTGGACACCGTCGTGGGGGAGCGCGGCTACCGGCTCTCCGGCGGCGAACGCCAGCGCCTGACCATTGCCCGCCTCCTGATCGCCCATCCGCGCGTCGTCATCCTGGACGAGGCAACAGCCGCCCTGGACTCCACCAGCGAAGCGGCGGTTCAGGAGGCGCTCGGTGCCGCGCTGGAGGGCCGCACCGCGGTCGTGATCGCCCACCGGCTCTCCACCATCCGCGCCGCCGACGTCATCCTGGTGGTGGAGGAGGGCTCGATCGTGGAGCGCGGTACCCACACCGAGCTGCTCGCCGCCGACGGCCGTTACGCGGAGCTGTACCGGACCCAGTTTGCCGAGGCCAGCGCCGTCGCCGAGGAAGCAGTCCCCGAGTACTGAGCGGAGGGCGCGGTCATTGGTGTTCGAGGTCGCAGGCGCCGGGCGGCGCCTGGGCCGGGGCGGCCGCCGCGATGGTCCGGAGTTTGGCGATCAGCGCCCGCGTGGGGGGATCCTTTTCGAGTTCTGCATAGACGGGGGCCGCGGCGTCCCTGAATCCTGCGAGCTGCGCCTCCGAAGCCAGTACGACCGTTCCGCCACCCTGGCAGAACTGCTTCGCGTCATTGGCTGTGGAGGGCAGCAGGGCCACAGACCACTCCCTGGTGATCTCGGCGGCCTCCCGGAGGATCCGTTGCTGGTTGGCGCTGAGGGCTGCCAGGACGGCCGCGTTGATCACCAGGGTGTTGATCTTGGGGAACAGGACCAGGTTGCCCGTGACCGTCGACGGCTTGGGCAGCGTTGGCTCGTAGGCGAACGAGGATTCGGCCGCCCGCAGCGCCCCCCGGGCCACGAGGTCGGTCATCTGTTGGGACGAAAGGTCGTCGGCGGTGGCGCCGAGTGTGGAGAACAAGGCATAGCTCGTGGCGGAGCGCGGCGACCGGACGGTTGCGCCCTTGAGGTCCGCGGGGACCAGAACCGGAGCGCCGAACGAAAAAAGGAAGCGGGGACCCTCCGGGAAGAGCGCCAGTCCGGACAGCCCGATAGCATCGAGTCCGGCCAGCATTTCCGTTGCTATTGCCGGGGCTGCCACCGCTTTCATGGCTGCCTCTGAAGTCACGAGGAACGGCGCGTTCAGTGCCCGCAGCGACGTCACCCCTTCGGTGTCCCACGCGCGGGCGGGGATAAGGCCCATCTCGAGGTCACCGGACACCACCTTCCGGGCCACGGCCTGGTCCCAGTCGCGGGGGACATCTCCGGCCGCCTTGTAGACCGGCTCGACCAGCAGCCTTCCCGACGAGGCGGCGTTCACCTGCCGGGCGTATTCCTCGATTTGACGCCGCGTCGGGACGTCGCCGTCGTCATTCGTTCCGATCCGCAAGGTGACGGTTTGCGGCGTGGGCGCCGGCGTCGGCGGTCGCGGCTCATCAAAGGTGCACGAGGCAACCGTCACGGCAACGGAAACGGCAATGGCACCGACCATTGCCGCCAGTTTCGACTGCTTCTTCATGGCCTGCGCCTCCCCGTCGGGACGGGACCATCGAACGTTCCGGAAGCGGCCACCCGGCCCGGGCATGGTGCCGATTGCCCCGCGTGGCCCCGCCCATACGCGAACCGTACTCCTCGGCGCATTCCCAGACAACGGGTTGGGGAGCCGGCTGCTACTTTGCGGAGAGGGCCGGCAGGACGTGATCGGTGAGCAGCGGGGCCAGATCATCCGGGAGGTCCGCGGCGAGGTCCAGCCAGCGGATTTCGGCAATTTCTGCACGGGGGCGGGCACTCCAGGTCCCCGGGGCGGTGAAGACGGTGGCCTGGATCTGCGTCGCGGCCTCATTGGCGGCGTCCGCACACCAGACGCCCAGCAGCTCCAGCTCCTCGGGCGCCAGGACGATCCCGACTTCCTCCGCCAGCTCCCGCGCGGCGGCCTGGGCAGGACTCTCGCCCGCCTCGGGCTTACCGCCGGGATGCATGAACTTGTCCGTGCCCTTCTTGCGCACGGTGAGAAGCCGCCCGGCCGCATCGAAGACGCAGACGGCCGAGACCACAATCAGCGGATTCACCCGCGGGACCCGGGGTGCCGGCGGCGCAGGACGGAATCCAACACTTGGTCCTTGGCAGGTCCCGTCACGTCCCAGCGGTAGCGGAATTCGTCGGCGCCGGTTCGTGCGTAGCTCACGCGGTAGGTGTCCGGGTCGCACCAATGCTGGGCGAGGCAGTCCTGCGCGCCAAAGCCCATGCGGTGGAAGGGGCGGCCGTCAGGGAAGAACATGTCCATCGTTTCCGGAGATTCGGTGCCCCGCAGCAGGTAGTCGCGGGTGGCTGGACCGGTGAAGGGCTTGCCGGTGAAGGAGGTCCAGGAGATGGTGCCTTCTTCGTGGAGGCGGAGACCGCCGTCGTGCGGTCCGTCGGTACCGTGCTGCACATCCCCGCCACCGAGCGGGGTGAAGCTGACGACGCCGGTGAAGGTACCGCGGGTTCCGTTGGCCCGGTCCAGCAGGGTGCGTTCCACGGTCCAGATGCCCAGCAGGTAGCCACGAAGGTCAAGATCCGGAGCAGTTTCCGGCGCTGGTGCGTTCAAGTGCCCTCGATTGGAATCGAACCAACGACACCGGCTTTAGGAGAGCCGTGCTCTATCCACTGAGCTACGAGGGCGCGCATCCGCGGTGGCCGGCCGCGGGCCGGCCCGTTTGGACACGGATATAAGCATACAAGGTGAGGGCACGTACTACGCTCTTGTCATGACCGCACCAGCCGCCGCGCCTGCCCAGGACATCATCTACCTCCCCGACGTCGCGTCCACCCGGTTCTATCTGGGCGCGCTCGCCAAGCTCAGCGTGCTGCAGTACTTTGTCGCCGAGGCCGCTGTGATCGGGGCCTGGGCGGGGGCCGCGCCGTACAGCCGCCGGACCGGATACATCAGCGATCTTGGCGCCACGGGCTGCGGGGATTTCGAGGGCCGGGACGTCTGTTCCCCCGCCCACCTGCTGATGAACGCCTCGTTCGTGGTTCAGGGCCTCGGGATGATCGTCGGAGCGCTGCTGCTTAGTGCTGCCCTGCTCTGTACGGCCGCGCGGCCGGGCGTTCGGTTCGTCCCGGGGCACGCCAGCCGGGCGCCCTGGCGGGCGGCGCTCGCGGCACGGGTCTTCGCCGGCGTGGCAGGCGTGGGGACCGTGGTGGTGGGGTTTGTGCCCGAGGACGCCGGCTCCGCGTGGCATGGTGTCGGGGCCGTCATGTATTTCGCCGCCGGGGCGCTGGCCCTACTGCTGCTGGGCTGGCTGTGGCTCCGGCAGACTCCCTTGGGCTGGTTCATCCTGGCGTGCGGACTGGTGTCGCTGGCCGCCCTGATCACGGGCGGCGTGACAGGGATGAGGGTGCCGGAACCCGGCACCCTGGAGCGCCTCATGGGGTACCCCATCACCGTCGGCATGGCCGCAGTGGGCCTCGTCGTCGCGCAGCGCGTCCGGCTTGCGCTGGCCGCGCGGAAGATTGCCAGGGCGCAGCGCAGCTGACGGCCGTGGAGAAAAGGGTTTCTCCACGGCCACAAAACCTGTCGGCTGCGGCCCTGACGGGCGCTGGTTGGACGGGCCTTACTTGGGCGTAGCCGTCGGGGACGCGGACGCCGTCGCGATGATCTTGAGCAGCTCCTCGTCCCGCAGCTTGGACCAGGGCGAGTCCGGCGAGCCCTGGAGCGCCGCTTCCGGGCTGTCTGTCTGGGTCCACCACTTGGCTTCGAAGACGCGGCCCTCGAACAGCACGCGGTCACCCTTGCGGTAGACGGTTGCCGGCTGCCACTGCGGCGCGGTACCGGCTGGTGCGGTGAGCTGGGTGGTCGGCCTGTCGCCGGGCAGTACGGGGCCGATGATGCGCCATGGCGTTGCCGCGCCCTGGAGTACCGGATCATCCGGGGTGTCAGCGCGGGTCCACCACTTGGCCTCGTAAACGTTGGAGTGCCAGACGATCCGCTCGCCGGCCGTGTACGCGGCGGCTTCGCTCCATACCGGGAACGGGCTGGTGGACGGATCGTCCGTAACGGCCGGAGCCGAGGTCGGCTGCGCAGACGCGGCCGGATCGGCGGACGGGGCGCTGACGCCGGCGCCGAGAATCGTCGCGAAGCTCGGTGACCCCTGCTCCACGCCGCTGCAGCCGTCAGAGACCTGCTTGACGTCGGGGTAGTTCGGGCTGCAGGTGCGGTCGCGGTTGAGGGACCACATGGACAACCGGCCCACTCCCTTGGTGCTCGCATAGCTGCTGAGCTCCTGCGCGTCCTGGAGGGTGAAAATTTCGCCCGCGATGTCGTTCTGGCCGATCATCGGGGTCAGGCCAACCTTGCGCCATACCGTCCCGCTGCCCAGCTCGCTGCCCGCCGCCTTGTACAAGGTGGTGAGCTGCCCGTGGGTGGCCTCGGCTGCCGAGACGGCGTTCTCATACATCGAGCGGCCCGGCAGCTTGCTTCCGCCGTAGTCCATGGTCATGACGTTGACTCCCGCGAGATCGGTGCCGGCCGCGATCATCCGGCGTACCGCCTCGGTGCCCGCCGTCGTCATCCCGTTCGGGTCGGCCGGAAGCGTCAGCCAGACGCTCAGGTCCTTGCCGTCGCGGCGGCGGTCCAGCTGCAGCGCCGCGATCGCCGCCGAGCGCCTGTCCAGGGAAGCGACGTCCCCGAGTGCTTCACCCTCAATGTCGAGATCGATGCTGCTGACGTTGTAGCGGTCGACGACGGCGCGGTAGGCAGCCTCGAGCCGGACCGGGTCCGTGCAGCTGGTGGCCAATTCGCTGTTGATCAGTCCGCCGAAGGAGACCGACACGGCCCCGCCCAGCTGCTGGAGCCGGGCCACCCGCCGGTCCAGGTCAAGAGCCGAGCCGGCACCGTCCAGGGAGTACGCGGCGCCCCAGCTCGGCGCGCAGCCGTCTTTGCCGTCCGCCACAATGAAGGACAGCAGGACATTCTGGGCTTCCTTGGAGACCGGTGCCTCGAAGGCGTACCGCGGAGTCGCCGTGACATCTACGTAGCCGGAGAAAATGGACGGGATGGCCCCGGCCGCCCGGACGTCTTGGAAATTGCCCCAGGCACCCACTGCGCCGATTGTGGCGGCGATCGCGATGCTCGTGAGTACGCCCAGCCGGGCCAGCGATAACTTGCGGCCTGGGAATCTTTCGGACACAGGGCCCCCTTATGTCATTAGTGAACTGCCGGTCATGCGCCGGCCATCGGGATCAGTTCGAGTAATTTCCGGGGTGTCTGTTGTCCGGAAACGGCCTGTCCTTGCATTATCATAAGGGCACTCACCGGAACATTCCGGTGCATCGTGCGCGATTTGACATAAGCGCACGCCGAAAAGCCGACTTTGCCGTCTATGGGGACTAATGTCTGATCAGCTTGTCTTGCCGCGCCTTGATGCAGAAATCGTCACAGCCGATCAAAAAGGTGCCGCACGGCGCCGTCAATGGGGGGCTGAGCGGCGGTCCGAGCCGCTGTCGATCGTCCATCCGCGTCCTTCGCGGCGCAAGATCATCCTTGGCCGGCTGGGTATTCTCACGACGGTACTTGCCTGGATCAGCTACGTTGTTTCGACAATCCTGAAGGAACTGGCGGATAACCCGAATGCGGGTTTTCGGTTTCAATTCGAGACGGTTTCCTATCTCGTCGTCGTAACATTCCTGACATTTTCGGCACTCATGTACCTCATGGCTAGGCAAGGGGCGCTTTATCGATTCCGGGACCACCAGCGGGTTCCCCGCGGAGAACTGGATCGCCACTTCGCCGACTACGCCGACGGCATCACCGTCCTGGTGCCCTCCTATGCCGAGGAACCGCAGGTTGTGCGTGCCACGTTGTGGTCGGCTGCCCTGCAGGAATTCCCTGATCTCAAAGTCGTTCTCCTGCTGGATGATCCGCCGTACCCTGCGGACCCCGCAACCCTCGCCCGGCTGGACAAAACCCGGGCCCTGACGGCGGAGATCGCCGCGGCCATGGACGCACCGGCGAAACGCTGCAATGCCGCTGTGGCGGAATTCCGGCGCCGTGCCACGGCCGGTGTCCGCAGTGACGCCGCCGAACTGGGCCTCCTCATTGAAGAGTACGAGGCCGCAGCCGGCTGGCTGGAGGCGATGGCGGCCGCCGAGCAGGTCGAGGACCACGTGGATGAGTTCTTCGTGGACCTGGTGCTCATGGGACTGGCCCGCGAGCTGCGACTGGTGCTCGTGGGACTGAATGCGGCGTCCGTGCAGCAGGCGTGCCCGCCGCGGTCCCGCCTGGAGGAGCTGTACCTGCGGCTAACCTGGATCTTCAACGTGTCCACGGAGACCTTCGAGCGCAAGAAGTACGCGAGCCTCTCGCACGAGGCCAACAAAGCGATGAACCTCAACGCCTACATCTCCCTCATGGGGCATTCCTGGAAAGAGGAAACCACAGCCGACGGTGTGGTCCTGCGGAAGCTGCCGCCCGGCGTCGAACTTGAAGGCCGTGGCCCGGTCCTGGAAGCTCCGGACACCACTTATCTGCTGACGCTTGACGCCGACTCGCTGCTGCTGCGCGACTACTGCCTGCGTTTGGTGTACTTCCTGGAATCGGCCGGCAACGAGCGCGTCGCCGTGACCCAGACGCCGTACTCCTCTTTCCGCGGCGCACCGACGCGGATCGAACGCATCGCCGGGGCCACGACGGACATTCAGCACATCCTGCACCAGGGCATGACGTACTACGGTGCCACGTTCTGGGTCGGCGCCAACGCGGTCATCCGGAAACGTTCGCTGGAGGACATTGTCGAGGTCGAGAGCAGCGGCGGCTTCGAGATCCGGACCTACATCCAGGACCGCACGGTCATCGAGGACACCGAATCCAGCATCGACCTCGGCCAGCACGGCTGGACCCTGGTCAACTACCCGGAACGGCTCAGCTACAGCGCCACCCCGCCGGACTTCGGCTCCCTCGTGGTCCAACGAAGGCGCTGGGCCAACGGCGGACTGCTGATCTTGCCCAAGCTGTGGACCCAGCTCCGCCAGCACCGCTCCGAACGCCGGGCCATCCTGTTCCGCGAGGTGCTGCTGCGGGTGAACTACATGGCATCCATCGCCTGGGCGAGCTTCGGCCTGATCTTCCTTTTGGCCTACCCGTACGACAGCCGGCTGCTGAGCCCGATCGTTTTCCTCGCCGCGCTGCCCTACTTCCTGGCCATGGGAAGCGACCTTCGCGACTGCGGGCACCGCTTCAGCGACATCCTTCGGATCTACGGCTTCAACCTTGTCCTGCTTCCCGTGAACCTGGCCGGTGTACTCAAGTCACTGCAGCAGGCCGTCACCGGCGACAAGATCCCGTTTGCCCGCACTCCGAAGGTCAAGAACCGCACGTCCGCGCCGGCGCTGTACGTGCTGACGCCCTACGCCATCGTGGCGTTCTCCCTGCTGACTGTCTGGCGCGACGCCCAGTTGGGAAACTGGGGCAACGTGGCCTTCGCCTCACTGAACGCGATCCTCGCCGCCGGCGCGATCCGCGCGTACATCGGAGTCTTCAACTCCGCAGTGGATGCGTTCCTTGGCATGGTCAACTGGCTCTACGTCAGCCCGCGGCCCGCGAAAGTCAAGGAGAGCCCCGTGATCCCCAAGACAGCGGAGGAAATCGACTGGGAAACAATCCTCTATCATGGCGACCGCCGGCTGAACCGTGATCTCCGCGGCTCTGCCGACCGCCGCCGTCGGATTGCCGTCCGATGACGACTGAGGCCCTGGCCTGGCCCGACGGGCGAACCCCCGACGGACCTGGGGCCGGCGTCGTGCCCGGGGCCGGCGTTGTGCCCGGGGCCGGCGTTGTGCCGTCCGTGGCGGTGACCGCTGCCGTTGTGACAGCTGCCGTTGTGGCTGCGGCCGTTCCGGCGGCACTGCCGGTCGGTGTCCGGATGCTCGACGGCGGGATCATCGAAGTGACGCTGCCGGCCAACGTGGAGATCCAGGGTCCTGAGGCGCGGATCGCCGGTGCAGCGGTCCGGGCACTGGCCGGCGGGCGCCGGATGCCTGCACTGCTCGTCATCACCGGCGTTGTCGGCGTCAGCGCCGAAGCCCGGCATGTCTTTGCCACCTCGATCGCGGCCTCCGCGTTTGCCCTGGTGGGTGAAAGTCCGGTGGACAGGGTCTTCGCCCACTACCTCCTGCGGTCCAGATCCGAGACTATTCCGGCCGAATTCTTCACCTCCGCGGCGGACGCCGTCGAGTGGTTAGGACGTTACGCAAGTGACCACTGATCCTCCGGACCCCAGGCTTCACGCGCTCGTCGAGGGCATCGTCCGTATCGCAGGCGGCGACCTGACCACCAGGATTCCCCCCTCCGGCAAGAGGGACGACGTCGCCGCCGTCATCGCCGGCATCAACCTGATGGCAGACGATCTGCAGACCATCTACCAGGAGCTCGAGGAACGCGTCGAGAGCCGCACGGCCATGCTGCGCGAGGCCCAGGTGGAGCTCGAGCGGATGGCGCTGACAGATCCGCTGACTCAGCTTGCCAACCGGACCGCGCTCAATTCGGTGCTTAGTCACGCCCTCGCGGAGACGGCCCGGGGTGAAATGCCCCCGGCCCTGCTGATCCTCGACCTCGATTCCTTTAAGGGCATCAACGACACCCTGGGCCACAGCGCAGGCGACGACGTCCTCCGGCTGATCGCCCGAAGGCTGCAGGACGCCGTCCGTGAAACAGATACCGTCGCGCGCCTCGGCGGCGACGAATTCGCGATCATGCTGCCCAAGTCCAATCTCGTCCGGGCCCGGCGGGTGGCCAACAGGATACTCAAGGCGCTCGGCGAGAGCCTGGAAATCGGGGATCTGAGGATTACGTGCGGCACCAGCATCGGCCTGCGCGTCGCGGAAGCTGGCCAGTCCGCCGACGAACTGGTGATGGAGGCGGACACGGCAATGTATGCCGCCAAGGCACAGCCGCACAGCAGTATCAAGGTGTTCGAACCCGCACTGCTGTATGCCCGGCGGTTGCAGAGTGCCATGGTGACGGAAATGCGTGAAGCCATCCGCCAGGACCAGCTCACCCTGCACTACCAGCCGGTGGTTGAGCTCGCGACCGGCATCATTGAAGGCGTCGAAGCGCTGGTGCGGTGGAACCACCCGGAGCGCGGACTCCTGATGCCGGACTCGTTCATTCCGCTTGCCGAGGAAACCGGCATGATTTTGGACCTGGGCCACTGGGTGCTGCGCAACGCGGTGCGCCAACTTCGCGACTGGCAGCTGAGGCTGAACGTGGACAGCAGCTTCAACGTCCGGGTCAACGTCTCAACAACTGAACTGCAGAACCTGGACCTGATCGAACATGTCCGCGACATCCTGCGGGAGACCGGCGTGGACGCGGCAAACCTCATTGTCGAGCTGACTGAGTCCATGGCCGTCAACGGAGGGGACGTGGACCAATACTCCCTGAGCGGGCTGCGCCGACTGGGTGTACAGCTTGAAATTGACGACTTCGGCACCGGCTACTCGTCCATCAGCTATCTGCGGAAACTGCCGGTCAACGTGGTCAAAATCGACAAGAGCCTGATTGACGGGCTGGGCACAGATGTGGAGCAGAGCAACTTTGTCGAGGCCGTGCTGCACCTCATCCACGCGTGCGGGCTCAAGGCTGTTGCCGAAGGTATCGAGACGGCGGAGCAGGCGGCCGAACTGACCCGGCTTGGCTGCGCGAGCGGCCAGGGCTACTACTTCAGCCGGCCCGTGCAGGCCAGCGAGATCGAGCGGCTTATCAGCGTCCGCTGAGTGCGGGGCCGCGCTTCGGTCTTCGGGACGCAAGAGGAACCCGGGAAAGCCAGAGCGGTGGGTATCGGATTCTTTTCCGATACCCACCACTCCAGTTGTCGCGGCGACTTTAGACGCTTGGCTTGGCGTCCGGCCACCAGCCCGGGGCTGCGCTGGGCTTGAGATCCGGCCACCAGCCCGGGGCTGCGCTGGGCTTGAGATCCGGCCACCAGCCCGGAGCTGAGACCGAAGTCTGCTCTGAATTGTCGCCGGTTGCCGAGATCGCGGCCGTTGCGGAGACACCCGCAGCAGCCAGCGCACCGGCGGCAAGGAGGATCGCGATGGACTTCTTCATGGAGTGCTCCTGATACGTAAGTGACTGTTGTTACTTGAGTGGTGCGAGTTCAGTATAGGGACAATCGACACGCCGTGATGTAACAATTTGCGGGGCGGCGAAAATCTACATGTTATGGCAGGATTCCTGCGAAGCCCCTGCGCAAATACTGCGCGGGGCATTTTTGAATGTCTTGTACGTTTCCGGTCCCGCCGCAACGGATAATTAGCACATGCAACAAAATTCCGTTTCGCCACAGTATGTCGCAGCAGAGCTACTCGCGCGGGAACAGTGGACCAATCACGACTTCGGCCATGCTGCCGGAAGCGCGCGCAGTGCGGCGGAAATAGCCGTGGCCGAAGGCGACCCCGACTCTTGGTGGAATATGACCTTCTTCCAAGCCGAATGTTTGCTCGCCGCCGGCGAGTTCGAGCAGTGTGCTTTTGTTGCATCTCTACTACTCAGCGCGCCACCCGTCGGCGGCGGTCAGCTCCACGCACGCGTCAGAATTATGTTGTCCAAGGCGTGGCAGGGGGCCGGCCTTCTTGAAAGGGCGGCCGACGAAGCCAGGGAAGCCGCAGAGCTGGTCGCCGATGAAGTCGATATTGAGATCAATGTGACTGCCCGGCTTGCTTTGGTCGCGGCCTTGGGCGAAAGCGGCAAAGTGGACGACGCTTGGGCGGAAAGTCTCATCCTCGCCGACGTGATATCAGCAGAAGTGGACGATCAGCTCTTGGGTAAGGCCTACTGGGCGATAGGCAATTCAGCATTCCTTAGTGGCAGAGTAGCCGACGGGCTCCAATACCATGAGCTGGCCGCGACTACCTTTTCGCCAGCAAGAAATCTTCATGTCTGGGCCAAATTCAACAACGCCTCGGCTGCCATGCGGCTGGCGGCTGAAGTTGCCGATGCGGCGACGCTTCGCTGCATCGAACGAGCAGAGCTTGCGACAGATGTCATCGGCGGAAGCGAAGAAAGCATGCTGTTGCAGAAGTTGAACCGCGGTCATTGGAATTATCTGGCAGGCGACTGGACGGCTGCGGTTGAGATCCTGGAAGAAGTCTGCTGCGACACTGACGGGCTGCCGCCCCAGACATTGGGGGAAGCATGCCTCCTTCTAGGTCGGGCGCAAAAAGCCATTGGTGACTCGGCAGCGGCGGAGCAGCACTTGCTCGCGGCAGCTGGTCACTTCGACAGGGCTGGCGCCCAGCAGCGGGGAGCCCTAGCCCTCGAATACCTTGCAAACGAGCTCTGAGCCCAGCTGGCGGAGCGTTTCGACGGTACCCCGGATCACCCCTCCTGGGGGCATGCCCTCCGGTCGCCGTGCCCGTTGGGCATAGTGGCACTATGTCCTTTGGTTGCTGCAAGGACTCGGCGTGTCCCCCGGTGTGAACCACTGAGCATGCCCTCCAGGCCCCGCCGCGGATGCACATAGTGGGATTATGTCCCTCGGTCGTAACTAGGACTGGACATGTCCCGCGGCGGGCGAGGCCGGGCGTGCAGGCTTCCGGCCCAGGAACACCGCGGCGCCGCCAATCAGCAGGCTGACGACCAGAAGCACCCAGCCTGCCACGGTGAGCGCCGACGCCAAGGCCACCTGGCCGGCGTCGACGGCGTCCGCCGAGAGCATCGTGTCGATGGCCGAGTTGCTCCACAGCCGCACGGCGGCAAACAGGACGGGGACAGCCCACAGGGCCCAGCGTAGGCTCTTCCGGGCGACATTCGTTCCAATCAACAGCAGCCAGGTGAAGCCGAAAATCAGCGGGAACAGCGTGCCGGCGGTCTTGTGGACATAGTTGAGCTGCCCGCGGGCGTCCGCGTCCATGGCAGAGCGCAGCTGGTCCACGAACCCTTGGTCGAAGCCCCCGAACTGCGAATCGGGCATGGGCAAGCCGCCGGAGAGCTGGGTGAGCTGGTTCAGGGTGAGCAGGTGGAGGTACCAGAACAGGAAGAGGCTGGCGACGACGCCGGCAATCAGGATCAGGTTGCTGTTGCTCTGCGCCTTCTGCGGGGACCGGCTCGTGCTCGGATTGATCACCGACGGCAGCCGGTGCTGGGGGACGGCCGCGTTGGCGCCGTGCTTCTTGATCCGCTGTGCTGGTGTCTTGGCCATGGCTCCATTATCGCCCGTTCTCCATTGTCTCCAGGCCCGATTCCGGCCGCTCACGGTTGTCTGTGCGCGGACCCATGGCCACCGATAGGCTGGAGCGCGTGACCGAACTAGGAAAGCACCGGCTCGGCCGGCACAGCACTGCTGAACTCAACCCCGACCTGGATGACTACCAGCTCGCCGAGGCCCTCGTGCGGGAGGCCGGAACCCTGGCGCTGCTCATGCGCCAGGCCGGGCTGGAAGGCCGGCAAAAGACGTCGGTTTCGGATGTCGTCACTGCAGCGGACCATGCGGCCGAGGCCTATGTGCTCGAACAACTCCAGCGCTGCCGGCCCCACGACGGCATCCTCGGCGAAGAGGGTGCCTCCGTGACAGGCACCAGCGGCAGGACCTGGGTTATTGATCCGGTCGACGGCACCTACAACTTCCTGCACGGCTCCACTTACTGGTGCTCCGCGATTGCCCTGAAGGACTCATCCGGAGTGCTGCTCGGCGGGATCTTCCAGCCTGAGGAGGACAAGCTCTGGCTTGGCGGAACGGACAGGCCGTCAACACTCAACGGCGTACGGCTGAGCACCTTCGGCCCGGGTGAGGTTCAGGGCGCCAGCCGGTCCGACACACCCTTGTCAGAACTCGGTGCCGCCACCTACATCCATCCCACCTGGCTCGCCGACCCGCTGTGCGCGATGCCGTGGCACGCCGCCGCGACCTCGGCAGCGTCGTTGCGCATGTTCGGCTCGGGCTCCTGCGACCTCGGCCGGGTGGCCGACGGCGACCTGGACTGCTGGTTCCAGCACAGCTGCCCGGAATGGGACTGGCTGCCGGGCAAGGCCATCGTCCTCGCGGCCGGCGGCGCGGCCGACGTCGTGCGGGTCAACGGGTTCGAGTGGTTCCTCGCCGGAGGCACGACGGCGGTCCGGCAGCTCCGCGACGCGCTTGAGTCCGGCTCCGTCGCTTAGCTGCAGGCGGTGAGCGCCCAGCACCGCGGGACATGCTCGTTTCCCGGGCTCACGACTGGACATGCTCAGTGGCCGCTTGGAGCTCCGCGGGACATGCTCTGTGGTGGCGGCGGTGCGTGGGCATGTGGGCACTATGTCCAGTGGCCGCGGGCAGGGGAGGGCATGTGCCGGACGGGCGGACGGAGGTGTCAGCGGCACCGCCTAGACTTGTTAACACCATGGATATGTTGTTTGACCCTTACACCGACGGACCCTTCCGAGCTGCCTCCGCAACGGCGGCCGCCACCAAGTCGCCCGCCGGAACGGGCATAACTGCCCT
>NZ_MQTQ01000041.1:80583-82247 GCF_020532805.1 Arthrobacter sp. SO5 | reverse complement strand
CGGCGGGAAGCATCGGGCCCGCCGGCAGCCACGGGGGGAGCGAAGCCGGCGACCGGGGCCGCCAACTGCTCCCAGGCCCGGACGAGCTCCTGGCGGGCCTGAACCCGCAGCAGGAAGAAGCCGTGAAGCACGCCGGCAGTGCCCTGCTCATCGTCGCCGGCGCCGGCTCGGGCAAGACCCGGGTGCTCAGCAACCGCATCGCCTACCTGATCGCCACGCGCCGGGCCCACCACGGCGAGATCCTGGCCATCACCTTCACCAACAAAGCCGCCGCGGAAATGCGCGAGCGGGTCGAGGCCCTCGTCGGCAGCCGGGCTAAGACCATGTGGGTCTCCACGTTCCACTCGTCCTGCGTCAGGATCCTGCGCCGCGAGGCCAAGAACATCGGCCTGAACTCCAACTTTTCCATCTACGATTCCGCAGACTCGCTGCGCCTGGTCAATCTTGTGGCCAAGAACCTGGACCTTGATCCGAAACGCTTTGCCCCCAAGGCCATCCAGCACAAGATCTCTGCCCTCAAGAACGAGCTCATCGACGCCGATAGCTACTCCTCGAGTGCCAACCACAACGACCCCTTCGAGCAGGCCGTCGCCGAGGTCTTCAAGGGCTATACCCAGCGGCTGCGCCAGGCCAACGCCATGGACTTCGACGACCTGATCGCCGAGACCGTCTACATGTTCCGGGCCTTCCCGGCGCTCGCGGACTCCTACCGGCGCCGCTTCCGGCACGTCCTCGTGGACGAATACCAGGACACCAACCACGCCCAGTACGCCCTGGTGCGCGAGATCGTCGGCGAGGGACCCAGCGCGGCCGAGCTCACCGTCGTCGGCGATTCGGACCAATCCATCTACGCCTTCCGCGGCGCCGACATCCGCAACATCGTGGAGTTCGAAAAGGACTACCCGGACGCCCGCACCATCAAGCTGGAGCAGAACTACCGCTCCACCCAGACGATCCTCAGCGCCGCCAACTCCGTCATTTCCCGGAACCCCAACCGGCCCGAGAAGCGGCTCTGGACCGCCGAGGGGGACGGCGAGAAGATTGTCGGCTACGTCGGGGAGAACGAACACGACGAGGCCCAGTTCATCGCCAAGGAAATTGACCGGCTGCAGGACGAGGGCGATCTGCGCCCGGGCGACGTCGCCATCTTCTACCGCACCAACGCCCAGTCCCGCTCTATCGAGGATGTCCTGGTCCGCGTCGGACTGCCCTACAAGGTGGTCGGCGGCACGCGTTTCTACGAGCGCAAGGAAATTAAGGACGCGCTCGCCTACCTCCGGGTGCTGGTCAACCCCGACGACGACGTCAATCTCCGCCGCATCCTCAACGAGCCCAAACGCGGGATTGGTGACCGCGCCGAAGGTGCCGTGGCGTCCCTCGCCCAGCGCGACCGGATCTCCTTCATGGCCGCAGCCCGCCGCGCCGACGAGGCACCCGGCATGGCCACCCGTTCCGTCAACGCCGTGCAGGGCTTCGTAAAGCTGCTCGATGACCTTGCCGAGGTGGCCTCCGGCTCCGGTGCAGCGGCAGCGCTCGAGGCCGTGCTGGAACAGACCGGCTACCTTGCCGGGCTGCGGTCCAGCACCGACCCGCAGGACGAGTCCCGGGTCGAAAACCTCGCGGAACTCGTCGCCGTCGTGCGTGAATACGAACGCGACAACCCC
>NZ_MQTQ01000041.1:65428-80511 GCF_020532805.1 Arthrobacter sp. SO5 | reverse complement strand
GGCGGGGACCGCCGATGACCTGGCCGCCGCCGTCGCCGAAGCCAAGCGGCTCGGCGTCGTCACCCTCATGACCCTGCACACCGCCAAAGGCCTGGAGTTCCCGGTGGTGTTCCTGACCGGCATGGAGCACGGGCTGTTCCCGCACCAGCGCTCGGCCACGGACCCGAAGGAACTGGCCGAGGAACGCCGGCTGGCCTATGTGGGCCTGACCCGAGCGAGGAAGCGGCTGTACCTGACCCGGTCCGAAGTCCGCAGCATGTGGGGCCAGAGCCAGTACAACCCCGCGAGCCAGTTCATCGAGGAAATCCCCGCCGAACTCGTGGAATGGAAGCGCGAAGGCTCCAACCGGCAGACCGGCAGCTGGGGGAGCGGAGCCAGCATCGGCTCCAGCCGGTACGGCGGATCCTTCTGGGGAGCCGGGGCCGCCCGCGGCGCGGAAGCCAGCCCGTCCGCAGGCTTCAACGCGGACGTCCCGGCCGCCATCGCGAAGAACCGCGTCCAGCCGCAAAAGGAAATCGTCGCCGTCAGCGTGGGGGACAAGGTCAACCACACGAGCTTCGGCAACGGCACAGTCCTCGCCGTCGAGGGGGCGGGGGACAAGACTGTCGCCAAGGTCAAGTTCGGTATCGGCGAGAAGCGGCTGCTGCTCCGCTACGCTCCGCTGACCAAAGTCGAGGCGTGAGACGGTTCGACGCCGGGCCTTAGCGCCGGTTCGACGCCGGGCCCTAGCGCCGGGCCCTAGCGGCGGGGCCGCCTGCGGAAACGTCTCAGCCCGCGATCGCATTCGTCGTGTCGCGGGACCATTACGAACTGATCTCCGACGCCGGGAAACAAGCCTCGCAAAGCCCCTCCGAAGCCCCAAAAACCCCGTAATCTAGGGGTTTTTCTACGCTCAATAGAATAGTGTCCTTACTCACATAAGAGGTACTCTGGGCCGGGCCGGTCCAAACGAAGGACTACAGTTCGAAAGAGGAGTATTGCGCCGTGTGGCTCGTTTCCAACTGGTCGCACGGTGCGTTTATTCCGCAGCCCGGTAACCGCGAGAACGTGGGGTCCGGCTGTACAGAAACTACTTCGACGTAGAAGGACACTAAACCGTGGACCTGTTTGAATACCAGGCGCGCGATATGTTCGAGGCGCACGGTGTACCCGTGCTTGCTGGCATCGTGGCGCACACCCCTGAAGAAGCAAAGGCAGCTGCCGAGAAAATCGGCGGAGTAACTGTCGTCAAGGCGCAGGTCAAGGCCGGAGGCCGCGGCAAAGCCGGCGGCGTCAAGGTCGCCAAGACCGCTGATGAGGCGTTTGAACACTCCACCAACATCCTCGGGATGGACATCAAGGGCCACACCGTCCACCGGGTCATGATCGCCCAGGGTGCGGACATCGCCGAGGAATACTACTTCTCGGTCCTGCTGGACCGGGCCAACCGCAACTACCTGGCCATGTGCTCGGTTGAGGGCGGCATGGAAATCGAGCAGCTCGCCGTCGAACGCCCCGATGCCCTGGCCAAGATCGCGATCGACCCGGCCGTCGGCATCGACCAGGCCAAGGCCGACGAAATCGTCGCCGCCGCGGGCTTCGCCGAGGAACTGCGCGGCAAGGTCGCCGCCGTAATCCTGAAGCTCTGGGACGTTTTCAAGAAGGAAGATGCCACCCTCGTGGAGGTCAACCCGCTGGTCCTGACCGGCGCCGGTGACATCGTTGCCCTCGACGGCAAGGTCTCCCTCGACGAGAACGCCGACTTCCGCCACCCCAAGCACGCTCACCTTGAAGACAAGGACGAGACCGACCCGCTCGAGGCCAAGGCCAAGGCGCAGGACCTCAACTACGTCAAGCTGGACGGCTCCGTGGGTATCATCGGCAACGGCGCAGGACTGGTGATGTCGACCCTCGACGTCGTCGCCTACGCCGGCGAAAACCACGGCAACGTCAAGCCCGCCAACTTCCTGGACATTGGCGGTGGAGCTTCCGCCGAGGTCATGGCTGCAGGCCTCGACGTCATCCTGGGCGACCCCCAGGTCAAGTCCGTCTTCGTCAACGTCTTCGGCGGCATCACCGCCTGTGACGCCGTGGCCAAGGGCATCGTCGGTGCACTGGCCGAACTGGGCCACGCCGCGAACAAGCCGCTGGTAGTCCGCCTCGACGGCAACAACGTCGAGGAAGGCCGCCGCATCCTGGCCGAGGCCAACCACCCGTTGGTTACCCTGGCCGCCACCATGGACGAGGGCGCCGACAAGGCCGCCGAGCTCGCCAACTCGAAGTAAGCACCGGGAAGTAAGGCGACTCAAACATGTCTATTTATCTGAACAAGGACTCCAAGGTCATCGTCCAGGGCATCACCGGCGGCGAAGGCACCAAGCACACCGCCCTGATGCTGAAGGCCGGCACTAAAGTTGTTGGCGGCGTCAACGCCCGCAAGGCCGGCACCACGGTGCTCCACGGCGACAACGAGATCACCGTCTACGGCACCGTCAAGGGAGCCATGGCCGAGACCGGCGCTGACGTGTCCATCGTCTTCGTTCCGCCGGCCTTCACCAAGGACGCCGTCGTCGAGGCCATCGAGGCAGGCATCGGCCTGGTTGTTGTCATCACCGAAGGCGTGCCGGTCCAGGACTCCGCCGAGTTCTGGGCGCTGGCCCAGTCCAAGGTCGACGCCAACGGTAAGCAGGTCACCCGCATTATCGGACCGAACTGCCCCGGCATCATCACCCCCGGTGAGGCCCTTGTTGGCATCACCCCGGCGAACATCACCGGCAAGGGCCCCATCGGCCTCGTCTCCAAGTCAGGCACCCTGACCTACCAGATGATGTACGAACTGCGCGACCTCGGCTTCTCCACCGCCATCGGCATCGGCGGCGACCCGGTGATCGGCACCACCCACATCGATGCGCTCGAAGCCTTCGAAGCCGACCCGGAGACCAAGGCAATCGTCATGATCGGCGAAATCGGCGGCGACGCCGAAGAGCGTGCCGCGGACTACATCAGGGCACACGTCACCAAGCCGGTTGTCGGCTACGTGGCCGGCTTCACCGCTCCGGAAGGCAAGACCATGGGCCACGCCGGCGCCATCGTCTCGGGCTCCGCGGGCACCGCCCAGGCCAAGAAGGAAGCCCTCGAGGCTGCCGGCGTCAAGGTCGGCAAGACGCCGTCCGAGACCGCCAAGCTCCTGCGCGAGGTCTTCGCAACCCTCTAGGGTCGAAGCGCTAAGCACCAAGCACTAAGCACCAAACAACGCGGGGTCACTTACGGCCCATTCCACTGGCTGGGATGGGCTGGAAGTGACCCCGCGTTGTGCGTTTAACGTCCGACGGCGGCAGGTGGTCCTAGACTTTGGCGCCGGCCAGCAGCTCCTCGAGCCGTTCGTAGGCTTCGGAGAGCCCGCCCTCCATCCCGGAACCCGCCATGCCGTCGCGGGCCGCCATGCTGGGGTACACCGCGTGGGCCGTCAGCCGGGTGCGGCCCCCGCCGAGGTCGGCGAAGGTCAGGAACTCGGTGCTGACCACGTCCGGGTAGCCGCCGTATTCGAAGGTCTGGATGGCGAAGTCGTTCTCCCGGACGGTGTGGAAAACACCGCTGAAACCGTGGACGACGCCGTCCGGACCGGTGTGCGTGTAGCGGTAGCTGCCGCCGCTGCGGAAGTCGTAGTGGTCCACGTCCATGGTCATCCGCCGCGGCCCGAGCCATTGGGCGACGAGTTCGGGGTCCTTGTGCGCCCGGAAGACCTCGGAGACGGGAAAGTCGAAGTCGCGCTCGAAGTCGATGAAGGGCAGCCCTTGGGGGACTGTCAGTGTCAAGGCGTTGCTCATGATGCATCCTTTGCCTGTGAGCCGCTTCGCGCGGCGCGGGTTTCAAGTACGGCGTCGAGGCTGCGGAACTGCCCTTCGCGGACCAGCCGGTACTGGTCGATCCATGCGGTGAGCGCCTCCAGCCGTGCGGGGTTCAGGTGGACGGGCCGGCGCTGGGCGTCACGGGTGCGCGTGACGAGGTCCGCCTGCTCGAGGACCTGGATGTGCTTCGAGACCGCCTGCTTGGTGATCGCGAAAGGTTCCGCCAATTCGTTGACCGTGGCCGGGCCCCGGCTGAGCCGGGCGATGATGCGGCGGCGGATGGGATCGGCAAGCGCCAGAAAGGCGGTGTCGAGGTGTGCGTCGTCGTCAGCCACGTGGTTTCAGTCCTTATCCAACCAATCTCTTATCCAACCAATCGATTGATCAATCAATTGGTTGTTTAAAGGTACATCGGGGTCGCTTCAGCTGCAAGAGGTGGAGCGCTGGTCGGGGCTCGTCAGCGGCCAGCGCAACGGTTAACTCTCGGCGAACTTCCGGCCAATGGGGCAGGAAAATCGCCGATTGGCCGCTTTGGGGTGGTGATACTGGAAGGCATGACTACCCTTACTCGTCGTCAAGTTCTGCTTTCCGCGGGGGGTGCCGCAGTCGCCGGTGCCATAGCCGGCAGCGCCCCGGCAAGCGCGCTGTCCCCTTCCCAGGCCGGTGTCTTCGGACACGGGATCGCCTCGGGGGATCCCATGCCCGGCAGCGTGCTGCTGTGGACCCGTGTCACGCCCACCCCCGATGCCCTGCCCGGCAGCGGAGCAGGCCCGGACATCTCGGTGGGCTGGGAGGTCGCGGCCGACGCCGGCTTCAAGAAGATCGTCGCCCGGGGTACTGCCGCCACCGGCGCGGCCCGGGACCACACCGTGAAGGTCGTTGCCGGCCGGCTCGCCCCCGCGTCCAGCTACTGGTACCGCTTCACCCTCGGAGCGGCAGTGTCGGCGGTAGGACGCACCCGGACCGCACCGGCCGCCGGCGCCCCCGTGGACCATTTGAAATTCGGCGTGGTGTCCTGCGCGAACTGGCAGGCAGGCTACTTCTCCTCCTACCGCCATCTGGCAGCACGGGGCGATCTCGACGCCGTCCTCCACCTGGGCGACTACCTCTACGAATACGAACCCGGCGGCTACCAGGCCCGCGACGTCGTGGTCCGCCCGCACGATCCGGCTGTCGAGATGACCCGGCTCGAGCACTACCGCCGCCGCCACGCCCAGTACAAGACCGATCCGGATCTCCAGGCCCTGCACGCAGCCGCCCCCTTCATCGTGACCTGGGACGACCACGAATCGGCCAACGATGCCTGGAAGGGCGGGGCCGAAAACCACACCGAGGGCGCCGAGGGCGCCTGGCGTGAGCGCTTCGCCGCCGCGCACCAGGCCTATGCCGAGTGGATGCCCGTCCGCTACGAGCCCGGCGGCCAGCTCTACCGACGCCTGGACTTCGGCTCGCTGGCCAGCCTCTCCATGCTGGACCTGCGCTCGTACCGCGATCAGCAGGCCGCCAACGGCGCGGACCCCGCGGTCGGCAGCCCCGCCCGCACCATCACCGGCGCGGCACAGATGAACTGGCTGCTGGGCAACCTCAAGTCCACGGGCCCGCAGTGGAAGCTCGTGGGCAACCCCGTCATGATTGCGCCGGTCCGGGTGCCCTCGACGCTGAGCACCGCAGAGCTGTCCGGGGTGCAAAAGCTGATGGGCGGGACCAGCATCAGCGGTGTGCCGTACAACGTGGATCAGTGGGACGGCTACGAGGCGGACCAGCACCGCGTCATCAGCCACCTGCGGGACAACGCCGTCAAGGACACCGTGTTCCTCACGGGCGACATCCACTCCGGCTGGGCCTGCGACATCCCGGCAGATCCGGCCACTTACCCGTTCACCGGCGATTCCGTGGCCGCGGAACTGGTCTGCACCTCCGTCACGAGCGACAATCTCGATGACATCCTGAATGTTCCGCCACGGACCGTATCCGTCGTCGTCGAGAACGCCATCAAGGCGGCCAACCCGCACGTGAAATACCTCGACTTCGACTCGCATGGCTATTCCGTCCTGGACATCACACCCGCCGGCGTCCGGATGGACTGGTACGTCCTCGCCGAGCGGACCTCCGCCGGCTCGGGATCGACGCTGTCCACATCGTTCAAGGTCCAGGCCAATACCGGCAAGGTCACCAAAGCCCAGGGAGGCATCTGATGAGCAGTTCAACCAGCAATCGTCCGACGCCGGGCCGCCGGCAGTTCCTGCAACTCGCCGCCGCGGGAGGCACCGCCGTCGTGCTGTCCGCAGGGCAGGGCACTGCGTGGGCCGCCCCGGCGACGGGACGTACAAGGAGTTACGTGCTCGTGGTCGACGGGTGCCGGCCGGACGAGATCACTCCGGTCCTGACGCCGCGGCTGGCTGCCCTGCGGGCCGCGGGCACGAATTTCCCTGCGGCGCGCTCGCTGCCCGTCATGGAGACCATCCCCAACCATGTGATGATGATGACCGGGGTCCGGCCGGACCGCTCGGGTGTTCCGGCCAACGCGATTTTCGACCGTGCAGAAGGCGTGGTGCGCGACCTTGACCGCGCCACCGACCTGCGCTTTCCCACCCTCCTGGAGCGGTTGGGGGAACGCGGGCTGACCACCGGCTCGGTGCTGAGCAAGAAGTACCTCTACGGCATCTTCGGCACCCGAGCCAGTTACCGCTGGGAACCCCGGCCGCTGCTGCCCGTCACCGGGCACGCGCCCGATGTGGCCACGATGGATGCGCTGCTCGCGATGGTGGGCGGGCCGGACCCGGACTTCGTCTTCACCAACCTGGGTGACATTGACCGCGTAGGGCATTCCGATCTCACGGGAACCACGCTGCGGGTGGCGCGTGAAGCTGCCCTCGCGGGCACCGACGTGCAGGTGGGGGGCTTCATCGACCACCTCAAGAGCACCGGCAAGTGGGATTCCAGCGTGGTGATGGTGCTGGCCGACCACTCGATGGACTGGTCCCTCCCGAGCAATGTCATCTCCATCGACCTGATCCTCCAGTCCCGTCCGGAGCTGCGGTCCAACGTCAAGATCGCCCAGAACGGCGGGGCGGACCTGCTCTACTGGACGGGTGCCGAAGCCGGCCGCGCCGCCGGCCTGGCCGCCGTCGCACAGCTGGTCAGCGCCCATGAAGGCGTGCTGTCCGTCAACAGGCCGGCGGAGCTGCGGCTCGGGGCCGAAGCCGGAGACCTGGTGGCCTACTGCCGCGCGGGCTGGCGCTTCTCCGACCCGTATCTGGTCTCCAACCCCATCCCCGGCAACCACGGACACCCGGCTACCGAGCCGATACCGTTCTTCATTTCCGGCGGCAGCCCGCTGGTGGTGAAGGGATCAGTGTCCTCGGAGGCTGCCCGGACCGCCGACGTCGCGCCGACCATCGGTGGGATCTACGGGCTGAAGCCCCCTGCCGGGGGATACGACGGCGCGGCCCGGACTTCCGCCTTCACCCGGTAGCCCGTCCCGCCGGGCCGGCTCCCCGAAAGAGAACGCGGGGTCACTTCGCGCCCATCCCGCACCCCGGGACGGGCGCGAAGTGACCCCGCGTTGTTTTGTGGCCGGGAATGGGGGATGGGCGCATCAGGTCCGGCCGCCAGTTCCTAGACCCCCGCGTGCAGCCGGGGGAGCGCGGCAACCAGGGGAGCGAGCTCCGGAACCTCCTGCGCCTGGGCCAGGGCGCGCTCCAGCGTGTGATCGTGGACCGGCCGGGCCTGCTCCAGCAGGGCGATTCCGCTCGGTGTGGGCTCGGTGTAGATCCCGCGGCGGTCGTCCGCGCACAGGATCCGGGTCAGCAGGCCGCGCTCCTCGAGCCGGTTGACCAGCCGCGTGGTGGCGCTAGGGCTCAGGGCTGCGGCCCGGGACAGCTGCTGCATCCGCATGTGCCAGCCGTCCTGCCGGCTCAGCGCGTCCAGCACCGTGTACTCCACTACCGAGAGCTGCGCCCCGGCCTGCAGTGCGCGTTCGAGCTCCGAATAGATCAGTCCGTGCAGCGCCGCGAGGGTCCGCCAGCCTTGTGCGCGGACCTCGACGGCGTCGTCTTTGATGCCCATCTGTTGTGCTCCTTCCAGCCCGGGCAGCCGCGCTCCAACCATCCGGCGGCGGTCAGCCCTCAAAGTAGTTGCTTGCGCGTTATAGTTGCGTGTGCAACAATAAATGACGCGTCTGCAACTAATAGCTTACGCTTCCCGAATATCCCCGTACAGTTTTGAAGGAGCTCATCCATGCCGATCGGGCTGATAGCACTTGCCCTTGGCGGGTTTGGTATCGGACTCACCGAGTTCGTCATCATGGGCCTGCTGCCCCAGGTGGCCGCAGACTTCCACGTCACCGAGGCCACCGCCGGCTGGCTGATCTCCGGCTACGCGCTTGCCGTCGTCGTCGGGGCGCTGCTCCTCACCGCCGCGGTGACGCGCTTCGAACGCAAGCCGGTCCTCGCGGTGCTCATGGTTCTCTTCATCGCCGGCAACCTGGTCTGCGCGATCGCCCCTGACTACGCCCTGATCATGGTCGGCCGGATCATTGCCGCCCTGGCCCACGGCGCGTTCTTCGGCATTGGCGCGGTGGTGGCCGCCAGCATGGTCGCCCCGAGCAAGAAGGCCGGTGCGATCGCCATCATGTTTACCGGGCTCACGGCAGCCAACGTCCTGGGCGTGCCGTTCGGCACCATGCTGGGCCAGGCCGCCGGCTGGCGTGCCACGTTCTGGGCCATCACCGGCATCGGCGTGCTTGCGCTCGCGGGCATCCTGGCTCT
Source organism: Arthrobacter sp. SO5 (assembly GCF_020532805.1). Taxonomy (GTDB): domain Bacteria; phylum Actinomycetota; class Actinomycetes; order Actinomycetales; family Micrococcaceae; genus Arthrobacter. The sequence goes on along the minus strand of NZ_MQTQ01000041.1, from coordinate 71,915 downwards.
GGTGCCCAAAACCGGCACGGGTGGGACCGACGCCGGGTCTGCATCTGGCACTGCCTTCGGCGGCTTGCGCGGGGAACTCCGTGCCTTCCGCTCCGGACAGGTCTGGCTGTCCATCGTCGTGACCATCCTCGGCTACGGCGGGGTGTTCGGCGCCTTCACCTACATGGCCTTCACACTCACCGAGGTCACCGGATTCTCGGCCTCCACCTTGCCGTGGCTGCTGATCCTCTTCGGCGTGGGACTCTTCATCGGCAACACTGCCGGCGGCAAGGCCGCCGACCGGAACGTTGACCGCACCCTGCTGGTGGTGCTGGCCGGCCTCGTGGTGGTCCTCGTGGTCTTCGGCCTCACTGCCGCCAACCAGCCGATGACCATCGCCACCATGGTGCTGCTGGGCGGCTTCGGCTTCGCCACCGTGCCCGGGCTGCAGATGCGCGTTATGAAGTACGCGGACAGCGCGCCCACCCTGGCCTCTGGTGCCAACATCGGTGCCTTCAACGTCGGCAACGCGCTGGGTTCGTGGATGGGCGGCGTGACCATCACCGCCGGACTCGGCTACACCTCGCCGATCTGGGCGGGCGCCGGAATCACCGTGCTGGGCCTGGCCGTGATGGCCTTCGCCGCCGCTGCCGCCAGGAAAGGCGGCACGAACGACGACGCCGGGCGGCCCGCGCCGGCCGCCGTTGCGTCCGCCGCTGTTGCGCCGGAGGGCGCGCCGAACGACGCCGAACTGCAGCGCCTCTAGCGCGGCGCCAACCGGTTCCGGCACACCTCGACGAAGGCCCGGAACGGCGCCCGCCGCGCCTCGGCGGGAACTTCGAGGGCTTCGGGATGCCACTGCACGGACGCCACCCAGCGCGCCGGGTCTTCGAGGGCCTCGACGGTCCCGTCCTCGGCCACGGCGGTGACAACCAGGCCCCCGCCGACCCGGGCGACGGCCTGGTGGTGCCCGGAGGCAATCTTGACGCTCACGCCGTCGGAACCGCTGAGGCCGGAGTTGCCGTAGAGTCCCGCGATCCTCGTTCCGGCCTGCACCTGCACGTCGTGCCAGGCCCAGGGGCCGGCCCCGTGCGGCGGCGCGGGTTCGCTGTGCACGACCGTGCCGGGGGCCATGTCCTGGATCAGGGTTCCGCCGTAGAGGACATTGAGCAGCTGGTGTCCCCGGCAGATGCCGAGCACGGGAAGTCCGGCGTCGATCGACTGCCGGGCAACGGCAAGGTCCAGCCGGTCCTGCGCCTGGTTGACGTCGTAGCAGGAGTCGCCGGGCACTTCGCCGTAGAGTCGGGGGTCCAGGTCGCCGCCGCCCGGCAGGACGACGCCGTCGAGCCCCTCCAGCGCTTCCCCCGCCGCGGTGAGCAGGACCGGTTCGCCGCCCCCGTCACGCACGAGGTCCACGATGAAGTCGAAAAGGCCATTGGCCTCCGCCACCCGCGGATCCGGGTCCGTGGAATCGCTGAGGCGGACCGGGATGCCGATGCGGGGCCGGCTGCTGCGGGGGAGGGGCGTGGTCTGCATGGTTTATTCTGCAACAGAATCGCCGGGACTAGGATTGCCGGATGACCAACAGATATCTCGTGTCCCGCAGCCGCTTCATCGCCGCCGCCCCGGAAGCCATCTTCGAAGTGCTCGCCACCCCCGCGCTACATAGCGTGATCGACGGCTCGGACACGGTCAAAGGCGCCCAGCCCCGCGGACCCGAACGGCTCGCCCCCGGCGCGAAGTTCGGCATGGACATGAACATCAAAGTGGACTACAAGATCCTCAACACGGTCTGCGAATTCGAGGAGGGCAGGCGCATCGCCTGGCGGCACTTCTACGGTCATGTGTGGCGCTACCTCCTGGAACCCGCTACCGACTCCGCGGGCAAACCGGGCACCCTCGTCACCGAACAATGGGATGCCCGGCAGGTCCGCGGCAAGATTTTCCTGCGCCTTGCGGGCTACCTGCGCCGCCACCCGGCCAACCTGGAGCAGACCCTGGCCAAGCTCGACGCCTATCTGGGCGGCACCGAAGGCGGCACCGGCACCGGCACCGGCACCGGCGCCGAAGGCGGCACCGGCACGGGAGCCGGCACGGTTCCGGACCAGCTCCACTAGGCGGCCCGCGTGAGCGCTGCCCGCAGCCTGCACCCCAGTCCACGCACTCTGGAGGTAGAAAGCCTCGATAGCTTCGACCGGCTTGTCGCGGCCGGGGCCAGAACCATGCAGGGCTGGCATGCCCAGTCGCTGGACCTGCGCGGACGGACAGCGCAGCTGGAAACCCTGCAGGCGCAGGGTGCGATCTTCCTCGGGTGTACCTTCGGTGAGGGGGTCGAGGACGCGTTGCGAAGCCGTGGTGCCCTCATCTTCCCGAGACTGGAGGCAGTGCCCTTCAATCCGTACCGCGCACACCTGTACAGCCCGCAGGAGCTGTATGCGGGAATCTCCGGTTCGCGCTACGAGGACACCCTGGACGCCAGGGTGTACCAGTGGAGCATCAGGCCCGGCCAGCGTCAGCGACTGGACGCGACGCTGGCTGCCGCCCTTCACGATCACTCCATCGCGGACGCCCTCGACGAGCTGACCCGCTCGGAGCTGTGCGCCGGCCGCACCGTCGTTGGCGTGATGGGCGGCCACGCCGCCCTGCGCGGGACTGCCGTTTTTGCGGAGGCCGCGCTGCTGGGGCGGCTGCTGGCACGCGAGGGCCGGGTGGTGGCCACCGGCGGCGGGCCGGGCACCATGGAGGCCGCAAACCTGGGCGCCTACCTCAGCGAGGCGCCCGAGGCCGGGTTCCGGCTGGCACTGGACCGCCTCGCCACCGTGCCCTCATTCCTGCCGTCGGTTTCGGCGTGGGCGCGGGCGGCCGCCGCCGTCGTCGAACGCCATCCGGACGGGACGCCGTCTCTTGGCATCCCCACCTGGTTCTACGGGCACGAGCCGCCCAACTTCTTCGCCACCCACATCGCCAAGTACTTCGCCAACGCCATCCGTGAGGCGATCCTGCTGGAACTGTGCAGCGGCGGCATCATCTTCCTGCCGGGCTCGGGCGGCACGGTGCAGGAGATTTTCCAGGATGCCTGCGAGAACTACTATGGCGCCCCGGAGACCATCACGCCGATGGTATTAGTAGGTCAGGAGCACTGGCAGCGCCGCTTCCCGGCGTGGCCCCTGCTGCAGAGCCTGGCGGCAGGACGGCGGATGGAGAGCAGGATCTTCCTGGTGGACACGGTGGAGGAGGCGCTCGCCGTCCTGGACCGTTAGGCGTTCACAGGTCCTTGCGGCACTGGGCGCGGCCGAGTTCGTGCAGTCCGTTCAGGTCGCCCGCGGCCAGGCCGTCGGGGGTGCCAATCTCCCGATACATGAGCTGGACCGGGTCATCCACGTGCTCCAGGCCCATGACGTGGCCGAGCTCGTGCAAGATCACGGCGGTGGCGTAGGCGGCGCCGTCGGCACGGACCAAGTCCTCGGCGATCTGCGGGGCATCGAGTTCCAGGCTGCCGGTGACGAAGCTCTTGGGCCCGTCATCGAAGCTGAAGTGCGTACTGCCGCCGGTGCCGATCACCGGGCCCTTGAGCTGGGGTGCCTGCTCCGGAGTGGTCCACGCAATGAGCAGCGGTGCCCAGCGGTCCCCGTAGGCCGCCTCCTGGAACGGCGCACGGGATTGCGACGGGGCCTCGGTGGTGGCGCCGTCGCTGATGAACTTGATCCCGGTGGCGCGGGAAATCGTCTGGATGGCGTCGTCGACGAGCCGCTCTGCGCCCGCCGGGGCGAGGCTGGCGTTGACCACGTAGTGCAGCGGCCGGCACGGCGAATAGCCCACCGGCGTGCCGTCGCCGTTGGTGGCCAGGAACTGGTAGGACCCGCTGGCGACGGCCGGCGGTTGCGGCCGCCCGAGCGGCGAGTCCTGCTCCTCGAACCCCGGTGTTGGCGTATCCGCCCGTGACCCGCCGGCGGCGCCGGACTGCCGTCCGGCCTGTCCTTCGAGCGGTGCCGCGGCCGGACGCCCGTGCGGTCCCGAGTCCCGGCTGACCTCGAAGAGGCCGGCGAAACGCGGGTCGCCGTAGACCAGCCCGGCAGCCAGGAACACGGCGCCCGCAATGAGGGCTGCTGCCGTGAGGCCGCGGATGATCCGCAGGGCGCTGCGGGAATGGCTGTGCCGTGGTGACCGGTCCCGGAACCCAGGACCTTCCACTAGGCGACCACCGCGCCGAGGGCCAGGCCGAGCAGGTAGGTGGCGCCGGCGGCGCCCAGGCCGATCGCGAGCTGCCGGAGGCCGCGGGTGGTGGGCGACGTGCCGGACAGGAGGCCGACGACGCCGCCGGTGACCAGGAGCGCCACGCCCACCAGGACGGCCGAGACCACGAGGGCCAGGACTCCGGTCATGCCGAAGAGGAACGGGATGATGGGCACGATCGCGCCGGAGGCGAAGAAGCAGAAGCTCGACGCCGCCGCTCCCCACGCGGTGCCGACCGCTTCGTGCTGGTCCGGGCTTTCGGGGAGTTCGGGCCGCAGCGAAAGGCTGGGATCGCAGTCGCAGTCCAGCAGGCCCATCCGTTCGGCGACGCGGTGTTCCGCTGCCGCCCGCGACATGCCCCGGGCCAGGTAAACCAGCAACAGCTCGTTGTGTTCGATGTCGAGCGAGGGGGCTGCGGCCAGGGTGATCTGCGTGGGGCGGGTCGCGGCGAGGAGTTCGCGCTGGGATCGGACGGAGATGAACTCGCCCGCACCCATGGACAGAGCGCCGGCCAGCAGCCCGAAGACGCCACTGAGGAGCACCACGGAGCTTGCCACGCCGGAGGCGGCCATGCCCATCACGAGGGAGAGGTTGCTGACCAACCCGTCGTTGGCGCCGAAGACCGCAGCGCGGAAGGTGCCGGCCAGGCGGTTGCGGCCCCGGGTAGCGAGTCCGCGGACCACTTCCTCATGGATCTGCTCATCGGCGACCATCGCGGCGGTGGCTGACGGGTCACTGCCGTAGGGCGAGCGGCTCTCGGCCCGCTGCGCGAGGGCCAGCACGAAGACCGAGCCGAAGTGGCGGGCCAGGAAACCCAGAAGCTGGCTGCGGAGCGACGCGGGACGCGGCCGTCCCGCGTGATCGCCGAGCAACTGGAGCCAGTGCGCCTCGTGGCGGCCCTCCGCCTCGGCCAGGGCGAGCAGGATGGCGCGTTCTTCGCCGGTGCGGTTCTGCGCCAGGTCACGGTAGACGGACGCCTCGGCCCGCTCGTCCGCGAGGTACTGCCGCCAGCGCTTGATGTCCGCCGGGCTCGGTGCCGGGTGCGCAGCATCCGGGGTGCCGGTTTCGCCGCTGTGGTGGTGGGGTTCAGTGTTGAAGGGATCAGATGTGGCGTGCTGGGACACGGAGGCTCCTGGGCTTGATGGGGCATGGTTCGGCCCCATTGCGTCTTCAGACTACCCCGAATTTCCGCGGATTTTCGGCTGGCAATCCTTAGCGGAAGGTTTAGGCGAACCGTAAATTTGCGCCCTGGGCAATGCCTGTGGCGAGGCGGTGGCGTCCGCCGCGCGGGCGCTCCGTGGGAGCCCTTGACCGGGTGGTTTGCCGGTGTTCGAATGAAAGTCAAGGGCGGATTCTCCGGAACCACCGCCGCCAGCCCCAGCGCACGGAGGTTGCACCATGGACAGCTCAGGATCACTTCCCATCCAGCCGGCCAGGGATTCCCTCGAGTCCGATCCCGCCTACGACTATGCCGAGGACACCCCCGTTGGTGCTGCGGAGACCGGGGACGAGGAGCTCCTCGAGGAAGCCGAGCGTTCTGTTCCGCTGGACGTCGACGACTTCCTCGGCGAGGACCAGCCCGTCGTGCCGCTCGACGGCGAAGGGTTCCTTGAACCCGAGGAATACGAGTAAGCCTGGCCGGACTGCCGTGAAAGCCGTGAACGAACGGCGGCGGCGCCATCCCGCGAGGGGAAGGCGCCGCCGTCGTACATCGTTCCGTGAGTGAACCGCTAGAGGTTGGCTGCCTCAGTGGCTCAGGGCCGGAACCTTCTCTTCTTCGACGGCGCCGCCGGCGACGCGCCGGTGCCAGTTGGCCATGACCGCCGGATCGGTCGGCTTGGTCAGGAGCGACACCGCGATGTAGACGATCGCGGAGGCCACCAGGCCGTAGTAGATGGGTTCGTTGGCGTAGATGCCGTCCAGCGGAACCTCGGCGTTGACCTCGAGGATGATCATGGTGCCGAGGGTGATGACCGAGCCGACCGCCATCGACGCAGCCGCGGCCACACCGGTGCCGCGCTTCCACACGAGGCCGCCGAGTATGGCGACCAGGAGACCGCCGACGAGGATGTCGTACGCAATGGTCAGTGCTGCGACGACGTCCTTTGTGATGATGGCGATGACAATCGCGACGATGCCCAGGCCCAGGACCCACATGCGGTTTGCCTTGACGTCGTGTTCCGGGTTGTCGGTGTCATCCGTGTTGATGTCCTTGCCGAACCAGCTGGCGACGAAAGGCAGGACGTCGGCGCGGGCCACGGTGGCGGCGGCGATC
>NZ_MQTQ01000041.1:0-65391 GCF_020532805.1 Arthrobacter sp. SO5 | reverse complement strand
GTGGACATCATGGCGGCGACGGCAGCGGCGAGGACGAGCCCGCCGATGCCGATCGGCAGCAGGTTGGTGGCGACCTCTGCGTAGACAACATCCTTGCCGAGGCCCTTGACGTCGATGTCCGGCAGCGCGACGCGGGCGCCGAGGCCGATCAGGGCGCCGGCCGCGCCGTAGAGGATGCAGTAGATGCCGGCGGTGGCGCCGCCCCAGCGGGCGACAGTGGGGGTCTTGGCCGTGAAGACGCGCTGCCAGATGTCCTGGCCGATCAGCAGGCCCAGGGTGTAGACGACGAAGTAGGTGATGATCGTCTGGATGCCAATGCCGTCAATCTGGAAGAAACTGGCGTCGACGCGGGCGCGGATGCCCTCGAAACCGCCGGCGGCGTTGAGCGTGAATGGCAGCATCAGGAGGAAGATGCCGACGGTCTTGATGACGAACTGGACCTGGTCGGCCAGGGTGATGGACCACATGCCGCCGATGGTCGAGTAGACCAGGACGATCGCGCCGCCAATGGCAATGGCGAGGGCGCGGTCCCAGCCGAAGAGCACCACAAAAATGGTGGCGTACGCGCCGGTGGACGTGGCGCAGAGCATCAGAGTGTAGGCGAGCATCACGATGCCCGAGGTCTGGGTGGCGTTGCTGCCGTAGCGCAGGCTCAGCATCTGGGAGACGGTGTAGATTTTCAGCTTCTGGATGGTGCTGGCGAAAAGCAGGCTCAGCAGGAGCACGCCCGCGCCGATCGCCACCACGAGCCACATGCCGGAAATGCCGAATTTGTAGCCGAGGCCGACGCCGCCGACGGTGGAGGCGCCGCCAAGCACGACGGCGGCCATGGTGCCGGTATACAGGAACGGGCCGAGGCGGCGGCCGGCGACCAGAAAGTCGCTATTATTCTTGGTGCGGGACTTGCCCCACCAGCCGAATGCCAGCATGGCGACCAGGTACACCACGACGATGGCGATGTTGACGAAACTTGCGTCCATTAAGGGGCTCCTCGGAGCTGTTCGAAGCAGGGCCCAACCTCCGGCCGCGCTAGTGCGTCCGGAGTCTCGCTGCTTTTTGACGGGTACTTGAACGGTTGGGAAAGTGTCGCTCGGTGTGCGCTGAGGAACTTCCGCCCTGGCTAGATGGCATTCATTGCCTATGAGGCAACACTTGTTGCCACAGAGTATGTTGTGACCCCGCTAACAGTCAAGGCTAATTTCGTGGCGTGGCGGCATGCGTCAGCCGGAGCCTCGGCCCCGCTAGTATTGCTCCAATGATGGGGCCAAGCGGCCGGCCGTGAAAGGTTCCTAAATGAAGGCTCTACCAGTTGAACCGAGCAATGTTCCCGTTGCGATCGGTTCCAGGATCCGTGCCGCCCGGCAGTCGCAACGGCTCACCATCGAGCAGGTTGCCGACGCCACCGGGCTGACCAAGGGCTTCCTGAGCCGGGTTGAGCGGGACCTCACCTCACCGTCCGTTGCCTCCCTCGTAACGCTGTGCCAGGTGCTTTCCATCTCGATCGGCGACCTCTTCGCGGCCCCCGAAACGCACCTCACCAAGCAAAGTGAAGGCCCGCGGATCTCCCTTGGCGGCGAGGGGATCGTGGAGCGCCTGCTTACCGCCCGCTCCGAGCGGCGCGTCCAGATCATCCAGGCCGTGATCGAGCCGCGCGGCCGCGGTGAGTCGGAACTCTATGCCGTGGACTGTGACGTCGACGTGCTGCACGTGGTTAGAGGCAGCATCCGGCTGATCCTCACCAACGAGGAATTCGAACTGCACAGCGGCGACACCGTGACTTTCCCGGGCCGCGAGCCGCACACGTGGGTCAACCCCACGGATGAGGCCGTCGAGGTGCTCTGGGTGCTGGTTCCCGCGGCCAGCCGCTAGCCGCCTACTGCCGGCCGCCCGCGCCTTGCTTCTTGTGGCGGCTTCGACGCTTCCTCCCGGTTGCTTCAGCCCTGGCTGCTCCGCAGCCTGGGCGGCCCCCGGACATCACCGGTGGGACGCTGCCGGGCATGGGTGGCCGCTCAAGTATCCGGGAGGGAGCGCTGCGCCGCCGGACCCTGGGCCAGCCCCGGAGAACTATGGCGCCTGTCCAGCACTGCCCGGATCTCGGCCAGAACCCGCTGCGGCTCGAACCAGATATGCTCCGGCATGTACCGGAGCACGGCGAAACCGTTCACCGTTGACGTGTTATTCCGGTTCAGGTCCCGGCGCATGGCACCACGGCCGGAGTGAAACGCGAAGCCGTCCACCTCCACGATCAGGAATCCCTCGATCAGGAAGTCGACCCGGCCGATCCCCGGAAGCTGGACCTGGGCGTCGAAGGCTATGCCGTTCGTGCGGAACAAATATTGGGCATCGACCTCCACAAGGGACTCGGCGCGCAGATCAAGCTCATGAAGTGCGTTCAGTGCCGGCCCCGATTTGTCACTCGTCAGCTGGGCCTTGAGCAGTTCCAAAGGCACGCCGTGACGGCGCATTGCCGAGGTTGCCATGGCCGTCGAGGCCGGGGGAGGGAGGCAGGTCATGGCATGCAGCACCACATCCTCGACGGCAGCCAGCGGCAACGTCCCGTGGCCATCGAACCGGACGGTCCGGTGCCGGACGAACCCGCCGCCGTGTCCGTGATTGCAGGCCAGATGATGCTGGGCGGGTGGCTCCCGCAGCCAGAGTCCGTAGTGCCCGGCAGCACTCGCGCAGCTCACACGTGCGTTGTGCCGGACCGCCGCCAGTAGCTCGAGTCTGCACTCGGGAAGTGCGAACACGCCACGTCGGGGTTGTCGCACGGCGCCCGCGAGCCGGGCGATGTCGGTCCGGGAGTAGCCCGCGGCCAGTAGTTGTCCGGTACGGGCCACGCCGCCCAGTCCGGCAAGGTAGTGAAGAACGTCCATTCCTTCAGTTCACCCCCTGGCGGGCAGGGTTGTAACCGCGACTCGGGACTATCTGGATAAGTGGAGGGGTGGCCGGTCTGCGCTCCTTCCCGGTTGCCCGGCCTCCCGGCGGCGCGAGGCCCGGCCGCAGGCCCGGAATTTCCCGGAATTTCCCGGAATTCCGCGGATGCGCCGGGGTGCGCGGCGATGTAAGCGGGAAGGAGCGTCAGCCCGTGCCGCGTGCCTCGCGTCAGGTGCCGCAAGCCGCCAATCTTTGGTAAACAAATGATGCGCAATACGAAACTTCGAGTGTATGATGGCTGTCACACCCGTCGGTCAATCCTCGAAGGAGAGGCTTTCTTTTGGAAGAGCTGCGCATCGAGGCCAATGGCAACCTTGGCCCCATCGATTCATCCCGCATTCCGCGCTACGCGGGAGCCGCCACCTACGCCCGCCTGCCGCGGCTGGACCAGGTGGCCAAAGCCGACGTCACCGTAGTCGGCGTGCCCTTCGATTCCGGCGTCTCCTACCGCCCCGGCGCCCGCTTCGGCGCCAACCACGTCCGCGAGGCCAGCCGGCTGCTGCGCCCGTACAACCCGGCCTGGGACGTCAGCCCCTTCGAAAACATACAGGTGGCCGACGCCGGCGACATGGCGGTCAATCCCTTCAACATCAATGACGCGATCGAGACCGTCCAGCAGAACGCCCTGGACCTGACGGCCTCCGGCAGCAAGCTCCTGACCCTCGGCGGGGACCACACCATCGCCCTGCCCCTGCTCCGCGCCGCCGCCGAGCGCGCCGGCCAGCCTGTCGCGATGCTGCACTTCGACGCGCACCTGGACACCTGGGACACCTACTTCGGCGCCGAATATACGCACGGTACGCCCTTCCGCCGCGCCGTCGAGGAAGGCATCCTGGACACCGAGGCGATCAGCCACATCGGCACCCGCGGCCCGCTCTACGGCAAGAAGGACCTCGACGACGACCACCGCTTCGGCTTCGGCATCGTCACCTCCGCCGACGTCTACTACCAGGGCGTCCTGGAAACCGTCGCCAAGGTCCGCGACCGGATCGGCAACCGCCCGCTGTACATCTCCGTGGACATCGATGTCCTGGATCCCGCCCACGCCCCCGGCACCGGAACCCCGGAAGCCGGCGGCATCACCAGCCGTGAGCTGCTGGAAATCATCCGCGGCTTCCGCGGCATGAACCTGGTGGGGGCCGACGTCGTCGAGGTCGCCCCCGCGTACGACCACGCCGACATCACCGGCGTTGCCGCCAGCCACGTCGCGTACGAACTCATCACGCTGATGGCGGACCGCGCTGTCGAGGGCAGCAGGGAGGGCACGGCCAACGGCTACGCCGCCCAGGCGCTGGGCCAGGAATCCCGCCGGCCGGCCGGCTTTGCTCCGGCGGCCGGCTTCGCGGCCCCGCGGGTCCAGAGCGGGGCCTCCCAGTGAGCGGCGTACGCAACGGCGGTGACCTCGTCGTCGAAACCCTTGAGGCACTTGGGGCCAAAACGGTCTTCGGCATCCCCGGCCAGCATGCCCTGGGCCTGTTCGATGCGATGGGCCGCGGGAACCTGCACTTCGTCTCCTCCCGCGTCGAGAACAACTCGGCCTTCGCTGCGGACGGCTACTCCCGCGCCACCGGCGAGGTCGGTGTCCTCTTCCTCTCCACGGGTCCGGGCGCGCTGACGTCCCTGGCGGGCCTCCAGGAGGCCTATGCCACGGGCGTGCCCATGGTGGTCATCGCCAGCCAGATCCCGCTCGAGGGCCTTGGCGCCCGACGCAAGGGCATGCTGCACCAGCTCGATGACCAGAAGGCCTCGGCCGCGAACGTCACTAAGAGCCAGCGGCTGATCCAGCACGCCTCGGGTATCCCCTCGGCCATCCAGGACGCCTGGACTGAGGCGATCTCCTCGCCGCAGGGCCCCGTCTGGCTTGAAATCCCGCAGAATGTGCTCTTGGATCCCATCATGGTGCCCCCGGTGGAGGATGCCCTGGCCGAGGCCGCGGACAACCCGCCCCGGGTGGAGCTGGTCCGTGAGGCCGTGAAGTGGCTCTCGACGGCGGAACGTCCCGCGATCATCGCCGGCGGCGGCACCCGCCGCGGCCGGGCCGAGAAGTCCCTGCTCTCCATCGCGGAGAAGCTGCGGGCCCCGGTGATCTGCACCCCCGGCGGCAACGGTGCGTTCCCCTGGAACCATGAGCTCGCGCTGCAGTCCTGGGTCGAGGACCAGCACATGACGGAGCTGCTCGAGGACGCCGACGTGCTGATCGTTATCGGCTCCTCGCTCGGCGAGGTCACGTCCAACTACTTCACGTTCGAACCGCGCGGCCGGATCATCCAGATCGACGCCGAACCCCGCGTCCTCGAATCCAACCGTCCGGGGCTCGGCATCCGGGCCGACGCCGGCCAGGCCCTCGCCGCCCTCGACGCCGCCCTGACCGAACCGCACGGTGAACGCGCCGACTGGCACGGAACCGCCCCCGAGGCTCTGGTCAAAGAGTCCCTGGCCAAGGTCAGGGCCCGCCTGGAATCCCAGGACCTCGGCAAGGAACTGAAGTTCATGGCCGACATCCGCGAGGCCGTTCCCGCGGATATGCAGACGTTCTGGGACATGACAATTTCGGCCTACTGGGCATGGAGCTGCTGGGACGCCCGGCAGGGCCAGTTCCACTCCGCGCAGGGCGCCGGCGGGCTCGGCTTCGGCTTTCCCGCGGCGATCGGCGGCGCCGTCGGCCTGGAAACGACCGGCAACCCGGGCGGTTCGGCCCGGGTGCTCGCCGTCTCCGGCGATGGCTCCGCGATGTACTCGATCTCGGAACTGGCCACCGCCAAGCAGCACAATGTCCCGGTCACCTGGCTGATCGTGGACGACGGCGGCTACGGCATCCTGCGCGAGTACATGGTGGGAGCCTTCGGCAAGGCCACGGCCACCGAACTCGCCCGCCCGGACTTCGCGAAGCTGGCAGAGTCCTTCGGAGTGCCGGCGGTCCGGGTCGCCCCGGAGCATGTCGGGGAGGCGCTAAAGGCAGGCTTCGCGGCGGACGGGCCGAACGTCGTCGTCGTCGAAACACTCCTTGCGATGTTCGCCCCCACGCACCTGGACGTGTAAGCCCCACCCTCCACGTCGCGAACGTACACCTCAGGCCCCGAATCCGCCCGGATCCGGGGCCTGAGGTGTAAGTGGGCACAACCACATTCACCGCTTAGTTTCCCAAAGCAATCACTTTCCGGTATAGTTGCTTCGGGCAAGCAATTAAGGGGCGTCACAAAATGTCAGTTGCATCGACCACTGCAGCCGAACTGGTCCATCAAATCTTTGATCTTCAGCGTGCCGTGCGGTGCGTCGCGGCGGCCAACCTGCGCGGCGATGAGACCGGGGTGGCACTCCAGGGCGTCTTGCGCTTTGTGGGGGAGGGCGAGACCAGGGCCACGCAGCTCGCGGAGCGGCTCGGTGTGAGCGCTCCGGTGCTCAGCCGGCACGTCGCCGAACTAATCGACCAGGGCTACGTGGTGCGCCGGCCGGATCCCGAGGACGGGCGGGCGCAGCTCATCGCACTCTCACCGTCAGGGATCGAGAAGCTCCGCTCCATCGAGGCCCAGCGCGCCGCGACCCTGCAGGGCTTCCTGCAGGACTGGAGCGAAGACGACGTCGAAGAGACCTCAAAAACCCTAAAGAAACTAGCTGAATCCCTACGGACTTCAGCCCGGGCAAAGGCGGCCGGATCCCCAGACACGAGCAACTTTGTTGAGGAGTAAATTAATGGCCAGCCACGCTGCCACCGCCGGGCCATCCCCGGCTCCCACCCCGCTCTCGCACCCGGCACCGCAGGTCGCGATGACCCACCGCCAGATCATGGAAGCCCTGACCGGCATTCTCGCCGCGTTTTTCACGGCGATCATCAGCAGCACGATCGTCGCGAACGCCCTTCCCACCATCATGTCCGAGCTCAACGGAACCCAGACGGACTTCGCCTGGGTCATCACCGCGGCGCTGCTGGCAAACGCCGCGACCACCCCGATCTGGGGCAAGCTGGCGGACCTCTTTAACAAGAAAGTCCTGGTCCAGCTCAGCATCGTGATCTTCGTGTCCGGCTCCGTCATGGCGGGCCTGTCCGAGACGATCCCTCTCCTGCTGACAGCGCGCGTGATCCAGGGCATCGCCATGGGCGGGCTCACCGCCCTGGCAATGGCCATTATCGGCTCAATCATCCCGCCGCGCGACCGGGGAAAATACTCCGGCTACATGGGCGCCGTCATGGCCGTCGGCACAGCCGGCGGTCCGCTGCTCGGCGGCTTCATCGTGGACAGCCCGCTGGGCTGGCGCTGGACCTTTTTCGTCTGCGTTCCGCTGGCAGTTGTGGCGCTCATCCTGCTGCAGGTCACCCTGAAACTGCCGCATGTCAGGCGCCCGGCGAAGATCGACTGGCTCGGCTCCATCCTGCTGACCTCCGGTGTGAGCCTGCTGCTGATCTGGGTTTCCTTCGCCGGCAACCCGGACTACTACGACTGGTGGTCCTGGCAGACGGCGGCGATGGTCGGCGGCGGCGTCGCCCTGCTGGCCCTGCTGGTCCTGGTCGAATCCAAGGTGCCGCAGCCGATCATTCCGCTGAAAATCATCTCCCAGCGCACCACCGCCCTCGCCATCCTGGCCTCGATCGCCGTCGGCGTCGGGATGTTCGGTTCCTCCGCCTTCCTCGGCCAGTACTTCCAGGTGGCGCGCGGCGCATCACCGACCGAAGCCGGGCTCCTGACCCTGCCGATGATCGCCGGCAACCTGATCGGTTCCGTGGCTTCCGGGCAGCTGATCAGCCGGACCGGAAAGTGGAAGCGGTACCTGGTCGCGGGCTCCATCCTGTTGATTAGCGGCCTCGGACTGACCGGAACCATCGATCACACCACCGAACTCTGGCTGACCGGCGTCTACACCGCGATCCTCGGCCTCGGCCTGGGCCTGCTGATGCAAAACCTTGTCCTGGCCGTGCAGAACACCGTGCGGGCCAGCGAGATCGGAACTGCCAGCGCCTCCGTGGCGTTTTTCCGGTCCATCGGCGGAGCCATCGGCGTCTCGGTCCTGGGTGCCATCTTGGGCAACCGGGTCAAGGAACTCGCCACCGAGGGCTTCGCGGCCGCCGGGATTCCCACCTCCGGGGGTGCCGGCGCCAGCTTGGACCTCAAGGACCTGCCTGAGCCCGTCCGCGAGATCATGCGGGCCGCCTATGGTGACGCGACGGCCCAGATCTTTACGGTCTCGGCGATCATCGGTGTGGTTGCCCTGGTTGCGATCCTGTTCATCAAGGAACAGCCTCTCCGGCGCACCGTGGACATCCAGCCCGAGGCTGCGGCTTCCGCCCGCGGGGGTTCCGACGTCGACGCCGGAGCTGCCGCCCGCGCTGCGGGCGACGCCGGAGCTGCCGCCCGCGCTGCGGGCGACGCCGGAGCTGCCGCCCGCACTGCGGGCGACGCCGCGCCGGGAACGGGGATTGTCGATCTCGACCGGGAATTCATCGAGGTGCTGGCCCGCCAGCGCGCCGGCGAAGACCGGGCGGCGGCGGACTTCGTCGCAACGCCCGGCCGGCACCGCAGGGACTAGCGCCACCGACGAACTGGCGGGACGAAAAGACCCCGCGGTTTGCCCGCTAAGGAGCCCGCGGTCCCTGGGCCGGCCCGAAGCGGGAAACGTACACCGTTTGGATGATCTTTGGTGCCGGTGTTCCGCGGGGGCGGTGGATTTCGTAGAGTTGGATGGCAATGGCTGTCAGTCCCCGCTGCTATGACTGGTGCATTGCTGGAAGTTCCCTTTCCAGCTGTCTCTTCCGCCTCAAATATTCGCTATTTCCCAAAGGACCCGTGGGCATGCTTGTCACCCTCATGCGGCGCTTCTCCAAGCCGTATCTGCCGTACATCACCGCAGTCATCATTTTCCAGTTGGCCTCGACGATCGCGGCGCTATACCTTCCCAGCCTCAATGCCCAGATCATCGACCAGGGCGTCAGCCGTGGGGACACGGACTATATCTGGCGCACCGGCGGGCTGATGCTCGGTGTGGCCCTGGTCCAGGTTGTTACCGCGATCGCCGGCGTCTACTTCGGTTCCAAAGCCGCGATGGCATTCGGCCGGGATCTGCGCAGGGGTGTTTTCCGCAAGGTCAGCAGCTTCTCCGCCCGGGATGTGAATGTCTTCGGCGCGCCGACGCTCATCACGCGCGGCACCAACGACGTCCAGCAGGTCCAGATGCTCATGCTGATGGCACTGAACTTCATGGTGGCCACGCCGATCATGTGCATCGGCGGGATCTTCATGGCCATCCGCGAGGACCTCAACCTCTCCTGGCTGGTGTGGGTTTCCGTACCCGTGCTGGTTGTCGTAGTGGGCTACCTCGTGGTCCGGCTGATGCCGCTGTTCCGTACCATGCAGACCAAGATCGACCGGCTAAACGGGATCCTGCGTGAGCAGATCATCGGCATCCGCGTGGTCCGGGCGTTCGTGCGAGAGCCCCACGAGGCCCAGCGCTTCGGTGCAGCCAACAAGGAACTCACCGACGTCTCCCTGAAGATCGGCGCCCTGTTTGTCCTGATGTTCCCCGCGATCGGCATGATCCTGCACGTCTCCACCGCCGCCGTGCTCTGGTTCGGCGGCCAGCGCGTCGACGCCGGCGAGATGCAGATAGGCTCGCTGACGGCCTTCCTGCAGTACCTGCTGCAGATCCTGATGGCCGTCATGATGGGGACTTTCATGGCGATGATGATCCCGCGCGCCTCGGTCTGCGCGGACCGCATCGGCGAGGTGCTCGACGTCGAACCGTCCATCCATGAGCCTGCCGCCCCGGTGGCTCCGGCTGAAAAGGCAGGCCGGGTGGAGTTCCGTGACGTGTCCTTCGCCTACCCGGGAGCCGAGGCGCCGGTGCTCAGCAACATCAGCTTCACGGCCGAACCCGGCCAGACCGTTGCGATCATCGGTTCCACCGGGGCCGGCAAGACCAGCCTGCTGGCCCTGCTGCCGCGCCTCTACGATGCCGAGTCGGGTGACGTGCTGCTCGACGGCGTCCCGGTCACCGAACTGGACCGGGCGGAGATCACCCAGCGCGTGGCCATGGTCCCTCAGCGGCCCTACCTGTTCTCCGGAACCATCGAGCACAACCTGCGATTCGGCAAGCCCGAGGCCACGGACGAGGAGTTGTGGGACGCGCTGACCGTGGCGCAGGCCGCGGACTTCGTGCGCGAGAAGAAGGACGGCCTCGGCGCACGGATCGCCCAGGGCGGCACCAACGTCTCGGGCGGGCAGCGCCAGCGGCTGTGCATCGCCAGGGCCCTCGTCACCACGCCGAAGGTGTTCCTGTTCGATGACTCGTTCTCGGCGCTGGACGTCGCCACCGACGCCAGGCTCCGCCGAGCACTCAAGGCGAAGACCGCCGATGCCACGGTGATCATCGTGGGCCAGCGCATTTCCACCATCGCCGACGCAGACCAGATCCTGGTGCTTGAGAAGGGCCGGATCGTGGACCGCGGCACCCACGAGGAGCTGCTGGAGCATTCCAGCACGTACCAGGAAATTGTCGAATCCCAGCTGACCGCGGAGGCCGTGGCGTGAGCACCAACGAAAAGACCATGCCGGCCGGTAAACCAGCGCACACCACGGCTGCGGACGCAACCCTTTCCAACGCGCCGGATACCGCAGGTGCGGATGGGCCGCCCGACGACGACTTCTACGAAGAGGAATTCACCCCCGGCGAGGCCGATGGCGGCATGTTCGGCGCCGTGCCCGCCAAGAAGGCCGAGCACTTCTGGCCCTCCGCGAAGCGGCTGATGGGGCTGCTGAAACCGGAGCGGGCCGGAATCATCGTGGTCCTCGCGATGGTGACTGTCGCCGTCGTCCTGAACGTCATCGCCCCGCGGATCCTGGGCCAGGCGATGGACGTGATCTTCGCGGGAGTGGTGGGCAAGCAGCTCCCGGCCGGGGCCACCAAGGACCAGTTCATCGCCGGCCTGCGCGCCCAGGGCCAGGACAACTTCGCGGACATGCTCGCCAGGATGGATGTGGTGCCCGGCGCGGGCGTCGACTTCCAGCAGCTCGCATACCTCATCAGCGTGGTGCTGGTGATGTACTTCGTCGCCAACATCTTCCTCTGGCTGCAGGGCTACGTGTTGAACATCCTCGTCATGCGGGTGGTCCGGAAGCTCCGTGATGACACCGAGAAGAAACTGAACAAGCTGCCGCTGAACTACTTCGACACGCGCCAGCGCGGCGACATCCTCTCCCGCGTCACGAATGACGTGGACAACATCCAGCAGGCCCTGCAGCAGGCCTTCGCCCAGCTCGTGAACTCTGCGCTGACGGTGATCGGCATCGTCATCATGATGTTCATCGTGTCGTGGCAGCTGGCACTTATCGCCCTGGTCGCGCTCCCGCTCTCGGCTCTCGCCGCCGGCATCATCGGCTCCCGCAGCCAGAAGCTCTTCGCCGCCCAGTGGAAGAATACGGGCGAGCTCAACGGCCAAATCGAAGAGTCTTTCTCGGGCCATGACATCGTCCGGGTCTTCGGCCGCGACGCCGACATGCTGGCCCGCTTCGACGAGCGGAACGAGGAACTCTACCGGGCCAGCTTCGGCGCCCAGTTCGTGTCCGGCATGATCATGCCGGTCATGCAGTTTGTCTCCTACCTCAGCTACGTGGGGATCGCGGTCGTCGGCGGCCTGCGCGTGGCCTCCGGCGGGATGAGCCTGGGCGACGCCACCGCGTTCATCCAGTACTCGCGCGAGTTCACCCAGCCGCTGGGCCAGATGGCCGGCATGGCCAACATGCTGCAGTCCGGCGTCGCCTCCGCCGAGCGGGTGTTCGAGTTCCTCGACGCGGAGGAGCAGAACGCCGAAACTGCCACCGAACACCTTCCGGCCAAGACCGACGGCCACGTGGATTTCCGGCGCGTCACCTTCAGCTACTCCCCGGACAAGCCACTGATCGAGGATCTGTCCTTCACCGCGGAGCCCGGAAACACGGTGGCGATCGTCGGTCCCACAGGTGCGGGCAAGACCACACTCGTGAACCTCGTGATGCGCTTCTACGAGCTCAACGGCGGCAGCATTACGCTCGACGGCGTCGACGTCACCCAACTAAGCCGTGCCGAACTGCGTTCCAAGGTGGGCATGGTGCTGCAGGACGCGTGGCTGTTCGGCGGCACCATCTACGACAACATCCGCTACGGCAAGCTGGACGCCACCGAGGAGCAGGTGCTGGAGGCAGCCCGGGCCACGTTCGTCGACCGCTTCGTCCGGGCACTCCCGGACGGCTACGACACGATCATCGACGAGGAAGGCAACAACGTCAGCGCTGGCGAGAAGCAGCTCATCACCATTGCCCGGGCCTTCGTGGCCAACCCTTCGCTGCTGATCCTCGACGAAGCGACGAGTTCGGTGGACACCCGCACCGAGGTGCTGGTGCAAAAAGCCATGGCGGCGCTGCGCACGGACCGCACGAGCTTCGTCATCGCTCACCGGCTCTCCACCATCCGCGACGCCGACACCATCCTGGTCATGGAGGCCGGCCGGATCGTGGAGCAGGGCCGGCACTCGGAACTCCTGGAACTGAAGGGCGCCTACTACCGCCTGTACATGTCGCAGTTCGCCGGCGAGGACGCCGAGGCGTTTGCCGAGGATCCGATGGCGGTGCGGAGCTGAACGCGGCGGCCGGGTCCGTTCCCGAGGCCCGCCGCATCGAGGTGCAGGTGCCGATGCGCTGGGGCGACATGGACGCCTACGGCCACATCAACAATGTCCAGATTGTTCGGATCCTGGAGGAAGCCCGCATCGCGGCCTTTGGGCCGCCCCGCGGCTCCGGGCTGCCGGGGATCGAGCCCTCCGTGCCGCTCTTCAACGAGGTGCCGGAAGGAACGCTGGCCCTCGTCGTGGAGCACAAGATCCGCTACGTCAAGACCCTCGAGTACCGCAACGTTCCCGCCGTCGTGCAGCTGTGGATCGGGGCTGTGAAGGGCGCGAGCTTCGACATCCACTACCTGGTGCAGGATCCCGCTACCAGGGAAGACTGCGTCCGGGCCACGAGCCACCTCGCCTTTGTGGATGAGGCCACCGGACGGGTGCTGCGGCTGACCCCGGAGCAGAAAGAAAAGCTCTCGCCATTTATGGCCGCCCAATAGGTCCGATGGACCCTACCCCGGGGTTCGGATGGAACCTTAGGATGAACTACCGCTGGAGCGACCTCCCAGAGCATCCCTCCGGAACTGGCCGGCCTGGAAGACAACCTGGAATATATAGGAGCACAGATCATGGTGAACAAGAGCAAGAAGAGGGCCCAGAAGAGGGCCCAGCAGAAGACCTGGAAGGAACTCTCGCCCATAGGGAAGGTCGGAACCATCACCGCGGCCGTCGTCCAGCTCTCGCTCCTGATCGCGGCCCAGAAGGACATTTCGCGCCGCCCGGCAGAGCAGATCCGTGGCAGCAAGGCCCTGTGGCGGATGGCCACCCTGGTCAACTTCGTCGGCCCCGGCAGCTACTTCACCTTCGGCATCAAGCGCACGCGTGCCGCCAAGTAGCCGGGAGCACTATCTACCGTTCAGTAACCTTGGGGCTGCCCGCGATGCGGTCGATCGGCTTTAGCCTGTAAATTGAACGTATGACCCCAGCCAAAAAACCTGCCATGCACCGCGCCCTCGGCATCTCCAGGGAGATCGAAGACGCGGCGTGGTTTGTTTTGGGTCCCGGGCTGCTGGGGAAACCCTCGGCCCTGGACGGGCGCACCAAAACATGGTCGGTGCAGGCCGCAGCGGAGCTGCTGGTGCGCCTGGAGCGCGGGGTGCCGGACTCCAAGGCGCCCATGATGACCAACCTGCGGCAGAACCTTGACGGCGCAACCCGCGGTGCCAAGCAGTTGGCCGTCGAACTGCTCTTCCTGCAGTCCCTGCCGCTGGCGCATGAAGTGAAATCACTCAAGGTCAAGCGCGCCCGGGTGGCGGAGGCCGCGTCCTGGCTGGAGCCGCCACTGGAACTCCCCAGTGAGCTCTACGCGGGGATGACGGACCACGGCGTGATCCGGGACCGGACAGCGGAATTCAACTGGACCATCTGGGACCAGCTCAAATGGCTGTGCCGCTTCGTGCAGCACGTTGCCCAGCGTCCCGCCGGCGTCGTCGCGGCTGCCGTCAAGGACCCGCTGGCGTTCCACCAGCTCGTGGCCGGCACACCGGATGATCAGCCGGCCATCCGGCGCAGCATCGAATTCCTGGTCTGGCCCAGCTACTTCGAACCCGTCGTGGCCGACGTTGAACGCCAGGAGATCCGGGACGCTTTTGCCTCGCTCGTGGGAGGCGCGAAGGGCGACAGCGACGAGGAGATTTCCGCGGACATCCAACGCATCCGCCTGCACCTCGACGAACAGGCAGGCCAGCGCATCGACTGGTACTCCCGCCAGCTGGTGAGCCAGTGGCGGAAGGTGGGCGACCCCGGCCGCCGGGCCTGGCTGCTGCGCACCCACCACGACAACACCGAACTGCTGAACGCCTGGCAAGGCGAGGAGACGCTGACACTCGACGTCGAGCACCTCCGCCTGCTGGACCCGGGCGTCACCGCCGGGCTGGTCCAGCATGCCGTGGACGAGGACTACAAGCACCTCGGCTATGTGGAGCGCGAGGACACCAAGACCGCCGTGTTCGCGTTTCTGACCGTAATGAAGCCAGGGGACCTGACCCTGTACCAGAGCTCCGGAACCGTCCGCGTGGGCGTGGTCCTCGGCGAGCCGGAGCACCACGAGGACAATCGCCGGCTGCACCGCAAGGTCCGCTGGTTCGACGAAACCCATGACATCGCCGAGCTGCCCCGGCACGTGCAGCGGCAGCTGGCCACCTCCGGCATCATCGTTGACATCACCCGCGTCATCCAGGCCCTCGAGGCGCTCCTGCCGGCCGAAGCGGAGGCGGAGCCTGGCGACGGCCCTACGCCGGACGCCGTCGTCGAACCCGCGTGTGAAGGTTTCCGCCCGCTGACGGAGGACTTCGCTGAATCCATGCACATGGACCTGGAGCCGCTGCAGGAAATCGCGGAACTGCTCGAAGAAAACCGGCAGCTGGTGCTCTACGGCCCGCCCGGCACCGGCAAGACCTTTCTCGCCAAGCAACTGGCCGCCCAGCTGGCCGGCGACGCTGCCGACGAGCGGGTCAAGTTGGTGCAGTTCCACCCCTCGTACGCCTATGAGGACTTCTTTGAGGGCTTCAGGCCGGACAAGACCGACGAGGGCCAGGTGTCCTTCAAGCTGGTCGCCGGGCCGCTGCGCCGGATCGCCGAAGAGGCCGCCAAACCCGGCAACGAGAGCAAACCGTACTTCCTGATCATCGATGAGATGAACCGGGCCAACCTCGCCAAGGTGTTTGGCGAGTTGTACTTCCTGCTGGAATACCGCGACGACCGGATCTACCTGCAGTACAGCCCCAACGAGCCGTTCACGCTGCCGGACAACCTGTACATCATCGGCACCATGAACACCGCGGACCGGTCCATCGCCATGATGGACGCAGCCATCCGGCGCCGTTTCTCCTTCATCGAGCTGCACCCGAAGACCGAGCCCGTGAAGGGAACCCTGCTGCGCTTCCTACAGGCCAGGGACCTGGATACGACGCCGGCCGTGCTGATGGACGCCCTCAACGACGCGATCGACGAGTGGGACCGGGACCTCATGATCGGGCCGTCCTACTTCATGAAGCCATCCGCGCAGACGCCCAAGGGCCTGCGTCGGATCTGGAAGTTCGAGCTGATGCCGCTGCTCGAGGAGCACTACCACGGCCAGCTCAACCGGGCACAGCTGGAGGAGCGGTTCGGGCTGGACCAACTGCTCGGACGCCTTGCGCGCGTCTAGCCTGGCCGCCTCGCCGCTCCGCCGGATCGTCCTTGATGAGCTCTCCTGCGGCATCGTGGACCGGATCGATCCGGGCAGCGCTGCCTACATCAACGGCAGCGGCCTGGCCAAGGTGTCACCCATGGGCATGGGCCTGTACCGGATTGAGCCGGTCGGAAAAGTCGGCTCCGTGCGCACCCCCACGGTGCAGCTCGAGGTGCGGCCGAAGGAGCGGCTGGGCCTGGGCAGGCTCCTGTTCCTGCTCGGCTACGCAGGAAACCAGGGCTTCCGTGACGATTCCGTCGCGGCGTCTGAGGAACCGGAGCTGTGGAGTGCACTGGCCGCGTCCCTGGCGCAGCTCGCAGAACGCGCGCTCAGCCGCGGCGTGCTGCAGGGCTACCTGAACGTGGAGGAATCGCTCAGGACGGTCAAGGGCAGGATCCGCATCTCGGACCAGATCTCCCGCCGGCCCGGAATGCTCGTGCCGCTGGAGGTGTCCTACGACGAGTTCACCGAGGACATCGCGGAGAACCGCATCCTGCGCGCCGCGCTTGAACGGATGTCCCGGGTGCCCGGTGTGCGCCCCGAAGTGCTGAGCCGCCTGCGCCGGCTCAACGGCAAGCTCGCCGCTGTCACCCGCCTGCAGTCCGGCGCACCCCTGCCGGTGTGGCGCGCCAGCCGGATGAACGCGCGGTACCACGAGGCGCTGAGGCTTGCCGAGGTGATCCTGCGCAACGCCTCGGCGGAGGCCGGCGACGGCAAGCAACAGTCGGCGTCGTTTGTGGTGGACATGTCCACGGTGTTCGAGGACTTTGTCGGGACGGCACTGCGGGAGGCCATGGCGGCCTATCCGGGGGAGATGCGGCTCCGGTACAACGCCCTGCTGAACGAGGCTGTCCGCGACACGGATCGGATCGTGGTGCAGCCCGGCGCCGTCCACCTGCTCGGTGGCCGGCCGGTGATGGTCTACGACGCCAAGTACCAGGCCGCGGCCGACGTCGGGGCGTCACTTTCGGCGGACCACTACCGGATGCTGGCCTACTGCACCTCGCTTCGGGTCCCGACGGCGTGGCTGATTTATCCGGGCGCCGGAGAAATCAAACTGCGCCGGATCCTCAATACCGATATTGATGTGGTGGAGTTCCCGCTGGACTTGTCCCTGCCCCCGGCCGAGATCCTGGCCTCAGTCGCGGATCTCGCGCAGCAGTCCTGGGGCGAAGTGGTGCGTCAGGCGACGATCAGCCGCTGAGGGCTTCTACTGACGGCGGCGGCTGACGGCGGCGGGCGGAGCCTGGCAGCTACCCTGCGGCATCCTGCGGGACCGACACGGACAGTAGGTGGCTCAGGAGGGCCTTCTCCGGCCGGCCCGGGTTGGCCGCGATATGCCAGCGAATTTTTTCGCGCACCTCCGCTTCCTCGGGCTTGGTGTCGGCGAGAACCGCGTCGATTATATCGGCTACCTGCCGACGCAGGGGTTCGAGATCAGGATCGACCCCGGGGAATGGTTGATGTTCCTGTATTCGGGAATTGGAGTGTGACTTGGCCGGCCAAGTTGTGCCTTTCAGCGACTCATTCGACATCAGCAAGTAAGGCATCTGGTGCTCTCCCGGGAGGTTAGGTAGGACGCATAAATCGGAACCGGATTCGGTCCAATTCCCCGGAGGTAAATTTAGCTCAGACAGCCTGGTCTGACTCGTTGAGCGATACAACAGATTTTCATGTCTCTTTCAGTGAATCGCGGGTCACCGTCGCTTATGCGTGCCGGGGCGCTAGGGTTCCGTGCCGGGCCCGGGCGCCGGGGCCCGAAGAAATGCGTCCAACTGCTGTTCCAGTGACGATGGCTCCTTGAGCTCGCATTCCCAGACAGTGAGGACCTCCCAGCCGGCGTTTTCCAGCTGATGGCGCTGGTCGTCGTCGCGGTTTCGGGTGCGGGTGCGCTTGGTTTCCCAGAACTCGGCGTTGGATTTGGGGGCATGCTGACCCACCCGACAATCGTGGAGGTGCCAGAAACACCCGTTGACGAAGATGACTTTGTGGCGGCCCGCGAACACCAGGTCCGGTTTACCCGGGAGCGGTCCGCCGTGCGCCGTGCCGTGGAGCCGGTAGCGGTAGCCCTTGGCGTGCAACAGACGCCGAACCAGCAGCTCGGGCTTGGTGTTCTTTCCCCGGATGCGGGACATGTTCCAGCTGCGCCGCTCCGGTGTCAGCTTGTCCGCCATGGTTTAAGTCTAGGCGGGCCGGCGGTGGCTAGATCTCCCGCTCGGCTAGAGCTCCCGCTCGGGGTGCTCGCCAAACTGGAAGTGCCGGCCCGTCAACTTCGTTGGCTCGATCTCAACGTAATAGTCCTTCACCGTGGGCACCCAGGGTTTGAGACCCAAGGCCTCCGCGACGGCGATCTCCGCGGACGTCTCCAGCACGCGGGCGGTACCGTGAAGGACCACGGACCAGGCCTCGTCGGACAGGATCCCGTCCGTTTCGAAAAGCACCTTGGAATTGATGGTCACTTCGGCCAGCTTGTTGCCGGGAGCCGTGCGGAGGTACAGCTTCCTGCCACCCACCGCGTAGTTCACTGGGAAAATGTCGGGCTCTCCGGCCACGGTGACCACCAGCCTGCCGTGCTTAGTGCCCTCGATCAACTTCCAGTTCTGCTCGTCAGTGAGGCTGAGGATGGGGTTTCCGTCTGCATGTTCGAACATCATGGCTACATTGTTCTGTCCCATTTAGAAAAAGGCTAGGGCCTTAAGGGAATACTGGCGTCCGAGGTGAGCGCAGTGGGTTCGTCCCTGTGGCGGGCACGGCACCCCCGGCTGGACCGCTGCTGGTGGCGCGTGTGCGGTGCGACTCCCCTCGGGTGGGAGCTGTGGATAACTTTGACGACCAAAATGTGACGTCAGTTACTCTTAAGCCAGTGTTTGGATTCAGGCGTCTTGATTTTCTATCGGGGGAGTAGCTGACCATGACATCTCGCACTTCGATCTCCGGCCGCCGGCGTTCCTGCGCCGCAGCGTTGCTTGGATTGTCCCTGGTGATGGTTGCTGGCTGCAGCGGCGGCGGAACAACGCCCGGAGCAACCGCAGCGCCCGCGCCTCCGAGCGCATCGGCGTCGCCGTCGGCGAGTCCGAGCGCCAGCCCCACCCCCACTGCCGCGTATAAACCGGCGGACGCCTCCGGCAAAGCCCAGAACGTCCCCGTGCCCGAGTTGCCGGAAGCAGCCAAGGCGGAGACGAAGGAAGGTGCCATAGCATTCACAAAGCACTGGTACACGCTTCTCAACTACGCATATCAAACCGGAGACTTCGGACCCATGGATGAAGTCACGAGCGCCTCGTGCAGAATGTGCGCGAAAGTTCGCCCAGGGATTCTTGAATGGAATGCGGACAATCGCTGGATTGCAGGAGGGCTCGTCAATCCGAAGGGAGCCTACACACAATTTGTAAAGACAATTGAAGGCAACTACCAAGTAACCACTCAACTGGAGCAATCATCCGGGTTTCTCCATCGTGCTGACGGCAGCATCGAAAAGTCAGTACCTGCATCACAGGTGCTAGCGGACATTTTGATACTCCGATTTGACGAAGACCACTGGACAGCGCTGGACGTTGACCGGCTCGGTGCATGATTCGGTATCAGAACCTATTTCGAAGGACATATGTCGCTTCGAAAATTCTCGCTGCCGCTCTTGTGATTTTCGTGTGGACAAGCTCGGCCGCTCATGCCGATATGTCGGACGTTTTTTGGAATTCCGGCGGCGTAGGGGTGTGGCGATATGACGCCGCCTCGGGGGTCTGGGTGGACGCGCCGAGCGCTGTTCCAGAGAGCCCCTATGAGTACAGGTTCGATTATCTCTGTCTGGTGAACAACAACGACTTTGACGTTTCCTGCCTAGCAGCCGCGACTGAGTGTCGTGCGGGTCTGAATGGTCGACCTGTTCGATGGTGGTGGAAACTTGTCGTCGCGGGGCCAAACGACTGGAGCCGCATCGTGCCAGACAGTTGCGTGTATCGGGAAAACCCCGAAGATGTCCTGGGCAAGATCGCAGCCCAGATACAGGAAAAGTTCCAGCAGCTTCCTGTCAGCGCTGGCCAGTCGGTTATGCAACCGAGTCCCCATACGTTGAAGGGCGCAGAGACAAACTTCTATGCCGAAGCCAGTGAGCAAGCGTTCACCGTCGACATGCTCGGCCAGAGTGTTGCCGTCGTCGCCAAGCCGGTCCAATATACGTGGAGCTATGGCGACGGCACGTCCCTCGGGCCCCAGACGGCGGCCGGCGGCCCGTTGCCCCAGGACCGCTGGGGCGAAAAGACGGCAACCAGCCACGTCTACCCGCAGACCGGCGACTTCTCGGTGGTGCTGACCACCCATTTCCAGGGAACGTACTCCGTCAACGGTGGCCCACCGCTGCCCATCCCCGGCCAAGGCCGGTTCAGCTCACCGCCGCAGACCGTCAGTGTCTGGCGCTCTATCACCCGGAATTACGCTGATGATTGCCTCCGGAATCCCCAAGGCCAAGGCTGTCCCGGCGTCGCATCGCCTGCTCCCTAGGCGCTCCGCAGGCCCTAGGACCGCAGTTCCCGGTCGACCCGCTCCATCCGTGCACTCACCAGTCGGCTGCGCGGATCAAGCGGCCCAAGGATCGTCGCTGCCGCGGACGCAGTGGCAGTGTCGGTCGAGCCCATATCGCTCGTGCACCACTGCAGCATCAACCGGGCATCACCGCTGGCGCGCACGGACGCCCCGAGGGCAACATTGAGCTCGTCGCGCAGGAGCCCGATGGACAGGTTCCCCGAACGGCTTAGGAGCTCCGCAGGATAGGCGGCAAGCGCCTCTGGAACCCTGCCCTCCCGCAAATGGGCGGCCACAACGGACGCATCCGTTACTACGCTGACCGTTGACGAGAAATGGTAGGGGTTGGCCTCGACCACATTGCCAAGGATGCTCCGTATCCGGTGCATCTCCGTCCGGATCGCGGCAGCGGTGCCGAAGTCGCCGTGAATTTCGTAAGCCAGTTCATCGGCGCTCCACCCCCGGTCGCGCGAGGCCAACAACGCCAGAATCTCTGCACGGCGGAGCGTCAGAGGGCGCGTCGCGCCGCCGTCGATCGACGCCGTAGGCGCGTCCCCCAACAGTCGCAGCATGAGCCGAGACCCGGTGCCGGCGTCGCGCAGTGCCCGGTCATCTCGTCCGTGCTGTAGACGCCGGCTGCCCGTGCCGCCGTCGAGAACCGCAGCCGATTTCAGCAACTCCTCGGCCAGGCGCACCCCGCAGCGCACCAGCCGCAGGCTGTCCGGCGTGACGGACTCGAACGGGCCTGACACGTCCAGGACACCAATGACCTCGCCCGTAAAGGGATCGCGAATCGGTGCGGCGCTGCAGGCCCAATCGTGATGGGTCCGCACCAGGTGCTCGGCTGAGAAGAGCTGTGCCGGGGCGCCGGTGATCAGCGCCTCACTGATGGCGTTGGTGCCGACACCGGATTCGGACCAATCGGCACCCTCCACGAACTCCAAGGAGTCGGCGAGCTTCAGCGACTGCCTGCTGCCAACGCGCCACAGCACCTCGCCGTGATGATCCGTCACGATCAGCAAATGCCGTCCGGTGGCTGTTTCGTC
The DNA here is from genome assembly GCF_020532805.1 of Arthrobacter sp. SO5. Classification (GTDB taxonomy): domain Bacteria; phylum Actinomycetota; class Actinomycetes; order Actinomycetales; family Micrococcaceae; genus Arthrobacter. Next base: position 44,081 of record NZ_MQTQ01000041.1, on the reverse strand, counting down.
GGCCAACAGTTGCGACAGCGCGGGCATGACCGCGGCCAGTCGATGGCCCGTGCTGAGGGAGCGCGCTTCGGAAACTTCATGACGATGCAGGGGCAGGTGCTGGTCCGGATTGATGCCGAGTGCAAACGAGCGCTGCCAGGATTTGACGAGCGACGGCGACAGGAGCGGATTCGGGGTGCCGGCAATGGTGGCCTCGTGCGCCGCCCGGAGAGTACGGGCGTACTCAGCCGGCGCGGAAAACCTGAGGTCTGAGCGCTGCGCGATGGAGCGGGTGCCCTGGCGCATGCTCATTCTCCCAACTCGCCCTCGAATTCTCGCGGGCCGCTGCACTAGACCTGCCTCAGTGCCCGGCCAACAACGTGAGAGCTCCGTGTAACCCGATTGTAACCCCCCGCGGTCTTTACTTGTGATGCGAGTCACTGCGTGGACCAAGCGTCCCGCATCGGGAGCGGCCCGCCATGAGCAAAGGAAAGAGGAATCATGCCTGAGACACCAAACGGCGTCGTCGGGGCGTGGCTGGCGCAGTTCGATGACGCGCTGCGCAGCCGCAACACGGACGCCGCACTGGAGCTATTCGACGACGATTCGTACTGGCGCGACTTCGTCTCCTTCACCTGGAACCTCAAGACCCTTGAGGGCAAGGAAGACATCCGGCGCATGCTCGATGCGACGCTGGACGACGTGCAGCCAAGCAACTGGACCCTGGCCGAAGACGCCACCGGGGACGCGGACACCGCGGAAGCCTGGGTGAACTTCGAGACTGCCCAGGCCCGGGGTTACGCCCACCTGCGCCTGCGCAACGGCAAATGCTGGACCCTGCTCACTACCATGCAGGAGCTCAAGGGCTTCGAGGAAAAGAAGGGCGCCCGCCGGGAGAAGGGCGTAGCCCACGAGATCACTAAGGGCCGCAAGTCCTGGTTGGAACTGAAGGAAGAACAGGAATCCCGTCTCGGCTACGAAGACCAGCCGTACACCGTCATCATCGGCGGCGGCCAGGGCGGAATCGGGCTGGGCGCGCGGCTCCGCAGGCTCGGCGTGCCCACCATCATCATCGAAAAGAACGAGCGTGCAGGCGACTCCTGGCGGAACCGCTACAAGTCCCTCCACCTCCACGACCCCGTTTGGTATGACCACCTGCCCTACATCAAGTTCCCCGACGACTGGCCGGTCTTCGCGGCCAAGGACAAGATCGGCGACTGGCTGGAAAACTACACCCGGATCATGGAGCTGAACTACTGGTCCAAGACCGAATGCACCAACGCACGCTTCGATGAGTCCACGCAGGAATGGGTGGTTGAGGTGGTCCGCGACGGCGAACCGGTCACCCTGCGCCCCAAGCAGCTTGTCTTCGCCTTGGGCGTTTCGGGCTACCCCAGCGTCCCCGCGTTCGACGGCGCCGAATCCTTCCTCGGGGAGCAGTACCACTCGTCCAAGCACCCGGGCGGCGGAGACTGGACCGGGAAGAAAGCCGTGGTGATCGGCTCCAACAACTCGGCCCACGATATCTGCGCCGACCTCTGGGAGCACGGCGCGGACGTCACCATGGTCCAGCGGTCCTCCACCCACATCGCCCGGAGCGAATCCCTCATGGACCTCGCCCTCGGGGGTCTGTACTCCGAAAAGGCACTGGCCAACGGAGTCACCACGGAGAAAGCCGATCTGCTGTTTGCCTCGTTGCCCTACCGGATCCTGCCCCAGGCCCAGATCCCGGTCTACGCGGAGATGGCCGAGCGGGACGCGGAGTTCTACTCGCAGCTGGAGGCTGCCGGGTTCGACCTTGACTTCGGCGTCGACGGCTCCGGCCTGTTCCTCAAGTACCTGAGGCGCGGCTCCGGTTACTACATCGACGTCGGCGCCTCGCAGCTGATCATCGACGGCCGGGTCAAGCTCGCCAACTGCGAGGTCGGCAAGATTACCGGGAACGCCGTCGTGCTGGCCAACGGGGCGGAACTGGATGCCGACGCCATCATCTACGCCACCGGCTACGGGTCAATGAACGGCTGGCTGGCCGATCTGGTCTCACCCGAAGTGGCCGACGCCGTCGGCAAGTGCTGGGGATTTGGTTCGGAGACACCCAAGGATCCGGGGCCGTGGGAGGGGGAGTTGCGCAACATGTGGAAGCCCACCAACGTGGAAAATCTGTGGATCCACGGCGGCAACCTCCACCAGAGCCGCCACTACTCCAACTATCTGGCGCTGCAGCTCAAAGCCAGGATGGAGGGGCTGCCGACGCCGGTCTTCGAGTTGCAGCCCACGCACCACACGCGCTGACCCGGGCACGCCGTGACAATCACCGGCGCGGCACCCAGACTGGGGCTACGGCCCTGCTATGAAAATCCAACGACGTGCCGTGGATGCGCCCGATCGGGCGCATCCACGGCCTGGAATGCGAAGGCGACACCATGAAAGCAGCACGATTCCATGCCCGCGAGGATCTCCGGATCGAAGACATTCCCGAGCCGGAACTGCGCCCGGGAACGGTGAAGATCGCCGTGGCCTGGTGCGGTATCTGCGGCACCGACCTCCACGAATTCCTCGAAGGGCCCATTTTCACGCCGCCGCCCGGCCACCCCCACCCGATTTCCCACGAGGAAGCCCCGGTCACCCTGGGGCACGAGTTCTCCGGCACCATCGAGGAACTGGGGGAGGGTGTGACCGGGCTCGCCGTCGGAGACAGCGTGGTGGTGGAACCATATATCGTCTGCAACGAATGCGGCCCGTGCCTCAGCGGCCACTACAACCTGTGCACCAAACTCGGCTTCATCGGCTTGGCGGGCGGCGGCGGGGGCCTGAGTGAGAAGGTCGTCGTCGACACTCGGTGGGTCCACCCCGTCGGCGACATCCCGCTGGACGAAGCCGCCCTCATCGAACCCCTCGCGGTGGCCTATCACGCCGTCGGCAGGGGCGACGTCAAGGCCGGGGACGTCGCCGTCGTCGGCGGTGCGGGCCCGATTGGCCTGCTGACCGCAGCGGTCCTCAAGGGCCTGGGCGTCACAACGATCGTCACCGAGCTGTCGGCGGCCCGGAAGGAAAAAGCGATGTCCTCGGGAGTCGCGGACCATGTGCTGGACCCGAGCTCCGATGACGTCAAGGCGCGGGTGCTGGAACTGACGGCCGGTGCGGGGGCGGACGCAGCCTTTGAATGTGCCGGCGTGAATGCCGTGCTGGACACCATGCTCGACGTCGTGAAGCCGGCCGGCGTCGTGGTGAACGTCTCGATCTGGGGACGTCCGGCCACCGTGGACATGCAGAAGGTCGTCCTGAAGGAAATCGACCTCCGCGGCACCATCGCCTACTGCGGCGATCATGAGGCCGCGATCAAGCTCGTCCAGGAGGGAAAGGTTGACCTGAAACCCTTCATCACGGGACGAATCGCCCTGGATGATCTCGTGGACAAGGGCTTCGACACCTTGATCCACCACAACGACACCGCGGTCAAGATCATCGTCCACCCGCAGTGATCCGGGTCCCACCCGGAATAGTTGCAGGCGCCGCGCAGTTGCCGTCAGTGAACCCAATCCCTGGTGAAAGGAACTGCGCATGCTGTTTTCCCCGATGACTCTCGGCGAGCTGGAACTGCCCAACCGACTTGTGATGGCGCCGCTGACCCGCGTCCGCTCCGGTAAGGAAGGCATTCCCGGCCCGCTGGTTGTCGAGCACTACCGGCAGCGGGCATCCCTCGGCCTGATCGTCAGCGAGGGCACGTATCCCAGCCGCGCCGGCCGGGGATTCCCGGGCCAGCCGGGCCTGGTGACCGAGGAACAGCTTAAGGGCTGGGCCAACGTCACCTCCGCCGTGCACGCCGAGGGCGGCCGCATCTTCGCCCAGGTCATGCATGCCGGGCGCGTCACCCATGAGGACACCAACGGTGGCCACCAGGTGGTTGCGCCCAGCGCCATCGCGATCGACGGCGAGACCCGCACCTATGAGGGCAAGAAGTCCTTCCCGGTTCCGCACGCCTTGGGCACCGACGAACTCCCGGGCATTGTCCAGGAATTCGTGACGGCGTCCCGCAACGCGATCGATGCAGGGTTCGACGGCGTCGAGCTGCACTCCGCCAACGGGTACCTGCTGCACGAATTCCTGGCCCCGTCCGCCAACCAGCGCGACGACATCTACGGCGGGACCGCGGAAAACCGTGCGCGGTTCGTCATCGAAGTGGCCCAGGCTGTGGTCGATGCCATCGGCGCAGACCGTGTGGGCATCCGCATTTCGCCGGAGCATAACGTCCAGGGCGCCGTCGAGCTCGACGCGGCAGACGTCCGCGCAACCTACGGCATCCTGGTGGATGCCTTGGCGCCGCTCAAGCTCGCCTACCTGAGCGTCCTGCACAAGGAGCCCGCCAGCGAACTGGTGCAGGATCTGCGCACCCGCTTCGGCGGAACGTTCCTGCTGAACACAGGTTTCGGCGTCGTCACGACCCGCGAGGAAGCCACGGCGCTGGTCGCTGATGGCCACGCTGACGCCGTCGTCGTCGGGCGCCCCGCCATCGCCAACCCGGACCTCGTCCGGCGCTGGCGTGAGGGGCTCCCGGTCAACGAGCCGGACCAGTCCACGTTCTACGGCGAAGGCGCAGAGGGCTACACCGACTACCCGGCCTACCAGAACTAGGCTCCCGGGCAGCAACTCCAGCACCGAGGGACATGTCCATTCGCGGCGACGGTCACCGCGGGACATGTCCACTCGCGGCGACGGTCACCGCTGAACACGTCCAGCCGCGGCCACAAACAGTGGGCAGAACGCCGTTCTGCCCACTGTTTGCATTTAACAATGAGCATGTCCCTTGGTCACGGACGTGAAGACTGAGCATGTCCCGTGGGGTGGGGCGAAGACTGAGCATGTCCCCTGTCAGATGGCAGTGACCGACCGCTGGCACAGGCCGATGAATCCGCCCAGTTGCTCCAGGCCTTCGGGATGCGCGGGGAGATAATTCGTCAGTTTGGGGGCGCGGATGATGACGGCGCGCCACTGCCCCCGCGACACCGCCACGTTGATCCGGTTTCGCGAGAGCAGGAATTCCATGCCGCGCGGAGCTTCGGCCACCGCCGAACACGCCATGGATACAATCACGACGGCGGCCTCCTGGCCCTGGAACTTGTCCACCGTGCCCACCCGGGTCCCGGACAGGCCAGCGCCGTCCAACGCATCGCGGATCACGTTGACCTGGGCGTTGTAGGCGGCCACCACCAGGATGTCGGCAGCGTCGAGGGGCCGGGTGCCATCCTCAGAGTGCCAGGCCAGACCCACGTGACGCCGCACCTGCCGGACCACTTCCGCGGCCTCCTCGGGCGAGGACGTGATGTTGCCGCTGTGCTCCACCAGCACGGTCTCGATCCCGGCAGGGACTCCCTCGAGCCGCCGGAGGTCCGCGGCCGGGGCCGAGCGGAGCTTGCCCTCGTAGGAGAGTTCGGAAACGGCCCGGCACAGCTCAGAGGTCATCCGCCACGAGTCGGCCAGGAAATAGCCGAGTTCCGGCGGCAGTGTGGCATGACCGGCGGACACCCAGCCCAGAGCGGACTCGTCCACGGGCTCGGGATGGGAGCCCTGGCTGACCTGCGGCAACTGCTGCGGATCGCCGAGCAGCAGCAGCCGGCTGCTGGCCTGCGCCACGGCCAGGGTGTTGGCCAGGGAGAACTGGCCGGCCTCGTCGATCACCAGCAGGTCCAGCGAGCCAGCCGGGACGTTGGCTCCTGTCATGGTCCAGGCTGTCCCTCCGATGAGTGCCCCGCCCGGGGAGGCGAGAAGCCGCTCCACATCCGACGCCGAGCGCTGCCCCCAGGGAAGTGATTCCCCGTGCTTCACGTCTTTGGCAACGCGGAGCGGATCGACGCCGGCCTTGGTCACGGCTGTGTTGAGCAGGTTTTCCACCACAGCGTGGGACTGTCCGACCACGCCGACTTTCCAGCCGCGGGCCACTAGCCGGGCGATGACATGGGACCCCACATGGGTCTTGCCGGTTCCGGGCGGACCCTGGACCGCGACATAGGAGTGGTCCAGGGCTCCGACCGCCTCCGTGATCGCGTCGACGAACCGGTCCGGGCCTTCGCCTGGCGCGGGCAGCGGGGCACCGGAGGCCAGTCGTGGCGGAACCCGGCGGACGAGATCCAGCGCCGGATGGCGCGGGAAACCGGACTGCCCGGCCTGCAATGCTCCGGCGACGTCGTCGGCCAGGGCCGCCAGCGCGTCCTCGAGGCTCTTGGTCTGGATCGGCTGGTCCTCGGTCAGCGCGATCGGGACCTGGCTGTACGGTTCGATGGTCTTGCGGAGCTTGTCCCGGATGACCACGGTGTCCTTGCCGTCCTCGTGGCCCAGTTCCAGGATCTCGGTCCCGAACCAGCCGTTGCGGCCGGTACCGTCGATCCCCGTGCCCGCCAGCCCGGCCGGAAGCGGTGGCTCGTACATGCGGAACCACGTGCTGCCTTCCCGGAGGTCCGAGCCCGGGCTGACGGTGCCAATCAACTTCACCCGGCGCTCGGGAAGCTTGGCGCCGTCCTTCCACCAGTCCTCGAGCACTTCGGCGTCCTCGACCAGGAAGACGTTTCGGTCCTGCTGGTGATGGGTGTCCGGGCCGTTCTCGCAACGGTCGAAATGCGCCCACCAGAACGCCTTGCGTTCGCGCCGGTGATAGCTGACGGCTGCAGCCAGCATCGCAACCGCGTTCCGGTCATCCTCGGACAGCCCGACGCCGGAATCCGCCGATTCGGCCAGCGCCACTTCCAGCGGGTCCAGGTCAGCGGTGTACGGCGCGGAGCCCGCGCTCACGCCGGCGGCCGCCGATGAGGCTACGCCGGGCGCGCCGTCGCCGGCCGGCGTGATGCCGTGCTCCCGGGCCAGGCCCAGGAGCCAATTCCGGAGTTCCAGCGTGGAGAGGCAGTCGTACTCGTTGTAGTCCGAGATTCCCCCGAGGATCGTCTCTGCCTCCTCGAGACGGTTGTCATCGCGGGCGTCGCAGTAGTGGGCATAGGCAACCACGGACGCGCCGGCATCTTTCACATCTCCCGAGCGCAGGTTCGTCCCCATATAGAGCGGCTCGAGTTTCTTGATGCTGTAGGAGTTCTCGGAGATGCGGATGCTGTTCCGGACGGTCTGGTAAAGATCCACCAGGAGCCCGTCGCGCAGCCACTGGTCCACAGTGTCCTCGCCCGCGACATGCATCACGGAGAGCTTGCGGAGGGCGGTCTTCTCGTACGCGGCGTAGTGATAGACGTGCATGTCCGGGTAGTCCTGCCGGCGTTTCTCCACATAGTCCAGGAAGTCCAGGAAGGCCTGTCTCTCGGCCTCCCGGCTGTGCGCCCAGAAGGGCCTGAACACACCGGGGGCGCCGGGGCCGGTCGGTGCTTCGATGACGCCGAACAGGTACTCCAGCCCCCAGACCCCGGTGGCGCTTTCCTGCCAGAGCGGGTCGCCCTCGAAATCGAAGAAGATGTCGCCCCTGCTGGGCTCCGGGAGCTCAGCCAGGGTGTTCTCCGGGATGACCGCGTAGCGGAGGACATGATCTTCGCCGTCCTTGTGATACCGGACAGCGCCGTCCGCAGCGCCTACCCCGCTCTGCATCCGGGCTTGTTCCTGCAGCCGCTGGAGCGAGGCGCTCGCGGTGGCAAGCGTGGCGTGAGCCAGTTCGGTAACAGTGAAAATATTCATCTCGTGGAGTGCTTTGCGCTGGGCAGAGTTCATCCGCGCCACGAGCAGGAGATCGTCCGTGGCCTTGACCATCTCCTGGCAGTAGTCGCAGCGGCCGCACGCCAGGATGCCGGGGGTGCCCCAGCGCGCCGTGCCGGGTTGTGCCCTGTGTGCCGAGGTTAGGGCAAGGAAACGCTCGCGCCGTTCGCGGTAGACCGGCAGGATGTCCGCCAGCTTGTGGTGGCTGCGGACGAAGTCGAAGCCGCCGCCCGGGAGCGGGACCGTGGCGCCGAGGACCAGCGTCACGACCGGGCCCGGAGTTATCCCGGCCTTCAACAACTGCTCGCCGTAGGCGGCCAGCTGGAGCAGCGCTGTGACCTTCGCATGGCGGGCCAGTTTGGAGTCGAACACCGCGCAGCTGCCGTCTGCCTGGCGGACCAGGAAATCGGAGCGGCCGTGGAACTGGCCGTCAAAGAAGGCCGCTTGGAACACCACGTCGGCACCCGAACGCAGGGCGTCGATGGATTCCCGGTGCTTGGCCTCCAGGGTGGCGCGGTCCATGGCTTGCGCCGGCACGACGTCGTACACGCCACGCCCCGCGACCGCATCCCAGTGGCCGAAATCTTCGATGAAAGCGTCGAGGACCTTGCGCTCGTGGAGATCGCCCAACACGGCCGCGTGCTGAAGCATCTCGTCGACGTCGAAGACAGCTTTGGGGGACCGGCCCAGTTTCTCGTCGAGCTTCCGGAGCAGCTGGTACTCGCAGCTGGCGGCCGTGACGAGGTCGCTCGCGGAGAAGACCAGATCCGGTGCGGACCCTTGCGCTTCCGGTTCAAGAAAAAACACTGTGCCCCCGATGTTGGTGCGCCGCTGGACTTATGGCACTGCTGGACTTACGGCCCCGCTGGTTCAGCCGCGCCGTCAGCGTGGCCGGGCCGTCTGTTCTTCAAGCTATCAAAGCCCTCTGACAATCTTGCGGGCGCCCGCGCGAATCGGGCTGGTTCCTGTCGGAGGCCCGGCGTAGAGTCTGAGGACAATGACTGAACAACAGCCCTTCGAGTTGGTCCAGCGCTACCCGCATTTCGAGTTGCGCCGCTATCCCGCGCATGTGGTGGCCGAGGTGCAGGTCACGGCGACGTTTGACCGTGCGGGCAACGCCGCGTTCCGCCACCTCTTCAATTACATCAGCGGCGGCAACGCTGCCCGGCAGTCGGTGTCAATGACCGCCCCTGTGGTCCAAGGCTTCGGCCCGCCACAGAAGATCGCCATGACGGCACCAGTCGTCCAAAGCGGGTCCTTGCCGGGAGGGGACGACGCCGCCGACTATGCCGTGGCCTTTGTCTTGCCGGCCGGGATGACCGCGGAGACCGCCCCGGTCCCGACGAATCCGGACGTCAGGATCCGGGCCGTGCCGGGCTCCCTCACCGCCGCCCTGGTCTTCTCCGGGAGCGGATCAAAAAGCGCCTTCGAGAAACGGAATCAGGGCCTGCAGGAGGCGCTCAAAGTGGCTGGCCTGACCGGCGTCGAACTTCCGCGGTTCGCCCGTTTTGATCCGCCCTTCAAGCCGTGGTTCCTCCGCCACAACGAGGTCCTCCAGGACGTGGTGGCACCCCTCCCCGCAGCCGAAGGGGCCGCCAGCACGCCCGGCCCCTGACCGCGGTAAGGCAAAATGGCAGGGTGACTCAACTCCCGCAGCGCCGTTCCCCGTCCGCCTCCACACCGTCGCCCAAGACCCAGGCTCCGCACACCCAGGAGTCCGGCGTCGCCGCCCAGATCGCGGCGGAGCTCGTAGTTCAGGCCTGGCAGGTGAAGGCGGCCGTCGACCTGCTCGACGCCGGGTCCACCGTGCCGTTCATCGCCCGGTACCGTAAGGAAGCCACCGGGACGCTCGATGACACGCAGCTCCGCGACCTGGAGGAGCGGCTGCGCTACCTGCGCGAGCTGGAGGACCGCCGTCGAACCATCCTGGCGGCGATTGCCGCCCAGGGGGCGCTGACCCCGGAACTGCAGGCCGCCGTCGTCGGGGCCGACACGAAGTCCCGGCTCGAGGACATCTACCTTCCCTTCAGAACTAAGCGTCGCACCAAGGCGCAGATCGCCCGCGAGGCCGGGCTGGAGCCGCTCGCGGACACGCTGCTGAAACGCCCGGAGCTGGACCCGGAACGCGAAGCCGCCAAGTACCGCAACGCCGAACACTCCATTGGGGACGCCGCCGCGGCGCTCGCCGGCGCCCGCTCCATCCTGGTGGAGCGCGTCGCGCAGGATGCGGACCTGGCAGCGGCGCTCCGGGAGCGGCTCTGGACCCAGGGCCGGATGGTGTCGCGCGTCAAGAAAGGCAAGGAAGGCGAAGGCCAGAAGTTCAAGGACTACTTCGAGTTCTCCCAACAACCGTCCGGGATGCCCTCGCACCGGGTTCTTGCGCTGCTGCGGGGGGAGAAGGACGGCGTGCTGGAGCTTAACCTCGCCGAGGCGGAACCGGCCGACGACGCCGCCCTCACCGCCGCCCGCGGGCGCTACGAAGCCGCCGTGGCCAGGTTCCTCGGGGTCGCCGACCGCGGCCGGCCCGCCGACGCGTGGCTGCTGCAGACCGCACAAGTGGCGTGGCGCTCACGCGTCCTGGCGCGGCTGACAGGTGACCTGCGCAGCCGCATGTTCGCCGCCGCCGAGGACGAGGCCGTCCGCGTGTTTGCCGCCAATCTGCGCGACGTGCTTCTCGCGGCGCCGGCCGGAAACCGTGCGACGCTGGGTCTTGACCCGGGACTGCGCACCGGAGTTAAAGTCGCGGTCGTCGACGGTACGGGCAAAGTCGTCGCGACGGACACCATCTATCCGCACGCCCCGGCGCGGAAATGGGACCAGTCGTTGCGGACCTTCGTGGGCCTGGCCGGGAAGCACGGCGTCGAACTCGTGGCGATTGGCAACGGGACAGCATCCCGGGAGACGGACAAGCTCGCCGGGGAACTGCTCAAGCAGCTCTCGTCCGGGGCAGAAATCGTGCCGCAAAAAATCGTGGTGTCCGAGGCCGGCGCCTCGGTCTATTCGGCCTCGGCGCTGGCCTCGGCCGAGCTGCCGGGCATGGATGTGTCCCTGCGCGGTGCCGTGTCCATCGCGCGGCGCCTGCAGGACCCGCTCGCGGAGCTTGTAAAGATCGAGCCGAAGTCGATCGGCGTCGGGCAGTACCAGCATGACGTGACGGCCGCCAAGCTGGACCGCAGCCTGGACTCCGTCGTCGAGGACTGCGTGAACGCCGTGGGCGTGGACGTCAACACCGCTTCCCCGGCGCTGCTCAGCCGCGTCGCCGGCGTCGGGCCACTGCTCAGCGAGAACATCGTGGCCTACCGGAACGAGCACGGCCCGTTCAGCAAGCGCAGCGAACTGAAGAAGGTTCCCCGGCTCGGCGCCAAGGCCTTTGAACAGTGCGCCGGCTTCCTGCGGATCAGCGGGGGAGCGGAGCCGCTGGACGCCTCCAGCGTGCACCCGGAGGCGTACCCGGTGGCGCGGAAGATCAAAGCTGCCGCCGGCGGAAAGGGCCCGGCCGCCGGCAGCTACGCCGGCCTGAACCCGCAGGACTTCGTCGACGGTTCCTTCGGCCTGCCCACGGTGCAGGACATCATCGCCGAACTCGAAAAGCCCGGCCGGGACCCGCGCCCGGCCTTTGCCGCGGCAACGTTCTCCGAGGGCATCGAGAAGATTTCCGACCTCAGGCCCGGCATGATCCTGGAAGGAACCGTCACGAACGTGGCCGCATTCGGCGCGTTCGTCGACGTCGGGGTGCACCAGGACGGCCTGGTGCACGTCTCCGCGCTGGCCAACCGCTTCGTGTCCGATCCGCGGGAAGTGGTCAAATCCGGCCAAGTGGTGCGGGTCAAGGTACTGGAGGCCGACCCGGACCGGAAACGCATCTCACTGACGCTGAGGCTCGACGACGAACAGCCGGCGCCGAAGCACCCGGCCGGAAAACCGGCGCCCGCGCGCAGGACTCCCGGCAGGCAACCGCAACAGTCCACGCCCGTGCCGGCTCCGGCCAACACCGCGATGGCCGAGGCGCTGCGGAAGGCCGGACTCGGACGGTAACCTGACCGCTCATCGCGGATTCCCTACCGTTCGCCGCAGGAATCGTACGTTGGCTGATGATCTGCTCCATGATTGCCGGAGGCAACGGACAACTTTTGGGGGTCCTTTGCCTCTAGATCGCTGGACAGCGGTGTCTTGGACGAGCAAGGGGAGCAAAATATGGGTTGGCTGGACCGCGAACGAACGATCGCCCCGCCGGGATTCAACCGGTGGCTGGTGCCTCCTGCAGCGCTCGCGGTGCACCTGTGCATTGGCCAGGCGTACGCCACCAGCGTCTATAAAACGGCCCTGGTCAAGCACTTCGGCGCCAGCTTGACCGAAATCGGCGTGATCTTCTCGATCGCGATCGTGATGCTGGGCCTCTCGGCCGCCATCATGGGCACCTGGGTGGACAAGAACGGCCCGCGCAAAGCGATGTTCACCTCCGCCGTGTTCTGGGCCAGCGGCTTCCTCATCGGTTCCCTCGGCATCTTCAGCGGCCAGTTGTGGCTGGTCTACCTCGGCTACGGTTTCATCGGCGGCATTGGCCTGGGCATCGGCTACATCTCCCCGGTCTCCACCCTGATCAAATGGTTCCCCGACCGCCCGGGCCTAGCTACCGGCATGGCCATTATGGGGTTCGGCGGCGGTGCCCTGATCGCCAGCCCGGTGTCCACCGCGCTGCTGAAGATGTACGACCCCAACTCCGGCGCCAAAGGCTGGGTAGCCAACGGCGACTCCGTCGGCAAGCTCTTCCTGACCCTCGCCGTCGTGTATCTGGCCTACATGATGTTCGGCGCGTTCACCATCAAGGTCCCGGCCGAAGGGTGGAAGCCGGCCGGCTTTGACCCGGCTAAGGTCAAGACCGCCACCCTTGTCACCGCCGACAACGTCTCCGCCAGGAACGCCGTCAAGACCCGGCAGTTCTGGCTCGTCTGGATCGTCCTGTTCTGCAACGTCACCGCCGGCATCGGCATCCTGGAGCAGGCCGCTCCGATGATCCAGGACTTCTTCCGCCAGCCCGACGGCGTGTCCCTGGTAAGTGCCGGCGTCGCCTCCGGCTTCGTGGGGCTGCTCTCTATCGGCAACATGTCCGGCCGCTTCGCCTGGTCCGCCACCTCGGATGTCACGGGCCGCAAGCGCATCTACATGTTGTTCCTCGGCGTCGGCGCGGTGCTCTACACGGTGCTGGCGCTGGCCGGCTCCACCACGACGGTCCTCTATGTGGCGCTCGCGTTCGTCATCATCTCCTTCTACGGTGGCGGCTTCGCGACCGTTCCGGCCTATCTGCGTGACCTCTTCGGCACTTTCCAGGTCGGGGCGATCCACGGCAGGCTCCTCACGGCGTGGTCCGCGGCAGGCATTGCCGGCCCGCTGATCGTCAACGCGTTCCTGGACGCCCAGGGCAAGCCCGGCCAGCTGACGGCCGAGTCTTACCAGCCTGCCCTGCTGACCATGGTGGGGCTGCTGGTCATCGGCTTCATCGCGAACCTCCTGGTCAAACCTGTGGACGCGCGCTTCCACGAACCCCGCCCGGACCGTGTCCGGTCCGAAGAACCTGCCCTGGAGGCCTGAAATGAGTACTGCACAGACACCGGTGAAGCCGTCCACCGGGAAACTGGTGATCGCTTGGGCCCTCGTCGGCGTGCCGCTGGCCTACGGCGTGTCCGAGACCCTCACCCGCGTGGCGGCCCTGTTTGGCTGACCCGGCCGCGTTCACCCGCCCGGACCCGTTCACCACGCGGCCCACACTGCAGGGCACCTTCGGGATGAGCGCATCCACGCATTGGCTCGCGACGGCGGCCGCCCAGGCCGTGCTGGAACGCGGCGGCAACGCGTTCGACGCCGCGACTGCAGGAGCCTTCGTGCTCCACGTTGTGGAACCGCACCTCAACGGGCCGGGCGGAGACATGACCGGGATCTTCGTCACCGCGGAGGAGCCTGACAGGCCCGTGGTCCTGATGGGCCAGGGCCCGGCGCCGGCCGCGGCCACCGTAGAGCATTACCTCGCCGAGGGCCTGGAGCTCGTTCCCGGCTCGGGGGCGTTGGCCGCCGCGGTGCCCGCCGCCGTCGACGCCTGGCTCCTGCTGCTGCGCGACCACGGGACGTGGGAGCTGGACGCCGTGCTGGAATTCGCGATCGGCTATGCGAGGGACGGCCACCCGATGCTGGGCCGGGTCGGAACCACCATCGCCGCGGTGTCCGCGCTGTTCGAGGCGCATTGGCCCACGTCGGCGGAGCTGTGGATGCCGGGCGGCCGAATCCCGGTTGAGGGCGAGCTGGTGTGGAACCCGGCCTATGCCCGCACCCTGGAACGGCTCGTGCAGGCCGGAGTCAAGGAATCCACCCGCGAGGCGGGAATTGATGCGGCCCGCCGCGAGTGGCGGGAGGGCTTCGTGGCCCGCGCCATGGTGGATTCGGTTCAGTCCCCGCACCGGCATTCCTCGGGCATGGATCACCGCGGAGTGCTCGCCTTGGACGATCTGGCCGGATTCCAAGCCGGGTATGAGGCCGCCGCCTCCGTCGAGTTCCGGGGCCACACGATCGCAAAGACCGGGCCCTGGGGGCAGGGTCCGGCGCTGCTGCAGGCGTTGGCCATTCTCGACGGCTTCGAGGACCGGTTCCTCGATCCGTCCACCGAGCTCGGGGCACACACCATCCTGGAGGCGCAGAAGCTCGCGCTCGCGGACCGGGAGGCGTACTACGGCGACACGGACGTGCCGCTCGATTACCTGCTGTCGGAGGACTACTGTGCCGGCCGCCGTGCCTTGATCACGGAGCGGGCGTCCCACGAGTTCCGGCCCGGCACCGTGCCCGGGCGGGAGCCGTATCTGCCGCCGCTGCGCACCGACTACACCCCGCCTGCACTCGTGGGGGCGGCCTCCGCGGCCGGACTCGGCGTCGGCGAGCCCACCGTGGCGCCGAGTGGGGAGACTCGGGGCGATACCTGCCACATCGACGTCGTGGACCGCTGGGGCAACATGGTCTCGGCCACGCCGTCGGGCGGCTGGCTGCAGTCCTCGCCGGCCATCCCGGACCTGGGGTTTTGCCTCGGCACGCGGCTGCAGATGACCTGGCTGGAACCGGGCACACCGTCCACCCTGACTCCGGGCAAGCGGCCGCGCACCACCCTGACGCCCACTCTCGTGTTGCGCGACGGCCATGCCGTGACCGCATTGGGCTCACCCGGCGGGGACCAGCAGGACCAGTGGCAACTTCCGTACTTGCTCCGGACCATCGTCGGAGGGTACTCGCCCCAGGAGGCTGTCGACGCCCCCACGTTCCACACGACGTCGATGCCCGGGTCCTTCTGGCCGCGCACCTGGGAGCCCGGCGGCGCCGTCGTCGAGGACCGGCTCGGTGAGGACGTTATCGCGGGGCTGGAACGCCGGGGGCATGTGGTCACCCGGGCCGGTGACTGGGCGCTGGGGCGGCTGTCCGCCGTCGTACGGGATCCTGAGACCGGAGTGCTGCAGGCAGCGGCGAATCCGCGCGGCGCGCAGGGGTACGCCGCCGGGCGTTAGCGGCGGCCCGTCGAAGCTAGGCACCACCGCCGGTCAGCCGCTGTGCGCGAGCCGGTCCATGAAGCGCACCGACTCCGCGACGATCTGCTGCTGCGCCTGTTCGCGGGAGATGCCCGGCTCGCCGTCCCCGGGCTGCTCTCCATAATCGCCGAAGAATGCGTGCACGCCGCCTTCCACCGTGGCGTAGACGGTGGTGGCCGGGAGCATGGGCTTCGACGCGGCGATCTTGTCCGGGGTGGTGAGGCCATCGTTAGTGCCGGAGATGGAGAGCGCCGACAGCTCGCCGGAATCCGCCATGTTGTCCGCGGGGTACGAGGCGAACAGCAGGAGTCCGGAGACATCGGGGTTGGACTTCGCGAAGGCGGACGCGCTCACGCCTCCCAGCGAATGGCCACCCACAGCCCAGGAGGTGACCCCGGGATGCCGGTCCATGGCTTCATGTGCCTGGCCCGTGTTCAGCAAGGAGATACCCAGGGGCACTTTCAGGATGACCACCAGATAGCCTGCGTTGGCGACCGGGCCCAGGATGTCCTGGTAGGCGCGTGCATCAACCCGCGCCCCCGGGTAGAAGACGAGACCCGCGCGGGCCGTACTCTGCGGGGCGAGGGTGATGGTGGTGGCGTCTTCGGTGGTGGTTGTCCTCGCGGTCCCGGTTGTCCCCATGGCCTGGCCGGCCGTAGCCCCGGGCTGGTACGCAAACGGGTTGAGCCACGCCAATCCCGCGACGAGTCCCAACACGACAATCCGGCCCGCCAGTCCGCGGGCCACCTGCCAGCGTGACACCGTGCGCCGGGGATGTGTAATTCGTTTCATCAGTCTGAACATCCAGAAAAGGCCCAGTACGACGGCGGCCCCCAACAGCGCGGGCAGCGCTGGATGTCCGCCGAGGACTGCGCTGTTGCCAAACAACATCCAGAGCGGAACCACCGTCAGCGCCAGAGTAGTGAAGGCGCCGCTCCAGTCCAGGACCGCGGACGGCAGGCGCGTCGGCTCGGAATCCGCGGACGGCGAGTACCCGGACGTCGGTCTGGCATCGTTCACACCTCGATGTTATCTCCATTATCGAGATATCAGGCAAGGTTTCGACCTCGCCCTAGATCTATCGATCACAGACCCGCCAGCTTTTTCCAACAAGGAATCAGGCTGCGGTGCCGAGATTAGCGGGACGGAAGTAGTAGTTGCGTCGGGGTTTTTGGTGTGGGTCGATGTGGGGTGGCGGGATGAACCAGGGGATGCCGGTGCGGTTCTGGATGGTCCAGTGTTCTTTGTGGATCACGTGGTGGTGGTGTGAACAGAGAAGCACGCCATTCTCCGTGCCGGTCGTTCCGCCGTGGGCCCAGTAGCTGATGTGGTGGGCTTCGCACCAGGTGGCCGGAATGGTACAGCCGGGGAAGGCGCAGCCCTGGTCGCGGGCGGTGAGCGCTTTGCGGATGTGCGGCGGGAAGACCCGTGAGGCCCGGCCGATGTCCAGGATCCGGCCTTCGCTGCCGAGCAGGACCGGGATGATGTCCGCGTCGCAGGCGATCTTCCGGACCGTGGAGGCGGTGACGGGACCTGTGAAGAGCAGGTTTCCGGTCTGCGCTGTCGCGTGGCCGGGCTGGAAGCGACCGTCGGCGTGGGAGGGACCTGCGGCGCTGTTCTGCACGATTGTGTCGCTCTCGCTGTGTCCGAGCTTGGCGAGGAGGTCGCGGTAATCGATGGTGACCATGACCTGAGGGCGGAGTCCTCCTGCGGCGGGCAGGGTACCGGTCGCGAGGGCGACTTTGCAGGCGCCGGTGAGGCCGTCGAGGAGTTTCTGCGGGCGCGTGCGCAAGTCGAACGGGACGTCCGCTTCGGTACCGGGCTCTCCGGCGCCGTCCGCTGCGGCAGCATCCGATTCGAGAGGAGCCGCCGTGGCATCCGGGCCCCCAGCGGGGTCCGCGGGGAGTGCGCTGGTGCGGGGGTTGGTGGCGGTGTTCATGACGGTTAGCAGGTGCTCGAACTGTTCGGCGGTCGCGAAGATCTCCAGGTGCTGCAGGCCGTGGCGGGGTTTGCGGATGAATGCGCCCTGGAGCTGGCGGAGGAGTTCTTCGGAGGGCTCGGCGCCGTCCTGGTCCAGCGCATCGGTCCAGCTCCGGGCCACCCGGGCCAGGAAGTCCGGGTCGTTCTCGACCGCGATGCGCGTCAGTGCGTGTTCCATCCCGGCTGCGGCCGCGGCATCGCAGACGTGCCGGACACGGTCCAGGGCCAGGGTGATGATCGTCGAGGCCCGGGAGGCGACCTCACCGGCGGCGACGGCGGAGCCGAGTTCCCTGTGGACGGGCGGGAGGGGTTCGCCGGTGAATCCCTGCCGCGGCAACAGGCATTCGGCGAGGCAGAGCCGGCGGCGGGCCTCGGCGGCGCTGATCCGCAGCCGCGCCCGCAGGAACTCCGTGGTGTTCCGGTACCCGTCATCCACAGCGGCACCACCAGCAACGGCAAAAGCCGGGCTGTCAGCGGCTGCCGGGGCGTCCACAGCGGCTGCCGGGGCGTTAGCGGCCCCCGGGGCCGCCGCCTCAACGGCCACACTGTCCGGCCCGGCAGTACCCGGCCCGGCTTCCGTGAAAGCGCCCGCGCCGGTGGCCTCGCGCCAGCCGGTGGTCCATGAGGTGCTGGCTTTCGCGGCGTTGGCCGCTGCCTGCTTCCGGGTCCGGTCCACGGCCCCGGCCGCCACGAGCTGCAGATAGTCCGCGACCCGCGAGAGTTCCTCCACGGTGCCGGCGAAATCCGAGGCGGCCTGGAACCCAAGCAGCGCCGCGTCATCGGCCGCCGTCAAAGCCATATCCCGGAGTATGGCGAGAGCCTCAACCACACCGTCACCACCGGGCTGTCCGGCCCGGTAGGTACCGCAGCCGGTGCTGCGTTCAGCGTCCCGGTCCGTGTCCTGGAAAGGAATGAAATCCCTGACGGTTTCCATGAAACGAAATTTACCGCAGAGCTATGACATTCTTCGTGTCCGCTACCCTGACGTCAAAATCCCGTCGTCAGCAATGCGAACTTGCGTTAGAGAAGTTTGGCTTAAGGTTGTACGTCGAACTCGTCGACAACGACGAAACGCAGGCTCATCAAGTGGCAAACAAAATCGTCAAGAAGCTCAGCCCCAGCATGCGGGGCATCGCGGCCGACCCGTCCCCAGTCCACTGTTCCAGTCGTGGCCTGCTGCCTCCCAATCGACGCACCTGCACTGACCAAGGCCCCGGATGCTGCCCCGACGAGAACGAGCCCCACCGGGCCACCCACACCGGTGCACATCAGCGCAACGCCGGCGGCGACCAATACGGCGGCGCCGATATATTCCCGGTTTTCGTTGATCCAATCCCCGGCAGCGGCGAACGCTCCCCGCGAGGAGCCGTCGTGGGCCTTCAGTTCGTCGTCGGTGAGCGGGCGCAATCCGGTGGCGTCGCGGGTGTAGGTCGTGGTGGTTCCGTACGCATCGGTGAACCGGGTCCGGTTCCCGTCGCCGTCGTACTCCCAGTACAGGCCCCGGCCGCCGCGGGTGCGGGATGTCAACCGCCCACAACGGTCAAACCCAATTTTGTGCTCCACGACGAGCCCGTCAGTGCCCGCGTAATCGGTAATGACCACGCGGCGGCGGAGCATGTCCCGGTCAATCGAGTCCGGGAGTTTCCCGTCCACCGAGGTGGTGGCTTCCTACCCGGCGGCGTCGTACGTCCAGGTGGTGGTGTGCCCCGCCGGGTCCGTCTGGGACAGCTGCCGCCCGGCCGGGTCGTAGGTGGCGGTGCCCACGCGGCCGATGAGCTGAACCCGCTCTACGCCAGCCCCGCCTCGGGAAAGCCCTCGCAGATGCTCGCCGCGGTGACCGGCGGCGAGAAGCGGGTACGGTTCTCCGACGGCTGCGGCGGGGCGCTGGCGGTGGACAGCGCGGGGCTCACTGTGACGGCCCTGCAGGTCACACCCCGGTGCACGGTGCGCGCCAGCGTCGGGAACTTCACCGAGCTGCAGTCCCGGAGCTTCGGGATCACGTCCCGCCAGAACTCGTCGGACTGAGGTGCCCCGCGCTGCAATTGCCAGGAGGATCAGTGGGGACTCAGGGCCCGTCCTCCAGGGTCCGGGGCCGGCCAAATTGTGTGAAGACGCCGGGGGAGAACAGCGCCGATTCAGGTGGTCCGGAGACGGTAATGCCCGCTGCTGAGATGAGTTGGTCCTCCAGCACTGTCACCTGAGCCCTCACCAGCGGCCACGCGGTGTGCGTATTCGGAACGTACAGCGTCCTGCCCCGGAATCGGGTGTGCAGACCGAACCGCGCCGTGAGGTGGACGGACAGCGGATCCGTGGCTTCGACGTCGAACTCCGGGGCAACCGCGAAGTCGCTCCGCGCGCCACCCCGAAACCGGCGGACCGAATAACCGGTGGACGGGTCCGGCAGCCTGGCCGCCCGGAAGCGGTCCCGCGACCAGACATAAGGAATCCCGGCCGCCCGCGCAGTCAAGACCACCGCCAACCGGGACGCATCGAGGCTGAGGAAAACCACCCCCCGGGTGCCGTCCGGCTCCTTGGAGTAGAGGCGCACATTGATCTCGTTGAAGCTTCCGAAATAGGGAATCCCGGGTCCGCGGCCCAGACCGGCGCCCTGCATGCGGAACCCGATCAGCCCCACCCAGGCGGACCCGTCGAACTCATCCGGCACCACACCGGGTGGCATAAATGCCGCTGCGACGGCATGAGGGATCCGCCAGTGCAGGAAGACGGCGTCGGTCCAGTGCTGGCCCATGATGACGGGGGCCGGCAGCCCGGGCGCCTCCGGCCACGGGTCAATGTCCACGCGAATCCTCCTAGTTCAGGGCCCGTGTGCCGGCCGGAAGAGACCCTCCGGCCAACAGTTCGGCGGCGGAGTCGGCCAGGGCGGTCAGCGCCACGCGCTGGGTCCATGGGCCGTAGGAGATGCGGGCCACGCCAAGTGCCTGGAGGGCGGCGGGGGCCAGGGACCCGGGCACGTTGATGACGGAGACCTTGTTCCAGCCGATGCCATCCACGAGCGCGGTGACGGTTGCCTCGTCCAGCAGGCCCGGCACGAACACGGTGGTGGCGCCGACGTCGAGGAAGGCCCGGCCCCGCTCGATGGCGTCAGCCAGCACCGCAGAGGGGTCCTGGTCCTTGCCCTTCAAGAAGGCATCGGTGCGGGCGTTGAGGACAAAGTCGATGCCTTCGGCTTCTGCGGCGCGCACCACGGAGCTCATCTGGGCCACGGCGTCGGCCAACGGGCGCATCTGGTCCTCGATATTGGCGCCCACGATGCCAGCACCCATTGCCCTGCGCACGGTCTCGCCGGGATTCCCGTAGCCCGCCTCAAGGTCGGCGCTGACCGGGAGCGAGGTCGCGGCGGCGATCCGCCGGACGGCGTCGATCATTTCATCGAGCGGGATTTCCTCGCCGTCCGGGTAGCCGTGCGACGCCGCGATCGAGTGGCTGGCCGTCGCGAGCGCGGTGGCGCCGGGAATTTCGGAGACCGCCTTCGCGGAGATAGCGTCCCAGACGTTGATGACCTGCAGGATTTCGGGGGCTTGGTGGAGGCGGAGCAGCTCGGAGGCTTTGGGAGCAAGAGAACGTACGTTTTCAGTCATTCCCCGAGCCTAGCCCGGGACGGCGACGCCCGAAAGGGGGTCAGCCCGCCGCGGAGGAGGTAGTGGAACCTGCCGGCTGGCTCTGCCACGGCCAGCGGCCGGTGATTTCCAACTCGAGGGAGAAGCTGAGGAAGGTCCGAATAAGCACAATAATCGCCAGTACGCCGACGCTCTCGAACGTCGGCGTGACGGCGACGGTCCGGATGATGTCCGCCGCTACCAGGAGTTCCAGCCCGAGCAGGATGGAGCGGCCCAGCAATTGCCGGTACGACCGGTACACGGACAGCGGTTCGGAGCCGGCCGGGCGCCGCCGCACCTGGTATCCGCGCAGTGCCAGCGGGATGGAGACGATGGCACCGAACACCATCACGGCCACACCGGCGAAATCCATGTACCCGCCGACCGTCTCAATAGTGTGCTGAAAATCCATGGTTCCCCTCGCAGAAGTGGGTGGTGCAATTCAAAGCCCCCGGTCAGGGGTGCCGGACTCCTTCTCCGGCAAGAATAGCCCGGTAACCCTCGCGGAAACTGGGGTATTGGAACTGGAACCCCGTGTCGCGGAGGAGGCCATTGCTGCAGCGTTTATTGCCTCCGCGGGAGGGCTCGCCGCTCTGCCGGCCGCCGCTCTGCCGGTCACCTTGAGCCGCGCCCGACGGCGGCCGGGGAAGTCCCAGCTCGGCGGCCAGGAAGCTCAGCACGTCGCCAAGTTCGGCCGGTTCGTTGTCCACGCCCAGATACACCGGTCCCGGGACGGCATCCATGGTGCACAGGTGGACGATCGCGGCGGCGGCGTCGTCGCGGTGGATGCGGTTGGTGAAGCGGGGCTCAACTGGAATCACCGCGGCGCCGCTGCGCACCTGGTCGATCAGCCGGGTGCGTCCGGGGCCGTAGATCCCGCCGAGCCGCAGCACCACGGGCGTGATGCCGCTGCCGCGTAGGCGGTTGTAGAGCAGTTCCTCCGCTTCACGGATGATGCGCCCCGAGAAACCGCCGGGTGTCGGCGTCGTCGTTTCATCGATCCAGTCACCGCCGGCGTCGCCGTAGACGGCGGTCGAGGAGACAAACAGCACCCGCCGTACGGGAGCGCCGGAATTCAGCACAGCGTCCAGCACGTTCGATATCCCGTCCACATAGGCCGCCCGGTAGGCAGCCTCGGTGGGGGAGTCCGCCGCAATGGCGACGACGACGGCGGTGGTGTCCGCCGGGAGGGGCGGCAGTGCGCCGGAGCTCAGGTCAGCCGCGGCACCTTTGATGGCGGCCGGAAGTTTCTCCGGCGAGCGCCGCCAGCCCACCACACGGTGGCCGGCCGCGTCGAACCGCAGCCCGGCCTCGGTGCCCAGATCGCCGCAACCGGCCATAAGTACAGTCATAGGGCCAGTCTGCCAGTGTTCTTGAAACCCGGTGAACCGTTCAGTACGGCCTTGAGGAAAACTTGAAGTGATCTTGTTTTCCACCGAGGCCCTGCCTTGAAAGGAGCCCGGCATTGTTGTTCTTGTCAGCCTTTGGGGGCCGGCGACAATAACCACCAAGCTCAGGGCCCATGGCCCGGCTCTACGAACGGAATCTCTCATGGGTCTCAGCCTCAAGTCCACGTCCAGCAAGGTCCTTGCCTCCGCCGCACTCCTCGCCGCAGCAGCCGGCGTTGCCGGCATGGGCACCTACGGTGGGTTCACGAGCAGCACGTCCGCCTCTGCGGCCGTGGCCGCCGGCACCGTCAAGTTCGACGTCGGTGCAGCCGGCGCGACAAACCGGCTCGCCGTCGCGGCCTCAGGAGCAGTTCCGGGCGACACCATCCAGCGTGCGGTGACCTTGACCAACAGCGGTGACCAAGACCTGGCCGCAGTTACTCTCACCACCACCGCCGGTGCACCGTCCTCCAAGCTGGACTCGGATCCTGTGAACGGCCTGCAGCTGAAGATCGATGGTTGTTCTGTGCCGTGGACCGAGGCGGGCACGTCTCCTTCATTCACCTACACCTGCACCGGCACCACCACGGCTGTTCTGGCTTCCCGGGCTGTGACCGGCAACGCCATCGCGTTGACCGGACTCGCCTCGGTGACCGCGACGAAGGCCGATAACCTCCGGGTAACGCTCACCGTGCCGGCCTCCGCGGACAACACGTTCCAGGGCCTGAACAGTGTTATGAGTTTCGCCTTCACCGCCATACAGCGCGGCGCCGCCAACAAGTAACTACTACCGCCCAGTAGCGTTTCACAGGAGCCCAGTTCGGCCCGGACCCGGCCGAACTGGGCTCCTTCGCTAGACCCGCACCATCCACGCCGGCAGGGAAAGGACCCCCGTGAGCGACGTCATCTCCATGAGCGTTCCTGACCAGAGTGAACTCGCAGCCACTCCGGGCCGCGGCCGGCGGCGGGCCTCGACGCCGTCGGCAACCGTACGGCGCCCGGCGTCGAAGGCCATTGCCGCAGTGGGCCGGGCCGTCCTGACGCTCACCCTGGTCGTCGCTGCCCTGCTTTTCCTGTTCCTCGCGGTGGGACCGCGGTTCCTGAACTACCAGACGTCCACCATGCTCACCGGGAGCATGTCGCCGGGGATCAACCCGGGCGATGTTGTGGTCAGCGTCCGGACTCCTGTCGCCGACCTCGAGACTGGCGACGTCATCACCTACAGCATTCCCGTTGACGATCACCGGATTGAAACCCACCGGGTCACCGGCCTCAACCGCGACGACGCCGGCGTGACCTCCGTGACCACCAAGGGGGACGCCAACCCCGGGCCGGACCCGTGGACGGCTGTCCTGTCCCAGGACTACGTGTACACCACCGCGGGAATTGTCCCCTACCTCGGCGACGGCATCCGGGCGCTCCGCCAGCCACTCGTGCAGACTGTCCTCCTCTACGGGGCGCCAGCCCTGCTCGTCGGGGTGCTCCTGACCTCTATCTGGGGAAAGCCTGCCGAGCCGGCCAAGCCGGACAACGAGGCAGCGGAGTCGAGCCAGTCATGAACTACGGCAACGGCATGGTCCTGGACACCGGGCAGTTCGACCGCCTCGCCGTCGAACTGGAGTCGAGGTCCTATGCCGTTGGCTTCGTCTGCCGGTTTCTCGAACGCTTGCCGGACCGGCTCACGTGCGTCCACCAAAGCCTGTTCGAGGGCAAGAGCGAGTGCGCTTTGGCCGCGATCCGCAGCGTCGCGACGTCGGCGGCGATGGCAGGGGCGATTCAACTCGAAGGCCGCAGCCGGGCGGTGGAGCGGTGCATCCGCGCCGGAGATCTCGAGGCTGCCTTGGCTGCTGCCGGGGAACTCGACTCCACTGCGGCCGACTTCGCCCAGCACCTCGGGGCACTCCTTGAGTCCTCAGTGCCGGCCCCGGGCGAGCCCTGGACCCGCCCCGAGTCCTAGCTGGCGTCGGGGGTTGCTGCAGCCGGCGTCCAGCCGGGAACCACCGGCACGGGGAGAATAAGTGAAACAGTGGTACCGCCGTCGGGGGCGGAGCTGATCTCCAGCCGTCCACCGTGGGCCTGGGCGATCCGGACACACGTTGCCAGCCCCAGCCCGAAACCGGGCGGGTCGTCGGCGCGATGCAATCGCACCAGGGGCTCCGTGACATGTCCCCGCTCTTCCGCCGGAATGCCCTTGCCGTTGTCCGTGACACGCACAGCAACCCCGTCCTCGACGGCCTCGGCCGTGACCCGAATTCTCGGCGGGACGTCAGGGCGCCGGTAAGCCACGGCATTCTGGATGAGATTCTGCAGGAACATGCGCAGCTGTTCGGGATCGGCCTGCAGCACGACGTCGGAAACCCTGATTTCCGCCCCGGCCTCGCCGAGGCTGAAAGCCAGGTCCTCCTCAACTCCGTGGACCAATGCCGCGAGGGACACCTGGCCGGGCCGGAGTGCACCCCCGATTCGGGAGAATGACAGAATATCGTCCACCATGGCCAGCATCCGGCGCGAGGTCCTGCCGATAATGCGGAAGTCTTCGGCCTCCGCCGGGTTCCGCAGTTCACCGAGCTCGGTGAAGCCGATGACGCTGGTCAGCGGGTTGCGCAGATCGTGGCTGATGCGTCCGGCGAACGATTCCAGGAGTGCGTTGCTGTTTCGGGCCTCTGCCAGGCTCCGGGCGAGCATGCGGGCGTGGTGCTGGAGCTCAAGGACCTCAACCACCTGGGCGGCGATGATTTCGAGCGCCGTTTGCTGGTCCGGGGAGAGCTCGGCGGGGGCGGGGGAAAAGACGCACAGCGAACCCAGCGCGAACCCCGCAGTCGTGATGAGCGGGACCGACGCGTAGAACCTGATGGAAGCCACGCGCCCGGTGACAAAAGGGTGGTCATGGAACAGTGGGTCCCGGGACGCGTCCGGCACCACGGTGGTCTCGCCGCGGAGGAAGACCCTGGCGCACATCGAATCTTCACGGGAACACACGCCGGGATCGATCCCCACCGCCGCAATATGATGCTGCTGGTCGGCAGTGATGATGTTGACGACGCCGGATGGGATGCCGGTTGAACTAGTGGCCAGGACCAGCAGTTTCTGGAGTTGGCCGAGCGTGTCGGGGGGAGTCCCTGCGCCGGTCCGGACGCCGACGGGTTCGAGGTGCGGCAGCCCGTATTCCGTGAGCACGGCCTCCCGGCTCGCGCCGGCTTCGGTGTCTGACGAGCCGGCTGCCGCAGAGCGGGCGGGCGATGCCGGGGACAGCTACACCACCTCTTCGGCTGGAGCCATCCGGTAACCGACTCCGCGCACTGTGCGGATGAACCGAGGTTCCCGGCCCTTGTCGCCTAGCTTCCTGCGCAGGTTGCCGATGTGTACTTCAACGAGGTGCTCGTCCATGGCCCATTCGTTGCCCCAGACCTTGGTCAGGAGGGCTTTGCGGGTCCATACCCGGCGCGGCGCACCGGTCAGCGATTCGAGAAGGTCGAATTCCGTGCGCGTCAACACCAGTTCGGCGCCGTCCAGCGTGGCAGTCCGGGCCTCGGGCTCCACAACGAGTGGCCCATGCCGCAGGACGCCGGCGGGTTCCGGGACGCCGGCGGAATCCGGGACGCCGGACAATTCCGGGGTGCGGGCGGCAGCCGGGGCGCGGCGATCGCGTCCGGCCGCACCGGCGGTTGCGGATGGGGAGGCTTCCGCCGTGGCGGGTCCGACGTCGGTGGCCCGGCGTTGCGGCGTCCGGCTCGCCTCCGAACCGGTAGTGGAACCCGATTCGGCGCGGCGGTCAGCAGTTCCGGCCGGCAGGAAGTCAGTGGCGCGGCGCTGGGGAGTGGGGCGCTGCGGGGTAGGGCGGTGCCGGCGCAACGCCGCGGACACCCGGGCCTGGACCGTGCGGGGGCTGAACGGTTTTCCAATGAAGTCGTCGGCGCCGGTTTCCAGGCCAATGAGTTCGTCGATCTCGTCCACCCGGGCCGTGATCATGAAGACGTAAGCGTCGGAGAACTTGCGCAGCCGGCGGCACACTTCCACACCGTCCAGATCAGGGAGGTTGAGGTCCAGAGTGACGATGTCCGGCTGGTGTTCATTGATGCTGAGTAGGGCTTCGGCCCCGGAGGCAGCCTCGATAACGGCGAATCCCTGCATCTCCAGAGTCCGGCGAATCAGCAGGCGGACGTCGCTGTCGTCATCGACGACAACAGCGCGGAGTTGTCCCGGTGCATCAAACATGAACCCAGCTTCTGAGAGGGATAAGTACGTCACGCCCGCCCCACGTGTCACAGCCGTTTCAGGCTAACACGGTTTGATCTTGAGCAAATGTTGATCCGGAACCCGGCTTCGACTTGAGGCGGCGCTGTCAGAGTTGAAGCCAGGAGATCACCCGCCAGCCAGAAAGCACCAGTGAACGTCGTCCAGCCCAGTTCAGCCACAGCAGCCCCGCGGCTCTCGCCCGTATGGCTGGTGCGCCTGCGCCGCCTGCTGGCCGTGCCGGTAGCCGTGGCCCTGGTACTGGGCGCCCCCGGTCTTGCCTACGCGACCTTCACAGCGAAAACTGGCTCGTCGATGGCCGTGGGGACGTATTCGATACCGGCACCTGCGACGGCGACGGGCTCCGGCACCTGTAACAAAGGCCCTCGCGGCGCCACCGCCAACATCACGAGCTTCGCGGCGGTAAGCAAGGCAACGTCGTACATCGCCACCGTGACGGCGCCGGACGGCAGTACCTCCAGCCAGACGGTCGCCCCCGGCGGCTTTGTCCTTAGCAGGACGTCCTCGAAGGCCGGAACTTTCACCCTGGAAATCAAGGCCCGGGTCGGCAGCTGGACCGGGGCCGCTTTCCAGCTGACGCTCGTCTGCCCATAGCCGGCGCCGGCGCCGGCCACAGCATTCCGGCGCCAGGCCGGCCACAGCATTCCGGCGACGTCGACGGCCGGGGACTACCGCGCGGGAATCGGGAAGAACACCCGAGGATCCTGCAGCAGCGCCGGGTAGTCAAAGGCCGAGCGGTCCAGGATCTCGTCCACCTGGAAGTTGCGGGCGAACTGGCCGTCCACGGTGATCGGACGGCCCAGGACCTTGCCGACGGCGAAGGACGCGCCGCCGTCGAACGGGATGGCTACGGTCGAGTTGCCCGGAAGCGTCTTGAACGCTTCTTCCTGCTGCTGGCGCTTGCGGGTGGGCTTCTTGACGAGCTGTTTCGGCGGGAGCTTGCGGACTTTGGGCCGTCGGGACCCGGAATCGGCGTAGACGAACTGGTAGTCCTCTTCGCTTGCGGGGGCGGCCTTGGCCTTGCCCGCGGGCGGCAGGCTGACGGTGTCCAGTTTCCCCGGCTCGGTGTCACCGAGCGGCAGGCGAAGGACCCACATGCGGTCGCCGGAAGGGTCTTCCGGCTGCAGCTCAAGCGTGGGTTCGGGCCAGACGTACTCCAGGTCGTGCTCCGTATCCGGGAACAACGGCGTGTAGAACCTGGGGTCCTTGGCGATCAGCCGGGAGCGGTGGCTAAGGTGCAGCTCCGGGGCACCGAGCCAGGGCGGCATCGGAATCTTGGCCGCATAGTCGGGGTGCGCTGCCTGCGGGGCAAATTCCATAATCTTCTCCCGGGTGCTGTCCTCGCCGCCGCGGGCCGTCCATTCGTCCACCATGGTCAGCCCGTAGAGGGTCAGTGCGGGAACATACCCCATCCACATCCGGATGGCCGGGTGCGACTGCCAGCCATACTCCGGGATCACCAGCGCACGCAGGATCTGCAGCGCTTCAACGCGTTGCTTGCCGAGCCGTTCGCGGTCCAAAACCGCGGCGCTCTGCTGGAAATCGGGGAAGGGGAGAAAAGTCTGCATCTCTCCAGTTTGAGGCCACAGCGCCGATGCACCAATTGCGGGCGGCGGCGGGTGAGCGCGTTCACATTTTGACAGGGGACAGACAGCTCTGGACAGCGGCGGGTAAAATAGCACAAAACACCCCTGCTGCACGGAAGGCACGCCCCATGCCGACGAAGCGAGTTACAGAATCCGCGGCCCGGCCCGCGCCCGACCAACTGCCCAAGTACGGACAGCTGCCCAAGTACGGACAAATGCTGAGCCCCGAAGCGAACGGGATTCTGGTCCTTGAGGAGTTCACCATCGATCCGTCGGCCGCCCGCACGGAGCAGTACGGGTTCCGGATGGCCTTGGCCAACGTGGCGCTGACCATGCGGCGCATCCTGGCTTTCCGGCTCTTCATTGCCATCGTGGCGATCGCCAATCTTCCCCTGTTCCTGCTCTCCAGCGGCTGGGAGGTTTACGTCATCTCGCTCACCCTCGTGGTGGCTGTCCATGCGGCAGTGTCCTGGTTGAACCGCGAGGAACCCAAGATCCGCCAGCGCCGGCTGCTGGAAATGCACGTAAACCGGGAACAGAGTGCCAACTACCGCAAGGTGCGGGATGCCGTGAAATACGTGATCGACGCTCCCGCCCGCATGAACGAAAGCCTTTACCTTGAGCTGCTGGCTGCAAAGCGGGTGGCCCTGCACCTGGCGATGGGCACCGTGGCGTTGCTGGATACCAGCGACGACGCCGCGTGGAAAGTCCGGATTGTCCGCGAACTTCCCCGGGCCGCCTCATCCTGACGGCTACGGCCGCACCGAACAGCTCACCCCAGCACAGCTAAAGCACGACGCCGGAGGATCCCCCTGAGGGGAAGCTCCGGCGTCGTGCTTTGGCGCTGTTGCCGGGAGTGAGGCAGGCTACGCCGGAAGCTGGAGTACCTGGCCCGGGAACACCATATTGGGATCGCTGATGGTCGCGGCGTTGGCGTCGGCCAGCACGTGCCAGCCGCCGGCAATGTTGAGCTTTTCGGCGATCTTGCTCAGGGTCTCCCCACTCTGGATGGTGTAGGTCTCGCCACTGAGTGGTACCGCCGCAAGGTGGCGTGGCGCCGGTGCGGCGGCCTGGGGGGCTGCGTTCCGGACGGGCGCTTGGGCCGCCGGGGCAGGAACGGCTGCCGGTGCAGGAACGGCTGCCCGGGCCTGCGCAGCCGCCGGGACCGGCACCGCCGCCGGTGCTACGGAGACGCTCTGCGGTGCTACGGCGCCGCCGTTCAAGCCGAGCTTCGCGGCGCACGCCGGCCATGCTCCCCAGCCCTGGCCGGCCTGCACCCTCTCGGCGACGGCGATCTGCTGCTCACGGCTCGCACTGGCCGCGGACCCCGTTCCGCCGTAGGCGGCCCAGGTTCCGGCGCTGAACTGCAGTCCGCCCGCGAAACCGTTACCTGTGTTGATGCCCCAATTGCCGCCGCTCTCGCACTGGGCCAGGGAATCCCAGGTGGACGTCGGGGCCGGCCCGGGGGGAGCTGCGTTGGCGGCGGTGGCGGACAAGGCGAGGCCGGCGATCGAGACGGCGGCAAGAGTGACGCCGCGGCGCGCGGCAGTGCTGAAGGTTGAAGTGATCATGGTGACAGATGCTCCTGAGGGCCACCGGCGCTCGGTCCGTCCCCGGACGTTATCGCGCCCCTGCCCGCCCCTGACGATAGAGGTCATTTCGGTGTCTGCCTGTGGGCAGTATCTGGTGGTAGCAGCACCGGGCATGCAATGCCCGGACTCGGGCATTCAGACAAGGCTAAAACAGACCCTCGCCGATATCAAGACGTTACCTGTTGCGGCGTGACGCGGCCGGCTCAGTCCCCGAGCACTGCGGCCAGGTACGGCGCCGTCCGGCTCTTGGTGGACCGTGCGACGGCGGCGGGCGTCCCGACCGCGATGATCTTGCCCCCGGCGTCGCCGCCGGCCGGTCCAAGATCGATCACCCAGTCCGCTGCGGCCACCACGTCCATCTCGTGTTCCACCACGATCACCGTGTTGCCGGCATCGACCAGCCGGTGCAGCTGCGCCATCAGGAGTTCGACGTCGGCCGGGTGCAGGCCGGTGGTGGGCTCGTCCAGCAGGTAGAGCGAGTGTCCGCGCTGGGCGCGCTGCAGTTCGGTGGCGAGCTTGATGCGCTGGGCTTCGCCGCCGGAAAGCTCCGTGGCCGGCTGTCCCAGCCGCAGGTAGCCCAGGCCAACCTCGCGCAGGGTCTGCAGGCTGCGCGCGGCTGCGGGGACCGCGTCCAGGAACTCAGCGGCGGCGTTGACGGTCATGCCGAGGACCTCCGCGACGTTCTTGCCGCGGTAGGTGACTTCGAGGGTTTCCGGGTTGTAGCGCGAGCCGTGGCATTCCGGGCAGGGGCCGTAGCTGCCGGGCAGGAAGAGCAGTTCGACGGCGACGAAGCCCTCGCCCAGGCAGGTTTCGCAGCGGCCGCCCGCGACGTTGAAGGAGAAGCGGCCGGCGCCGAAACCGCGGGCCCTGGCCTCGTCCGTCGCCGCGAACTCCTTGCGGACGGCGTCGAACAACCCGGTGTACGTGGCCAGGTTGGAACGCGGGGTGCGGCCGATCGGCTTCTGGTCCACCTTGACCAGGCGGTCCAGCCGGTCCAGTCCCGAGACCGGGCCCACGCTGAGCGGCTCGGCGGACTCGGCGTCCGCGGACTCCAGGTCTTCGGGGGCAGTTACGGCGTCGGCGTCCGGATGCAGGTGGGCGCCGACAACCTCGGCGAGAACTTGGCTGACCAGGGTCGACTTGCCGGAGCCTGAGACGCCGGTGACCGCGGTCAGCACGCCGAGCGGGAAATCGGCGTCGAGTTCGCGCAGGTTGTGGCGGCTGATGTCGCGCAGCTGCAGCCAGCCGTCAGCTTCCCGGCGTGCGCCCGTTGCGGAGCCGCCGTCGTCGGCTGTCCTGGAACCGTCCGGTGTCCCCGACCCGTCCGGGAACAGGAAGGGCCGGGTCACGGACGCGTCCACCTCGGCGAGCCCGGCGACGGGGCCGCTGTAGAGCACCTCGCCGCCGCCTTCGCCGGCGCGCGGGCCGACGTCCACCAGCCAGTCGGCGCGGCGGACGATGTCCATGTTGTGCTCCACCACGAACACCGAGTTGCCGGAGGACTTGAGCTGGTCCAGGACGGCGAGGAGGGGTTCGGCGTCGGCCGGGTGCAGGCCCGCGGAGGGCTCGTCCAGTACGTAGATCACGCCGAAAAGGCCGGAGCGCAGCTGCGTGGCGATCCGCAGGCGCTGCATCTCGCCGGGGGAGAGCGTGGGCGTGGACCGGCCGAGGGCGAGGTAGCCCAGGCCCAAGTCCAGCAGCACGGTGACCCGCTGCAGCAGGTCCCGGGTGATGGCGACAGCCACCTCATTGCCCTCACCGGAGCTTTGCTTGCGCGAGGCGGTCCCGGCGGCCGTCAGCGCGGTGGTGGGGCGGATGATCTCGGCCAGTTCGCTCATGGGCACGGCGTTGAGTTCGGCGATGTTCCGGCCGGCGAAGGTCACGGCGAGGGCGGCGGGCGTCAGGCCGGCGCCGCCACAGACCGGGCACGGGCCGGTTTCCATGAAGCGCAGCACACGGTCGCGCATGGTGGTGCTCTTGGAATCGGCGAGGGTGTGCAGCACGTAGCTTTTTGCGCTCCAGAAGCGGCCCTTGTACGGCTTCGCCACCCGGTCGCGCTGGGGCGTCACTTCCACCACGGGCTGTTCCTCGGTGAACAGGATCCAGTCGCGGTCCTCCCTGGGCAGCTTCCGCCAAGGGGTGTCGACGTCGTAGCCGAGGTGGGTGAGGATGTCGCGCAGGTTCTTGCCCTGCCACGCGCCGGGCCACGCGGCGATCGCCCCGTCGCGGATGCTCAGTGCGGGATCCGGGACCAGGGACGACTCGGTCACGGTGTGCGCGATGCCCAGCCCGTGGCATTCCGGGCACGCGCCGGCGGCGGTGTTCGGGGAGAACGCGTCCGAATCGAGTTGGCTGGCCCCGTCGGGGTAGCTGCCGGCGCGGGAGAAGAGCATCCGCAGCGAATTGGACAGCGTCGTGACGGTCCCCACGGTCGAACGGGAACTGGGCGTCCCGCGGCGCTGTTGAAGCGCGACGGCGGGCGGCAGCCCGGTGATCATTTCCACCTTGGGGTTGTGGCCCTGCTGGATCAGCCGCCGGGCGTAGGGCGCCACGGACTCGAAGTACCGGCGCTGGGCCTCGGCGTAGATGGTGCCAAACGCCAGGGAGGACTTGCCCGAACCGGACACCCCGGTGAACGCGACGATCGCATCGCGGGGCACATCCACGTCCACGTTCCGGAGGTTGTTTTCCCGGGCGCCGCGCACCCGGACAAAACCGTCCGTGGGATGGCTGGCGCCCACGCCTGGAATGGCGGGGCCGGACGGATCGGAAGCATGCTGGGCACTGTGCATCCAATCGACTCTATCGGTGCCTGCCACCAGCGGGCATATCCTTACCGAATGGAAACTAACGACGGCGCCGCCGCCACCGAAGGCGCTGCACCGGACAGCCCAGCAGCCGCCACCCCCGAGGTCCCCGAATTCGCCGAGGTCCCCGAGGGGGTTCACGGCCCGCTGCCAGTCGCGGAACTCCACCTGCACATTGAGGGAACCCTCGAGCCCGAGCTGATCTTCGCCCTCGCGGAACGCAACGGCATCCAGCTGCCGTATGCCGGCCTGGACGAGCTGCACTCCCGCTACGAATTCACCGACCTGCAGTCCTTCCTGGACCTCTACTACGCCAACATGGCCGTGCTGCAGACCGAACAGGACTTCGCGGACATGACCCGGGCCTACCTGTCCCGGGCAGCGCTCGCCGGGGTCCGGCATGCGGAGATCATGCTGGACCCGCAGGCGCACCTGTCCCGCGGGGTGGCCCTGGAGACCTGCGTCAACGGGGTGGCCTCGGTGCTGGCAACCTCCCGTGAGGAGTTCGGGATCTCCACCCTGCTCATCGCCGCGTTCCTGCGGGACCTTTCCGAGGACTCCGCGCTCGAGGTGCTGGACCAGCTGCTGGCCATGAACGCGCCAATCGCGGGCATCGGCCTCGATTCGGCCGAGGTGGGCAACCCGCCGGCGATGTTCCAGCGGCTGTTTGCCAGGGCCAAGGACGCCGGGCTGCGCCGGATCGCGCACGCCGGGGAGGAGGGCCCGCCGTCGTACATCATCGATGCGCTGGACCTCCTTGACGTGGAGCGGATCGACCACGGGATCCGTTGCATGGAGGACCCCGAGCTGGTGGAACGGCTGGTGCAGGAGCTGATGCCGCTGACCGTGTGCCCGCTGTCCAACGTCCGGCTCCGCGCCGTGGACACCCTGACGGAGCACCCGCTGCCGGCAATGCTCGCAGCGGGCCTGAATGTGAGCGTGAACTCGGACGATCCCGCATATTTCGGCGGCTACGTGGACGACAACTTCGCGCAGCTCAAATCCGTGATTGGCCTGTCCGAGTTCGACTGCGTGCGGATGGCCGCGAACTCGATCCGTTCCTCCTTCGCGAGCGAGGAACGCAAGGCCGAGCTGCTGGCCGAGCTGGCAGCGTCCGGGCACTAACGTTCAGTTGCTTGATCACTCCTGGTTGCTAAAACCGGCGGATGGGCGCCGAAACTGATAGGGCAACGGGGGGTCAGGTCTGATAGGGCAACGCGGGTCAGGTCGACGGCGAGGGGCCGGCGAAGAGGCCGATCAGCCCGTCGACTTCCCAGGCCGCGGTTGCGGGGTGACGGAAATGCTGGTGGGGCTCAACGGTATAGCTGGTTCGCCGCCCGCTCCGGACGCGGTGAACGTATCCTCCGTCTTCGAGGTCCTTGAGGATTTGGAGGGTTGAGCGCGGGGTGATGCCGACCCTCCCGGCGATATCGGCAATGCGGGATTGCGGGTCGGCGGCCACCGAAAGCAGGACGTGCCCGTGGTTCGTGAGAAAGGTCCACGTGGGACGCGTGGGTGCCGGCAGCAAGGGCGGCTCCGGGCCCTTGTCCGGTTCCTGCGGGGAGGCTGTCATGGTTGTTCCTTGCTCATGGTTTCCGACGGCGCCGCCGCCTCCGGCTCGGCCGGGGCTGCGGGGCCGCGGCGCTTGCGCCACAGTGATTCCAGGGCGGCGATCTCCTCGGCCGACGCAGTCCCGAACGGGGGGTGCGCCGGCCCCACCGTCTCCCTGCGGCCCTGGCCGCGGGTGGCCCAGAGGCTCGCGCCGATGGATACCCCGAGGATAGTGGCGATGACGGCCAGGGAGATCGGGGTGGGGATGTAGTAGATGTCGATTTTGAGGAGCATTTTGATGCCTACCCAGATCAGGACGAGCGCGAGTCCGATCTTGAGGTAGATGAAGCGGTGGATCAGGTCAGCGAGCAGGAAGTACATGGCCCGCAGGCCCAGGATGGCGAAGGCGTTAGCGGTGAAGACCAGGAACACTTCGTCGGTGACGGCGAAGATCGCGGGGATGGAATCCACGGCGAAGATGATGTCGGTGACCTCGATGAGGACCAAGACGGCCAGCAGCGGGGTGGCCAGCAGGACGCCGTTCTTGCGGATCAGGAATCGCTGTCCGTGGAAGTCGTCCGTCATGGGCACGCGCCGGCGGAAGAGTTGCAGCACACGGGACTTTTCCGGGTCGAGGTGTTCGTTGCGGTGGCGGATCATGTTGTAGCCGGTGAGGAGAAGGAACGCCGCGAAGAGGTAGAGCACCCAACCGGCGCTCGCGATGATGGCGGAGCCCGCCGCGATGAAGATGCCGCGGAAGACCAGGGCGCCCAGGACCCCGAAGAACAGCACCCGGTGCTGGTATTCCCGCGGTACAGCGAAGTACGTGAAGATGATCGCCCAGATGAACACGTTGTCCACGGCGAGGGATTTCTCGATCAGGTATCCGGCGAAGTACTGCTGGCCGAACTCCGCACCGTAGATCTGCCAGATCAGGGCGCCGAAGCCGACTCCGAAGGCGACCCATACCCCGGACCACAGCGCGGCTTCACGGACACCGATGACGTGCGCCCTGCGGTGCGCGAACAGGTCCACGGCCAGCATGAGGATAATCACGGCAAGAACGGCCAACCAGGCCCAAAAAGGAACATTCATCAGGGAACACCCGTTTCCAGTCAGTCCACACCAACTGGAGGTCTTTCCCGGCCCCTAGGGACCTGTCCCGCCGGGCCGCTCAGGGTCGGCCGTACTGACGACGGGACATTCAGGGGATACTCCCCTCCGTCCAATGAGTGAAGCATACTTCACCTATAACGGCAAGGGGGGCTGGGCGCGGCCTCCGGACACTAGGCAACAAGCAACGCGGGGTCACTTACGGCCCATCCGGAGCCCCCGGATGGGCCGTAAGTGACCCCGCGTTGCTCCGTGGAGCGCCGCCTGCTCAGGGTCACCCCCGGGGGAGGATGCGCCGGGCGCCGGTGCCCGGCAGGGTTCTCCTATGACGACGACCGGACAACGGCGGACGGGCCGGCTGCGCCAGCTGATGCCCGGACTCGACGTCGCCGCGACGTACCAGAAGAGCTGGTTTGGCAAAGACGTCGTCGCCGGAATCGTCCTGTCGACGCTGCTGGTTCCCCAGGGCATGGCCTACGCGGAGCTGGCGGGGCTGCCCCCGATCACCGGGCTGTACACCACCGTGCTTTGCCTCCTCGCCTATGCGGTCTTCGGCCCGTCCCGCATCCTCGTCCTGGGCCCGGACTCGTCTCTCGGGCCGATGATTGCCGCGACCGTCCTGCCGCTCGTCGCCTCCGACGGTGACCCGCAGAAAGCCGTTGCGCTCGCGTCGATGCTCGCCCTGATGGTCGGCGTCATCATGATCCTCGCGTCCGTCGCCAAGCTCGGCTTCATCGCTGACCTCATCTCCAAGCCCACGATGATCGGCTACATGAACGGCCTCGCGATCACCATCCTGGTGGGCCAACTCCCCAAGCTCTTTGGGTTCTCGGTGAGCGGCGGAGGCTTTTTCGGGGACCTCGTCGGCTTCGTCCAGGGACTGGCCGGGGGCGAGGCGGTGGTTGCCGCGGCCGCCGTCGGGGTGTCCGGGATTGTGTTGATACTGGCGCTGCAGCGCTGGCTGCCCAAGGTCCCGTCGGTGCTGATCATGGTGGTGCTCGCGATCGGGGCGACGTCGCTTTTCGGCCTCGCCGACCGGGGCGTCTCACTCGTCGGGGAACTCCCGCAGGGCTTCCCCCCGTTCACCATCCCGTATCTGGAGTTCTCCGACATCGCCCTGATGTTCGCCGGCGCCCTCGGAATCGCGCTGGTGTCCTTGACGGACACGATCTCGACGGCGTCGTCGTTCGCCGCGCGCTCCGGCGAGGAGATCCGCGGCAACCAGGAGATGATCGGCATCGGTGCGGCGAACCTCGCCGCGGGCCTGTTCCAGGGCTTCCCGGTGAGCACCAGCGGCTCCCGGACCGCGGTAGCGGAACGTTCCGGCTCGAAGACCCAACTGACGGGCGTGACGGGTGCCGTGCTGATCCTGCTCATGCTGGTGCTGCTGCCGGGACTGTTTCAGAACCTGCCCCAGCCGGCCCTGGCGGCCATTGTGATCACCGCTTCAATATCCCTCGCCGATATCCCCGGCACCCGGCGGCTCTGGCGGCAGCGCAAAACGGAGTTCTACCTGTCCATCGCGGCCTTCCTCGGGGTGGCGCTGCTGGGGGTCCTTCCGGGCATCGCCATTGCGGTGGGGCTGTCCGTCCTCAACATCTTCCGCCGGGCCTGGTGGCCGTACGAGACCGTGATCGGGCGGGTGCCGGGAATTGAGGGCTTTCATGACGTGCACGTCCACCCCGACGCGATGCACCTGCCCGGCCTGGTGGTCTACCGCTTCGACGCGCCGTTGTTCTTCGCCAACGTCAGGCCGTTCCGCGAGAATGTCCGGCGGCTGGCACGCGCCGAACCCAAGCCTCGGTGGATCGTCATCGCCGCGGAACCCATCACCGACGTCGACACCACCGCCTCGGACGTGCTGCTCGAACTTGACGTCGAGCTGAACGCGCAGGGCACGTCGCTGGTGTTCGCGGAACTCAAGCACGGGGTCCGGATGAAGATCGAGCGCTACGAACTGACCCGCCAGATCGATCCGCGCCACTTTTACCGCACTATCGATGCCGCCGTGGCCGCGTATATGGCCGAGACCGGGGCCCAATGGAGCGCCGGGGACTAACCGGGAGTGGCCGGCCGGCGCCTCGGCCGGCGCCTTCGGAAGCAAGGCGGGGTCACTTTCGGCCCATGACGGACCACGGAATGGGCCGTAAGTGACCCCGCGTTGTATTTCCTACTGACGAGTACGGGGAGTTCAACCCTCGCGGACACCCGATTGGGCTGTCATAGTGGGTCACGACACACAGAGTTAACCGTTGCTGACTCGCGGAAACTCGACCATCCTTGGCAAAATGCAGGTGGATCAATTGCTTCTAGAGGAGACCCATGGGCGCGAACACTGCCGAAAACACCACCCTTCGACTTAAGGCCGTACTGGACGTCCTCGCCGAGGGCGTGTGGACGGATGAGAAACTGAACGCCGGAGCGGTGCTCGGCGAGGCAATCGCCCGCGTTCCGCTCAACGAGTTTGAGCGTGAGCTGCTCGGCGGCGGCATTCCCCGCGGCCACAAGACACTGACCACCGCCACGGCGAAGCTGGTCAAGGCCGGCTGGCTGGTCAAGGGCCGTTCGGGCTGGACCATCACCGAGGACGGCCAGCGCGCCACCGTCGCGTTCGCCGACCCTGCCGCGTTCGCCGCAGCGCTCGACGCCGGAACTCCCGTTCCCGCCGACACGCCGCTGCCGCAGGCGCCCGCCGGCAAGCCGGCACCGAAGGCCGCTGCCGCAGAGGACGTACCCTCCAAGGCCGCAAAGGTTGCAGCGAAGGTGGCCGACAAGGCCACCAAACTGGTCGAGGACGCGGTTGCGCCCGTCGCCAAGGCCATCCGGCAGAGCAAGGCACCCGCCAAGGCACCCGCCGAGGCACCCGCCGTCGCCGCGCCTGCCGCTGAGGCTGTTGCCCAAACCAGCAGCGTCCAGACCGTAGACCAGCCGGACGCCGTCGCCGTTGCCGGCGACTTCAACATCCTGCTGGGCGCGCCCGCAAACTGGGCGCCGCAGTACGACGAAGCCCAGATGGAACTGGACCTCGTGGACCAGCTGTGGAAGATCTCGGCGGACCTTCCCGCCGGCTCCTATAGCTTCAAAATTGCCCTCGACCGGTCCTGGGAGGAAAACTACGGCGCGTTCGGAGCCTTCGACGGCGCCAACCACGAGGTCCGCCACTCCGGGGGCCCGCTGGTCATCCACTACGATCACCGGACCCGCGACATCACCCTGCTGTAGCTGGCGACGCGCTTTTTTCCTGCCGACGCGCAAAAGACCCCTCGATACCGGAATTCCGGCGTCGAGGGGTCTTTTGCGCGTCGCGGGCGGGGGAGGGAATGGCGGTCCGCCCGGCTGCTGGCCGAGATCGATCAGGCTCCGGAGAAGTCCGTCCCGCACCCTTAAATCAACGCGGGGTCACTTAGCGCCCATCGGGAGCCCCCGGATGGGCGCTAAGTGACCCCGCGTTGCTGTTCAGACGTCGATGGTGCCCATGTTCGGGTAGCGCGCACCCGCCGCGGCACCGGCCGGAGCCAGCTCATCGAGCAGGGCCAGATCGCCGGCGGAGAGCTCGACGTCGACGGCGCCCAGGTTCTCACGCAGCCGCTCGCGCTTCTTGGTACCCGGGATCGGTACGATGTGCTCACCCTGGGCCAACAGCGAGGCGAGGGCCAGCTGGGCCGGGGTGCAGCCCTTCTCGCGGGCAAGCCCGGTGACGCGGTCCACCAGTTCCAGGTTGCGGGTGAAGTTCTCGCCGTGGAAGCGCGGGGAGTGGCGGCGGAAATCGTCCTCGGCGAAGTCCTCCTCGCTGCGCAGCTGTCCGGTGAGGAAGCCGCGGCCCAGCGGGCTGTAGGGGACAAAACCGATGCCAAGCTCGGCCAGCACAGGGAAGATCTTGGTCTCCGGCTCGCGCTCCCACAGCGAATATTCGGTTTGCAGGGCCGCGATCGGGTGCACGGCGTGGGCGCGGCGGACCGTGTCGGCGCTGGCTTCGGAGAGTCCCAGATGCTTCACCTTGCCGGCCTGGACCAGCTCGGCCATGGCGCCGACGGTCTCCTCAATCGGCACGGTTTTGTCCACCCGGTGCTGGTAGTACAGGTCGATGTGGTCCACGCCGAGGCGCTGCAGGCTGGCATCGCAGGCCGCGCGAACATATTCGGGCCTGCCGTTGATGCCCACCCACGAGCCGTCTTCGCGGCGTTCGTTGCCGAATTTGGTCGCCAGCACGACGCCGTCGCGGCGGCCGGCGATGGCCCCGCCCACGAGCTGTTCATTCGTGAAGGGGCCGTACATGTCCGCGGTGTCCAGCAGGGTCCCGCCGGCATCGAGAAAGGCATTAATTGTTGCGACGGACTCGCGGTCGTCGCCCTGGCCGTAGAACTCACTCATGCCCATGCAGCCCAGGCCGAGGGCCGAGACGGTGAGCGAACCGAGGGTGCGTGTTTCCATGGGGATCTCCTGAACCAGAGGGGGATGGAGGGCCGCGGGTCAGCCAAAGGGCGGCGGCGACCAGACCACTCTAGCCAGCTTCTTTGCCGCGGGCAACGGTCCGCGTTAGCTCATCGGCGGCGTCAAATTCCCCGGGAGGATCCCCGTGGGTTCTCCTGGGGGATCTTACGCTGCGGGCACAGGCTTATGCAGCCGAAGGATCGTGGCCGTGAGGGCTGTTACGGCACTGCACACCCCGGCGCCCCAAGCGATGTCGGTCACGGCCACCACAGCAGGGAAGTCCTTGAGGATGGCGAACGCGGTCAGCGCCCAGGTTGCATAGGTGAAGAAACCGAACAACGCCGCTCCGGCCACCCGGCTCCGAAGCGAGGCCCGCGGGTCGTGGGGTCGGACGCCGTAATGCACGATGCCCACCACGTAGACGACGTAGAACAGGACGACGCCCGGGCGGTTGAAGCTGGGCGCGAGCAAATCACCGATTTGGCTTTTGTATAGATTGTTTGCCACGGTGGTGATCCAGACGGCGTCGAGGCCGGCGAAGATGACGGCGGCAACCGCGTAGGCGAGCAGCCACTTCTTGGTTGGACCGGTCATGATGGTTCCTCGCGTCGGCAATTTGCGGGGCGTTCCCCGAGAGCGCGGGCAGGTGCCCGTGTCACAAATCCATGGTGCCACGGCTGGATCCCCGGCGCCCCGGCAATGCAACGCGGGGTCACTTACGGCCCATCTCGAACCCCGGGATGGGCCGTAAGTGACCCCGCGTTGCTTTAAGCGCAAGCGGGGCTGCTCAGAACCTGGTGGGGTCCGGAGTCGGCGGAACGGGCGGCGGCGGGACCGGCCCGGGGTCCGGGATCGGCAGCGGCCCCGGGATCGGCAGCGGGTCCGGCGAAGGACTCGGGCCGGGCGACGTCGGCCCTGGCTCGGGCGGGAACGGATCGGCCGGTTGCGGCTCGGGCGACGTCGGCACTGGCTCGGGCGGGAACGGGTCAGGCTCGGGGAGCGGGGGAATGGTCATGGCTCCGATTATTGACCGCCGGCCGCAGGCAGGGAAGACCCGGCCGGTTTTGTGCGGCTGCGCCTAGTTTTGTGCGGCTGCGCCTAGTTTTGCGAGGCGATGACTTTGTCCCGGTCCTCGAACACGTCCTCGCCCGGACCGGAGAACGCCCGGGAGCGCTGCACGGCCTCGACAGAGCCGGTGAACAGCTGGGAATCGTGCGGATCGGCGTGCTGCCGGGGCTGCTCGTCCGCGGCCGAGATCTTGCCGGGACGCCTGGTACCGACGGCACGGGACTCGGCCGCGGCGGGTGGCGCCGATTCGATGCGGACGTGCGGCAGCGCCGTCGGGTGGCCCTGTTGAAGGAACAGGACGAGTTCCTCGCGGATCAGGCAGCGAAGGTCAAAGAGCGAGGTGCTGTCCGCGGCGCTCACAAGGATGCGCACCCGGACGAACCCGGCCGTCGCGTCGGTGATCTGCAGGATGCCCACCCGCTCGTCCCAGAGTTCGGTGCCGGCCAGGACCTTCTTCAGCTCGGTGCGCATCTCCTCGACCGGGGCGCGCCAGTCGAGGTCGAATTCCACGGTGCCCATGACCTCGGACTGCCGCCGTGTCCAGTTCTCGAACGGGGTGGTGGTGAAGTAGGTGGAGGGCAGGATCAGCCGCCGGTCGTCCCAGATGTGGACCACCACGTAGGTCAGGGTGATCTCCTCGATCCGGCCCCATTCCTTCTGCACCACCACGACGTCGTCCACCCGGATAGCGTCCGTGAAGGCGAGCTGGATGCCGGCGAAAACGTTGACCAGGGACGTCTGGGCGGCGAGGCCGGCGACGATCGAGATGACGCCGGCGGAGGCCAGCAGCCCGGCGCCGAGGGCCTGGATCGCGGGGAACGTCAGCATCATGCTGCCCAGCGCGACCACCGCGATGAGGGCGACGGCGATCCGCCGGGCGAGGATCACCTGGGTCCGCAGCCGCCGGGCGCGCCGGTTGTCCGCCACATCCACGCTGTAGCGCGTGAGCACCATGGTTTCGATGATGAGCAGAACGGCAATCGCCAGCCAGGCCAGGGATGCGATGAGCGCGATGAGCAGCACATGGTCCACGTTGCGGCGCCATTCGACGTCGTCAGTGGTCATGGCCAAGGCGATCCGGACACCGATCAGGCAGAGCGCAAAGCGCAACGGAAGCCGGGCCACCCGCGACGTCTCGCGCAGGGCCACCTGCTTGCGGTTGATCCTGAGCACAATCCGGCGAAGCAGCCAGGACAGGACAAGTCCCGCGGCTACGGCGAGCACCATGGCCAGGAACGGCATTGCGGGGGTGATGAATTCTTGCATTGTTTAAGCTTTAGCAAGCTTGCCATTGGCAACTGAAATCGGCGCCCTGTCAACGTGGGTAGTGTCACGGCAAGCTCCGGCAGCCCAAAAGGGTCCAAAGTCCCTACCATCCGCCGAGGAAAGTTCGATGATGGTCCCACCACTTCATGTCCCAGGGGGAGGACGTCATGCGACGGACGACGGCGTCCTTCACTCTGTTTCTGGCCCTTGGCGTTGCCACGCTGCTGGCGGCCTGTGTTCTGCCGGCTGCGCCGCCGGGCTCGCGGTCAGGCTCACCGCCGGCAGCAAGCGGGGCCCCGCCGAGCCAGGCGCCCAGTACAACTGCCGCCATCTCCCCGACGGCGCCGGGGCCAACGCCGTCAGGTGCCACGCCGTCGGCGGCATGGCTGACGTTCACGTCACGGGCCGGGCTGTCCTTCGATTTTCCCGATGGCTGGAGTGTCACGGATGCGGCGGGGGAGATGCCGCTGAGCGGTGATTTTGTGGATGTGGTCAATGCCGCCGGCAAACCTATGGCGAGCCTGCGGACCAACATCGTCACCGGCGCGGAATGCGTCGACAAGCTCCCGTTCCAGGTCTACGATTCCGAGCCGATGCTTGCCCTGTCCGAGCCAGGGGTCGGCGACGGCGTCGGGCCGCGGTACGTATTTGAGTCCCGGGGAGATGACACTGCTCCGGGGCCCACGCAGACCACCATCGCGGCCTATGGCATCACACTGGTGCCCGACGAGGCCGCCGCCACGGCGTGCCCCATGTTTCACTTGTTCCTCTGGGCGCCGAGCGGAGCCTTTTTCGGCGGAACGTACAACCCGGACAACAACCGGACGCCCGGGGACGCGTCGCTGCCGTATTTGGAGAAGGCGAAGCTCTACGCAGGAACGCAGGAATACCAGGACATTCGGAAAATGATTACGTCGCTGCGGCCGGCACGATTGCCGGGGAAGTAGCCGGCGGAGTAGCCGGCGTGCCGCCCGGCGTGTCCGATGAAGCGGCCGGTGCATGCTCCGCGTCGGCGAGGATGGCGAGGGCGTCCGTTGCCCAGCTGATGGTGGCACGGGCGGAGTGTTCGCCGGCGGTGATGGTGATCAGCGCATAAGGAATGTTGGCACCCAGCTCTCCTCCCGCCAGCTCGGCCCGGGCCGCTGTCATGGACGCCAGTTGCTGTTCGGCCTGAACCCGGGCCTCGAGGATCAGCCGGCGGCAAGCCGCCGGACCAAGCTGGCGGCCGAAGAACAGGCGCAGGAGCACCCCGTTTCGCGGCTTGTTGTGCTGCGGCGGCTCGGACAGCAGTTCAAGGAGCCGGGCGGTGCCAGCGGCGGTTATGTCGTAGGGCGAGGATCGGCCGCTGACATCGTCCTGGCGCCTGACCAGCCCTTCGCGCTGCAGTTCCGCGAGGGCGGGATAGATCTGCCCGAAACTCTCGCTCCAAAAGTGACCCAGGGTGTTCTTGATTTCTTCCCTCAGCGCGTAGCCGGACATCGGCATGATGCTGAGCGCGCCGAGCACGGCGGTCTGGGTCTGGTCCGAGCGCGCCATCGGGGCTCCTTCGTGAAGATTAGTTGAGCAAACGGCTAGCCATGGCTGTCCAGGCAGAGCTAGTCTATCTGTTAGATACCGTATCTGGAAGATAGAAAAACATAGCGACGACACCGGGAGCAGGGCCAGTGATTGATGTACAGCGTGTGACCGCTCGACTTCCAGCCAGCCGTGCCGGCAAGACCGC
Source organism: Arthrobacter sp. SO5 (assembly GCF_020532805.1). GTDB lineage: Bacteria > Actinomycetota > Actinomycetes > Actinomycetales > Micrococcaceae > Arthrobacter. The sequence goes on along the minus strand of NZ_MQTQ01000041.1, from coordinate 487 downwards.
GGCGGCAATTCTTCTCGGAGTCGCCGCTTTCCAGGGCGCCCTCGCCCTCGGGGCGCCCTGGGGAACGGCAGCCTACGGCGGCGCACATCCGGGTGTCCTGCCCGATTCGTTGCGAACAGCTAGCGCGGTGGCCTCCGGGGCGTACATACTGCTTGCAGCAGCAGCGGGAACACCGTTGGCTGGGCCTGCCCTTCGGCGGCGGGTGATGTACGGAACGGCGGGCCTCATGGCCGTGGGGGCCTTGATGAATCTCGCGTCCCCGTCCATTGTGGAACGCATGATCTGGACACCGGTGACACTCGGGTTGGGTGCGCTTCTCTGGACCGCGGCGAAGCACGACGCGCACCAGCCACGCTCTTCGTTCTGACACGCTAGGCACTGAAAGGCCCGCCATGAGGATCTTTCCTCGTCGTACGAACGCCTCCGCGCCGGACTCCACGCCGGCCTCCGCGCCGGACTCCGCCGAGGACGCCCCCGCCCCCGCACC
>NZ_MQTQ01000040.1 GCF_020532805.1 Arthrobacter sp. SO5 | reverse complement strand
GAGGCGGGGCGGTATTCACGGGGGCTCCTTGAGGCAGGCTGACCGCCAGAGTGACGGCAGTGGGTATTGACAGAAGTTGTCAACAAGACCTCAAGGTATGTCAATAAAGAGTTGCCCGGAAGTACCGGCAGGCCGAAGAACCCGGAGATTTCCCGGATGTTCGGCGGCGCTCAGGGCGCCGTTAAACAGTGCCTCACGGCTGGGCTGCTGCGTCGGCACTGCCCCGGCGTTGCGGTGAGGGCCGGTGCCGTCGAAGGCCGGTGCCGTCAGGGCCGGTGCGGTGAGGGTGCCGCGTGGCGGCTGAGGCTGGCGGCCACGAGCTCCGCCGCGGTGGAGCGGGCGGCTGCGGCGGCTGCGGGGTCGGCGTCGAGGACCCCGCTGGCCAGTCCGCCGTCGAGCAGCAGGGTGAGGCTGCGTGCGAGCCGGTCCGGATCCCGGGCGCCGGCCTGTTCGGCCAGCCCCCGGATCCACGCCAGGACGTGCTGTTTATGCGCCACGGTCCGTGCGTGCACACGCGTGCCGGAGGCGGACTCGGCGGCGGCGTTGATGAAGGCGCAGCCGCGGTAGCCGTCCCGCCGGCAGGCGGTTGTCAGGGCATCGAACAGGCCCACCAGCTGCGCGGCCGGGTCCGGCCCGGCGGCCTCCGCGGCGGCGTGAAGCTGCCCGGTCCAGACGCCGTCGACCAGTTCCAGGTAGGCGAGGATCAGATCGTCCTTGGCCGGAAAATACTTGTAGAACGTGGCCTTCGCGACCCCGGATTCGGCGATGATCGTGTCGATGCCTGCCGCGCGCAGCCCCTGGGCATAGAAGAGCCTGAAGGCCGTGGACAGGATCTTCTCCCTGGCCTGCCCGGCAGGGGTGCGGGCAGCCCGCGGGGCGGTGGCTGCTGTCGGCGTCATGCCACCATCGTACACAGACAAGTCTGTCCATCTCCGGGTCTCTCGCTGCACCGCCGCGGCCGGGGCGAGTCGTCCCGCCGGCGCGTCGTGCCGAGGACCGGAGTTGTCACGGACCTCCGATAGAACAATGAGCTGACAGATTTCAATATCTGTCCGGCGTTGACGGGCGCTGAAAAGAGGCTTGCCGTAGACAGTTCTGTCTGATAGCGTCTCGCCCAGCGGTAGACGGACTTGTCTACCCGTGCAACCCAAGAAACCCTTTCCTGAATGAGGTCCTCATGAAAATTGCAGTATTCGGCACCGGCGCGGTCGGCCCGGCCGTTGCAGCGGCCCTCGAAAAGCTGGGCCACGACGTCGTCATCGGAACCCGCGATCCGCAGGCCACGCTGGCCCGGACCGAGGCGGGCCCGATGGGCGGCGTTCCGTTTGCCCAGTGGCATGCCGAGCACGCCGGAATCTCACTGACCAGCTTCGCCGATGCCGCTGCCGGCAGTGACATCGTGGTCAACGCCACCAGCGGCACCGGCTCCGTGGACGCGCTGACTTCAGCCGGGGCCGCCAACCTGGCCGGCAAGGTCATCGTCGACATCGCGAACCCGCTCGACTTCTCCCAGGGCTTCCCGCCGTCGCTGAACCCGGTGAACACGGACAGCCTCGGCGAGCAGATCCAGCGGGCCTTCCCGGCCGCGCGGGTGGTCAAGACACTGAACACGATGAACGCCAGTGTGATGGTGGATCCGTCGCGGGTGGCCGGCGGCGACCACTCGGTATTTGTCTCCGGCAACGACGCGGACGCCAAGACGGTGGTGGCCGGCCTGCTGGCGGACTTGGGCCACCGGGACATCATCGACCTGGGTGACATCACGACGGCCCGCGGCACCGAGATGCTCCTGCCGATCTGGCTGCGACTCTGGGGCGCGCTGGGCACCGGCGAGTTCAACTTCAAGATCGCCCGCTAACACCCTCACCCAACTGACTCGCAGCAGGGGCCGTTATGAGCGCCCAAAACGGCCCCTGCTGCGAGTCAGTTGGCGTTAGGGGGCCGGAGCCGGGCCGGCCCCCGGCCGAGCCTGACACTAGCTGAGACGGATTCCCAAGCTGCCGACGCTGCGGGTAACATCCCATAGGAACACGTAACCCGGCTCACAGTATCCAGCGCAGTGTACGAGCCTCGCCGACCCCTCGAAAGACTGTTGACATGGCTGACACTGCAATGAATACCGGCACAGATCTCGCCTCCGAGCTCCGGGCCGATGTCCGCCGGGTCTCCACCCTCCTCGGCGAGTCCCTGGTCCGCCAGCACGGCACCGAGCTCCTGGACCTCGTGGAGCAGGTGCGCCTGCTGACGAAGGAATCCAAGGAGGCCGCCCGGGGAGGCGCCGATGCCACCGGGCCGTGGAGCTCGTACGACGTCGTCGCGCAGGTCCGCGAACTCCTCGGCTCCCTGCCCCTGGAGCAGGCCACCGATCTGGTCCGCGCGTTCGCCTTCTACTTCCACCTCGCCAACGCCGCCGAGCAGGTCCACCGCGTCCGCGGGCTGCGCACCCGCCAGGAGAAGGACGGCTGGCTGGCCAAAGCAGTGGACGAGATCGCGGGCCAGGCCGGCGCGTCCGTGCTGCAGGAGGTCGTGAACGAACTCGACGTCCGGCCGATCTTCACCGCCCACCCCACCGAAGCCTCCCGCCGATCCGTGCTGGACAAGGTGCGCAGGCTCTCGGACATCCTTGCCGAATCCACCCCCGAGGGGACCTCCGCGCGCCGCCGCCAGGACCGCCAGCTCGCAGAAGTGATCGACCAGATGTGGCAGACGGACGAGCTCCGCCAGGTCCGGCCCACCCCGGTGGACGAGGCCCGGAACGCGATCTACTACCTCACCGGCATCCTCACCGACGCCATGCCGGAAATGCTCACGGATCTCTCCGAACTCCTCGCCGGGCACGGCGTCACCCTCCCCGCGGAGAAGGCGCCCATCCGCTTCGGTTCCTGGATCGGCGGGGACCGGGACGGCAACCCCAACGTCACCGCGGCGGTCACCCGCGAGATCCTGCAGATCCAGAACCAGCACGCCGTTCGGATCAGCATCACCCTGATCGACGGGCTCATCTCCATCCTCTCCAATTCGACGGCCCTTGCCGGGGCGGATCCGGAGCTGCTGGACTCGATCGACGTCGACCTGAACAACCTGCCGGGCCTGGACCGCAGGGTCCTCGAGCTGAACGCGCAGGAGCCGTACCGGCTCAAACTGACCTGCATCAAGGCCAAGCTGCTCAACACGGGCCGGCGGGTTGCCGCCGGATCCGCGCATGAGCCCGGCCGCGACTACACCGCCACCGCGGAGCTCCTCGCCGAGCTGGGACTGCTGGAACGGTCCCTGCGGAACCACCACGCCGGGCTCGCCGCCGACGGCGCCCTGGCCCGGGTCCGCCGCGCCATCGCCTCGTTCGGCCTGCACCTGGCCACCCTCGACATCCGCGAGCACGCCGACCAGCACCACGACGCCGTCGGGCAGCTGATGGACCGGTTGGGCGGCCCCGGCGTCCGGTACGCGGAGCTGAGCCGCGCCGAGCGCCTGGAGGTGCTGGGGTCCGAGCTTGCCTCCCGCCGACCGCTCTCCGGCCACCCGATTAAGCTCGACGGCGTCGCGAACGGAACGTACGACGTCTTCCGCGAGATCCGGCGGGCCCTGCGCACCTACGGCCCCGACGTGATCGAGACCTACATCATCTCCATGACCCGCGGTGCGGACGATGTCCTCGCCGCTGCCGTACTGGCCCGCGAGGCCGGACTGGTGAGCCTCTTCGGCGCGGCGCCCTACGCCAGGATCGGCTTCGCTCCGCTGCTGGAGACCGTGGAGGAACTTCGCGGCTCGGCGGCGATCGTGGACCGGCTGCTTTCCGATGCCTCCTACCGCGAGCTGGTGCGGCTGCGCGGTGACGTGCAGGAAGTCATGCTCGGCTACTCGGACTCCAACAAGGAATCCGGGGTCATGACGAGCCAGTGGGAGATCCACAAGACCCAGCGCAAAATGCGCGACGTCGCGGCGAAACACGGCGTCCGCGTCCGCCTGTTCCACGGCCGCGGCGGCTCCGTGGGCCGCGGCGGCGGGCCGACCTATGACGCCATCATGGCCCAGCCCAACGGCGTGCTGGAAGGCGAAATCAAGTTTACCGAGCAGGGCGAGGTCATCTCGGATAAGTACTCGCTGCCCGAGCTGGCACGGGAAAACCTTGAACTTTCGCTCGCCGCGGTCATGCAGGGCTCGGCTCTGCACCGCACACCGCGCACCTCGGAGGACCAGCGGGAGCGCTACGGGCACGTCATGGAGACGATCTCCGATGCCGCCTTCGCCCGCTACCGCACCCTGATCGATGATCCCGACCTGCCCGCCTACTTCATGGCTTCCACCCCGGTAGAGCAGCTGGGCTCGCTGAACATCGGCTCGCGCCCGTCCAAGCGGCCCGATTCCGGCGCCGGGCTCGAAGGCCTGCGGGCCATCCCGTGGGTGTTCGGCTGGACCCAGTCGCGGCAGATCGTTCCGGGCTGGTTCGGTGTGGGTTCCGGCCTGAAGGCGGCCCGGGAGGCCGGGCATTCGGCCCGCCTGGTGGAAATGATGGAGGGCTGGCACTTCTTCCGCTCGGTGCTCTCCAACGTGGAAATGACCCTCGCCAAAACGGACTTGGACATTGCCGGCTACTACGTCTCCACCCTCGTTCCTGAGGAGCTGCACCACCTCTTCCGTGCCATCCGGGCCGAATACGAGCTCACGGTCACCGAAGTCCAACGCCTCACAGGCGAGGCGCTGCTCCTCGATGCCCAGCCGACGCTCAAGCGCTCACTGGAAATCCGGGACCAGTACCTCGATCCGATCAGCTACCTGCAGGTGGAGCTGCTGCGCCGCGTCCGGGCCGAAGCAGCGGGCGGCCCGTCCGGTGCCGAGATCGACGAGCGGCTGCAGCGCGCCATGCTCATCACGGTCAACGGTGTCGCCGCGGGCCTCCGCAACACCGGGTAACCGGCCGGCTGCCCGGCGCGGATAGTGTTGTTCGATGCCGTCGTTCCAGACCAGACTGAAGATCACCGGACTCAAGCCGGGCAACCCGCCGGAGGCCGTAATGGCTGCGGCCGTGGAGGCGCTTCAGACGCGGCACCACGTCGAGGCAAACCAGCTGGAGCTCGCCGGCGGGGTGCCGCAGCTGAACCTGCGCTTCCTGGTCGAGCCCACCTCCTACAGCGGCGAGAACAGCCAGGCGCGGGCGTCGGCAGCGATGATGCGCGACGCCGTCGAGCGCGTTGCGGTAACCGGAAACCTCACGGTCCTCCGCCGGAACCGCGGCCGCTGGGCGCCGGTCTAGGCGCGGACCGCCGGCCTCAGAAGTCCAGTTCTTCCTCGGGCCCGTCCACGACGGGGGAGCGGCTTCCCCTGCGCCGCGTCACGATCACGCCCACGACGGCGCCGATCACCACGCCGACGCCGACGCCGATCAGTGAGCTGGCCCAGAACGGCAGCCCGGTGGCCGCGCCCGTGAGATAGCCGAGACCGACCGACCAGCTTGCCCAGAGCAGGCCACCAAGGGCCGCGCAGAGGCTGAATCCACGCGTCGAGACGTTGGCGATGCCAGCCGCGGCCGTCGTCGCCAGCCGGCCGCCGGGGATGAAGCGGAGACCGATGATCGCACCGTAGGTGGAGGACCGGCCTGCCTTCGCGATCGCCGAGTGCACTGCCGCGTGAAACCGCAGGCCCCACTTCCAGCGGTCCAACACGTGGCTCAGCCGCCGTTTGAAGAGCTGGAACACCAGGATGTCGCCGAGCCAGGAGGCAAACGCGGCCAGGATCACGATGAAGAAGGGGTTGACGCGTCCGTCGACCGACAAGGCGCCGCCCGTGATGACCAGCATCTCGGACGGGACCGGCGGGAAGATGGCGTCGCCCATGACGAAAGGGATGATCCAGAAATAGAGCGCGGTACCCCAGCTGTCCGCATTTCCCAAGTCCATGGGCACAAGGTACCGCATTTCCTTCGATTCCCCGGCCCGCGACGTGGCCGCGGCCGTCCCGGCGGCGGGATGCTCCCCGGCCTGTTGGACTAGCGGACTTCGCTGAGCTCCAGGCCGCTGCGGTACTCGACGTCGGTGCCGGTGATGGGGTCGCTGAAACGGATGCCGCGGGCCAGCAGCTGGAGCGGCCGGGAATAGTCATCAGGGGCCTTGTCCAGCAGCTCCGGATAAAACGCGTCATTGACGATCCCCAGGCCGAGCGAGGCCATGTGCACGCGGAGCTGGTGGGTCTTCCCCGAGTGGGGCTCGAGCCGGTACAGCGCCCGGTGCGGGAGTCCGCCGTCGGCCGCATCGGCCGCGTCGGCGGGCCCGGCGTCGAACGTCCGGAGCCGCTCGATCCTGGTCTCGGCGTTGGGCTCGCCCGCGATGACCTCGGCGAGCAGGTAGCTTCGGGACTTGGTCATCCGGTTCCGCACCACCACGGGGAAGTCGACGGCGGGGTGCCCGGGGGCCGGGTGGGCCGCGGCCACGCACTCGTACTCCTTCCGGACCTGGCGCTTTTCGAAGAGCACCTGGTACTTGCCCCGGGTTTCGGGGTTGGTGGAGAGCAGCAGGATACCGGCCGTCATCCTGTCCAGTCGGTGCATCGGGATCAGGTCCGGCAGCTTGAGCTGGTTCCGGAGCCGGACCAGCGCGGACTCCTGGATGTAGGTCCCGCCGGGGGTGGTGGGCAGGAAGTGCGGCTTGTCCACGACCAGGAGGTGATCGTCCTGGTGCAGGATGTTCAGCTCCACGGGGATCCGGGTTTCCGGCGGCAGGGTGCGGTAGTACCAGATGAAGGTGTGCTTGCGCAGCGGCGTAGTGCGGTTCAGGGCGATGCCGGCCTCGCCCACGATCTCGCCGGAGTCGAACCGGTCCTCGATGCCTTGCGGATCGATGTGGCCCCAGCGGTGCATCATGTAGTCCATCGCGGTGTCCCAGGGTCCTTCGTCCGGGAGTCGGAGGCGTGTCGCGTTGACGCCGTCGCGCACGGGGAGGGGGGATTGCATCACCGGTCCATTCTACTTGCCGGGGCTTGCGGGCTAGCTTGCGGGCTAGCTTGCGGGCGGACGTGGCCTTCAACTCGCCGGAAGCGTGCGGGCTCGCCGTAAACCTCCGGCGAGCAGGCACGCTTCCGGCGACCTCGGCGCACCCGGCACCAACCGACGGTAGAAAAGTTCTTGACAAATAAAACTGTCGGTCGGCAAGCTGGGAACATGTTGGATATCGAAGTGATCGAGGACCCGGCCGCGGCGGAGGCCTCGCTGGACCCCATTCGGACCCGGATCCTGCTGGAGCTGGCCGAACCCGGATCGGCCACCCAGCTCGCCGCCAAGGTGGGGCTGCCCCGGCAGAAGGTGAACTACCACCTGAAGGCGCTGGAACGGCACGGGCTCGTCGAACTGGTCGAGGAGCGGCGCAAGGGCAACGTCACCGAGCGCATCCTTCGGGCGACGGCGGCCTCCTACCTGATTTCCCCGGCGGCCCTCGCGTCCGTGGCCCCTGATCCGCACCGGTTCACGGACAAATTCTCCGCCTTCTGGCTCCTCGCGCTCGCCGGCCGCATGGTCCAGGAGATGGGCCAGCTCATTGCCGGGGCCGCCGCGGCCAAGCAGAAGCTCGCCACCTTCGCCATCGATGGAGAAGTCACCTTCCGCACGGCCGCGGACCGGGCCGCTTTTGCCGCTGAGCTCGGCACCGCCGTCGCCCGGCTCGTGGACAAGTACGACGGCGGCGCCACCGCCACGGCGGACAACCCGGCGGGCGGCGGGCGCAGGCACCGCCTCGTCGTTGCACTCCACCCCGCCCTCAAAGGACCGGCACTCAAGACCTCACCGACAACCCCATCAGCAAAGGAGCAGGACAATGACTGACAAACGGAACTTCGAGATCGTCTACGACACCGAACTCCCGGGCACCCCGGAGCGGGTCTGGAACGCGGTCACGCAGGACACCCCGGCCTGGATGTTCCCCACGGACCAGTGGCCGGACGTCAAAACGGTGAACGAATACCCCACCCGCCTGGTCTCCCGGATGGACGGCCCGGACGGCTGGTTCAACCAGCTGGAGCACGTGCTGGCACCGCTCGACGGCGGCCGAACCAGCCTGCACTACGTGCACAGCGGCATTTTCGCGGACAACTGGGACGAGCAGTACGACGGCGCCAGCAAGCACACCGAGTTCTACCTGCACACCCTGGGCCAGTATCTGAAGTACTTCGACGGCACGCCTGTGGTCTTCACGGACGTCCAGGCGCCGGCGGCCTCGAAGACCCCCGACGGCTTTGCCCGGCTCAAGAAGGCGCTGGGCGTGGAGGGTGCGGCACCGGGGAGCACCGTGGAGCTGGAGCTCGACGGCGTGGGGCGGCTCTCCGGCGAGGTGGACTTCGCCAACGAGAACTTCCTGGGCCTGCGGTCCCCGGACGCCCTGTACCGCTTCTTCGGCCGCAATGCCTTCGGTGCCCCGGTGGGCATGACCGTCCACGATTTCAGCGGCCACGGGAACTCCGAAACCACGGCAAAGGCCTGGAGCGGGTTCCTCGAGAAGGTCTACGCGTAGCCTCGCGACTCGCGACTCGCGACTCGCAACCTGCCCGGCGACGCGGACCAGCCCTGTCGACACCCGGATTCGGGCGTCGCCAGGGCGTTTGCGCAGCGCAGGGAAAAACACGCGTCGTTGGGACGTGTGCACGCTCAGGCGATGGCCGCGGCCGGCGCGGCCGAAAGGTTGCGCCGCAGCTGCGGAGCGGCCGACAGCCGGTCCTGTGCCGAACGCAGGGCCCGCACCGCGGTTTCGAGCTGTTCGGGAGGCAGGGTGAACGGTACCCGGACGTAGTGCTCGAAGGCTCCGCCCAGGCCGAACCGTGGACCGGCCGCGAGACGGATGCCGAAGTCCGGGGCGATCACGGCCAGGGCGGTGCTGATGGGGGCCGGCAGCCGGCACCAGACAGACAGGCCGCCGGCGGGCCGTTCACTCTGCCACGTCGGCAAATGGTCCGCGATGAGGGCCAGCAGGATGTCCCGGTTCTCGCGGAGGGCGGCGAGCCGGGCCGGGAGCGGCTCGGAGAGGGCGCTGACCAGGTGGGCCGCGGCGAGCTGTTCCACCACCGGGCCGCCGAGGTCCATGGTGGACCGGGCCGCGGCGAAGCGCTGGATGAGCGGTTCGCCCGCGCGGATCCAGCCGGTGCGCAGCCCGGCCCAGTGCGATTTGCTCAGCGAGCCGATGGAGACGACGGCGGGACTGAACGCTGCCACCGGCGTGGCGGCGGCGCCGTCGAGGTTCAGCTCCCGCAGCGTCTCGTCCACTACCAGCACGGTCCCGGACGCGGCCGCAGCCCGGACAAGAGCGCGCCGCTGGGGATCGGACATGAGCCGTCCGGTCGGGTTGTGGAAGTCCGGGACGACGTACGCCATGGCGGGCCGTTGCTGCCGCAGTGCGGCCTCGATCCCCGCCAGGTCCCACCCCGGCCCGAAACCCGGCTGCCTGTCCGGGCTGGCCGCCGGCATGGCCACCGGAACCGGCCGGCAGCCCGCGGCGCGGATGGCATCGAGGGCATTCGGGTAGCTGGGGTGCTCCACCAGGACCTTGTCCGACCGGCCCGCGAGCGTGCGCAGGATGATGTTCAGGGCGTGCTGGGCGCCCGAGGTAACCAGGATCTGGTGCGCAGTGGTCGGCACGCCGGACGCGGTATACCGGGCGGCGATCGCTTCGCGGAGCGGTCCCACGCCGAGGGCGTCGTAGCCGAAACCGGGCAGCAGCGCCGGCAGCTCCGTGAGGGCTGCGGCGAAGGCCCGGTGCACCACCTCCCCGCTGGCGGGCAGCGAGGCGTACGCGAGGTCGAGGATCCCGGCCGGAACGGCCAGGCCGGGGGCACCGCTGAGGTTCGAGGCCCCGTCCGGGTGGCTGCCCCGCGATCCCTGGTGCGGGATGCAGGTCCGGGCCCGGCTGCCCTGGCCGGTGCTCAGGAAGCCCTGCTCGCGCAGCCGGGCATAAGCGGCGGTCACGGTAGTGCGGCTGAGTCCGAGCGCCGCCGCGAGGGCCCGTTCACTGGGAAGCGCCATATCGAGCGGGATGCGGCCGTCGAGGACCAGCAGGCGGACGACGTCGGCCAGCTCGCGGTAGGCGGGGCCGGCGCCGAGATTCCAATCGCCAAGCAGACGGGCGAGGGAGCTTGGGGTCACGGAGCCTGGCATAGAGCCAGTATCTCAAACTGGCTATGGATTACAAGGCCAGTTGTGCGGCAGGATGGTTTGCATGATGACCCGCAGGCTCCTTCAGCTCCTTATCGGCCTCGCCATGTACGGCCTCTCCCTGGCGATGTTCATCCGCGCGGGGCTGGGCCTGGACCCCTGGGACGTGTTCCACCAGGGCCTCGCGGTCAAGACCGGGCTCAGCATCGGCACGGTTGTGGTAATCGTCAGCTTCCTGGTGCTGCTCCTGTGGATCCCGCTCCGGCAGCGGCCCGGAATCGGGACGCTCTGCAATGCCGTGCTCGTGGGCGTCTTCGCCGACGTCGGGCTGGCGCTGATACCGGAGTTCGCGCACCTCGGCGGCCAGATCGGGATGCTTGCCGGAGCCATCCTGCTCAACGGCGTCGCGACGGCCTGCTACATCGGCGCCCGGTTGGGGCCCGGGCCACGCGACGGGCTCATGACAGGACTTGCACGGCGCGCCGGCTGGTCGGTGCGGACCTCCCGGACCGGCATCGAGGTCGTCGTGCTGGCCGCTGGCTGGCTGCTCGGCGGCTCCGTCGGCGTCGGCACCGTGCTGTACGCCCTGGCGATCGGACCGCTGGTCCAGCTCCTGCTGCCGCGGTTCACGGTGCCGGAAGCGAAGGAGCCCAAGCCTGCGGTGGTGGCGGCCGATCCCGCCGCCGCACGCTGATGACGCGGGAATTCCTTCGCGACGCGCAGATCGCTGCTCGACACCGGAATTCGGGTGGCCTCAGGTAATTGGCGCGTCGCAGGCGTGTTGCCGCGTCACGAGCGTCACGATGCCAGGCTCGGGTTGGTGCCCGGCATCGGCTGGCACATCGGACAGTAGTAGATGTCCCGCTCCTCCGCACCGGTGTCCCTGGCCAGAACCCCGCGGCGCACCGGCGTCCCGCACTTCAGGCACGGCTGGTGGTCCCGCCGGTAGACCCAGTAGCCGGGCAGTCCCGACGTCCGGCCCACCGGCCTGCCGCGCGGATTCAGGACGGTGGTCCGGCGGCCCGCGCCCAGGTTGGCCTCGAGCAGCGTCTTGGCGTCGGTAAGGATGGCGGCCAGGTCAAGGACGGCTGAAACGGGCAGGCCGGGGTGCACGCCGGCGAGGAAGCACGCCTCGCAGCGGTAGATGTTGCCGATCCCCGCCAAGTTCCGCTGGTCCAACAGGGCGACGCCAATCGGCACGTCCGGCGCGGTGCGGATCCGCCGCTCCGCCTCGGCCAGGTCCCAGTCCGGACCGAGCAGATCCGGACCAAGGTGCCCCACAACGGATTCTTCGTCGGAGGTGCGGACCACCTCAAGAATGCCCAGGGAGAACCCGACGGCGTCCGCCGAGGCCGTGCGCAGCACACACCGGGCGGTGAAACCAGGCTTTCGCCAGCGCCCCCCGGGCGGGTACACCTGCCAGGTTCCTTCCATCTTCAGGTGCGAGTGGATGGTCAGGCGGTCCGGTTCCGCAGGGCCGGTCCTGCCGGGCTGTGCCGGCCCCTGCAGCCGCATGAGGAGGTGTTTGCCCCGCGGGACCACTTCCTCCACGGTCCAGCCGCCGAGCTTGAGCGTGGCGAAACGGGGAACCCTGAAGTCGGTCGAGATGAGCTGGCGGCCGGCCAGCGCCGCGTGCAGCTGCGCGGCCGCGCGGAACACGGAGTCGCCCTCAGGCACGGATTCTCAGCCCCTTCGGGGTGGAGTAGGCGCCCGCATGGGCCAGCGCGGCAGCGACCGGCGTGTCCAGGATGCCGTGGCCGTTGACTTTTTCCATGATCAGTTTGTCCACCGCACCGCGGGTGACCACGCCCACCAGAGCGGCGCCCGCGGCGGCCAGGACCTCGGTGTCGTCGCTGAACGCGAGCAGGGTTTTTCCGCCGCGTTCCACATAGAGCACCAGGGCGCCGTCGACCAGCACCACCAGGGCGCCGGCCTTCCGCCCGGGCCGGTGGCCCGTGCCGGCTTCGACGTTGAGGGCCGGCCAGGGAAGGGCCGCACCGTAGGGATTGGCCGGGTCCGTGGCGGCGAGGGCCAGCGCTGCCGGTTCGGCTTTGTGGAGCTGGGTGTCCTCCGCGTACGAGCGCAACCGGTCTACCGTGGCCGGCACTGCAAACTGGGCCGCGCCGAGGTGCTCGATGAAGTAGCCGCGGCGGCACCGGCCCGCTTCTTCAAGCCGGGCCAGCACCTTGTACATCAGGCCGAACCCGCCCAGGATGTTCTCAGCCATGACCGAGCCGCGGGTGACCACCCCGTACCGGTCCAGCAGGAGTTCCGCGGTGGCCCTGGCATGGATGGTGGGGTCCAGCTCGGGGGCCGGCAGTGCGGACCAGCGGCCTGCGGCCAGCGGGGGAGTGGGTGCGGTGCCGGTGGCGGATCCGTAGCGGCCGCCGGTCAGCCCGGGTGAACCCAGCAGGCCCGTCCCGTGGGCGCGTCCCAGCCGGCTCATGCGCGGCGCCCTGGCCCGCGGGGCGCGTGCGACCTGCCGGTGGGCCGTGTGGCCGCCCGCGATCAGGGCGCGGACGGGAGCGAACGTGTCGCCGGTGATGAGTCCGGCCCAGGCCAGGTCCCACAGCGCGGAGACGACGTCCTGGTCGCTCAGCACGGCGTCCATGCCGCCCGCGATCTCTGTCAGCTGGCGGAAGAAGTAACCGCCGCCGTTGTTGCGCAGGTGGTCCAGAAGCCGCTGCTGCGCGTCGCCGGGCTCGAAGTAAACCGCAGGGTTCAGGGTCAGCTCGGCGGAATCCGCCAGGTGCAGGCTCACCCAGCCGTCATTGCCGGGCAGCGAACCGGCGCCGGACCACAGGACCTCGCCGGCGGCCATCAGCTCATCGAGCATGGCCGGCTGGTAGTCGGCCACCCGGCTGGACAGGACCAGGGGTTCCCACGCCGAGGCCGGAATCGGCACGCCGGAGAGCTGGTCGACGGCGGTGATGATGCCGTCCAGTCCCCGCAGCGCGGACTGGCTACGCTTTCCGGGGGTCCTGACGTTCTGCCAGGCGGGCAGGAACCGGCCATAAGCGGTGGCATCGACTGGCTCCACCTCGGCACGCAGCGCGGCGAGCGAGCGGCGGCGGAGCCTGCGCAGGACCTCGGCGTCGCACCACTCGCTGACCCCGGCCAGCAAAGGGGCCACCGGCGCGGCGTGACGTGCGTCGGCGTCGAAAGTCCCGGCGGCTGACGCATCCGGAGTCGGGCCTGGGGGCGAAGCGTGCGGGCGGAACTCGCCTTCCACCACACGGCCGTCCGCGGCCAGCCGCTTGAGGGCCGTGCCGACGACGGCGACGCCGAGTCCCAGCCGGGCTGCGGCTTCGGCGGAGGTGAAGGGCCCGTGCGTGCGGGAGTAGCGCGAGACGAGATCGCCCAGCGGGTCCGCGACCGGCTCGATGAAGGCCAGCGGGACACCCATTGGCAGGGGTACGCCGAGGGCATCGCGCAGGCGGGCGGCGTCCTCCACCGCCGCATAGCGTTCGACGCCGCCGATGTTCACCTTGATCGCGCGGTTGGCCCGCTGGAGGGCCGCGAGGTGGGCTGCGGCGACCGGAGTTTCGACCAGGCCAACCACGGGCACGGCAGCGGTGGAATCACCGGGCGCGGACGGCTCCGCCGCCGGTCCGGGCGCGGACGGCTCCACCGCCGGTTCGAGGCGGGCGGCGACTTCCGCCGGGGTCAGCGGACCGAGCAGGCGGAGCAGGTCCGCGACCCCTTCCAGGCCGCGCACCTTCCGGTCCGGGGCGAGCCGCTGCAGCTCCTGTTCGGTGGCGTCGATGACTTTGGCGTCGAGCAGTTCGCGCAGTTCCACCCGGCCCAGGAGCTCGTTGAGCAGGGTCGAATCCAGCGCCAGGGCAGCGGCCCGGCGCTCGGCCAGTGGCGAATCGCCCTCGTAGAGGAACTGCGCGACGTAGCCGAACAGCAGGGACTTGGCGAAGGGGGAGGGCTGCTGGGTGGTGGTCTGCACGATCCGCAGTTCGCGCCGCTCGATGGAGGCGGCGATGTCCTTCAGGGCCGGGAGGTCGTAGACGTCCTGCAGGCATTCCCGGACGGTCTCGAGGACGATCGGGAACGTCGGGTACTTCCGCGCGACATCCAGCAGCTGGGCGGAGCGCTGCCGCTGCTGCCACAGGGGCTGCCGCTTACCAGGGGTCTGCCGGGGAAGGAGCAGGGCGCGGGCGGCGCACTCGCGGAAACGTGACGCGAAGAGGGCGCTGCCGCCGACCTCCGCCGTCACGATCTGTTCGAGTTCCTCCGGGTCGAACATGAATAGCTCGGCTCCGGGAGGCTCGTCCTCCATCATGGGCACGCGCAGCACGATGCCGTCGTCGGCGGCCATAGCGGAACCGTCCATGCCGTACCGCTGGTGCAGCCGCTGCCCGACGGCGAGGGCCCAGGGCGCGTGCACGGGCATGCCGAACGGGCTGTGCAGCACCACCCGCCAGTCGCCGAGTTCGTCGTGGAAGCGCTCCACCACGAGGGTGGTGTCGCTGGGGACCACCTCGGTGGCCAGCTTCTGCTCGGCGAGGTACTGGATCAGGTTGTTCGCGGCGAAGTCGTCCAGGCCGCTCGCCTTGCAGCGTTCCGTGGCGGGCCCGACGTCGGACGCGGACAGCTCACGGACGAACGCGCCGAGGGCGCGGCCCAGATCCACCGGGCGGCCGAGGGAATCGCCCTTCCAGAACGGGAGCTTTCCGGGCTGGCCGAAGGCGGGGGAGACCAGGACCCGGTCGTGGGTGATGTCCTCGATCTTCCAGCTGGTCGCGCCGAGGGCAAAGACGTCGCCCACGCGGGATTCGTAGACCATTTCCTCGTCGAGTTCGCCGACGCGGCGGCCGCCCTTCGCCGCGGCGGCCGCCGGGCTGGCGGCCCTGCCGTCGCCGCTGGCGGAGCCGGCAGCGCCGGGGGAAGCTGAGCCCTCCGTTTCGGTGCCGATGATGTAGACGCCGAAGAGCCCGCGGTCCGGGATGGTGCCGCCGGAGGTGACGGCCAGCCGTTGCGCACCCGGGCGGCCTTCGATGGTGCCGGCGTTGCGGTCCCAGATGATGCGGGGCCGCAGCTCCGCGAATTCGTCGGAGGGGTAGCGGCCGGCAAGCAGGTCGAGCGTGGCCTCGAAGGCGGAGCGGGGGAGCGAGGCGAACGGCGCGGACCGCCGCACGGTGGAGAACCATTCCTCCACATCGATGGAGCCCAGGGCGGTGGCGGCGACGGTCTGCTGGGCCAGGATGTCCAGTGGATTCGCGGGGACGTAGAGCCGCTCGATCTTGCCGGCGAGCATCCGTTCCACCGTGATGGTGGTGTGCACCAGGTCCGCCCGGTGTTTCGGGAACAGGACGCCCTTGGAGATTTCGCCGACCTGGTGCCCGGCGCGGCCCACGCGCTGCAGTCCGCTGGCCACCGACGGCGGGGATTCCACCTGCACCACCAGATCCACGGCACCCATGTCAATGCCGAGCTCGAGCGAGGACGTGGCCACCACGCAGCGCAGCCGGCCGGATTTCAGATCGTCCTCGATCAGCGCCCGCTGGTCCTTGGACACCGAGCCGTGGTGTGCCCGGGCCAGCACCGGGTCCGCGCCGGCAGTGCTGCCGGCCTGCGCCATCATGTGCGCCGGCGTCGCGGTCGACGTCGGCAGGGCCTTCGACTGCGAGGCTGCACCGCCGGAGGGCGCTTCGGCCGGCACTGCAGCCGGCACGGATTCGAAGTCGGCCGCCGCCCCGGCGCCCAACTCGCGCCAGCCGTCGGCGGCCATGAGCTGCCGCTCCGCATAGATCTCGTTGAGCCGGGCGGTGAGCCGCTCGGCGAGCCGGCGGGAATTCGCGAACACGATGGTGGACTGGTTGGCCAGCACCAGGTCCACGATCTTTTCCTCCACATGCGGCCAGATGGACGCCTGCGGCTGGAGTCCGGAGGCCGGGCCGGAATCGAAGGCCCCGGCCGCGCCCTGCAGGTCCGACATGTCCTCTACGGGCACGGAGACCGTCAGGTCCCAGTTCTTCTTCGACGGCGGGGCCACGATCTCCACCGGCGCCGCGCCGGCCAGGAACTGGGCCACGAGCTCCTTGGGCTCGACCGTGGCGGAGAGACCGATCCGCTGCGCGGGTTTGGGCAGCAGCGCATCGAGCCGTTCAAGCGACACGGCCAGGTGCGCGCCGCGTTTGGTTCCTGCGACGGCGTGGACCTCGTCAACGATGATGGTGTCCACTTCGCTGAGCGTCTCCCGCGCCTTGGAGGTCAGCATGAGGAACAGCGATTCGGGCGTGGTGATGAGGATGTCCGGCGGGTGGCTCAGGAGCGCTCGGCGGTCCGACGCCGGAGTGTCACCGGAGCGGACGCCGACGGTGATCAGCGGCGCGGGCAGGCCGAGGCGTTTCGCGGTCTGGGTGATCCCGATCAGCGGGGCGCGGAGGTTGCGTTCGACGTCGACGCCGAGCGCCTTGAGCGGGGAAATGTAGAGCACACGGGTTTTCCGCTTGGGCGCCTTCCGCCGCGTGCCCGTCACGGCGTCGAGGCCGGGCAGTCCCTCGGGCTCGGCGGGCGCGGAGACCAGCAGCCGGTCCAGCGCCCAGAGGAAGGCCGCGAGCGTCTTTCCGGAGCCGGTGGGGGCGACGACGAGGGCGTGCGCACCGGAGGAGATGGCGTTCCAGGCGCCGTTCTGGGCGGGGGTGGGCGCCGCAAAAGCACCCAGGAACCAATCCCGGGTCGGCCGGCTGAACCGGTCCATGGCCTGTCTCTTATACACATCT
>NZ_MQTQ01000004.1 GCF_020532805.1 Arthrobacter sp. SO5 | reverse complement strand
CGCCCGTTCCCGCCCGGCCCGTGCCAGCCCCGCCCGTTCCAGCCTTGTCCCTGCGCGGGCTGGCCAAGCGCTTCGGCGACAAAATCGCCGTCGACGGCCTCAGCCTGGACGTTCCGGCCGGCTCCTTCTACGGGATTGTCGGCCCGAACGGGGCCGGCAAAACCACCACCCTGTCGATGGCGACGGGACTGCTCCGGCCCGAGTTCGGCACGGCGCATGTGCACGGCGTGGACGTGTGGCGGCAGCCGCTGGCGGCCAAGAAGCTGATGGGGATCCTGCCCGACGGCGTCCGGCTCTTCGACCGGCTGACCGGCGAGCAGCTGGTGAGCTACGCGGGCCTGCTGCGCGGCATGGACAAGGACGTGGTGGCTTCCCGGGTCAAGGAACTGCTGGCCGCCCTGGACCTCAGCCAGGACGCCGGCACCCTCGTGGTGGACTACTCCGCCGGCATGACCAAGAAGATCGCGCTCGCCTCCGCGCTGATCCACGCGCCCCGGCTGCTGGTGCTCGACGAGCCCTTTGAATCCGTGGACCCGGTGTCCGCCGCGAACATCCGCGACATCCTGGACCGCTACGTGGCGTCCGGCGGCACCGTCATCGTCTCAAGCCACGTGATGGACCTGGTCCAGCGGATGTGCGACCACGTCGCCGTCATTGCCGCAGGCCGGCTGCTCGCGGCCGGCAGCGTGGACGAGGTCCGTGCCGGCGAGTCCCTCGAGGACCGCTTCGTCCAGCTGGTCGGAGGCCGCAACCAGACGGAAGGGCTGGAATGGTTGCGCACCTTCTAAGGCTCAAGCTCACCCTGCTGCGCAATGGCGTCCGGCGCAGCCCGTGGCAGCTCGTGGGCATCGGGATCGGCATGCTGTATGCCCTCGGCCTCGTGGCACTCGGCGTCGCGGGGCTGCTGGTCCTGCGCGGTGCCGACGCCGGGCTCGCGCAGACTGTGGTGGTGCTCGGCGGCGCCGCGGCCCTGCTGGGCTGGGCCGTCATCCCTGTGGCCGCCTCGGCCGCGGACCTGACGCTCGACCCGGCCAGGTTCGCCGCCTCGGCGGTGCCCATGCCGCAACTGCTGACCGGGCTGGCCCTCGCCGGACTGATCGGCATCCCGGGCCTCGCGACCTCCCTCGTTGCTCTCGCCACGGTGGGGACCTGGTCCCGCAGCCTTCCGGCCGCGGCGGGGGCCCTCATCGGCGCGGTCCTCGGTGTACTGAGCTGCATTGTCCTGTCCAGGGTGGTCACCACGCCCACGGCAGGGCTGGCGAGTTCCCGCCGCTTCAAGGACGCCAGCGCGGTTGTCTTCCTGGTCCCGCTGGTCCTCATGGGTCCGATCGTGGCCGGTGTCGCCGAGGGAATCGCCAGTTCGGGGGATTTCCTGACCGGACTTGCCGGAACGCTGTCGTGGACCCCGGCCGGGGCCGCGTGGTCCCTCGGCGGGGAACTCGCCGCGGGGAGCTACGGCGCCGCTGCGCTCAAGTTCCTGATCGCGCTTGCCACGCTCGCCGGGCTGACGCTGTGCTGGAAGCTCCTGCTGGAGCGGGCGCTCGTGACGCCGCCGTACGCCGGCGCGTCCAAGAAACGGGCCGGCGGACTGGGCTTCTTCGCGCTGTTCCCGGCGACCCCCGCGGGAGCGGTGGCTGCGCGGTCGCTGAGCTACTGGATCCGGGACCCGCGGTACGCCGGTTCCCTCGTCGTCGTCCCCTTGCTGCCGGTGCTGATGCTGTTCCAGGCCTCCCAGACGGGCTCCTACGGAGTACTCCTCCTGACCGGCCCGCTGACCGCGTTCCTGCTCGCCTGGTCCATCTCAGCGGACGTCTCCTATGACAGCACCGCCTTCGCGCTGCACCTCTCGACGGGAGTGAGGGGAGTCCACGACCGGCTTGGCCGTGCCGTGGCATGCCTGGCCTTCGCCCTGCCTGTGGTGCTGGCGCTCAGCGTCCTGCCGTTCCTCTTCGGCGCGGACTTGACGCTCCTGCCCGGCGTGCTCGGACTGTCGCTCGGCGTGCTCTTCAGCGGGATGGGCCTTTCTTCGGTGGTGTCGGCACGCTACACCGTCACCGTGCCGCTCCCCGGGGACAGTCCCTTCAAAAAGCCGCCGGGCAACGTCGCGCAGACCCTGGCGGTACAGTTCGGCGGCATGGGCGTGCTCCTGCTGCTCGTCCTGCCCGAAGCGGCGCTCCTGGTGGCGCAATTCATCACCGGAAATGCCGCCTTCGGCTGGATCAACCTGCTCCTTGGCCCGGTGCTGGGGCTGGCGCTGTTCGCAGCGGGGGTCCGGCTGGGCGGGAAGTGGCTGGACGCGCGCGGCCCGGAACTGCTGGCCCAGCTGGCGGTCAACCGCTGACAGGGCCCGAGGGCGCACGGTGTTGCCGGGACTGGGATAGCCTGCCAGTGGGGCATAGGAGTCCTCGGGCAACAGCAGTCCTCGGGGAACAGCAGTGAAATGAGCACAGCAATCCAACTGCAAAGGCAGGGCCATGGAAGTCGTTATCCTCTCCGGCATCACACCGCTCGCCTCGCTTGCGGCCGACGCGATCGGGGCCCTGCTCCGGCGCAAGCCGGACGCCGTCCTGGGCCTGGCCGCCGGCTCCTCCCCGCTCCCGGTGTACGAGGAGCTCGCGCTCCGGCACGGGCGCGACGGCCTGGACTTCAGCCAGGTCCGCGGATTCGCACTCGACGAGTACGTGGGGCTGCCGCCGGGCCATCCGGCGTCCTACCGTGAGGTGATCCGGCGCGAGTTCACCGAGCGGTTGAACATCAGCCCGGCCAACGTCCACGGCCCCGACGGCGCGGCGGCCGACATCCCGGCGGCCTGCCAGGCCTATGAGGACGCCATCCGCGCGGCCGGGGGAGTGGACCTGCAGCTCCTGGGGATCGGTACCGACGGCCACATCGGCTTCAACGAGCCGTGCTCCTCGCTGGCCTCCCGGACCCGGATCAAGACCCTGGTCGAGCAGACGCGCCGTGACAATGCGCGGTTCTTCGGGAGCCCGGCGGAGGTCCCGCACCATGTTCTCACCCAGGGCCTGGGCACGATTCTCGCTGCCCGGCACGTGATCCTCCTGGCCGCGGGCGCGCAGAAGGCCCGGGCAGTGCGCGACCTCGTCGAAGGCCCTGTCGCCGCCATCTGCCCGGCGTCCGTGCTGCAGCTGCATCCGCACGCCACGATCCTGGTGGACGAGGCTGCCGCGTCCTCGCTCCGGCTCGCCGATTACTACCGCCACAGCTTTGACAACAAGCCCGCGTGGCAGGGGTTGTAGGACGCGGTTCCGGCAATCCCGCCGCAACCGCGTCGAAATTCTGTCCGCCGCAGCGGCTAAGATAGGTCTCATGAACAGCATGACCGATCCCCTCGAAAACGACCCGATGCGCGAGCTCTCCGGAGCCGGGACGTCAACGGCCACGATCGAGCGCGAGGAACTGCGCCAGGAAGTGGAACCGGGTGACCGGGAACGCTTCTCGCACTATGTGCGCAAGGAAAAGATCATGGAATCGGCGCTGTCCGGCGAGCCGGTCATTGCCCTCTGCGGAAAGGTCTGGACGCCCGGACGCGATCCCCAGAAGTTCCCCGTCTGCCCGGAATGCAAAGAGGTTTATGAGGGCCTTCGCCCGGGCAGCGACGGCGGCAAGGGCTCCGGCGACAAGGGCTCCGGCGACAAATAGCGCGGCCGGGTAGCGTTCCGACGCAGCGTTCCGCGCTGCGGGCGGTCAACCGTGCCGCCGTGCACCCGAACTCGCCGCGTCCGCGACGAATATTGTCCGGTCCATGCTGACCGCGCTGGCCCACGGTTCATCCGAAAAAGATTGGTGTTTTTGTGCTTGATTGGGTATCCCCGGCAGCGGCAAGAGTACGCGGAATGGAGGGCATCTAAGTGACAGAAACACTCTTCGGCGGACCCACGCTCCCTCCCGCCTATCCTGAGCGGGCTGCGTGGGGCACCGCGCCAAAGCTGCGCGCCTGGCAGCAGGAAGCCCTCGACAGCTACTTCAGCACCCACCCCAAAGATTTCCTCGCGGTCGCCACGCCGGGCGCCGGCAAGACGACCTTCGCGCTGCGTGTGGCGTCCATGCTCATCGAAGCCGGCGTCGTCAAACGGGTCACCATCGTGGCGCCTACGGACCACCTCAAGCGGCAGTGGGCCGACGCCGCCGCCAAGGTGGGGATCGCCATCGATCCGAACTTCAAGAACGCCGACGGCCAGCACGGCCGCGGCTTCATCGGCGTCGCGGTAACCTACGCGCAGGTGGCCAGTAAACCCATGCTGCACCGGGCCAAGACCGAGGCCGCCAGGACGCTTGTCATCCTGGATGAAATCCACCACGGCGGCGAGGCCCTGTCCTGGGGTGACGGGCTCCGCGAGGCCTTTGAGCCGGCGGCCCGGCGGCTCTCGCTGACCGGTACCCCGTTCCGTTCCGACACGTCGCCAATCCCGTTCGTGGAATACGCCGAGGACCGCGACGGCATCCGCCGGTCCAAGGCCGATTACACGTACGGCTACGGCAAGGCGCTGCGTGACCACGTGGTCCGGCCGGTCATGTTCATGGCCTACTCCGGGCAGATGCGCTGGCGCACGAGCGGCGGCGAGGAAATGGCGGCCTCGCTCGGCGAAGCGGCCGTCACCAAGGACGTCACGTCGCAGGCGTGGCGCACGGCGCTGAACCCCACCGGCGAATGGATCCCCGCAGTGCTCGCCGGGGCGGACAAGCGGCTCAGCGAGGTCCGCCGCACCGTTCCGGACGCCGGCGGCCTGGTCATCGCCACCGACCACGACGACGCACGGGCCTACGCCGGCCAGCTGAAGCGGATCACCGGCGAGTCGCCCACGGTGATCCTCTCCGACGACGCGAAGGCGTCCAGCAAGATCGAGGACTTCACCGCCAGCGACAAACGCTGGATGGTGGCCGTGCGGATGGTGTCCGAAGGCGTGGACGTTCCGCGGCTCTCCGTCGGCGTCTATGCGACCTCCACGTCGACCCCCCTGTTCTTCGCCCAGGCAGTCGGCCGGTTCGTGCGTGCCCGCAAGCGCGGCGAGACGGCGTCGGTGTTCCTGCCGTCCGTTCCGCAGCTGATGGCGCTGGCGAACTCGATGGAGGCCGAGCGGGACCACGCCCTGGACCGCCCGGAGAAAGAAGACAGCGACGGCCTCTTCAACCCCGAGGACTCGCTCCTGGACGAGGCGAACCGCGAGGAGAAGGCCTCGGACAGCCTCACCAAGGGCAAGTTTGAGGCCCTGGATTCGCAGGCGTCCTTTGACCGCGTCCTTTTCGACGGCGGCGAGTTCGGCACCGGGGGCGAGGTGGGCTCGGAGGACGAGCTCGACTTCCTCGGTATTCCCGGCCTGCTCGACGCCGAACAGGTCGGCACGCTGCTGCGCCAGCGCCAGCACGAGCAGCTGAACCGCAAGAACGCCCGCGGCCCGCAGGGTGCGTCAGCTCCGTTGGTTCCGGCAGCCCCGGCCGTTCCGGACCACCGCATGCTCATGGACCTGCGCACCGAACTGGCCAAGAACGTCGCGGCCTGGTCGGCGCGGACCGGAACGCCGCACGGTGTCATCCACACCAAGCTCAGAACGGTCTGCGGCGGCCCGCCCGTGGCGCAGGCCAACGAGGCGCAGCTGCAGACCCGCCTGCGCAAGCTTCAGGACTGGTTCATCGGCCGGAAGTAGCTCCCGGACGGCAGGGGTCCGGAGGGCACAAAAAACCGAGGGCACGAAAACCGGGGCACAAAAAGGGACCGGGGTGTCCCGGTCCCTTTTTTGCGGCCCCGTTCGGGCCTGCCGCCGGCCGTGTTGGGGCGGTTACTGGCCGCCGCCGCCGCCGCAGACCGCGCTGAGGGTCTGACCTGCTGCGGTGTACTGGGCCTGCAGGTCCTGGAGCTTTGCCGTGTCCGGGTTCTGCTTGGCTGACTCGTCCAGGTATTCGATGATCGACATCAACGGCGCCTTCAGCTCCCCGGAAGCCGTCGCGTGAATGGGGCGGATCCGGTTGGCGAGCTTGATCATACCTGCCTTGTCCGCGTTGGAGGAGGGTCCGGCGCCGACGCCCTGGATCCGGGCGCAGGTTTCCTCGTTGCTGAGTGTCGGGGCCGTCGAGCAGCCGGAGGCGCCGAGCAGGGCCCCGGCAACGAGCAGGACGGTGAGGGTCTTCTTCATGATGTACTCCGGGGTTCTACGGGTCAGACGATCTGGCAACGATTTCGAGTCTACTGCGCAGGCGCGCTCTTCCGGTCACGCCTCCGGCCGGGGGACGCGCTAGCGGGACGGCGGGTTCAACGCTTAGGCGATATCGACGCCGCCGAGTTCCATTTCGGCGACGGCGTCATCGAGGTCCTCGGCGATGCCCACTGTGAGGTCACGCAGTACCGTGACGGAGTAGCCGGCCTGGACGCCGTCGAGCGCCGTCGCCTTCACGCAATGGTCGGTCGCGATCCCGACGACGACAATATCCTCCACATCGTGGCTCTGCAGCCAGTCATCCAGCCCGATCGTGTCCTCGCCCGCCGCGAAATCACTCCCGGCGGCATCCGCCTCCGCGAACGCCGCGGCGTCATCGGCACCGCCGGCGGCGCTCCCGGGAACGGGCATGGCGCCGGGCTTCCGTTCGCCGCTGGGGACGGCGTCGTCCGGGGCAAGGAGCCCTTCAAAGCCCGAGTAGGCGGCCGTGTACTGGCCCTTGCGGAAGTAGGCCTGGATGTATTCAGTGTCGAGCCCGGGGTGCAGCTCCGCGCCGCGGGAGCCCGCCACGCAGTGACTGGGCCAGCTGTCCACGAAGTCCGGTTCTGCCGAGAAGTGCCCACCCGGGTCGATGTGCCAGTCCTGGGTGGCCACGATGTGGTCGAACTGCCCATGGTGGGCATCGACGTATTCGCTGATGGCTCCGGCCAGTTCCGACCCCCCTTCGACGGGCAGCGAGCCGCCCTCGCAAAAATCGTTCTGGACGTCGACGATGATCAGGGCGCGGGACATCAGTCCTCCTCGTAGATGGTGGGGATGGCCGGATCGCCGCGCTGCAGCCGGTTGACCACGGCAGGAAGCTCCTTCATGGTGTCCGCGTGGCGCTGGCGGGCGCGCTGGACGCCGTCGGCTCCGGTCCAGCCGGGCAGGAGTTCGCCGTTCTTGATGAACTGCTGCAGCAGCTGGCGGTCGTTGCCGTCATCCTCCGGGCGGTGGCCGATGCCCACCATTTCCTGCGTCGCGGTGCCGCGTTCGTTGAGCTTGCGCAGCGCGTACTTCCGGCCGCCCTTGCTGGTCTTGTTCTTGGCGGCCTTGGCCACCGGAATGAACTGGCCGGCGTCGTCCGTGCGGCTGACCAGTTTGTAGACCATGCTGGCAGTCGGGGCGCCGGAGCCGGTCACCAGGGACGTGCCGACCCCGTAGGAGTCCACCGGTGCGGACTGCAGTGCGGCGATGGCGAACTCGTCCAGATCGGAGGTGACGATGATCCGGGTGCGGTCATTGCCGAGTTCGTCCAGGAGCCGGCGGACCCATTGCGCCTGCGCCACGAGGTCACCGGAATCCAGCCGGACCGCGCCGAGCCTGTCGCCGGCCAGTTCGACGGCGGTGCGGACCGCCGCCTCGACGTCGTAGGTGTCCACCAGCAGCGTCGTTTCGGGGCCGAAGGCGGCGATTTGCGCCTCGAAGGCCTCGCGCTCGGTGTCGTGCAGGAGCGTGAAGGAGTGCGCGGCCGTGCCGACGGTCTTGAGGCCGAAGCGCAGGCCGGCTTCCAGGTTGGAGGTGCTGTCAAAGCCGGCAATGATGGCGGCACGGGCGGCCGCGGCGGCTGACTCCTCGTGGGTGCGGCGGGAGCCCATTTCCACGCAGGGCCGGCCGCCGGCCGCCGTGATCATCCGCGAGGCCGCGGAGGCGATTGCGCTGTCATGGTTGAGGACCGAGAGAATGTACGTCTCCAGGACGCAGGCCTCGGCGAACGTGGATTCCACAATCAGGATGGGGGAGTTCGGGAAGTACGCCTCGCCCTCCGCGTAGCCCCAGATATCGCCCGAGAAGGAGAACGCGGCCAGGTACGCCAGGGTCTCCTCGTTGACCACCCGGGTCCGGCGCAGGAAGTCGATCTCGGCGCCGCCGAAGCGGAACTCCGCGATGCCTTCCAGCAGGCGGCCGGTGCCGGCGACGATGCCGTAGCGGCGGCCATCCGGCAGGCGGCGGGCGAACGCCTCGAAGACCGACTTGCGGTGGGCCGCACCGGAATGCAGGGCAGCCTGCAGCATCGTCAGCTCGTAGTGGTCGGTGTACAGGGACGTGCGGGGACTGTCCCAGCCAGCTGAGGTACTCACGAATTCACTCTAGTCCCCACCGGCTCCCTCGTCTCGCTTCGCTTCGCCGTGGGGCCCTCGCCGGCGTGGGCCCAGCATCCCCATAGAATGGACAGATGACCCTCAGCGTTGCGCTCGGACCCGACACCCGGGCCAGCACCCACACCGGAACAGCGGCGTCCACCGACGTCCTGACCGCCCCGGACATCCCCTGGAACCTCGTGATCTGGAACGATCCCGTGAACCTGATGAGCTATGTGAGCTACGTGTTCCGCAGCTATTTCGGCTATTCGGAGGCCAAGGCCAACAAGCTCATGCTGGAGGTCCACAAGAAGGGACGCTCCATCGTGGCCCACGGCAGCAAGGAGCAGGTGGAGCAGCACGCCGTCGCGATGCATGGCTACGGTCTCTGGGCCACAGTGGAGAAGGCAAGCAGCGACGGCAAAGGATCGGGCAAGGGCAAGGGAAAACGTGGCTAAGGCATTCAAGAACGGGCTCAAAGGCATCACCGGCTATCTGGAGCCGGCCGAACGGGAACTCCTGCGCAGCCTTTTCGACGACGTCATCTCCATGCTGGAGCCGGCCGAGCGCGCCAACCAGGACCCCCTCGCGGCGCTCGTCGGGCTGGACGCCGAGGCCCGCGAACCCTCCGACCGCGCCCTGCGGCGCCTGCTGCCGAACGTCATGAAGAACGACGACGAGGCCTCCCTCGAGTTCCGCCGGTACACCGAGCGCTCGCTGCGGGAGAACAAGATCGGCGCGCTGAAAGCCGCCGCGCTGGGGCTGGACAAGGACGAGCTGGTCCTTGGCCCGGCCGACGCCCGCCACTGGTCCACCGCCCTGAACGATGTCCGCCTGGTGCTTGCCGAGCGCCTCGACATCCGCGACGACGCGGACGCCGGGCACATCCACCTGATGCAGGACTGGTCGCAGGCCGAGGACGTGGAAAGCTACCTTGCCCTGGTCTACAACTTCACCACCTGGCTGCAGGAATCCCTGGTCCAGGCCATGCTGGCCTCGCTCGAGGCGTAGGCCGCTACGCGGGCGCGGTGACACCAGAGACAGGCACGGACTGTATCCGGGGGAGTTCCTCGAATGCCGGCTTGGCGAACCAGTATCCCTGAAACAGGCGGATGCCGGCGTCCTTCAGGACCAGGAACTCCTCCTCCGTCTCGATGCCCTCTGCGAGCACCGTGATGTCGAGCTCCCTGGCGATGCCGACGATGCCGGCAACAACGGCCTGGCGGGCCGGACTGGTGTCGATGCCCCGGATGAGCTTCATATCGATCTTGATCAGGTCGGGCTGGAAATCGACCAGGAGCCCCAGCCCCGCATGACCGGCACCAAAGTCGTCGAGGGCGGTGGTGAAACCATGCTTGCGGTATTCGGTGATGATGTTCGTGAGGTGGGCGGTATCGGAAACCTCCTCATTCTCCGTGAACTCGAACATGATCGAAGACGTCGGGAAGCTGTACCGGCTGGCGGCAAACAGCGTCGCTCGAAGGCACGCAGCCGGTTCGTAGACCGCGTTCGGCATGAAGTTGATGGACAGAACCAAATCCTCGCCGGCAGGAAACAGCCGGGATGCCAGCTCGATTGCCTTGACGCGGCAATCCTGGTCGAAACGGTACTTTTGCTCAGGTGCGACCTGGGACAGGACGTGATAGGCCCCCTCGCCCGAGACGCCTCTGACCAGTGCCTCGTAGCCCCATACGCGGCCGGCAACGGCGTCGTAGATAGGTTGGAAGGCCATACTGAAATCGAAGTCGAGCTTTGACGACGTCGTGCAGCCGTCGCATGCCATATGCGGTCCTTTCGCTGGGTGCGTTTACCGTGCGGTGGCGCGACGGGCGCCGCCGACATCTCGACGGAGCCCATAGCATACAGGGCGGCAGGGGGGAACCCTGGGCGGGACGCGTTGAGACTTGCCCAAAAGCTGGCTCAAAGAATGAATCATCTGGCTTTTAGGTTGAGATTGCAGCGATATGGAGAGAAGCGCGTGATTGCGGTGGATATGGTGACTGGCATGGAACAAGTTCTGGATTCTGCGCGGCGTTGGGGCGCCCCGGTGGCGGCCGTCATCTTCTGGTCACTGTGGTGTGTGGCCGAGGCAGGAAGAATGGGAGGACCCTGGCTGGAATGGCCAGGAACTTGGTCGCTGTCCTTGACGACGTGGTCGGGGACATGGGCACTTGCTCTGATGACCTTGGCGATCGCCACTGCCTCCTGGAAACCGCTGGTCTCCCTCGGCTTCACGGCGGCGCTGCTCTGTGGGCAGTTGAGCCGTGCCCTGCCGCCGATGGAATCCAATCACTGGGCCATCTACCTCGGCTCCTTCGTCGCTCTTGGCTTCATCTTGTGGACTGCCCCGCGGCGGATACTGTTCATCGCCTCGGGCGCCAACCTGGTGTTCGTGGCCCTGATGACCGTCCTCATGCTCTCCTGGCGATACGGCAACGGCGTCGGCTGGTTCATGCCCATGTACTACGGTGACAGACCGATGTTCATGATGTACGGCTGGCAGTTGTTCGCACTCCTCCTGTTAATCGCGGGAGCCTGCGCCGCCGTCGGACTTCTGCTGGCGCTGTATCAGGAACGGGGCAGTCTGTTCCGGGCCCGGGAACTGGCGCAGAGCAGCCTCAAGGAAACCGAGATCGACCTGATTGTCGAGCAGGAACGGACCCGCATCGCCCGGGATCTGCACGACGTCCTGGCCCATTCCCTCGCGGTCATCGTCGCCCAGGCCGACGGAACCCGGTACCTGAGCAAGGACCAGCCCAAGGCCGTCCTCAACGCCCTGGACACCATCGCCCGGTCAGCCCGCAGCGCCCTCGTGGATGCCCAACGCGTGATCGAGGGAGTCCGTGATGACGGCATGGTGACGCCCCAGCCGCGGCTGAGCGACATCCCGGCGCTCATCGACGGCATGCAGCGCGGCAGTTTGAAGATCCACCGCAGCGAGTCCGGGACTCCCGTGGAGCTCTCTACAGGACAGGAGATGGCGGTCTTCCGGATCGTTCAGGAGTGCCTGACCAATGCCCTCAAACATGGCGGGCGCGGCACGGATGTGCGGCTCCACTTTGACTGGAGCGGGCCGGGCCTGACCCTGCACGTGGCCTCGGCCGTCGTCCCTGCCGGCCAAGAAGACGCTGCGAATCCGGCCACACCCCGGGTCGGGCGGGGACTTCCCGGCATGCGCGAACGCGCCCATCTGGCCGGCGGCTGGCTGACTGCCGGACCGGACGGCGAACACTTCCGGGTAACGGTCTTCATCCCCTTCGGAACCCGGGAAATGAGGGCAGCGGGCGATACGGCCGGCGCCGGGGGTACGTTCGGTGAAATTCCGGGCGCGGAAGCCCAACCTGCACTGGCCGCAGTAGGCCACCCCCCGCACGCAGGGGCCGCACGGGAAGCGGGCGACCGTGGCTGATGCCGGGGCGCGCATCACCGTGGCCCTGGTGGATGACCAGCCCTTGTTCCGGGCGGGTATCCGCATGCTGATAGAGAGCCAGGAGGACTTGGAACTCTGGGGAGAGGGCGGCGACGGGGAACAGGCGGTGACCCTAGCAATCGAACGGTGTCCGGATGTCATGCTGATGGACCTGCGGATGCCGATCATGGATGGCGTCGAAGCCACCCGGCGGATCGTGCAGCATGCCGCGGCGGCCGGAACCGACAGGCCAAGGATCATTGCACTGACTACGTTCAACAGGGATCAGGCCGTGGTCCAGGCCGTCCAGGCCGGGGCGAGCGGGTATCTGCTCAAGAGCGCGGAGCCGGAATTCCTGCTGGCAGCGATCCGCACCGTCCACTCGGGTTACTCCGTCATCGCCCCAGGATCCATCCATTCCCTCTTTGAACATGCCGCCCGCAACGTTCCCGCGACCGGTCCGGACCTGTCCGTCCTCAACGTCCTGTCCGTGCGGGAGCGGGACGTATTCCTGCTCGCGGCCAAAGGCCTCAGCAACGGTGAAATGGCGGAGAGTCTCTTCGTGTCTGAAGCCACCATCAAAACTCACCTGCGCAGCGTGTTGGACAAACTAGAACTCCGTACTCGCCTCCAGCTGGTCGCGTTCGCCCACGAACGCCGTTTACTGGGCCCCTGAACGGGCAACAGACAACGCCTGGCAACTGCACCGGGCGCTGCCCCCCGGACCTTGGTCCGCACTTATCGCTGGAAGGATAATTCAAGGGCCGATGATGGACGTTCCAACTGTTGCCCTCAACCTGACTTTTCTCCTGACCATCGGCATTGGTTTCCTGATGTTCCGTGCCCACGTTCTGTTGACCACCCTGCTGACGCTGGCCGGCGACGCCCATTCGGCCGCCGTGACTCTGACAGCGCTTTGGAACTGGCTCCGAATCGCAGAAGTGGCAAACTACCGATCCAGACCTGCTCCTGATCAGGAAATTCGGCCTGCCAAGGCCTTTCCTATACCTGGGTCACGACGCCTACGGAACAAGGGCCTCGTATAGTGCATCGACCAACCTGTCGGCAGTAAGTGCACGACCAAGTGTGCGCCCGTAGGCCGATCGGCTTTGCGGGCGCCAGGGCGTCCGCAGAACCACCGATGCTCCTATAGATCGTCAAGCGGCTTTGATGAGTTCTTTTTGCGTGTGGGTAGGTTGTAGGGCGGCGTAGATTTCGCGGGCGACGTAGCGTTTGAGGCAACGAATGATTTCGGGTTTGGAGAGGCCTTGCTGGGTACGCCGGTCAGCGTAGGCGGGGGTAGGTGCGTCGTAGCGCAGTCGGACGAGCACGACGATGTAGAGGGCGTTGTTGGCGGCGCGGTCGCCGCCGCGGTTGAGTCGGTGACGGTGGGTTCGACCGCTACTGGCAGGGATAGGTGCCGCTCCGCAGAGGTGCGCGAAGGCGGCCTCGGAACGTAACCGCTCCGGGTTGTCGCCGGCGGTGACGAGCAGCTGCCCGGCGACTTCAGTGCCGACACCAGGAAGAGCAAGCATGTGTGGTGCAGCTACGGTGATGAGCTCCTTGAGCTCGCCGTCGGCGTCGGTGATTTCTTCGGTGAGGTGTTGGTGACGGCGTGCCAGTCGACGCAACGCGATCTTCGTGGCATATTCCGGGTCACCGAGATCACCAGCTGGTCGCATCCTGGCGCACGTCGTGATCAGCACGGTCGTACTCAAATGGCGCAGCTGTTCTCGTAGCTGGGCGGGTGC
>NZ_MQTQ01000039.1:69841-91273 GCF_020532805.1 Arthrobacter sp. SO5 | reverse complement strand
CGCCACCCCCGGAACCCCTCCCGGCAACGGATCCCGCCCGACTGATGCCCGCTTCGGCATTGCCCGCCGGCCGCTCGCCGCGGTAACCGGAGCCGAGATCCAGGCTCCCCTGATCCAGGGCGGACACGTCCGCTACGCCAACCTGGACTACGGCGCCTCCGCCCCGGCACTGTCCGTGGTGTCGGCCTACCTGAACGAGATCCTGCCGTTCTACGCGAGCGTTCACCGCGGCGCAGGCTACGCCTCCCAGATCAGCACCTCCGTCTACGAGAACGCCCGCACGATCGTCCGCGATTTCGTGGGCGGCCGGCCCGATGACGCCGTGATCTTCACCCGGAACACCACCGACTCGCTGAACCTGCTGGCTGGCTGCCTGCCGGTCGCGGACGGCCGGCACACCGGCGAGGTCCTCTACCTCGACATCGAACACCACGCCAACCTCCTCCCCTGGCAGAGCGTCCCGCACCGCAGCGTCGTCGCCGCACCCACCCTGGCCGCCACGCTGGAGCGGCTCCGCGGGGAACTGGCCCACGGCGGCATCAGCCTGCTCGCTGTCACCGGGGCCTCCAACGTCACCGGTGAGATCCTGCCGATCCGCGCACTGGCGGCCCTGGCCCACGACTACGGCGCCCGGATCGTCGTCGATGCCGCCCAGCTTGCCCCGCACCGCCGGATCAACATCGCCGCGGACGACGTCGACTATCTCGCCTTCTCGGGGCACAAGCTCTACGCGCCGTTCGGGGCCGGGGTACTCGTGGGCCGGCCCGACTGGCTCGACGCCGGTACACCGCACCTCGCCGGCGGCGGGGCGGTCAGCGACGCCAGGCTCGACTCCGTCAGCTGGACTACGGGCCCGGCCCGGCACGAAGGCGGCTCCCCCAACGTCCTGGGCGCCGCCACCCTGGCCCGCGCCACCCAGGTGATTGCAGCCCTGGACGAGGAGCAGTGGCATGCCCATGAGGAGTCCCTCCGGTCCTTCCTCGTCGAGGGGCTCCGGCGGATCGACGGCGTGAGCGTCCACCGGATCTTCGCCGACACCGCACTGGAGGACGGCGGGCCCGGGCCGGACACCATCGGCGTCGTCAACTTCTCCGTCGAAGGGTACGACGCCGGCCTGGTGGCCGCGTACCTGTCCGCGGAACACGGCATCGGCCTGCGCGACGGACGCTTCTGCGCGCACCCGCTGCTGCGCCGGCTCGGCCTGCCCTCCGGCTCCCTGCGGGCCAGCTTCGGCCTGGGTTCCCGGCTGGAGGATGCGCAGCGGCTCCTGGCCGGGATCCAGACCCTGCGCCAGAGCGGCCCCGGCTGGGACTATGTGGTTGATGCCGGGCGCTGGGTGCCGTCCAACGACACCCGCAGCTACCCGCACTGGGCGCCCAACACCCCCGGCACCGCCGGGGCGGCACCCTGCATCACGGACTAGCCGCGCGCCCCTCCGTGCACCCCTCCTCCGCGCGCCCCTCCTCCGTGCGGTAAATTCGAAAGGTACCATCCGGACCTGCCCGAAGGAGATCGCACGTGGCACTCGGCGGCCCCACACTGCACAGTAATCCCATACTGCACAGCAATCCCACAATGCACAGCGGCCCCAAACTGCACCATCAGCGCCGCCATGAGCTGGGGCAGAGCTTCCAGGACGGCGGCGAACACTATGAGAGGGTCCGCCCGGGCTACCCAGCGGAGTCGGCCGACTGGCTGATCCCCGCCGGGGCAAGGAATGCCGCGGACCTCGGTGCCGGCACCGGCAAGTTCACCGCGCTGCTCGTCGGCCGGGGGCTGCACACGGTGGCCGTTGATCCCTCCGTCGACATGCTCGCGCAACTGCGCAGGACCCAGCCGGCTGTCTCCGCCGTCGAGGGCACTGCCGAGCAGACGGGCCTGCCGGCGGATGCCTTTGATCTGGTCACGGTAGCGCAGGCCTGGCACTGGATCGATCCGCTGCCGGCCAGCACCGAGATCGCCAGGATCCTGCGCGCCGAAGGCGTTCTGGGCCTCATCTGGAACCAGCTGGACACCTCGGTGCCGTGGGTCCGCCGGCTGTCCCGGATCATGCATGCCGGCGACGTCCTCACACCGCATTTCGCGCCGACGCTCGGGCCCGAGTTCACGGCCCTGGAGGGCCACCTCACCCATTGGGAGGATGCCGTCACGACGGCGGACCTGCTGGAGCTGGCCAAGTCCCGCAGCTACTACCTCAGGGCATCGGAGCCGATCCGGGCCAAAGTGCTGGGCAACCTCGGCTGGTACCTCCGCGAGCACCTGGGCCATGCGCCGGGAGAACCAATCCCGCTCCCCTACCTGACGCACACCTGGCGGGCCGTCCGGGCCTGACGGGGCCAGGCTGTGCTCCCTGCCGTATTGCACCGGACAACCGCGGTGGCTTATGGTTTCGGTAAGCCTAAGAATTATTTGTAGGCACCAAAAACCCTGCCCCCGGGAGCCTGCCGTGCTGGAAGTAACAGGACACGAACCACTGGCGCCGGACGTGCCCGCCCGGAAGGTACCGGGCGCACGCCGGGCACTGCTTGGCCTGCTGGGACCGGCGTTCGTTGCCTCGATTGCCTACGTGGATCCCGGGAACGTCGCAGCCAACCTGACCGCCGGCGCACAGTACGGCTACCTGCTGGTCTGGGTGCTGGTGGCCGCCAACGTCATGGCCGTGCTGGTCCAGTACCAGTCCGCAAAGCTCGGCATCGTGACGGGCAAGAGCCTGCCGGAAATTCTGGGGGAACGCCTCAAGCCGTTCTGGCGGCGCGCCTTCTGGGTGCAGGCCGAAATCGTGGCGGCGGCCACCGACCTCGCGGAGGTCGTGGGCGGGGCGATCGCGCTTTACCTGCTCTTCGGCCTCCCCCTCCCCCTCGGCGCCGTGATCGTCGGCGGCGTGTCCATGCTGCTCCTCGCGGTGCAGGCACGGAACAAGCAGCGGCCCTTCGAGTTCGTCATCATCTTCCTCCTCGGCATCATCACCGTCGGCTTCCTGGCCGGCCTCTTCTTCAGCCCGCCGGATCCCGGCGGAGTCCTGGCCGGACTGGTGCCGGGCTTCCAGGGCCCGGAAACCGTCCTGCTGGCGGCCAGCATGCTTGGCGCCACCGTCATGCCGCACGCAATCTACGTCCACTCGGCCCTGTCCCGGGACCGGCACCGCCCCAACCCGCACCTCCACGTCCCTGCCCATGCGATGGCCCGGCTGGTGAAGGCAACCCGGCTCGACGTCGTCGTGGCCCTGGCCATCGCCGGAGTGGTCAACATCGGCATGCTGCTGCTGGCCGCCTCGACCCTCGGCGGGGTGGACGGGACGGACACCATCGAGGGGGCCCACGCTGCAATCACGGCCAGCCTCGGCCCGGTGGTCGGCGTCGTCTTCGCCGTCGGCCTGCTCGCCTCCGGACTCGCCTCCACGTCGGTGGGCTGCTACGCCGGCGGAACCATCATGCAGGGCCTGCTGAAGATCCGCATTCCGTTGATGGCCCGCCGCGTCGTGACCCTGATCCCGGCGATCGTGCTGCTGTCCGTGGGCTTCGATCCCACGTGGGGGCTGGTCCTGAGCCAGGTGGTCCTGAGCTTCGGCATTCCCTTTGTCCTGATCCCGCTGGTTGTCCTGACCAGCAGGAAGTCGCTCATGGGCCGGTTCGCGGACGGCCTGGCCCTGCGCGTCGCCGCCATCATCAGCGTGGTGCTGGTGGTGGCGCTGAACCTCGTCCTGCTGTGGCTGACGTTCTCGGGCGCCGGCTGAGGGTAGGCTTGGCTCTGTGAAAATCGGCGCTGCGAAGACCGGGACGCCCTCCTCTTCGATCGAGGACTACGTCAAGGTCATCTACTCTTTTACGGAGTGGCAGGATAAACCCATCACCTCAACGCAGCTCGCGCAGCGGCTGGGCGTCGCCAACTCCTCCGTCTCCGAGATGGTCCGCAAGCTCAAGGACCAGGGCCTCGTGGACCACCAGCCCTACAGTGCCATCACCCTCACCGGCGACGGCATCCGGCTGGCCCTGTCCATGGTCCGGCGGCACCGGCTGATCGAGACCTTCCTCGTGCGGGAGCTCGGCTACCGCTGGGACGAGGTCCACGACGAAGCCGAGCTGCTCGAACATGCCGTCTCGGAGACTTTCATCAAGCGGATGGCAGCCAAGCTGGGGAACCCGGTGCGGGACCCGCACGGCGATCCGATCCCCGCCTCCGACGGTTCCGTGCTGATCCCGGCGGCCCACCGGATGAACGAGCTCGACGACGGCCACACCGGGCGGATCACCCGGATCAGCGATGAAAATCCCGAGCTCCTGCGCTATCTCGCTGCCGAACAGATTGAACTCGACGCGGACGTTGAGGTGCTGGGGCGCAAGCCCTTCGGCGGAGCGCTCGTGGTGCGCATCGGTTCCGGCGCGGCACTGCGCGAATTCGACCTCGCCGAGGAAGTCGCGGCGGCCCTGTGGATTCACAGCGGGCCGGCCCATACCGGCTGCACCGTTGACGGGCGCTGAATGGCGGGCACCCTCAAGGAAGGCCACGCCGTGACGCGCCCCGGGCTGCCCGGCTGGCGTGCGTGGGCGGCCGTCGCTGCCGGTGGGCTGATCGGAACGGAACTGCGCTACGGCGCGGGGCTGGTGTTCCCGGAAGCGTCCGGCGCCGTGCCGTGGACCACCCTGGTGATCAACGTCGTCGGGAGTTTTGTCCTCGCGGCGCTGACCACCCTGTGGATCGCGCGGCCACACACGGCTTTCTGGCTCCGTGCCGGGCTGGGGCCCGGCCTGCTGGGCTCCTTCACCACGTTTTCGGCGGTGGTCTACTCGGTGGACCAGCTGTCCCGCGGCGGGTTGCACGGCACGTGGCTCGCCTACCTTGCCCTGTCCCTCGTCCTCGGGCTCGGGGCCGCGGCGGCGGGCTGGAAGTCCGGCAAGGCCCTGGCTGACGCCACCGGGGCCGCAGCATGATCACCGCGCTGCTGGTGGGCGTCTTCGGGGTGGCCGGGGCGCTGCTGCGCTTCGCCGTCGACTCGTGGTTTGCGCGCAGACCCGGGACGCATCCGCACTGGCCGTGGGCCACCCTGGTGGTCAACGCCGCCGGGTCTTTCATCATCGGCCTCTCCCTCGGCGCCGCCGGGCAGCTGGGACTGGGGGCGGAGTGGCACACGGCCCTGGCGTCCGGCCTTGCCGGCGGGCTGACCACCTTCAGCTCCTGGACCACGGCCACGGTGCGCCTCGTGGGCGAGGCACGCTACCGGGCCGCGGCGCTCAACATCGCCGTTAACCTGGTGGCCGGGCTCCTTGCGGCGGCGCTGGGCCTGGCCCTCGCGGGCTGAGTCAGGCCCGCTGCAGTCCCTCGCCGACCGCCACGGCCGGGTTGCGGATGCCAACGGCCGAGCACAGCGCCCCCAGGGCGAACAGCGCAGCGGTCACCGCCACGGTGGCGTGCAGTCCCGACGTCGTGATGACCGGCCCGGTGATCAGCCCGGCGAACGCGACCCCCACCAGTCCCGCGATACGGGCGACGGCGTTGTTGACGGCCGAGCCGATGCCTGCCTCTTTCGGATCCACGGAGCCGAGAATGGCGGCCGTCAGCGGCGCCACCGTCACGGCCAAGCCCAGCCCGAAGACAAGCAGCCCCGGCAGGACTTCACCAAAGTAGTCCAACGGCAATCCTGCCCCCAACAGCAGCAGAAAGCCCGCAGCGCACAGCAGGGGCCCCACGGTCATGAACCAGCGGGAACCGAAGCGGCCCGAGAGGGCCCCCATCCGCGCGGACAGGATGAGCAGCAGGAGGGTGGGCGGAAGGAGGGCTAAGCCGGCGGCCGTGGCACCCAGGCCAGCGACCTGCTGCAGGAACAGGCCCAGCACGAAGAAGCCGAGGGAGAGCGCCCCGTAGATCGCCGCCGTCGCGATGTTGCCCCAGCCAAAGTTGCGCACGGCGAAGAGCCGCAGCGGCATCATCGGGGCCGGGGTCCTGGCTTCATGGACGATGAACGCGGCCAGGCCCGCGACGCCGGCGGCCAGCGGCAGCCAGACCTGGGGGGAGCCCCAGCCCAGGTTCCCCCGCTCAATGAAGGCGTAGACGATGCCGCCCAGGCCAATGATCGCCAGGATGGTCCCCGTGACATCGATCGTGCTGCCCGGGACGCGCTCCGCATCCAGTACCCGCAGCCGCCGGAGCACGGGCCACACCGCAACCGCCGGGACGATGTTGAGGAAGAAGATCACCCGCCAGGTCAAGAGGTCTACGGAGATTCCGCCGAGCAGGGGCGCCGCGACGATGGCTCCGGAGGTCCACGCCGACCATTTGCCGATCGCCACGGACTGGGCGGGGCCGCTGAACACCGCGACGATCAGCGCAAGCGAGCTGGGCACCAGCAGGGCACCGGCAACCCCTTGGAGCCCGCGGGCCACAATCAGCGACTCGCCACTCCAGGCGAGGCCGCACACCACCGACGTCGCCGTGAAGCCGGCCAGGCCCCACTGCAGGACCCGGACCCGGCCGAACTGGTCCGACAGCGTACCCGCCACCAGGATGAGCGTGCCCAGGGTCAGCAGATAGGCGTCCACGACCCATTGCTGGACAACCAGTCCGCCGCCAAGCTCCCGTCCGATCGCCGGCAACGCGAGGTTGACCACCGAACTGTCCAAAAAAGCCATAAACGACGCGACGATGGTGACGTAGAGTACGCGTTTCTCCAGGGCCGTCATGGCTGTGCCGGACATGCTGGTGCCTCCCTCGTTGCCTGACGGGAATCTCCGGGCCGGGTTCGTGACGAGCCTAACACCGGGGTGCCGGCGCCGCTCATCACGTATCGTTGATGGATGATTACGCGACGCGAAGCAGCCCAGATCCTCGATATTCCGCTGGAGATGGCGCACCGTCACGGTATCCCCTCCCGCCTCTCCGACGCCGAGCTCGGCGAGTTCCTCGACAATCCCCCGGCATGGCTGCTGCAGTCCAGGGCCAACCGGACGGGCAAGCGCCCCGTGTGGGTCCAGCTGACATGTGCGGTCTGCGGGTTCTCCGAAGCGGCCCGGCCGAAGAAATGGTGGCCGGAGTTCACGTACGTCATCTGCGCCCACCACGCCCCTGATGAGGTCCCGCAGGCCGCTGCCGGACTGGTCCGCAGCGAGTATGAGGGTGTGGGCAGCCGCTTCGTGGGCATCGTGGACGTCGCTGTGCCGGAGGCGTAACTTAAGTAGCACGGGGCCACCCCGGCCCCTCCGCCTTAGGAGTGCGCAATGCCAGACAAGACGCCACACCAGCACCAGGCCAAGAAACCGGTGAAAACCATCAAGGAAAAACGGGCCGAGAAGAAGACCAAGAACGTCGCCGAGACCCACGCGGACCCGGTAGCGCACATCAAAAAGCGCTGAGCCAGGCGAATCGCTCAGACCGCCGGGCGAAACGCCCAGGACACCAAAAAGGCCGGAAGCATCAGCTTCCGGCCTTTTTGTACTTCATACGGGGTGGAGCTCCGTTTCCGGCGCTCCCATGTGGAGATGGGGGGAATTGAACCCCCGTCCGATGTCGTGTTGTCAGGGCTTCTCCGGGCGCAGTTTGCGTCGGATTTTCTCGGCCCCGGCCATGCTGCAAACAGCTGGCTGATCCGGGCCCAGTCATCTAAGAGTCCCGTTCACCCCGATGACGGAGGTAAACAGCAGTGGCTATCTAAATGACGCCAGGATCCGGGGCAATAGCAACCTCGGGCTGACGGACTGTCTTACTGCTTAGGCAGCGAGAGCGAAGTCAGTGCGTTTTGATTCGGCACTTATTGGTTTGCAGACAGCGTTTACGAGATAATTCTGCATCCTCGGCCCGCTTCACCTGTCGCGACTAACATCGTCGAAACCGATCATCCCCGTATTTTTTTATCAAACCGGCCAGGATTCCTGCGGTTACCTTTCAAGGGGTTACCGCGCTCTTCCTCCCCGGACTACTTAGCATAGCGCACCACCGCCCGGAATCATTCCCGGCGTTTGGGTGTCCGGCTCAGCGGCGGTTGCGTTCGCGCATGACCCGCAGGGCCTCGCGCTTGTCCTGCTGCTCGCGCAGCGTCTGGCGCTTGTCGTATTCCTTCTTGCCGCGTGCGACGCCGATCTCCACCTTCGCGCGGCCGCCCACGAAGTACAGCTGGAGGGGAACGATCGTGAAGCCGGATTCGCGGATCTTGTGCGAGATCTTGGTGAGCTCGTCGCGGTGCAGCAGCAGCTTGCGACGACGGCGGGCGGCATGGTTGGTCCAGCTCCCCTGGTGGTACTCCGGGATGTGGATGCCCTCCATCCACAGCTCGTCGTTGTAGAACGTGCAGAAGCCGTCCACCATGGAGGCGTGACCCTCGCGGAGGGACTTCACCTCCGTGCCCATGAGCGCGATTCCGGCCTCGTAGGTATCGAGGACGTGGTAGTCGTGCCGGGCCTTGCGGTTGGTGGCCACTACCTTGCGGCCACTTTCTTTCGGCACGGTAGAACTCCTTGAATCGATGGTTAGGGCGTATCCCAGTCTAGAGCAGGCCCATCGGGTCGACGGCCCTGGAGTTCAGCCAGGTCTCGAAGTGCGAGTGGCAGCCGGTGGAGTTGCCGGTGGTGCCGGAGTAGGCAATCAGCTGCCCCGCGCTGACCTGCTGGCCCGGGGACACCACCACACTGCTGTTGTGGTAGAAAATCGTGGTCAGCGAGTTTCCCTGGACGACGCCGTGGGAGATCTTCACGTTGTTGCCGCCGCCGTCGTTCGCCCAGCCGGCCGAGAAGACGGTGCCTGCCGCCGGGGCGTACACCGGGGTGCCGCAGGCAGCCCCGAAGTCGATCCCGGTGTGCATGTAGCCGCCCTTGCCGTAAAAGTCGATGGTGCCCGCCGGCGTCGCGCGCCAGCCGAATCCCGAGGTGATCGGAACACCGTTGAAGGGGCTCCGCAGCCCGAAGGCCGACGGCGCTCCGGGGGCGGCGGGGACGTACGGCGCCGGCTTGGCCTGGGCCTGGCCCTGGGCGCGGGCGGCTGCGGCAGCAGCTTCAGCAGCAGCCTCGGCGATGCGGCGCTGTTCGGCTTCGTAGGCCTCGCGCAGCTTGCGGTCGCGTTCGGCGATTTCCGCGGCGACGGCGTCCTGCTGGGCCTGGACCTGGGCCAGCTGGGTCTGGATGCCGGGCTTGGCGGCCTGCAGCTCGGCGTCGAGCCGGGTGGTGTCAGCAATCAGCTTGTCCACCTGGGCCTTC
This sequence comes from Arthrobacter sp. SO5, assembly GCF_020532805.1. GTDB lineage: Bacteria > Actinomycetota > Actinomycetes > Actinomycetales > Micrococcaceae > Arthrobacter. The sequence goes on along the minus strand of NZ_MQTQ01000039.1, from coordinate 82,097 downwards.
TTGGTCTCGGCCTCGTCGCGGGCGGCCTTCTCGCGGGCCAGCGCGGCGTCGGCCTTGGCCTTGAGGTCCTTGATTTCGGCCTCCACCGCTTCGAGGCGGGCCTGCGAGTTGACGTTGGTGGCGTTCTGCTGGGTCAGCTTGTCCATCGCGGAGTTCTGGCTGCGCATCGCCTGATCGGCCAGGTCGATAGTTTCCGTGAGGCTGCCGCCCTGGTTGGCGCCGAAGAACAGGGACAGGTTAGAGGGCACGCCGCCGGACTTGTAAGCCTGGGTGGCGATCTGCCCGATCAGCTTCTTGGTGTCCGCAATCTTCTGCTTGTCCGTCTCGAGCTGCTGCGTGATCTTGGCTTTGTTCTGCTGGGCGAGGTCCACGCGGGCCGCCAGGGCTTCGACTTCCTTGACGGCGCCGGCCACCCGGCCCTGCGCCTCGAGGAGGGCTTGCTGCGCGCCGGGCAGCTGCCCCTGGTAGAGGACCAGGTCTGCTGCGGCCTGGGAGATCCTGGCGTCAACGAACTCCAGGGAATGCTGGACGCGGGCCGCCTGGTCCCGGAGCGCTGCCTGCTGGTCCTCCAGACTGTCGGCGAAGGCCACCGGCGTCGAGGCACCCATGCTTGCCGCAAGGGCGATCACCAGGGCCGCGCCAAGCAGGCGGCTGCGGCGTCCCACGGAGCCCGGGCCGGCCGCGCCGGGCAGGGGCGCGCCGGGCAGGGGCGCGCTGGGCCGTGGCGTCCTGCGGACCATGGCTGTCATGAGTATTCCCTTTTCGTTGAGCAAGCTAGACCCTCAGGTATCGGCGGAGGGTCAGGAGCGATGATACTCCGGCCAGGACAACACCGAGGCCGATCAGCGCCGGCACCAGGATCAGCGTCTGACCTGCGGAGATGAAGGCGGTGTCCGGGTATTGCCGGGAGAGGTAACCACCGAGGAAGAAGTGTGCCACCGCCCAGAGCGTTCCGGAGGCCAGGGCGGCACCGATGACGGCCGCAATCACGCCCTCCAGGATGAAGGGAAGCTGGATGACGATTTTCGAGGCGCCCACGAGGCGCATGATCCCGGTTTCCCGCCGCCGGCTGAAAGCGGACAGCCGGATGGTGGTCGCAATCAGCAGGATCGCGCAGACAATCATCACTCCGGCGACGCTCACGGCCACGAGCGACGCAATGTTCATGGCGGAGAAGAGCCGCTCGAGGAGCTGGCGCTGGTCAATCACCGTTTCCACTCCGGCCTGCGAGGAAAACGTCTCGCTGATGATCTGGTACTTCTCCGGGTCCTTCATGTTGATCCGGAAGGACGCCGGCAGCTGGTCCGGCGTCACCGAATCAACAATCGGGGAATTGGAGAACTGCTCCTTGAAGTGCCTGTAGGCGTCGTCCCTGGACTCGAACTGGAAGTCGTTGACGTATTGGGCCACCGCCGGGGACTCCAGCAGCTTGCGCAGGTTCTCCTGCTGTTCGGGGGTCGCGGGGCCGGTGGCGCAGCCGGGCGCCGTCGAACCGTCGCTGCACAGGAAGATGGCCACCTGGACTTTGTCGTACCAGTAGCCCTTCATCTGGTTGATCTGCAGCTGCAGCATGCCGGCTGCGCCGACGAAAGTCAGGGACACGAAGGTCACCAGGATGACGGAGACCACCATGGACAGGTTGCGGCGCAGGCCGCTGCCGATCTCGCCGAGGACGAATGCAAGCCTCACAGCCGGCCCTCCCCTGCGGCACGGGCGGCAGCACGTGTTGTGGCGGGCGCTTCGCTGCGGTTCGGGGCGGCCGGCGCCGGAGCGGGTTCAAGTTCCCGCCCGCTGGCGTCGCGCAGCCGGCGGGACTGTCCCACCACCGGAATCATGGAGGTATACAGGGCCTTCGCTTCGTCGCGGATCACCACCCCGTTCCTGAGTTCGACGACGCGTTTGCGCATCTCGTTGACGATGTCGTCGTCGTGGGTGGCCATCACCACGGTGGTGCCGTTCTGGTTGATCTTGTCCAGCACACCCATGATGCCCATGGAGGTGGTGGGGTCCAGGTTTCCGGTCGGCTCATCGGCCAGCAGGATGCCCGGGCGGTTGACGACGGCGCGGGCGATCGCCACGCGCTGCTGCTCGCCGCCGGAGAGCTCGTGCGGCAGCCGGTTTTCCTTGCCTTCGAGTCCGACTGTCTTGAGGACCTCGGGGACGGTGTCGCGGATGACGCTGCGGCTCTTGCCGATGACCTGCATGGCGAAGGCGACGTTGGCGAACACGGTTTTCTGCGGCAGCAGCCGGAAGTCCTGGAAGACGACGCCGATCCCCCGGCGGAGCCTGGGCACGCGCCAGCTCGAAATGTTTGCGACGTTCTGCCCGGCCACGTAGACCGCGCCGGAGGACGCGCGGTCCTCCTTGAGGACCAGGCGCAGGAAGGTCGACTTGCCGGAACCGGAAGCGCCGACGAGGAAGGCGAATTCGCCGCGGTCGATCTCCAGGTTGATCGCATCCAGCGCCGGACGCGCGTTCTGGTCATAGACCTTGGTGACATTGTCGAAACGGATCATAGCCCTAAATACCCTGCAGGACATGGGTTGGTGCGGCCCAGTTCTGCTGCCGGCGCGCGGGCTTTCTAGTGGGGGAAGTAGGGCCCCGGCCCCTCGACTATACGCACGGGCCCTGGCGGAACGGCTTGGGCGCGGGGGCGTGTCGCCCGATTAGACAGGAGGGACAGGTGTGACGCAAGGGGCCGAAGGGGTGGATTTCGGCGGGCTGTCTACCTGTCCGCGTCTATTTGTCCGCGTCTACTTGTCGGCGTTGCGGTTGTCGGTCCGCCAGCGGATGCCGGCGTCGATGAAGTCGTCAATCTCGCCGTCGAACACGGCCGAGGTGTTGCCGACCTCGTGCTCGGTGCGGAGGTCCTTGACCATCTGGTAGGGGTTGAGCACGTAGGAGCGCATCTGGTCGCCCCAGGAGGCCTTGACGTCGCCCGCGAAGGCCTTCTTCTCGGCGTCCTCCTGCTCCTTCTTGAGCAGTAGAAGGCGGGACTGCAGCACGCGCAGGGCCGCGGCGCGGTTCTGCAGCTGGGACTTCTCGTTCTGCATGGACACGACCGTGCCCGTGGGGAGGTGGGTCAGGCGCACCGCGGAGTCCGTCGTGTTCACGGACTGGCCGCCGGGGCCGGAGGAGCGGAAGACGTCGACGCGGATCTCGTTGTCCGGGATGTCGATGGAGTCGGTCTGTTCAATCAGCGGGATAACTTCGACGGCGGCGAAGGAGGTCTGCCGGCGGCCCTGGTTGTCGAACGGACTGATCCGGACCAGGCGGTGGGTCCCTGCCTCGACGCTCAGCGTGCCGTAGGCGTAGGGCGCCTTGACCTCGAACGTGGCGGACTTCAGCCCGGCTTCTTCAGCGTAGGAGGTGTCCATGATGGTGGTCGGGTAGCCGTGGCGTTCGGCCCAGCGCAGATACATCCGCATCAGCATTTCAGCGAAGTCCGCGGCATCCACGCCACCGGCGCCGGCCCTGATGCTGACGACGGCCTCGCGCTCGTCGAACTCGCCGGAGAGCAGCGTGACCACCTCGAGGTCCTTCAGGGCCTTCCGGATCGCCTCCAATTCCGTGGCGGCTTCGCCCATGGAGGCGGCGTCATCCTCGTCCTGGCCCAGCTCCACGAGGACCTCGAGGTCGTCGATCCGCGAGACGAGGGTGTCCAGACGTGCGAGCTCGGACTGGCGGTGCGAAAGCCTCGAGGTGATCACCTGGGCCGCCGCGGGGTCGTCCCACAGATTGGGTTCACCGGCCCGCTCGCTCAGCTCGGCGATGTCTTCCTTCAGCGCCTCGACATTCGAAACGTTCTCGATGGAGGCGTACGTGGCGCGCAGCGCGCGGATTTCTGCGGGAAAATCAATGTTTGCCATGGTTTTTTAACCCTACGCTATCCGTGCTGGCCGCCCGGACTTGGTGGGCGGGCGGCGCTTGTCCGGGCCGCATGCTCACCGGGTGAGCCGGGAACGCGCCGTCGAACTTGCCTCGATCCTGATGCCGTCCGGGACCAGGAAGTTGACCACCGGCGGGTGCACGGCGGCGCTCAGCACCACGACGGCGGTCGCGCCGTCCGGGCTGCCAGTTGCCGGGGCGACGGCGAGGCCGCTGAACCGGGTGAAGGCTGCGTTGCGGTTGAGGTAATCGCTGGCGGCGCCGCGGACGCGTCCGCCGTCGAGGACGGCGGCGGGGCTGCCGCCGGCGGTCTCCAGCTGTCCGAGGGTGAAGCTGTCCGCGGCAGCCACAGACGCGCCGTCGGCCAGGGAGAGGAGTTTCTTGTGCTCGATGTAGACGCTGGACGCGGCAGTGACTACGGTCGCGACGAGCAGGGCCAACAGGACGAAGCCGATGATGAGCACCATCAGCTGGCCGTGTTCCCTGCCGCCGCTCGGTTCCGGATCCTCGGCGCCCGTCCGGCGGTGCCGTCGGTGCTTTGCGGTGACGCGGTTCAACGGAACCGTCCGACCAGTTGCGTGGCCGAGCCGCTGAGCTGCCCCGCGTTGAGGTTGAGGGCATCACTGAACGGTACGAACGGCAGGGGCACTGTGAGGTGCACGGTGACCGTCACGGCAGAGCCCGCCGCCAGGCAGTCGGCGGGTTCGCAGGTTGTATCTATCCGGGCGTTCGCCGCAGGGTGCCCGTAGTCGGCGAGCGCCACGAGGACGGCCTGCTCGGCGGCTGCCCGGCCGCTCGCCGGATCCGGCTGGGCAATGAAGACCTTTGCGGCCTGGTCGGCGGCGCCTACCACCGCGAACGAGCCTCCCTGCAGCTGACCCACCGTGATGATGAAGTAGACCAGCGGCACCATCAGCAACAGGGACAGGAACGTGAACTCCACGACGGCGCTCCCCCGCTCGTGGCCGTCGCCGTGGCCGTCGCCCTGGCCGTCGCCCTGGTCCGGGCGGAGCTGGCTGTCGGGGCCGGTGAGGCGGGCCGTCCCTTTGAGACTGGCGGCGGCTTCACGGCTGGATGGCGGCATGGCCCTTCACCTCCAGAAGTGTCCGGGGCCCGATCAGCCCGATCACCGGCAGCGGGGCACGGACCGTCACCTCCAGGGTGCGGATGCCCTGGTAGGTGGATTCGCTCGTGGTCACGTCATGGGCGAAATCCTCGTTCAGGGCCACGCCGATCAGCTCGGCAGTCCTGTCCCGGGCGTCCGCGGAGCCGCGGTCCGCCAGGGTGCCGTATCTGGCGCCCGAGGCCGCGGCGTCAATCAGCGTATTCCGGACGTGGAGAATCAGGGTCAGCTGGATGATGGCAAGGAAGAACAGTGTTAGCAGGCCGCCGACGAGCACGAAGTCCACCACGGCCGAGCCCCGTTCGCCGGCGCTGCCCGGTCCGCTTGCCCTGCCCCGTTTGCCAGCCGTTCCCTGCCGGCGGGATCTGCCGGCAGGCCCGTCCCGGCCTCCGGCGGACGCGCGCACGCGCTACTGCCCGACCTTGTCCATGGCCTGGTTGAACAGCGCCTCGAGCGCCGGGCCCGCGAGCGCCAGCAGCGCCGCCACCAGAACTGCAGACATCAAGGTGATCATCACCCAGCCAGGGACATCCCCGCGTTCCCGATGGTCGCCGGGACCGTCCGGCTGGATCCTGCTTCCTTTCCTGCGGTCCACAGACCGCCAGAGCAGGAGGCCGGACATCCAGAGCGAGAGAGCGACGCGGGTACCGATGAGTTTCACTTTGTCCCCTTTGTTCGTGGTGAGAGTTCCGGTCCTAATGCCGTGCACACTGCGCGTATCCCCTACAGCCCCAGGCTGATGGCTGCCAACCCCGGAAAGACGGCAAACACGACCGTCAGGGGCAGGACCCCGAAGACGAGCGGGACCATCATGCCGATTTCCTTCTTTCCGGCAGACTCCATCAGCTCGCGTTTGGCAGTGTCCCGGACATCCTGGGCCTGCGCCCGCAGGACGTCGGCCAGCGGCGTCCCGCGTTCGACCGCCACGATGAGTCCGTCCACAAACCGGACCAGCGGGCCAAGGTCGGTCCGCGCCGAGAACTCCTGCAGCGCTTCCACGAGCGGTTTCCCGGACCGTGTTTCCGCGAGGACGCGGGTGAACTCCTTCGACAGCTCACCCCTGGCGCTGCGGCACACCCTGTCCAGGGCACCGGTGGCGCTCTCCCCTGCGCTGACGGCCAGCGCCATAAGTTCCGCGATGCTGGGGAACTCGGCCATCATCCGGCTCTCGCGCTTCCTGATGGAAGCACCCAGCAGATAGTCCCGCAGCAGGAAGGCGCCGGCGGCACCGCCGAGGATTGCCACGACCGCGGCGAGCGGACTGAAGCGCCCGGCGGCACCGAACAGCAGGACCGCCCCGATGGCCGCGACGAAGCCCCCGGCACCCCAGAGGAGCTGCTCGGCCCTGAAGTCGACGGCCGACTTGTTGCTTCCTGCCCTGGCCAGTCGCCGGGTCAAGGCCGAGGAGCCGGGATTGATTTTGCCCAGTGACGCGAACGCGTCGCGGAGGACAGGACGGAGTATCCGTTCAAGCGGCCCGAACGGGGTCAGGTTGCGCGGCGGGGTGCGCAGAAGCCGGGATTCCAGGTTGTGGGCTTTGAGTTGGGGCCCGATCCGCTCGGCGAAAGTTGTGGGCCGCATAAACGGCAGCCGCACCAGCAGCAGCCAGAGGCCGGCCCCCAGGACCACCCCACACACCGTGGCGCTCGCCATGAGCCCGGTCATCGCAGCACCCGCTCGTCTTCCGGGAGGGCCCCGATGCGCAGCATGATGGCGTAGGAGATGAGGGACACCGCGAGCCCGCCGAGCAGGACCGCGGCCCCGATTGGCGTGTTGTACGCCGCCACTGCTTCGGGCCGGCTGGCCAGCAGAACCAGGACAATCCAGGGCGCGGCCACCGCAAGCCTCGCAGCGTTGACTGTCCAGGACTGCCTGGCCTCCAGCTCGCTCCGGGTCCGGGCGCTCTCCCTCAGGAACTCCGCGAGGGTGCCCAGCAGCCGGCCCAGATCGGAGCCACCCACCTCCCGCGTCAGGCGGAGAGCCTCGACGATCCTGTCGGCCACGGGATCAGCCAGCCGTTCCTTCAGTCTGGTCAGCGAAGGATCGAACTGGCCGCCGGAGCGGTAGTCGGCACCGAAGTCGCGGAAGACCTGCCGGAGCTCCTCGGGGCCTTTGTCCCCCAACTGGATGAGGGCTTCCGGCAGCGACAGGCCGGCCCGGATGGCGGAGCGAAGGTGATCGACGACGTCGGGCCAGAGCTGGCGCAGGACGGCGGTACGCTTCCGGGCGCGCCACTTCACGATCGCCATGGGCAGCCAGCCGCCAAAGAGCCCGAAGCAACCCGCAATTGGCCAGGACCGCGTCACCGCGTAGAACACCAGGGTGGTGAAAGCGCCTACACCGAGGCAGGTGGCCAGCAAGCCCATGCCGCTGACCTTCTCTATGCCTGCCGATCGAAGCAGGTCCTCCAGCCTGCTCGTTCTGGGGTTCGGCTTCACCGGTTTGGGGTGCTCCCAGGCCGACCACCAGATCAATAGGAGTCCGGCGCCGCCCAGCATGCCCACAAGCGGGGCCATCAGCGCGGCTCCAGCAGGGCCGCGACGTCAAAGCCCGAGCGGGCGAACTTCTCGGCAGCCGGCATGGAGTTGGCCTTTGGCTGCAGCTGGCCGTCCGCCAGGGCAAAGACCATGGAGGACTCGATCACGCCGTTCTCCACCCTGCGCCCGAGCGACAGGATCTCGGTCACCTGCCGTCGCCCGTTGGCGTGCCGGCTGCAATGGACGACGAGGTCGATGCAGGAGGCTACCGTGGGGACAACAAAGGCGCTGGAAATGTTCTCGCCAGCGAGCAGCGGGAGGGTACAAAGCTTCGTCACAGCGTCGTGGGCGGAGTTGGCGTGGATGGTGCACATCCCAGGCAGGCCAGAGTTCAAAGCGATGAGCATGTCCAGGCTTTCGGCTTCGCGGACTTCACCGACCACCAGCCGGTCCGGCCTCATCCGCAGCGCCTCTTTGACCAGCCGGCGCAAGGGGATCTCGCCTTCGCCCTCGAGGTTGGGCTGCCGGCACTGCAGGCCCACCACGTCGCGCAAGGGGAACTGCAGCTCGAAAATCTCCTCGACCGTGATGACGCGCTCCCGGGTGCCAATGCTGGCGGCGAGGCAGTTAAGCATCGTTGTCTTGCCTGCCTGCGTCGCGCCCGAGACGAGGATGTTGAGGCCGCTGGCAACGGCAGCGCCGAGAAACCGCGCCGACTGCGGGGTCAGCGTCCCCAGTTCCACAAGGTGCTCCAGCCGGCTGGCCTTGACCACAAACTTGCGGATGTTGATGGCCCAGTGCCTTCTGGTGACGTCCGGAATCACCACATGGAGGCGGGATCCGTCCGGCAGTGCGGCATCGACGAAGGGAGATGACATGTCCAGGCGGCGCCCTGAGCTCTTGAGCATCCGCTCCACGAGGTCCTTCACCTGCTGGCCCGTGAGCGAGACAGACGTCAGTTCCGATTCGCCGTTGCGCGCCACGTAGATCTCGTTCGGGGCGTTGAGCCAGACTTCCTCAATGGCAGGGTCATCCAGCAGCGGCTGCAGGGCGCCGAAACCGGCCACGGCGTCGAAGACGAACCTCCGGGCGGTCTCCAGCGGACCGATGGGCGGGAGGGGCGCCAACAACGCGCGTTCGTCATAGTCCAGGACCGCCGCCTCGACCAGCCGCCGGACTTCGCCGGCCTGCCGCAGGGGGTCCAGGCCGCGCCGACGGATGAGCTCGCGGACCTCGTCCTCGACAATGCGCACAGCCTCCACGATGGCCCCCCAATAGGACTGCCGCCCTGTCCCCTGGGCGGTGCAATTGGGTTAAGGCTATGGGTCCGCTCCCGACCGGACAAGGGCCCGGCCGGAGGCATGTGGAAAACTTCCCGCATTTTAATAACAATTTTCACACAGGTAACACTGGAAACTCTGGTTTCGCCCTTTATCGGCATATAAGGTAGGCGCGACAAGTCAGATATTCTCGCGTCCGTGACAGCTTTGCTTTGATGGGTCCCGGGCGGGAGATCACCATGACACGGCCCCGGGCGTGTCGTTGTTCCGGAGCGGATAATGAAGCGGACCTTACTTCCCCCCAGCAACCACCGCGGCAGCCGAATCGGTGGCCTTATTCTGGCCGCCTCGCTCCTCGCCGGGCCCGGGCTGGCGACGCCGGCTGTCGCGGTCGAGCCTTCGCCGACCGCGACGACAGCACCGGCGCCGACCGGCACGCCGTCGCTCTCGCCATCCGCCGTCGCCCCGGCTCCGGTGGCACCGTCCACCCAGCCGTCCTCACCTGGCAGGGCACTGCCCTCCCCCACGGTACCGGCCGCCACGGCGCATCCTGCGACGCCTGATCGAACAACCGAGGGCTACCGCGCAGCCATGGCCGCCGCGAGCGTTGGAGGCGGAGCAGAGATGGGTCAGGGCCTGGCGGCAAGCACGGGCCTCGCTGCCAGAACACTCACCACCGAAGGAACGTGGAGGCCGACCTTTGGCGTGCAGGGCCTCGATGCCAGCGAACACCAGCCGTCCATCAACTGGCAGCAGCAGTGGAACATGGGTGCCCGATTCGCCTACATCAAAGCGACCGAAGGCAATTACTACACTAATCCGATCTTCGGCTCCCAGTACGACGGGGCCCGCGGCGCCGGAATGATCCGCGGGGCCTACCACTATGCAAATCCTGCTGCATCGTCAGGGGCCGATCAGGCACGAATCTTCGTGCGGAGCGGCGGAGGCTGGAGCGGGGACGGCTTCACGATGCCGCCTGTGCTCGACTTCGAGGGGAACCCCTACGCCGGCAAGACCATCAATGGGTATTACCAGGGGAACACATGCTATGACATGTCCCCCAGCGCTCTGGCGGCTTGGGCACGGGACTTCAGCAACACGATGCAGGCGCTCACTGGAAGGCTGCCGGTCATTTACACCGGCAACTACTGGTGGAGGGACTGCGTCGGGAATCCACTGGGCTTTGGCGACAACCCGCTGTGGCTCGCTTCCTACCCGAGTTCGGCTTCGAATAACGCCGGGCCGATTCCAGCCAGCTGGTCCGCCTACAGCATCTGGCAGTACAGCGAGTCGGGCCCCTTCGCGGGTGACTCCAATGTCTGGAATGGGGACTACGCAAGCCTCAAGCGGTTCGCCACTGGCACCCCCCCGCCGGAACCCACGGATCCGACACGCAAGCTCATAGCCCCTGGCGACTTCGACGGCGATGGGATGCCGGACCTGATCCAGCGCGGCCCGGACGGCACGTTGTGGTTCTACCGGGGCGACGGTAGAGGAAACTTCGACGCCGGCCGCAAGATCGGCGATTTCGGCTGGGATGTCTATGATCGCGTACTGGGTGTCAGTGACTTCAACGGTGATGGCAAAAACGACCTATTGGCCAGGAAAATTGACGGGTCCCTGTGGTTCTACGCTGGAACGGGAACAGTCTCAGGAAGCAGCGTCGGCTACCGCGGCGGCATCAAGGTAGGGGATTTTGGTTGGGACGCTTTTGACAGCATCGTCGGCGTCGGCGACTTCGACGGCGACGGCAAGCCCGATCTCCTGACACGCCATCCCAACGGCGATTTGTACCTCTACGCCGGCACTGCAACCGGCAAACCCGGACCGTCCCGAAAAATCGACTTCGGCTGGCAAGTGTTTGACCAGCTGATCGCGATTAAAGACTTCAACGGCGATGGCACCAACGATCTAGCCGCTCGCAAACCGGACGGGACCATCTGGCTGTACTCCAATGCCGGTAATGCAACACTCGTCAACGGCCGCCGTATTGGAACCGGTTGGGGCATCTACGACGGCATCGTCGGGGCCGGAGATGCCAATGGCGACAGCATGGCGGATTTAGTCGCAAGCGACCCAACCGGAGCGCTGTTCTTCTACGCCGGCACTGCCATGCGTGATCTGGGCTTCGAAGGCGCACAAAGGATCGGCGACTTCGGGTGGGATGCATTCGACACAATCGTCGGGACCAGAGACTTCAACGGTGACGGAAAAGCTGACCTTTTGGCACGGAAGCCCGACGGCACCCTCTGGTTCTACGCGGGATCAGGGACGGGCGGCTACGGCCCCGGCCGGCGGATCGGCGACTTCGGCTGGGACAGCTTCAACGCGCTGATCGGTGTCGGCGACTTCAACGGAGATGGCAAGAACGACCTCGTGGCCCGCGGCAAAGATGGGACTCTGTGGCTCTACCCCGGCAGCGGAAGGGTTGACCCCACGAGCAATGGGTACGGTCCGCCGGTGAAGATCGGCAACTTTGGCTGGAACGCGTTCACGTCGCTGACCGGATTGGGTGATTTCAACGGCGACGGCAAGAATGACATCCTCGCCCGGCAGGGTGACGGCTCCTTGTGGCTTTACCGTGGCACTGGTCGCGTGGACTCGACAAGCAGTGGATACCTGGGCGCAATCAAAGTAGGTGATTTCGGCTGGGATGCCTTCGACAAGCTCATCGGGCCAGGCGACATAAACTCCGACGGAAAGAGCGATCTTCTGGCGACGAAGCCAGACGGAACCTTGTGGGTGTACCCCGGCGACGGTACCGGCAAGCCCGGCGCGTCTCGACGTATCGGCATGGACTTGAACACGTTCGATGTCATGCTTGGAGCCTGGAATCTCAACTCCGATGGATACCCCGATCTCGTGGGAAGGCGTCCGGACGGGTCACTCTGGAGTTATTCCGGCACCGGAATGAAGCCGACCGAAGGTTACCTTTCACGGATTCCCGCGGGTAACCTCTAGGCTCTCGGTCGTGAGCGGCGGGGCCAAAACATTCACCCAGTGTGGCCCGAGCTGCCTATCAGCTTTAGGGCGTAACTTGCCCCGTCCGTTTGATGATAAGTTCACTAATTATGCGCTCATACCCCCGCGGCCGGCGGCGGGCGGCCATCCTTGGCCGGCCCTCGTTTAACCCGGCCTTCACTATATTCTTGGTTATTGGCACCCTGACTACGCTGTGGGCCCTTGCCTCTCCGCTCATGTCAGTGCCGGATGAGCCGGCACACGCCATCAAGGCCGCGGCCGTGGCGCGGGGGCAGCTGTCCGCCGATACGCACGGCAAACAAGGCGACCCTGCGGTCGTGGTAGTTCCCGCGTACTTCGCCGAGCTGGGGCCACAAACCTGCACCGCATTCAGGCCTGACCTGACAGCTGCTTGCGCTCCCCAACTCGACCCGACGCACCGAGGACCAGTCACTGCGGCGACGACAGCGGGGAACTACAACCCGTTCTACTACATGCTGGTCGGCCTTCCGTCCCGGTTGCTGGCG
>NZ_MQTQ01000039.1:0-69831 GCF_020532805.1 Arthrobacter sp. SO5 | reverse complement strand
CGCCTGCGCTCTACGCCATGCGCATCGCCAGCGGACTCATGTCGGCCGTCTTCATTGCCATGGCGTTCGTCGCAGCAACCCGCCTGCGGCGCCGCGAGTGGCCCGTCATCGCTTCAGCTGTTGCTCTCACGCCGATGGTTCTCTTCCTCAGCGGATCGATCAATCCCAATTCTCTCGAGATTGTCACAACGGCAGCGTTCTTCCTGAACCTCTGTGTGGTCTTTGACAACTTCGAGTCCCTTGCCGCGGTGCGGGCCCAGATGGTAGCTGTCGGAATTTCGGGGGCCGTGCTGGCCAATACCCGTGCCCTGTCTTTGATCTGGCTTGCCGCGGCATTCATAGCGGCCGGGATCATCTTCGGCTGGCGACCCCTCGTTGCCGTAGTGCGGAGCAAACTGGGGATCGCCATGACTTTGCTGACGGGTCTAGGCTGCGCTGCCGGCCTGGCTTGGCTGGTGCTTGCCGACAGCTTCAAGAGCCTCGGAGGAACGCCCAGCGCGACGACGCCGGACCAAGCATTTGCCACGATGCTCGACCGCACCTTCGATTACGTCAACGGCTACATCGGCCTGTTCGGCTGGCTCGACACCCCGGCCCCGCAGGGCGTACAAATATTCTGGCACTTTGCCTTCGCAGCCATCCTTCTCGGCGGTCTGGCGTTCGCCCCCGGCCGCGCCCGGTTGGCAATACTTCTGGTGCTCGTAGCGGTCATCATCTTGCCTCCGATCCTGCAGTCCCAGGTAGTTGAGGAGTTGGGCTACATCTGGCAAAGCCGATACCTGCTGGCGCTGGTCGTCCTAGTGGTCACCATAGCCGGGGTGGCAATGCGCGCACTCCCGTTCCGCCACTCTTCTGCCATCCGATCCATAGGACGATGGGTTCTCGGAGTCACCGTCGCGGCGCACCTCTATGTTTTCCTCTATGCGCTGCGGCGCTTCACCGTGGGCCTGGTGCCGAATCACACAAACTGGAGTGAGATGGGCGATCCCATGTGGCAGCCGCCGCTCACGTGGCAGGTACTAACAGCGCTTTATTTCGCGACCCTATGCATTGGGGCTGCTCTCGTGTACCGACAGCTGTTCAAGCCGAGCAAGAGGATCGACGGCCACGCAGGACCGCAGGATCAGCCGCAGCCCGTTCCCGCCGTGACTGATCCTGCCCAGCAATCGAATCCAGGAATCACTCACCCGGCAGGATCGACGCAAACGCCGACTCGGCAAGGGGCAGCGGTGCCGGCGTAGCCGGCTCCGGGGCACGGAAAGGGGCGCATCGTACGATGCGCCCCTTTCACTATTCCAGCTGAAGATGGACGCTGCTAACGTCCGAACTCCAGCAGGCTCAGGAGGTAAGCGCCGTACCCGCTCTTGACGAGGCCTTCCGCGCGAACGCGCAGTTCGTCATCGTTTAGGAATCCCAAGCGCCAGGCGATCTCTTCCGGCGCCCCGATCTTGAGGCCCTGACGGTTCTCGGTGGTGCGAACGAAATTGGAGGCATCGTTCAGGTCATTGAACGTACCGGTGTCCAGCCATGCAGTCCCGCGGGGCAAAATCTCCACCTGAAGCTTGCCACGTTCCAAGTACACGCGATTAACGTCCGTGATTTCCAGCTCACCCCTCGGGGAAGGCTTGAGGTTCTTTGCGACGTCCACGACCTCATTGTCGTAGAAGTAGAGTCCCGGAACGGCATAGTGGCTCTTAGGCTTTTCGGGTTTTTCTTCCAACGAGATGGCCTTGCCGGATTTGTCGAATTCCACAACGCCATAGGCCTTTGGATCCGCAACCCAGTAACCGAAGACGGCGCCGCCATCGATATTTTCGAAGCGCCGCAGCTGGGTTCCCATACCGGGGCCGTAGAAGATGTTGTCGCCCAGGACCAGAGCCACCGGCTCATCCCCGATGTGCTCGGCACCTAGGATGAACGCCTGCGCGAGTCCGTCCGGTGACGGCTGCTGTACGTAGCTGAGACTGACGCCGAACTGGGAACCGTCTCCCAGCAGCCGTTGAAACTGTGCGGCGTCCTGCGGGGTGGTAATAATTAGAATGTCCCGGATACCTGCAAGGATTAGCGTCGAGAGCGGATAGTAGATCATCGGCTTGTCGTAAACCGGGACGAGCTGCTTACTCACGCCCAACGTGATGGGGTGGAGTCTGGAGCCGGTACCGCCGGCAAGGATTATTCCGCGCATCCCCCTATCATCCCGTTCACTAAGTGCAGCGGCAAATCCGGTAACGTAGAGGACTATGCAGCGACTTCTCGTAACCGGCGGCGCCGGCTTCATCGGTTCCAACTTTGTCCACTACGTTCTTGAGAACACCGACGACCACGTGACGGTCCTGGACAAACTCACCTACGCCGGCAACGTGGAGTCGCTGAAGGGCCTTCCGGCGGAGCGCTTCCGGTTCGTCCAGGGAGACATCTGCGACGCGGCCCTGGTCGACGGACTGGTTGCGGACTGCGACGTAGTCGTCCACTACGCGGCTGAGTCCCACAACGACAACTCTCTGCACGATCCGCGCCCGTTCCTGGACACCAACATCATCGGGACGTACACGCTGATCGAGGCCGCCCGGAAGCACAACAAGCGTTTCCACCACATCTCCACGGACGAGGTCTACGGCGACCTCGAGTTGGACGATCCGGAGCGGTTCACCGAGTGCACCCCGTACAACCCCTCCAGCCCGTATTCCTCCACCAAGGCGGGCTCGGACCTGCTGGTCCGGGCATGGGTGCGGTCCTTCGGGCTGCAGGCGACCATCAGCAACTGCTCGAACAACTACGGCCCGTACCAGCACGTGGAGAAGTTCATTCCGCGCCAGATCACCAACGTGATCGACGGGATCCGCCCCAAGCTGTACGGCAAGGGTGAGAACGTCCGCGACTGGATCCACGCCAACGACCACTCCTCCGCTGTCCTGGCAATCATCGCCAAGGGCCGGATCGGCGAAACTTACCTCATCGGCGCCGACGGCGAGAAGAACAACAAGGACGTCGTCGAGCTGATCCTCAAGCACATGGGCCAGGCCCCGGATGCCTACGATCACGTGGTGGACCGGCCCGGCCACGACCTTCGCTACGCAATCGAATCCACCAAGCTCCGCACCGAACTCGGATGGGAGCCGCGTTTCTCCAACTTCGACGCCGGCATCCAGGACACCATCGCCTGGTACCGGGACAACGAGGACTGGTGGCGCCCGCAGAAGGCCACGACCGAAGCCAAGTACACAGAACAAGGCCAGTAGAGCATGTCGATCGAGTTCTCGAAAAAGCTCACCGCACGTGAAACGCCGATTCCCGGCGTCGTGCTCTATGACCTTCCGGTCCACGGTGACAACCGGGGCTGGTTCAAGGAGAACTGGCAGCGGGAAAAGATGGTGGCACTCGGGCTGCCGGACTTCCGGCCGGTGCAGAACAACATTTCGTTCAACGAAAAGGCCGGCACTACCCGCGGCATCCATGCCGAGCCCTGGGATAAGTTCATCTCCGTGGCCTCCGGCAGGATCTTCGGCGCGTGGGTCGACCTGCGCGCGGGGCCCTCGTTCGGTGCGGTCTTCACCGCCGAACTCGATGCCAGCCAGGCCATTTTCATCCCGCGGGGCGTAGGCAACGCCTTCCAGACACTGGAGGACAACACCGCCTACACCTACCTCGTCAACGACCACTGGTCCGCCGATGCCCAGGGGCAGTACACGTTCCTGAATCTCGCCGACGAGACCGCTGCGATCGGCTGGCCCGTTCCCCTGGAGCAGGCCGAGTTGTCCGACAAGGACAAGGCCCATCCGCGGCTCGCGGACGTCGTGCCGATGCCACCGAAGAAAATCCTCGTCGTCGGCGCCGACGGCCAGCTCGGCAAGGCGCTGCGGAAACTGTACGACGGCGACAGCTCCGTCGAGTTCGCCGGCCGGGCCGAGTTTGACCTGGGTAACGAGGACTGCTTCACCACCCGGAACTGGAGGAACTACTCCACGATCATCAACGCCGCCGCGTACACGGCTGTTGATACGGCCGAGACACCCGACGGCAGGGCTGCCGCTTGGGCCGTCAACGTCACGGCCGTCGCCCGGCTGGCCCGGACCGCCGTCGACCACGACCTCACGCTCGTGCACGTCTCCTCGGACTACGTCTTCGACGGCACCCGTGAGATCCTCACCGAGGACGAACCGTTCTCCCCGCTGGGGGTGTACGGGCAGACCAAGGCCGCCGGCGACGCCGTCGTCAGCGTAGTTCCGAGCCACTACATCGTGCGCACCAGCTGGGTGATCGGCGAGGGCAACAACTTCGTCAACACCATGGCTTCGCTGGCTGAACGAGGAATCGCCCCATCGGTTGTCAACGACCAGACCGGCCGGCTGAGCTTCACCGAAGATATCGCCGCTGGAATCCGCCACTTGCTCCAAAGTGGGGCTCCCTATGGCACCTACAACCTCAGCAATGAAGGCGAGCCACAGACCTGGGCTGACATTGCAGGGGACGTCTACGAACTCGTCACCGGCTCCCGGGACGGCGTTAAAGGCGTGAGCACCAGCGAATACTTCAAGGGGAAGGACGCCGCCCCGCGTCCCATGAACAGCACGCTGGTCCTTGATAAACTGCGGGCGGCCGGTTTCGTGCCTGCTGCCTCCCCGGGGAGACTCCGGGACTACCTCGACAATCGGACAAGGTCATGACCCAGCCATCTGACATCAGCTCGGCGAGAAAGCACGAGACTCTCGTTATCATGCCCGCCTGGAACGAGGCCGAGGTGATCGGCTCCACCGTGCGGGAGGTTTTCGAGTATGGGCCGGAGTGCGATGTCCTCGTGATCGACGACGGGTCGCGCGACAACACCGCCGCGCTGGCAGGAAAAGCTGGCGCTCGCGTGCTCAGGCTCCCCTTCAACATGGGCGTCGGCGGCGCCATGCGGACCGGCTTCAAGTACGCCAAATCACACGGCTATACCCAAGTAATCCAGGTCGACGCCGACGGCCAACACGATCCCCGGGACATCAAATCCGTCCTCGATGGGCTGCGTGACGCCGACATTGCCATCGGCGCCCGCTTTGCAGATAAGGGCACGTATGATGTACGCGGCCCAAGGAAGTGGGCAATGAGAGTCCTGGCCTGGAGCCTGTCCCGAATCGCCGGCACCCGTCTGACGGACGTCACATCCGGCTTCCGCGCCGCGAATGAAAAGGCAATCCGGCAGTATGTGGACCACTACCCCGCGGAATATCTCGGTGACACCATCGATTCCCTCGTCGTCGCGGTCAGATCCGGGTGCACAGTCCGGCAGATACCCGTCTCCATGCGCGAACGCCAAGGCGGACAGCCCAGCCACGACCCGGTAAAGGCAGCGATGTATCTGGGCCGCTCGGGCCTTGCCCTGCTCTTCGCGTTGACCCGTAAGCGGTCAACCCCTTCTACCAACTAGGATTTCACATGGCACTCATAATGGGCCTGATCGTCGTCGTGGCGATCCTCATCTACGTGTTTGAGATGCTGCGCAGGCAGAAGCTGCGGGAAAAGTATGCGGTCCTCTGGATAATCGTGGGCATCGGCACGCTTATATTGTCGATCTTTCCCCAACTACTTGACAAAGCCAGCAGCTTTGTTGGTATCCAGATCCCGGCGAACCTCTTGTTCATCATGACCCTGATTCTCCTGGTGGGCGTCTGCCTCCACTTGTCCCACGAGCAGTCCCAAGCAGAGGACGAGGTGCGCATCCTTGCCGAGGAAGTTGCCATCCTGCGCTCGGACCTTCAGGACCTCCAGGCTCTCAGGATTCCAAAATCCCGGCGTCCCGCCCAGAACCCTGTGGCGAACGGCAGCCCAGTCGGCGACAAATAGGGCTAAACAGAAAAACGGTGGGTGGCACGCTATGGCGTACCACCCACCGTCGTTTCAGGCAGGCAGGGAGCTTTCTCTAGGTCACGATGTGCTTCATGAGACGCGGCAGGGAGTCCACGCGGCCCTTGGTCACGGATTTCAAAACCATCGATGCTGCGTTGAGCCTAGACGTGGTGTGGAAACGGGCAGCCCTGGCCGCCCGGTTCCAGCCAAGGCCGGCGAAACGCTCAGCCTGTTGCGCAAAGAAACGACGCTCCTCGTCAAAGCGGCGGCCGTCGAGTGCCCGGACGGACGAGTCGGACGCGGAATGGCGGCGGTACAGGAAAGCCAAAACGGGGTCGACCACCATCGAGCCATGCTCCGCAGCGATGTCCAGCAAAAGAGCCAGGTCCTGAACGACGTCCAGTCCTTCGGTGAAGCCGATGCGGGTGATTGTTTCGGAGCGCCATGTCAGGGAGGGGAAGTACGCCCAGTCCGCGCGCACGAGGCTGGTGGCCATCGCCTCGCCCTTGAGCTCGATTCGTTCGCTCGTCCTGGGTGCGTAGATTTTCTTGACCGCATCCACCAGAGGAGTGCATGCAATGCCTTTCTCGTCAATGACTTGCACGCCCGGCTGTACAACGTCCGCGGCGGGGTACGCCGCGAAGGCGCTGACGACGACCTCCAGATAGTTGGGCAGCATAACGTCGTCGGCGCCCATGATCACGACGTACGGTGCCTCGACGAGGCCGAGTGCTTTTCGGTAGTTGCCGTTGGCGCCGAGGTTCTCTTCGTTCCGCTGGTACGTCACCCGGGGATCCTCGATGGAAGCGAACCACCGCGCAGGTTCGGGGTCGGGATAGCCATCGTCGATGACCACGAGCCGCCAGTCCTGATACTGCTGGCTCATGACGCTTTGGGCTGCCAGTTTCATCTGGTCTACATCGCCGTAGTAGGGCAACATCACATCAACGGTCATGGACCTTTGGTTCCTTCCGGTGGGTTTGGCCACTGGTGTCTAAATTTGGCTGTTCTCACAGATATGCGCGCGGATTCATATGTCACTCCGCGGGGCCTTCTGATTATATGGGCAGACGTGGCCGAACCGGTCCGCAGCGGCAACTTGCTAGACTGGTGGGTGTTTGGTCAGAGCCGGCCCGACGCCTCCCAAGGCAAAAGAAAGCGACTTCCAACCGCATGGATGCCCCCTCCACCGTTGTGCCCCGCATCTCTGTTTGCATGGCTGCATACAACGGCTCCCTTCATATCGAAGAGCAGATTGACTCCATCCTTGCGGAGTTGGGCGTCCACGATGAGCTTGTGGTTGTCAACGACGCGTCCATCGACACTACCGCGAAAATCATCAGGGCCATCGAGGACCCCCGCATCCGTCTGATCGAGGCTGCAACCAACGCGGGCTACGTCCGCACCTTCGAGCGCGCGCTGGGCGTAGCCCGCGGCGAATACGTCTTCCTCTCGGATCAGGACGACATTTGGATCCCGGGCCGCGTTGAACTCATGATCGCAGCGCTTGGGGGATGCCAGATGGTCGTCAGTAACTGCGAGCATATTGAAGGTCCCGTCGGGCGCTTTCACGAGATCCGCCTGCGCGCCGAGGATTCCACGCACACGGTACGCAACATCGTCGGAATTCTCGTGGGCTACCGGCTGCACTGGGGGTGTGCCATGGCCTTCCACCGGGACCTGCTTAGGCAAATCCTGCCGTTTCCGCCGCACATGACCGAATCCCACGATCAGTGGATCGCCCTTGTTGGAAACATGAACCGATCCATCACCTACCTCGAAGCGAACACGATCCTGCACCGCCTTCATGGGAAGAATCTCACGCCCGCAGGCATGCGGGGCCTGCCCAAGATCCTGAAAGCCCGGATCGCCTTATCGAAGAACATCGCTGTCGCGTGGCGCCGCGCCCGGAACGCGGCCGCACTGTGAGCGTCGAACCAAGCGGCAAGCTAGACGAACCATCCCTCAAGGCCACGGAAATGGACCCCACAACTATGACGGAAGCCCCGATCACCCCCCGCCAATTCGGAAGCGTGGCAGCGGTCGTCTCAGTCTTTAACCCCGCGGCCGCCGCCGTCGAGAACGTTCGTTGGCTTCTGCGCTACGTGCCGCATGTGGTCGTCGTCAACGACGGGTCAAGCGCGGACGTCACGGCCGTATTGAGCCAGATGAAAGCTCTGGGTGCTGTGGTTATTTCCCTAGGGGTGAACTCCGGAATCGCGGCAGCCCTCAATACTGGCATTCAGGCCGCACGCACACGCTGGTCTCCCGAGTGGGTGGTCACGATGGACCAGGATTCACGATTCAGCGGGGATTACATCGGGCAAGCGCTGGATGCCGAAAAGATGTCGAGGAATCCCGAAACCATCGCGATGGTCTGCGCGCAGTTGCACAACGGCATGCCCCTCCCCGTATTAAACGCAGATACGGAGGCCGAGGTCTTCGACCCGATGCAGTCGGGTACCCTGATCCGCGCCACGGTGTTCGACCGTGTTGGATACCTCGACGAGGCCCTTTTCATCGACTGCGTCGATTCGGAGTTTAATGCCCGGGTCCGCAACGCCGGCCTCCGGGCAATTGCTGGCCCCGGTTGCAACCTGGAACACTCCCTGGGCGACGCCCGCCCGTTGCGAGTACTTGGCTGGCACGCCCGCCTCGGGCAGAAGAGACTCTTTGTCCACTACCATGCGCCCTTCCGGGTCTACTACATCACCAGAAATTCCTTGGTCATGGCCCGCAAGTACTTCAGGCAGCAGCCGCTATGGGTCATCCGGCGCATGGGTATGGAGCTCCAGAGCCACGTTGTGCGCCTCGTTTACGGCCCAAACCGTCGCAAACACGCTCTTGCCACCCTCAGTGGTATCCGCGATGCCATGCGCGGCCGTTTGGGAAAGATTGACGAACAGCTGGCCGCCCGGCTGCGCTGAGCATCACTGCCGCCGGCCCGCTCCCCCCAACCCGAAAGTTCTGTTGATGTCTGAGAATTCACGCAAGATCTATGTCGTCTACCCCCGCGGGCTGCGCACGGGAGGGCCCGAAGCGCTCCACCAGCTTGTGGACATGCTCCGTGAACTCGGCGAGGACGCCTACCTCGTGCCACACCCCGCTACTGCAGCAACCCCCCGTGCGGAGCAGTTCGAGATCTACAACGCACCGGAGGCGCCTGCTCCTGTGGACGCCGAAGGCAACGTTGTGGTCGTTCCTGAGGTCTATGTGGCCGATTTGCATGCCTACAAGCGCGCCACTCCGATCTGCTGGTGGCTCAGCATCGACTATTCACCCACCTTCGTTGCAGGCCGCACCGCGTTGAGGTCGACGGCCGGGCCATGGTCCTCGCTCAAGGAGACACTGGTTCCGCGGTTGAGCGCCGTGAAAAACCGCGTTGATCCGCGCAGCATCAAGCGGAGCCGCATTATTCATGCGGTGCAGTCCTCGTACGCTTGGGCATTCCTCTTCTCCCACCTCAACGTCGTGCCCTCCCTTCTTTCCGACTACACGCCGAGCGCAGAGTTCCTGTCCGGAGGCGAGAATGGTGTCAGGAACCACCGCCTGGTGACTTTCAACCCGGTCAAGGGCGGGGAGATTATCCGCGAGGTCATGAAAGTCTGCGACCCATCCATTGAATGGCGCCCCATTCAAGGCATGACCCGCACCGAAGTCACGGCGACACTGGGAGAGTGCGGGATCTACCTTGACCTCGGCTTTCACCCCGGCAAGGACCGGATGCCGCGTGAGGCTGCACTGTCGGGCGCACTCACGGTGGTCGGTCGGAGAGGCTCCGGCGCCTTCTACGCGGATGTGCCGATTCCGTGGGAACACAAGATCACCCCCGGGCCCGCAGAAGTGTCGTCCTCCGCTGCCCTCCTGCCGCAGCTGATGGCGGACCTCCCCCGGGAAATCGCTAAACAGGATTCGTACCGGGCGGCGATCCTGAGCGAGAAAAAACGCTTCAAACGCGAAGTGTCGGACATCTTCATCGAACAGCGGTTCGGCAAAGATGCCTACGATTACCTAGATGCGTAGGGTGATACACCCTACGTACCCGGGACGGAGCGTGATTCGTTGAGCAACTCCCGTGACATGGCCAAGCGGATCTCCGCCTTCGCGGGCCTTCCCCTTCTGTCTTCGCTCGCGCCTTTCCTGCTCCTGCCCTACATCGCCCGGGTCGGCGGCGAGGGCACATGGAACGCGCTTGCCGTCGGACAAGCCGTCGGTTCCCTAGCCGCGATTCTCGTAGGCCTGGGCTGGACGTTGTCGGGGCCGGCCCGCGTGGCCGGGACCAGCGACCCCGAGCTCCGCCGGCGCCTCTATGCCATCAGTTTGATGACACGACTCGTGGCGTTTTCCCTCTGCCTCCCGGTCCTGGCTGGCATCGCCGCCCTCTACGGCGGCGCCGGGAACTTTTGGGTGACTTTCCTGATGGCCGGGGCACAAGCGGCCGCGGGTTTGTCGCCGGCGTGGTACTGCATTGCCACCGGGGAGCCCGGCAAGATCGCCCGCTACGATGTCCTGCCCAGGATCATTTCCACCGTCGCCTGCATCCCCGTTCTTTTGGCCACGGGACTGATCATCCTTTATCCAGCCGCAATCCTGGCCGGCGGACTGCTCGGGACGTTCTTTTTCACCCGCCGATACAGCAAGCGCCACGATTATGCCCAGCTCCATGCCCTTCCCGTCCTCAAGGAAATCTGGGCTCTACGAGCCGCGTCCGGAACCACAATGGCCGCCGCCGCATACTCGGCCACTCCGGTTCTTGTCGTAGCGGCTGCGGCGTTGCCGTCAGGCCTCTCAGTATTCGTGTCCGCCGAGAAGCTTTTCCGCATCGGTCTCATGGCCGTGGGTGCCTTGGGGAGCAGCCTTCAGGGGTGGGTGGCGGAAATCGACGGGGATCACCTCAAAAGGCGGAAGTTTTCCCTGCTCAGCCACACTGTACTGGGACTCGCGGGCCTCGCGGGTTTCACCCTCCTGGGGCCCTGGGTCACGCAATTGCTCTTCGGCCAGCCGCTGGCCGCAGACGGCGCAACGTGTTTCTGGTTTGGCTTGGCATTCCTCTTCGTCTCCATCAACACCTCCACGGGATCGCACTGGTTGGTGCCGGCAGGACGTATCAGGGCCGTGTTCTGGAGCACCGTAGCGGGCGCGGCGATAGGCTTGCCAGCGATGCTCTTCCTCAGCACCTTCATGCAGGGAGCAGGCGGCGCGCTTGGCTTGGCCATTGGCGAGTTTGTTGTTTGCGCCGTCCAGTGTGTCGCACTGGTCTATTTCTCCCGCAGCATCCGGCGGAACGCAGCCGCTCCAGCGGCCAGACGAGAATCCGCTAAATCCGAATCCGACTCCTAGCCGCAGGCCGTGATCCGGAACAGCCGGGCGGTTCCCTGGGAATCGATCAGCTCGGCTGCGCCGCTGCCGGCCAGATCGTCCAGACCGGTAAAAACATCCCCCCGTTCATCCCCAAAGTTGACCTCGTCGTGGCCAAAATCAAGGACGTAGCCAACCTTGAGCTCCCTGACGACGTCGCACACGGCTGGATCGGTCGTCGCGTCCCGCAGCCGGTCGTATAGCAGCTGGGCACCGGGCGGAACTTCCCCGAGGATGTGGAGCTGGAGGGACCTCCGGTCCGCAAGGGCGTAGGCTAGCGAACTGCCGTTCCACGGGTTCCCAACGATGACCGCCCCGGGCGGGACGTGACTGTCCAATCGTCCCAGCAGTGCCAGCTCATCGGAACTGACGAGGGGCGACGAGGCTTCCACACGGTACATTCTGGCGGCAGCGGTTTGCGCAACGTCGACATTGCCCTGCTGGGTGGTGACAAGGAGCAAAGCGATCAGTCCGACTCCCCCGCCGTGAAGGAATAGACGTCGGCGGCCGGGTGGCCACTGCCCAGCAGTCCGCAAGGCTTGCTTTCTGCCCCACTTCCAGAGTTCAACGCCTCCCACAACGGCCACCGGCAGAATGGCCACAGGCAGCAGAGCGGCAAGCCGTGGCGGATCGTTATACCAGATACCAGTGACGAAGTCCCGGATCCGTCCGGACCGGAACGACGCCGCCACAACGAAAAGCAGCCCCGCGACAGCGTAGACTCCCAGCAGCCACCACATGCCCGGTTTGCGCAAGAGGTACACCAGTCCAGCCAGGGCCAGAAACATGACGGCCAACGAGATCGGACGGCCAATCGCCGAACTCGTGATCACTTCGAAGATGGCATGGTAGGGGCCCTCGACGGCAGGCCAGAAAGCGGCTTCCTTCGGCGGTCGGACCGTCATCCAAAGAACGAGGGCGACGAACCCGGAGCCCAACAACACAAAAGCGTGGATGCCCACCGAACCAAAGGAGACCCCGCGCCGGCGTACGCCCGCACGGAGAGACAACCACCACCGGAATAACGCTGCCGGGGCGAGGAACGCGAGGAGCGCCATGATGGAACTCGGGTGGGCCAGGGCGAGTCCAGGAAGCGTCAGGACTAGCGAGATCAGGGACAGCGCCCTGCCTTCCCCCGGCGCTGTACCGAGGCCCAACGCCTGCAGGCCCAACGCGAACGCAGCCGGGAGGATGCTTATACCCAGGAAATTCGGATAGAGCACGCCAAAATCCACCATCAGGAGCGGGAACGCGCCGAACGCCGCCGAAAGCACAGCTGCAACCCACGTTGCGGCCAGTGTCGGCCCCAGGACGACACGTGCGAGGAAGATGCAGGACAGCGGCCAAACGAGCGCACCGATACAGACATTCACTAGGTTGACGGCAACGGGGATTGGCAGGCCCGTCAGTTGGACCGTCAGGGACGCAATATCGTGCCAGGCCGTCGGGTAGAACCCTCCGCCCGTCATGGCGCCAACAGTGAGCGCAGAGCCAGAGCCGGTGTCCAAAATGTAGCGGATGGCGTTGAGATGGAAAACATTATCGAAAGTCTGCGAGAACGCCTCCGGCGCGCCAAAAGCTCCGACAAGCCGTGAACCGACAGTCACAGCGGCCAAGCCGACCGCGGCGGCCACCGAGAGTGTGACACTCCACTTGACCGGCCAAAGCCGCACGTCCGCGCGACTCCGTCGGAATCCCGGAGGCCGATTCTCGAGCCACCCGCGGCAGATCAACAAGACTCCCACCACACACAGGAACGTGCCCAGCACGACCGGCCAGATCGACCATGGGATTCCGGCGAAATCAGCCAGAACGGCCGACACGGCAATGACAGTGACGGAAAATCCCGGAGCCAGGGCCGCCAGAGCGAATCGCCCCAGACCTGCCGAAACTCCGATCAGCAGACCTGGCCCGAAGAGGATCACGACTGCCATGATGAATTCCGGAACCACAGACCACCAGGACATTCAAACCTTCCGGGAGCGGCCAGCAGCTCCACCTTCATCAGATCAAGGCATCAGTGTGCCAACCGCCTCACGCGTTCCAGCCTTGCATATTCTACGCGACAGCGGAGATTGTCGTGCGGCAGGTAGAGCCCGGATTGCGGTTTGGCTTGTCTAAACCTGACGTGAAGCGCGCGGGGAGTCAGACGAGCCGCATTCAGCCAAGTAGGCTATGAGCGTGCGAAATTCCTGTACCTCCTCCTCCCGTCCTTCGCGAGCTTCGCGTCTCCGGGCTCTATCCGCGGCGAGTGGGCTGGCCATCGTTCTCTCCGCGTGCGCAGGGCAAACACCAGCCGGAACTGTTCAAGGCGCCCTGATCGGCATCGGTACAGTTTCGCAGCAGGGCGCGGTCGCCGCCTGGGCGAAGAGCTGGAAGAACGCTCACTCTGGCGTGTCAATCGCTTATTCCCCGGACGGCGCGGAGGTCGGCAAGACAGCACTGACGAACGGGCTCTCCTACTTCGCCGCCGGAGATGTGGCGCTCGACTCCAGCACGGCGTCCAACGGGCAGTCGGCCTGCGGCCGCGATGGACTCATTTCCGTGCCCGTCGCCGTCGTGCCCGTCGGAGTTGCATTCAACTTAGGTGAGATCCGGTCCCTGCAACTTAATGGATCCCTTCTCTCAGGCATCCTGCAGGGAAAGATCACGAAATGGAACGATCCTGAGCTTGCGGCGGCCAATCCGGGAGTGCCCCTTCCCTCCATTGACGTGGTCCCCATTCTTGAGAAGTCACCCTCGGACGTGACGCGCGCTGTTAACAAATACCTGGCCACCGAGGCGCCGGGTTCGTGGCCTGATTCCAGCGGAAGTGAATGGCCCAGCGGTACGGTCAGGGCCAACGAGGACAAAGTCACCGACGTAGCCCGCAAGGTCGATGACACTCAAGGGGCAATCACGGTCCTCGATACAGCCATAATCGGTTCGCGGTTTTCCGTGGCCCGCCTTCAGTTCGGCGGCGTTTATCAGGATTTCGGAAATGAGTCCACGATGGCGGCGATTGCCGCGGGAGAGACCGTGCAGTCCGTCCCCCGCGTCGTGGAGCAGCGACTCGACGGCAGCAAGGGGTATGCCCTGGCCGTGCTTGAGAACCAATACTTCTGCACCCGGTACGGCAACGATGCCACGGCTAGCCTTGTTCGATCGTGGGGCGAGTCTGTCCTGAGCAGACAGGGCCAGCGGGATGCCGTTGTCTACTCCAGCTCATTGCCGCCAAGCGAACCGACAACCGCGGCGGCCCTGAAGCAGGTCCGGGCCATCACTTCGGACAAAAGGTAGCGGCAATGGCGACGGTTTACATACACAACCAGGACAGAACTCCAGAGATAGAGGGAGGAGAGCCTGTGCCAGCAAGAACGGCCTCCGGTTCTTCGGCGTGGACATTGTTCGGAAAATTGTTCCTGCTGATATTTTCAGCGGTTTCGCTGTGGTCACTTGCAACGCCGCTTATGGCGGTTCCCGACGAGCCCGCGCACACCATCAAGGCCGCCGCTGTGGTCCGCGGCCAAATCACCATTGAAGAAGGAACGTCCTTCGGTCACGGCGTTCACGTACGCGTGCCGGCCTACATCGCCAATCTTCACGCCCAGGACTGCTACAAATTTCGCCCGGACACCGCAGCGAACTGCGCCCCCGTGATCCCCTCAGACGCCAACGACGAAGCCATTGGCGTCACGTCAGCCGGGTCCTATAATCCGATGTATTACTGGATCGTTGGGCTGCCAAGTTTAGTCCTTACCGGACAGCCAGCGTTGTTCGCCATGCGAATTCTCAGTGCCCTGCTGTCGGCAGCGTTCTACTCGGCTGGCTTCACGGCCCTTGCGCAGTTGCGGCAAGCCCGGATTCCCGTGCTCATGGCTAGCCTCGCGGTGACTCCGATGGTTCTCTTCCTCGCCGCGGGCATTAACCCAAATTCCCTCGAGATCGCGGCCACCATGGCGGCGTTCTGCGGCTTCGTCGTCACGCTCGATAACGCCCATCGGGTGAGACACGTTCTGCCCGCAGTAATTACCGTCATTGCGTCGACCATAGTGCTCGCCAACACCCGTCAAGTATCACTGGTCTGGCTGCTTTGCGCATTGATTGCCGGTGTGCTTCTATTCCGGGGTACCGAGATCAAGGCCGCCTTCCGCAGCCGGCTTGTTCTCACCGGGGCGGCCTTCACTGTGCCGGGCGTCTTACTGGGGATCTACTGGATCTACTTAATGCTGCACGCACCCGCCAACTCCGGCGTGGCACCGGAGGGCATCGCCAACCCCCAACCTGGCGTTTCGATCTATCGTGCGTTCCTGACCATGGTGGAGAAAGCCCCCGAGTTCGTCCAGCAGTACATCGGAGTCATGGGTTGGCTTGACACGCCCGTGCCGATGGCCGTCGTCATGTTCTGGAGCACGGTCTTCGTTGTGGCTGTCCTTCTCCCACTGCTCATCAAACCCTTTAAGACCACGCTTGGCGCCTGGGCAGCATTGGCGATGCTCATTGTCGTGCCGGCAATCCTTCAGGCATCCATCTGGAAGTCCATGGGATTCGTCTGGCAAGGAAGATACAACCTGCCACTTGTTGTCGTTCTGCTCATCGCGGTTGGCATGACGGCCCGCAGAGTACATTTCCCTCAGTCGGCCGGCGCCCAAAGTGTTGCCCGTGTTGTCCTCTGGGCCGCTGCATTCTGCCATCTTCTGGCCTTCGCCTTTGTTCTCCGACGCTACGTCGTGGGGACGTTTGGCGGCGGAAACTGGCATGCCATGATCAACGGCGTGCAATGGCAACCGCCGCTTGGCTGGTTCCTACTCACCCTTATGTACCTTGCCGTGGTGGTGACCGCAGCCTCCTGGCTTTTCCGGCTCCTGTTTCCGGGGGCCGTACTGGTACAGCTGCGTCGGACACTGAGCCGTGGCTGATAGCCGGACTTGGCACGGGCAGTCCACCTAGTTGGTAATGCTTTCCCTGTAGTTGGTACTGCGGTCATTTTTACGTGTTCCTCTTGCGAACGGCGACACAGTGGGTGTTGCTGATTCCTGATGGAGGAGGTATCGATGGCGAGCTTCAAGGCGATGATGGCTTCGGTGTTTGAGGGCCGCAACTACGACGAGATTGTGGGCAGGGGTGTTCACGCCGGGACATTCGGTGGTGAAGAAGACCGTGGCGGCCAGGGGCTTGACGGCCTTGCGGGCTGCCTCGATGGGTGAGGCCCAGTGGGCGGACTTGTTCCCTGATGGGCGCCGGAATGTGTCCGGATCCTTTGACCAGCCTGACTTTGCGCAGGCGTTGAAGTCGATGAAGTGCAACAAGCATTTCACGGTGCAGTAGACGTGGCGGAGGTATGTGTGGGTGCCGTCGGGGCAGGGCAAGAAGCACGGGTATTCGCTGTACTCTCAGCTGTTCACGGAGTTCGTGGCCACCCATGATGTCGTGGCTACGCTGCACCACGAGCCGCGCCGGGCACTGCTGGTGGACTGGACTGGGGACTCGCTGCCGGTAACGGATACGGTCACCGGTGAGATCCGCGAGGCCTACCTGTTTGTTGCGTCCTGCCGTTTTCGGGGCCCGTGTTCTGCCAGGGGTTTGGCAACATGAAGCAGAATGGGTGGATCAGCGCGCATGTTCAGGCGTTTGAAGTCTTCGGTGGGGCCCGCCAGATCGTCGTCCCCGATAACCCGACCACGGCTATGCATCGAACCGTCAAGGGTGATGGCGCAGGGCTGTCCACGCCCGGTATCAGGAGCTCGCCGACCACTACTCCACCGCGGTGGTGCCGGCCAGGGTCCGGAAGCCCTGCGACAAGGCCGCGGTGGAATCGCCGGTGAACACCAACAACAAGCGCGTGATTGGCTACCTTGCCGAGGAGCTCTGGACCACTTTCGCGGAGCTGAACGCCGCGATGGAACAGCGGATGGTGGAGATCAACGAGCAGATGCGCCGCGCCGACGGCACGACAAGGTATGAGCGGTTCCTGGCGGAGGAAGCCGGGCCGCTGCCTGCTGAGAGGTTCGATACGGCTGCGTGGAAGCAGTTAAAGCTGACGGAACTACCACGTCACTGCCGATCACCAGCACTACTCGGTGCGCTAACGGCTGACCGGGCAGATTCTGCGGGTGCGCCTGACCAGGGTCACGGTCAACATGTTGATGGCGAGACTTTCGTGTGTGAGCATCCACGCAACGCCGGACGGAAGGGTCAGTACTCCACGCGCGCAGAGCACGCGCCGAAGCAGCGCCAGGACATTGACGGGCTGGTCACGGCAGTGGTTCGTGCACCGGGCAAGGAGTTTCGGGCCGGCGAACACTGCGGTGATTGAGATACTCCTGGACCGCTCTGCTAGGCGCAAGCCTATCTGGACTGCCAGAACATCCTGATGACCCCTGGGCAAGAGCGACAAGCAGCGCCTGGAGGCGGCCTGCCAGGAGATCATCAACCAGCAGGGCTACCCGACCTACACCACGCTCAAACGCATCATGGCGACCGTCACCGGCGACAAGCAACGCACCGGGCCACTGGTTGCACCTGCCCGCCGGGGCGCGGCATCACCCCGGTGAGGATGAAACGATACGCCAACCACGACTGACGGGCGGATCCGACGAACCTGTTGATCATCTCCCCGACCGGAGGCGGCAAAACCTACCTTGCCTGCGCGGTCGGCGTCGCCGCCTGCCACAACGAGCACACGGTTCACTACACGCGGATGGATGTATTGCCACGCCCCCGGTCATCGCCCGGGGGGGACGGAATCGACCACCAAACCATGCTCAACAAGCTCGGCGACGTTGACGTGCTCTTCATCGATGACTTCCTCACCGCTGGTATCGACCCGAATACTGCCAGCGACCTGTTCTCGGTCCTGGCCAACCGTGACCGCCAGCTGCCGACCATCATCGTCAGCCAATCCGGTTGGGCCTACTGGCTGGAAGCCCTGCCCGACAAGGTGGCCGCCGACTCCACCGTGAACCGGCTCGCCAACCAGTCCCGCACTCTCAACCTCGGCGAGGTGGACATGCGACGGCTGCGCAACCAAGAAGCCAAAGCAACCACCGGCGGCTGGGGATAAGCCCTCACTCGACCCGCGGCAACAACGAATACCGGCCGGGTCGTCCAGGCCGACAACCCGGCCGGTACCGGGTCTCCGGAACAGCAGTACCAACTACATGGACGACCCGTACCGAATAGTCCTATCCGCTAATCCGCCTGGAATTCCGCTAAGCCGCCTGGAATCATAGTTTTGATCAGTGGAGGATGGGTCCCGCCTGCAGCCTTGCTACGACGCCCACAGCCGTCTCCTGACTCGAGACTCTCTCGTTGCGAACCTCAGGACCCAAAGTCGACCGCGGAACTGGTTCCGGCTTGTTCTCACTAGTCGAGTCCGGGACGAGGCCCGGCCCGGGCGGGGGGATCTATCGGTGGTGCCCTCGATCCGCCGGTGGCGTGGCGCCAATAGCGGACACTATATAGCGGGCCACCCGCCGAAGGCGTCGGCGATCCGCCAAGGCACGACCGGTGGGGCTTGACGAAGTGCTTAGGGCGCCGGCTTGGCGTCCGGGGCAAGTTCAGTATCCCGGACAGGCTCATGACGGAAAATCCAGTGGCGATAGAGGAGGAAATTCCACCCGGTGGTCAAAACGGTGGCCACAACCTTGCCGATTCCGTAGGCCCAATCCAACCGGTCGAATCCGGTGACGATCAAGTCTGTGACCACCACATTCACGACCACCAGGGCGATGTACTTGGCAGCACTGACCGTCCGGCTGTTCATCGCCCTGAAAGTAAACGACCGTTGAAGGGCAAAGTTGAAGACGAGGCTAGTGAGAAAAGCGATGGGCGTTGCAATCACCAGATCAACATGGAAGCCCTCATGCAGGACTACAAGAAGTCCTAAATCAAGCGCGAAGGACAACACCCCGACGATCAGAAACTTCAGAAACGGGCTGCGGTGGAGAAACTCCATGATCCGTTGGCCCGCCTGCTTTCGGGAGGTCGTCTTTTCGGGGCGGAGTGCCATAGCGTTCGCGGGTCTCTCTTTGCTTCTAGTCATGGAATGCATGGGCAAGCGGGGAAACAGAGTCCATCCCGTCGCAGCTAGTTTACCGTTCAGTGTGTCGCCGCTGGCCAGCTTGGGGCGCATACGGCGGCCATCACCTAGTAACCTGAAGCTACCATGATACCTGTGCCTTCCCTTGTGACTCCCCCTCACCGTGAACAAAACCCCCGCCGGGGCCAGCTGCCCGTTTTCGTCGTCGCGTTTGTGATTTTGGGGCTACTGACAACGATATGGTCTCTGGCTTCCCCGATCATGTCGCTACCCGACGAGCCAGCGCACACGATCAAGGCAGCCGCCGTCGCCCGAGGGCAGTTCAGCGGGGAATCCACGGGCGTCCAGGGTGAACTGCTAAAGGTGCGGGTCCCTGGCTACATCGCCGACATCAGATCACAGCAATGTTACGCTTTCAAGGTATTTGAAACGCCGGCCTGCGCGCCAAAAGTGGACCCAGCGGACCGCGGTCTGACCACCGGAGAAACGAGCGCCGGTAACTACAACCCGGTGTATTACATCCTTGTAGGTCTGCCCTCGCGGGTCATGGGCGGGGAGGGCGCCATCTACACAATGCGCATCATTAGCGGCCTGCTCAACGCCGCAATCCTTGCTTCCGTCTTCGCGGCCGCCTCGGCCTTGCGCCGCCCACGTATGCCCCTAATTGCGGCCGCGGTGGCCACTACGCCTGGCGTGTTGTTCCTTAGCGGGGGTATCAACCCGAACGCATTGGAGATCACTACAGCCGCCGCCGTCTTCATGCATCTGTGCGTCATCCTTGAGGGAGCCGAACACCTAAGGACCGTCCGGTGGAATATCGCGGCTCTGGCCGTTGCGGCTTCCCTCCTTGCCAACACTCGACCGCTTTCCTTACTTTGGCTGGTCCTTGCAGTCGGAGCAGCCACGGCAGCTTTCGGAGTCCGTCGGTTCGTCCTGATCTTAAAGGACAAGTTTGTGTGGCTGGCCGCTGGCGTGACCGCACTTTCCTGCGCATTCGCCCTTTATTGGCTATTGACCGCAAAGAGTTTCGACAGCCTGTTGGCCAGCCCCACTGAGATCGCTCCAGACCAGGCCTTCGCCACCATGCTGGACCGGACATTCAACTACGTCATCGAATATGTTGGCGTCCTTGGCTGGCTTGACACCCCCGCGCCCGCCGCCGTGCAGATGACGTGGGTAATGGCCTTTGGGCTGTTGCTTCTGGTGGGGCTGACATCCCGCCCTGTCAGGGGCCGTTGGGGACTCGCCCTTCTTGTACCCCTAGTCATCGTTCTTCCTGCGGCGCTGCAGGCGTCGACGATTCAGAGCCTCGGCTGGATCTGGCAAGGCCGCTATCTGATGGCCCTTGTGGTAGTGCTGTTACTGGCCGCGGGAGTGGCGGCCCGTTTCATCCCTTTCAGAATCACCCCCTGGAAAAAGTCTGCAGTTCGCTGGTCGCTGGTACTGATGGGGCTGGCCCACCTTTACCTGATGCTCTTCGGATTCCGGCGCTACACGGTCGGCATCATCGAACGGACAAACTGGACTGAGATGTTTGATCCGACGTGGCAGCCACCCTTCACATGGCAGATCCTTACCGTTGCTTATATCGCAGTTCTGGCGGCTGGCGGATTTGTGCTTTACCGCTCGCTCGTCAGTAGCCCAGCGATACTTCGGCGGCGCCCATCGTTGGAAGTCGCCGTTCGGACTGCCCCCGCCGGCGGATCCCGTGTGCCAGAGCCCGTCGATTCTCAGGGCCCCGCCCGTTCCGGTTAATCGAACAGCTGTTCGAGGGCGGCAAGCTACTCGTCGCTCTGACCCGGGATAGACCCATGACGACCGGTGGGTCAGTCGACGTTGTCAAGCAGCATGAAGGCTGCATACTTTCGCAGGAGCCCCCAATACGACTTGCCCGACCCGGTGAACCCCTGCAAGACGACGTTCTGCTAACTGGCCACGAACGAGCAGGTGCCTACCTGGGTCAGCAGCTGCCGGTCAGGACCGCGCTCGTCGAAAAGATCGATGCGGCGCTACTCCGCGTTCGGGTAACGCGGGGATGCCCGCCGGACCAGGCCGGTGACCTTTGAATGAGTGAATAATGAGTAGGCGTCATCAACGACGAGCCGGACGCGATCTTCAAACGGCAAGCTGATACTCAGTGTCTCGACTTGGGTATCGATCGCCTCCAGCAAATCGCCCGCGTTCATCCCGCGCAGCTTGCGTTTGTCGCGGCATCCAGACCGCTCATCGAGCACCTCCGGAGTAGTGGGCGTTGCCCCGCACGTATCCGCCATCATCGCCCTCAGGCTCAGCGGGGACGTGCCTGGTTTTGTCTTGCCCGGTGTCCAGGATCGGCCGCAGGTGGGCGTAGACCGGCGACCGTATTGGCCCGCACAGCGCGAGCTGGCATGCGGCCTCCACTCAGGCCGGGGAGAAACGGCGAGACAGGCGCAGGACCTCCTCGCCGGGGTCGTATCCGGTCTCATCCATCGGCACGGACTCGCAGATCTTGCCGATCGCCGTCACATCGTCGCCGCTGGCAGCAGCGGTGGCTGGTCAGGAGCTTATCGCTGCGACAAAGGTCGACATGCGAGCCGATGTGGGTGAAAGGGACGGAGCAGAAAGGCTTCGCCCAGACCACGTGGCCGTTCCGCCCGACTTCCGCACATAGGTAGGTGCTGATCCCGAACGGCACCGCCGGCAACGGTTGCGACATCGGCTTCTCCTCGGCCGTGACGACGCTCAGCCAGGAGCCCTCCGGCGGCTGCCGGTTGTAGGAGTCGATCTGCCCGAATCCGCTTCCGCGACTGCACCAGGCTCGTAAATCCTCAACCCGGCAACGACCCAAGTGGCGACGTGCGAGACGGTGTTTTCGACACTCGATTTGTCTTTCTGGTGCCTCACTCGGTCCGGCAGTACAGCCGCTGGGTAGTGCGCCGCCATCTCCCGATAAGCGTCGTTGAGCACGACCTAGCCGTCGAGCGGGTGGGAAATCACCCCGGTCTTGAGGTTGTCGGGCACGAGCCGCGGACCGTGAGGCCGACGAAGGTAGACATCTCCGCATGTTCCCACAACCACGAATCCTGCCGAACTAAACCGTCGCTGATCGGCGCCGTAGTTCCCCAACCACCTCGTGCACGTCCCCGTCCATCACAATCTCGCCGTGCTCGAGGAGCACGCCGCGCTCACACACCGTCGCCACCAGATCAAGGTCGTGACTGACCACGAAGAGCGTCTTGCCCTTCTCTGCCAGCTCTTTAATCTTCGCGATGCACTTTCGCTGGAACGGCTCGTCGCCAACGGCTAGGATCTCGTCGATGAGAAAGACCTCAGGATCGGTGTGCACTGCAATGGAAAATGCTAATCGCAGGTACATGCCCGAGGAGTAGAACTTCACTTCGGTGTCGATGAATTCACCGATCTCAGAGAATTCCACGATGGAATCAAACATCTCATCGATCTGTTTTTCCGACATGCCAAGAATGGCACCGTTGAGGTAGACGTTGTCCCGCCCGCTGAGATCGTGGTGGAAGCCGGCGCCAACCTCGATGAGACCGGCGACGCGACCCCGCGTCCGCACCGTGCCGCCGTCGGGCTGCAACACTCCGGAAATCAATTTCAGGAGGGTGGACTTGCCGGAACCGTTAAGGCCGAGCAGTGCGACGGTTTCGCCTTGCTTGACCTCGAGGGACACATGGTTCAGTGCCTGGAACTTCTTCGACAGGTCGCCCTTACGGCCCTTCACCAGCCACACCAGCGCCTCTTTCAAGGAACGGGTATGGCGCAGGACGAACTGTTTGCGGACACCGATACAGCTGATGGCAACGTGGCCGTGCGACGTCATGTCAGAGCTCCTGTGCGAAGTGGACGGAAAGCCGGCGGAACATCAACTGACCAATGAACAAGATGGCGACGGAGATGATCATGGAGACAGGCAGCCAGAAGTTCAGCAGGTCCGGGGGCATGGTATCGCTTACGGGCTGATTCGCCTTCAGCGTCGGTTCCCAGAAGGTCCAGTGGAAAACTTCGACGGCGACTGTCATCGGGTTCAGCATGTAGACCCAGAACCACTCTCCCATGACCCGCTCGACCATGGTCCAGACGTAGAGGACCGGTGAGGCCCAAGTGACAACCATGACGATCATGTCCACGATGTTCTCGGAGTCACGGAAGTAGACGTTGACGGCGCCGAACATCAGGCCAAGACCGGTACCCAGCACCGCCACCATGACGAAGATCAGAATGGCGGCGGCGATCTGCAGGATCGACGGGGTCCAACCCACAAAAAGGCATGCTCCAATCAGCACCAGCAATTGCGGGAGGAAGTGGGCGGCCGAGACCCACACCGTTGCCACCGGAAACAGCTCCCGCGGCAAGTAAATCTTTCGGATGAGGTCGCGGTTGTCAACGATGGACCGGGTGGCATTGGATAGAGATTCCGTGAAGAAGTTGACCAGCACAATGCCCGAAAAAAGGTAGATCGCGTAGTTGGGCGTCCCGCGCTCAAGATTCAGGAAGATGCCCAAGGCGATGAAATAGATCAGGAACTGCATCAGTGGCTTCACATAGGACCACATCAGTCCGAGTACCGATCCTCGGTAGCGGATCTTAATTTCCTTGCGTACCAGCAGCTTCAGCAGGAATCGGTCGCCGTAGACGTCGAGCAGCCCCCTGCCGATTCCGGGTTTGACGAGCTGATCCGATTGTCCGGCCATCTAGTTGCTGTCCTTGGTGTCGGCGTCGAACGTCCATTTCCAGGCTGCCATCGACGTAATCTCGGGAACGGCGTCACGGTACTGCTCGGCCAGCCTGTCCCATTCGCGGTAAAGCCGCAGATGCAGGCGTGTGGCTTCGGCCAGCATCGACTTCAGCATTTTGGGGTCACGCCGGTACCAGGAGGCCCCCGTGCCCTCTGCATTGGACACAATAACGCTGTCGTAGTGCGCAAGCCGGAACCAGCGGTTGTCGCGGTGCGCCAGGAAGCCCTGCGGACGTTCGGCGCTCTCCGGCGCAGGAGTTTTGACTAGCTGACGCGACACTGTCTTGATGCCCCAGGGAACCAGGTCCTTCTTGCGCGGCATCCCGATCGGGGCGCCCCCCATCGGGCCGCGGCCCAACTTCGGTGCAGGGAAGTCGTCGACGTCGTCCTTGAGCTGGGCGTCCGTGTACTGGGATTTGAGAGCATTAATCTCCGGAAGCCTGGACGCCAAGACCTGATGAAGGCCTTCCGGCCCCTTGAAGATGTCTTTTAGCGCCTCGATGCGGCCATGCTCGGTAAAGTACTGCATCGACACAAGGTGCTTGACGTCGGCCTGGACCGATTCCCGCAGCACTCGCCCACCCTTCGGGAACGGGCTGTGAACGAGCGTGGCTATCAGCCTGTTCCGCTCGTGGAAGTAAGACTGCCAGCCGACCATGTCATCTTTGTCGGCCCAAGACACATGCCACACCGCAGCACCCGGCAGCGACACCGTCGCAAACCCGGCTTCCCTCGCACGAAGACCATACTCGGCGTCGTCCCATTTGATGAACAGCGGGAGGGAAAGTCCGATTTCCCCGATCACCTTCGTAGGGATCAGACACATCCACCAGCCGTTGTAGTCAACGTCCACCCGGCGGTGCAACCATGCGGTTTGCCGCAGGTTGGCCACACTAAAGTCGTGACGGAGTTCCATGTCAGCATGAGGCTGTGCCGGGACAAACCGGTAGGGGTCGACGACCTCACCAAAGGTGTGAAGGACACTGCGGTTGTACAAGTCGAACATGTGGCCGCCGACGATGGTCGGCTTGCGGCAGCTGTCGGCAAATCTGAGCAGCCGAACAATGCTCTCAGGCTCGACGACGATGTCGTCGTCGAGCAGCAGGACATAGTCGCTTCCGTTCTCGACGGCCTCATACATTCCGCGGGCAAAGCCGCCGGACCCACCCAAGTTCGCCTGATTGATGACCCGAAGCTTGCCTCCGAGTGACGCTTCAACCTCGGCGAACCCTTCCTGGTCCTCGACCTTCTGCGTGCCCTGGTCCACGATCAGGATTTCCTTGACGTTGCTCAGCACGTCCGGGTTCTCAGCGAGGATTCGGGCATTATTCAGGCAGAAATCCGGCTTGTTCATTGTCGTGATTTCCAGGGTCACCTGGCCGCTTTCACGAGCGGCTTCGTGAGTCTCCCAGTGACCGCTCTGAAGCAGTAGGTCAGTTGAGCTGGCCGCAAGATCAAACCAGTACCAGCCGCCGTCCCCGAACGGCTTGAGCGACAGCTCGAAAACAGACGTGGACTCCCCGTCTACGTGGCGACCATCAACCCGCTGCACGGAGCCCCGGGCATTGGACTTATAGACGGTGACCGCACCGCTGCCACTGGTCTTCACGACCAGTCGGATGTCCCGGACGGAAGTCCACCGGCGCCAGTAGCTCGCCGGAAATGCGTTGAAGTAAGTGCCGAACGAGATCTGCTCGCCGGATCGAACCCGCATGGACTGCCGTGTGAGCAGGTCCTCGAAGCGCGCCTCGCTTCCGCCCGAACTAAACATCTGCAGTTTGTCTTCAGGGAGCTTGGGCGAGCGCGCCAGTTCGTCGTTCTCCCGCAGCCGGATACCGCTGGCGGGACCTGCGTCTACGTAGAGGGGGATGGTGTCCGTCTGGTCGGCGGACGGGAGGATCACCCTCTGAAGAGCGCTCCATGAGGACGACTCTTCATTGGTTGTCACGCGTCCACTCCCCCGCTTTCAATCTTGGCGCCGTCATCAAAATGCGGGCGGATTTGGTTGTCGAACATGGTCAGCGCGGATCCGATGGCCATGTGCATGTCGAGGTACTTGTAGGTACCAAGGCGTCCGCCGAACAGGACGTCCCTCTCGGCCGCAGCCAGGTCGCGGTACTTGAGCAGGCGTTCGCGGTCAGCGGCGGTGTTGATCGGGTAGTAGGGCTCGTCGCCCTTCTCCGCAGCGCGGGAGAACTCGCGCATGATGACGGTCTTGTCCGACTGGTAGCCGCGCTCCGGGTGGAAGTGGCGCGGCTCGATGATGCGGGTGTAGGCCACATCGGCGTCGTTGTAGTTGACCACGGACGTCCCCTGGAAATCGCCGACGTCGAGGACTTCCTGCTCGAAGTCGATGGTGCGCCAGGAGAGGTCGCCCTCGGCGAAATCGAAGTACCGGTCGACGGGTCCAGTGTAGATGACCGGGATATTTCCGACGACCTTG
This sequence comes from Arthrobacter sp. SO5, assembly GCF_020532805.1. GTDB lineage: Bacteria > Actinomycetota > Actinomycetes > Actinomycetales > Micrococcaceae > Arthrobacter. The sequence goes on along the minus strand of NZ_MQTQ01000039.1, from coordinate 43,446 downwards.
TCCTTGCTGTACTCGTGCGACTCGTCGAAGAAGTCTGTGTTGAGCCGAACCTCGATGTTCGGGTGGTCCGCCATCTTCTCGATCCACGCGGTGTAGCCGTTGGTCGGCAGGCCCTCGTATTTGTCGTTGAAGTAGCGGTTGTCGTAGTTGTAGCGCACCGGGAGCCGGGAAATAATACCCGCGGGCAGGTCCTTGGGATCCGTCTGCCACTGCTTGCCGGTGTAGTGCTTGATGAAAGCCTCGTACAGGGGACGGCCGATGAGCTGGATGCCCTTGTCGTTGAGGTTCTGCGGATCGGTACCGGCAAGCTCGCCGGACTGTTCCTTGATCAGTTCCTGTGCCTCGCCCGGGGTCAGGTTGGCGCGGAAGAACTGGTTGATCGTGGCCAGGTTGATCGGGAGGGAGTAGACCTCGCCCTTGTGGACTCCGTAGACCTTGTGCACGTAGTTGGTGAACGTCGTGAAGCGGTTGACGTACTCCCAGACGCGCTCGTTCGAGGTGTGGAAAAGGTGCGCCCCGTACCGGTGGACTTCGATCCCGGTCCGCTCCTCCTTTTCGCTGTAGGCATTGCCGCCAATGTGGTGGCGGCGGTCGATGACGACGACCTTCAAGCCCAGCTCAGTGGCGGCCTGTTCTGCGATTGTCAGGCCGAAAAAGCCCGACCCTACGATAACGAGGTCAGCGGTCACAAAATCTCCTGGTTCGAATGTGGGCAGCGCAACGTTGTCCATTGTCTGCTGTTCTAGCCTACCCGAGACGGGGCGCGGACCGGCGAATCGAGACTCGGGGCAGGACGCCGGAAAGGCTGAATTCCGCGCGACCCCGCGGCCTCAGCGCGGTTGTCCACATAGGCCGCCGGGCACCTGCCGGACGCGCTCCTCAGGCCTAGCGTGGATGTTAATGGACACGGCAGGAAAGGACTTGACTCGATGATGCTGCACTGCACTTTGGTCGCGGCTCCGGGCTCCAGCCTTGCCACGGGGCCGCTGGAACTTGCCGTCCAGCTCCCTGCCTCCTGCCCCGGCCTGGCGCTTGAGACGGCGGTGGCGCTGCGCTACGGCACCGGAACACTGACGGTGGACGGAGCCCCGCTGGTCACCCTGACCGCCGGGGAACCGCCCCTCGTCTCCGGCGTTGTCCTGGTGGACGGGTTTGGACCCGAGTCCGGAACCGCGCTTGGCGAGCCCGCCTCGGGGCCGTCGCCGCTGCTGCTCACTGTTGGTAGCGGGCCGGGCGCCGGCATGGTCATCCCGTTGCGGCGCGGACGGTACCGGATCGGGCGGAGCGGAACGGAGATCGTCATCCCGGATGCCGAGTTATCCCGGGAACACGCCCGGCTGGACGTGTCGAATTCCGCCGTCACAATCGTCGATCTCAACAGCGCCAACGGGACCACCGTCGACGGCCGGAGGGTGCACACCATGTCGGTGACTACGGCGTCTTCAGTCCGGTGCGGCAATTCCTCGATTTCCCTGATATTCACCGGTTCCGCGGACACCGGAGTCCCGGCCACGGCCGGGTGCAGCGTCGCCGATCCCATCACGGTGGCCACCACTTCGGCGACTGCCCACCGCGGGGTCCTCGTCGCGACTGCCGTTCTGCCCCTCGCCATCGGGATTGGGCTGGCCGTGATCACCGGGATGTGGATGTTTCTGGCCTTCACGGCCGTTTCCGCCGTGTCCGTGCTAGTTCCGGTCGTGTCGGGGCGAAGGCAGCGCCGCGAACTGAGGTCCGCCGTCGGGGCGGCGGTGCGCGAGGACAGGGAACGACGACGGCGGTCCGCGCCGTCCGCCGCCCAGCTGTTGGTCCGAGGTGCGCCGGGGCCCTTCCCGGTATCTCCGGCCGGCCCAGGACGCGTGTGGCTGCGCCTCGGACTGGCGGAACAGACGGCGAATATCCGGCTGGAACCACCCGATTCCGCTTTCCGGCGGCCGCCTCTGGGCCTGATGCCTGTGACCTTGGACCCTGCCCCTGCAGCCACCACGGTCCGCGGCCCGCAATCCGCGGTCGCCGGGCTGGTCCGTTCCTTCCTCCTCCAACTCGCGGTGTACCCCGTTGCCCGGCGCACCCGCGTCCTCATTCATGGCCCGCTTGGATCCCTCCCCCTGAACGCACGTTTCCTGGCTGCAGCAACTCTGTCCTGCGATGAAGCCGCGACCCTGGCAGCCCTGGAAGCCGGGCCGGGCCACGGCTACGACCGCGGTCTGCTCATGATCCTGGCCGGCGCCGGATCGTCCCTCTTGTGCGCGGCAGCCGCGCGCAACGGTTGGCAGGTCATTGATTGTTCAGCGACGGAGCCCGCATCCCACGCCGGCCCGTCCACCGGCCAGTCCGTCGTTCTCGGCGAGCGCACCGGCCGGCTGAGTTCGGACCACGCGTCGCTCGAATTCATCCCTGATCTCGTTCCGGATCCGGTCTTCGACAGATTCTGCCGCGGGTCAGGGAGCGCAGACGTGCCGGAAGAGGCTGCTCCGCCGGCCGCTATCCCCGACGCCTGTTCCCTCTCGGATGTCCTCACCCTGTCGGCGACCGCTATTGCCCGGCGGTGGTCAGAGTCGGCACTACACCCTGGCCTTCCGGCCGTGGTCGGCATCAGTGGTTCGGGGCCCGTCCGGCTGGACCTCCAGTCGGACGGTCCGCACTTCCTGGTTGCGGGCACAACAGGTTCCGGTAAATCGGAGTTCCTGCGGACCCTTGTTGCCTCGCTCGCGGGCAGCCACCCGCCGGGCCGCCTCAATCTGTTGTTCATTGATTTCAAGGGCGGCTCCGGCCTTGGGCCGCTGACCGGCCTGCCACACTGCGTCGGGTTGCTCACGGACTTGGGCACGAAGGACATCGGCCGGACCCTGGTTTCCCTCCGCGCCGAAGTGCGCCGCAGGGAGGAGCTGCTCGGCGCTTGCCGGGCCCCGGATCTCAGGGCCTACGAGTCCCTCGACGGTGCCCAGCTCCAGCTCCCCCACCTGGTGCTTGTCATTGACGAGTTCAGGATGTTGGTGGAGGAAGCGCCGGAAGCATTGGCCGAGCTGATGCGCATCGCGGCGATGGGGCGCTCACTCGGGATTCACCTGGTCATGGCCACCCAGCGCCCGCAGGGCTCCATCACGGCAGATATCCGTGCGAACGTGACCAGCTCTATCGCCCTGCGGGTTCAGTCCGAGATGGAATCCCTGGACATCATCAATTCCAAGCTCGCGGCAGCCATCCCCATCACGGTCCCGGGCCGTGCGTACGTGGTACGTGGCAACGAAGCCCCGGAGGAATTCCAGACCGCCACCGTTCTTCCATCGGCTGCTCGGGAGGAACCCGTGATCGTGGCTGTCATGACCGCCGCCGAGTTTCTGTGCCGGACGCCCGCCAGCGTTTCCGTGGACCCTGAGCCCACCGCTGGCTCTTCTTCATCCCGGGCTCTTGCGCCCCTCATAGAAGCGACAACGGCACTGTGGGAATCCCTCGGCGGCAGCCCACCACGCAGGCCCGTTGCCGATCCCCTCCCCGCCCGCCTCGCGTTCCCCCTGGACGCGTTGCCCGCAGACGTGGGCCACGAAATGGTCCGGCTGGGGAGACTCGACCTGCCCGAAGAACAACGCACCACCGAGTTGCGCTGGTCTCCGTCCCGGCACGGCCATCTAGGACTCGTCGGGGGCGGCCCCGGCGGAACCGATGCAGCCCTGGCCCTCGCTGTGGACCAACTGCTGTCCGGGCAACAGGAAACGCACCTGTATCTCCTCGACGCCGCAGGTTCGTTCGGCGGCGGCCCGCTGTCGGCCAGGGTCGGGGCCGCGGTGGGTCCGCACGAACTCCGCAGGGCCGCAAGGGTCCTCGAACGGCTTGCGGAAGAGATGACGCTCCGGTTGAGCGCCGGGGATGCCGGCGACTCACCGAACCTCGTGCTGATCCTGAACGGCTGGGGTTCCTGGGCCTCGGCTTTCCGCGCCGGACCGCTGGCCGGGGCCGAGGACCTCGTCCACGACCTCGTGTGCGATGGGGCGAAGGCAGGAATCACGGTCCTTGCTACCGGCCAACGCGAACTCGTGACGGCAAGGTTTTTCGCGGCCATTCCCAACCGCGCGTTCTTTCCGGCCGGTTCCACCGAGGAAGGCCGGCTGGCGTGGCCACGGCTGCCGTCAACGGAAGCGCTCCCCGGCCGGCTGGCGGCTTTCGGCCCCTACGTGGAAGGGAGCTCGACGGCCGGGCACGCCGGGCAGCTCTTCGATCGTCCTACCCCCGCTGTCCAGAATCCTCTCTGCCGAAACCCCGAGCGCCGGCCGTTCCGGATCGAACAATTACCGCCGCTGGTGACAGTCGCGGAGGTTCTTGGCCGCGGCGTCCATCCGCCGTTTTCCGGACAAGGGCGCCTGTGCCTCGGCGTTGGAGGGGATGAACTCCTGCCCACCAACGTCGTGTTGCCACGCGCAGGTGTCCTTGCCGTCCTCGGAGCCCGGGGGTCGGGGAAGAGCTCCCTGCTCTGCGCGCTTCCTGCCCTCAATCCTTCCGTCCCCTGGCTTCGTCCGCCGGCGGGGGCGGACCCCGGTGAGTACTGGTCCCGGATCCAAGCCGAAGCCCTGGCCGGCAGCCTGGACCGGGCGGCCATCCTGCTCGCCGATGATCTGGACCTGCAGTCCGCCGATACCAACGGCCGGCTGCTCGCCCTGAACAGCCTTGGCTGGAGAGTGGTACTGACGGCCGGATTCAGCCAGGTACTTCTGCAGCGCGTTCCCCTGGCAGTCCACGCGCGTAGCCACGGACAGGGAGTGCTGATCGCGCCGCGAAGCCTGCTGGATGGAGACGTGTTTGGCGTCCGGTTCGACGTCGACCCCAGCCCTCCGCCGGGGCGCGCCGTCGTGATCTCCGACGGACGTGCCACGACGGTACAGCTGGCCATCGACCCCTCAACCGGCACCATGCGTCCGCCATGAACGCCGGACGCTTCCGGGCAGGCTAAAGGGCAGGAGGAGTGCCGCCGGCACGGGACGCAAAAGCGATAACACGCTTGTCGAAGAGCAGCACTATGGCGACGGCGGCCGGAAGCAGCATGGCCAGACCGGCTAGAGTGTAACCGCCGGTCACGGTGGGGAATCCGATGGTCAACGTGAAGAGCTGGGTAACCAGGGCACCGGCCCTCGGCCAGCGGTAGCCGCGGAACAGGAACCGTGCCACGGCGAAAAGCCACGTGGAAAAAGCCAGCAGGAGTCCCAGCGTAAACACCGCACCCCAAAAGGAGAGCACCGGGGCTCCGGTCAGGAGTTGGCCACCGTACCAGGCCGCGGCAACCAACAACGCGGTGGCCTCGAGCGCCACAATGACGGCTATCGCGAAGATGCCTGCCGGCCTTGCAATGGATTCGGACTCGTCCCTGTCGGAGCCGTCCCGGTAGCTTCCGGCAGCGCCCGCACGTGCGCCCGGAGGATCGGCAGCTGCACCGCCCGAAGGATCCGCAGGTGCGCCGGCGGGATCAACCGGAGGATTCTCATCGCGCTCGGACGGTTCTTCAGAGGCTCTTGACACACTGGCACAGTACCGGACATAGTCGTCTAGATGTGAGGGCGCCGCCAGCAAATGTGATGCATCGCTCACGATCCCGCGGCATATCGCAGCCAACTACCCCTTGTTTACGCGGCGTTAACATGACACGCTTAATCCAGTTGACCGAGGGGGCCCCAGAGGGCCCCTTTCTTATGTAGCCTCTAGTGAATAATTTCACAAAGGCATTTAATGTGTGCCCAGGAATGGAGTGACTGATCAGCATGGATTGGCGTAACCGCGCAGCGTGCCTTGACAAGGACCCGGAGCTTTTCTTCCCGGTAGGAAACACCGGTCCTGCCCTGCTGCAGATCGAGGAAGCCAAGAGTGTCTGCCGACGGTGCCCCGTTGTCGACACCTGCCTTCAGTGGGCTCTCGAGTCCGGCCAGGACGCCGGAGTTTGGGGCGGCATGAGCGAGGACGAACGCCGCGCCCTGAAGCGCCGCGCCGCGCGCGCCCGCCGCGCCTCCTGACCCAGTTTCCCAAACGCCGGTGAACGCGGTGACCCGCTATCACCGGCTGGACAGCAATGGCCGCAGACCTCCGTCTGCGGCCATTGCCCGTTAACCGCCGGCGGGACAGGCCGGCTGCAAGCCAGCTAGCGCGTCGCCAGGCTCAGGACAATCTGGACGGCGGTGCCGCCGCCCTCCCGGGCCTTCCACTGGATGCTCCCGCCGAGCTCGCTCGTCACCAGGGTCCGGACGATCTGCAGGCCGAGCCCCTCCACATAGGGCGTCACCGGGATTCCGACGCCGTCGTCCGCCACCGTCACGGTGAGCAGCTCCTCGCCGTCCTCGCTCTCGGAGCGGTCCGCGATCAGCCAGACCGTACCGGCCCGGCCTTCCAGCCCATGCTCGACGGCGTTGGTCACGAGCTCGTTGATCACCAGCGCCAGGGGGGTGGCGAAATCGCTCGGCAGCTCGCCGAACAGCCCCGAGCGCTGTGTCTTCACCTGCTGCGACGGTGAGGCCACCTCCGCGGAGAGCCGGAACTGGCGCCCGATGAGCTCATCGAAGTCCACGCTCTGGGTCAGCCCCTGGGACAGCGTCTCGTGCACGAGGGCAATCGTGGCCACCCGGCGCATCGCCTGCTCGAGACCCTGCTTGGCTTCATCGCTGACCATCCGCCGGGACTGCATCCGCAGCAGAGCCGCGACGGTTTGCAGATTGTTCTTCACGCGGTGGTGAATCTCGCGGATGGTCGCGTCCTTTGTCACGAGTTCCAGCTCGCGCCGGCGCAGCTCGGAGACATCGCGGCAGAGCACCAGGGCTCCGAAGCGCTGGTGTTCGTCGCGCAGCGGGATGGCGCGCAGGGACAGGCTCACCCCGCGCGACTCGATTTCGCTGCGCCACGGCATCCGGCCAGTGACCACCAGCGGCAGCGTTTCGTCGACCAGCCGGCGGTCCTTCAGGAGTCCGGCCGTCACCTCCGCAAGGCTCCTGCCCTCCAGCGACTCGCCGTCGCCGAGCCGGCGGAAGGCGGAGACGCCGTTGGGGCTCGCATACTGGACGATTCCCTCGGCGTCGAGCCTGATCAGGCCGTCGCCGACGCGCGGCGCACCGCGGCGGGAGCCGGTGGGCGAGGCAAAGTCCGGCCACAGCCCCAGCGTGCCCATCCGCAGCAGGTCGTAGGCGCACTGGCGGTAGGTCAGCTCGAGCCGGGACGGCATCCGGGAGCTTGAAAGGTCCATGTGGGTCGTGACAATGGCCAGCGTCCGGCCGTTGCGGACCATCGGCACAGCCTCGACCCGCAGGGCCATGTCGCTGCTCCAGCTGGTCTCGTTGGAGCGCTCGATGCTGCGGCTCTCCCACGCCTTGGCGACCAGCGGCAACAGGTCCGACCTGATCCCCTCCCCCACAAAGTCGGCGTGGAACACCGTATGAGAGGTGGAGGGGCGGACGTGGGCGAGCGCCACGTACCCGAGCTCAGGATGCGGAAACCACAGTGCCAGGTCCGCGAACGCCAGGTCCGCGACCATCTGCCAGTCGCCCACGAGCAGGTGCAGCCACTCGGCATCCCCCGGCCCGAAATCAGCATGCTCCCTGATAGGGTCCGTAAAGATTGCCACAGCACCTCCATTGGCGACGCGGGCAGCTGGGGAAGCTGCCTCAGCGTCGAACGATTGACCTCAAGAGCCTCAATGCTACCGACAGCGAGGCCATGTCATCGGCTTCGAGGGCGTTGACCTCGTCAAACATGCTCTTCGCGCGGTCCAATTGCTCGACGTTCTGGTTCTCCCAGGCCATCAGACGTTCCTCTGCCGGCATCCCGGGCGGCGTCGTCTCCAGGACCGCCGTCGTCATGTCCGAGATGGTGGAGTAGAGATCATCACGCAGTGCCGCTCGTGCCAGCGCCTGCCAGCGGTCGTTCCTGGGGAGCTTGGTGATGCGTTCCAGCAGGGAATCCGCGTGGAAGCGGTCAAACACGGTGTAGTAGACGTGGGCGATGTTTTCCACGGGTTCCGGGCTGACGTGGACAATCTTGGCGATGTCCAGCAGGACGAAGCTCTCGAACAGCTCGGCCCAGCGGTGCGCCAGGTCCTCCGGCAGTTCCCAGCCGCGTGCCTTTTCCAGCCATTCCGATACCCGCGCGCGGTCGTCGCCGCGCAGGTACTCGAGCAGGCGGGCGCGCATCGGATCCATCAGCGGCTTGAACTCTCCGACGATGTCGGCGATCGGCCGGGAGGCGTTGCTCTGGCCCAGGACCCACCGCACGGCACGGTCCAGGAGCCGGCGGATATCCAGGTGGACGGTGCTCCAGTGCTCGGTCGGGAAGGACGCCGGCAGCTCGTTGAGTTCGCCGACCATGATGTCCAGTTCGTACACGTCGCGCAGCGCCACGAAAGCCTTGGCGACGGCGGCCTCGGTGGCCGACGTCTCCTCGATGGCCCGGAACGCGAACGTGATACCGCCCATGTTGATCATGTCGTTGGCGACCACGGTCGCGATGATTTCCCGGCGCAGCGGGTGGGTGTCCAGTTCGGCGTCGAACCGTTCCCGCAACTGCTTCGGGAAGTAGTCCCGCAGCGTCTCGCGGAACCACGGGTCGTCGGTGAGATCGCTGTTGCGCAAGGCCGAGGCAAGCTCGATCTTGGCGTAGGCAGCCAGCACCGCCAGCTCCGGCGAGGTCAGACCCTGCCCCTGCGCCAGCCGCTCCCGCAGCGTGTCAGTGGTCGGCAGTGCCTCCAGCTCACGCTTGAGCCCGGCATTTTTCTCTAGCCAGTCCATGAGCCGCTCGTAGCTGGGGCTCCACTCGGACACCCGCATGCGGTCGTTGAGGAGGAGGATGTTCTGGTCGATGTTGTCCTCCAGCACCAGCCGGCCGACCTCGTCCGTCATCGATGCCAGGAATTCGGCGCGTTCGGCGGGGTCCAGCTTGCCGGCGGCGACCATCCGGTCCACGAAGATCTTGATGTTGACCTCGTGGTCGGAGCAGTCCACGCCCGCGGAGTTGTCAATCGCATCCGTGTTGAGGATGACGCCCTGAAGTGCGGCTTCGATGCGCCCGCGCTGCGTCAGGCCCAGGTTTCCGCCCTCGCCGACAACCTTCACGCGCAGTTCCCGGCCGCTGACGCGGATCGAGTCATTGGCCTTGTCCCCGACGTCGGCGTTGGTTTCCGTGCTCGCCTTGACGTACGTGCCGATGCCGCCGTTGTAGAGCAGGTCGGCCGGGGCCAGCAGGATCGCGCGGAGCAGTTCCGGCGGGCTGAGCTGTGTGGTCCCCTCGGGCAGGCCGAGCGCGGCACGGACCTGTGCGGAGACCGGGATGACCTTGGACTGGCGGGCAAACACGCCGCCGCCTTCGCTGATGAGCGACTTGTTGTAGTCGTCCCAGGACGAGCGGGGCAGCTCGAAAAGCCGCTCGCGCTCGGCGAAGGAGACCGCCTCGTCCGGGGCGGGATCCAGGAAGATGTGCCGGTGGTCGAAGGCTGCGAGGAGGCGGATGTGCTTGGAGAGCAGCATGCCGTTGCCGAAAACGTCACCGGACATGTCCCCGACGCCGACGACGGTGAACGGCTCGGACTGTGTGTCCAGGTCCAGCTCGCTGAAGTGGCGCTTGACGGATTCCCAGGCGCCGCGGGCGGTGATGCCCATGGCCTTGTGGTCATAGCCCACCGAACCGCCGGAGGCGAACGCGTCGCCGAGCCAGAAGCCGTATTCGGCGGCGAGCCCGTTGGCGATGTCGGAGAAGGACGCCGTTCCCTTGTCAGCCGCGACGACGAGGTAGGAATCGTCGTCGTCGTGACGGACGACGTCGGCCGGCGGGACGAGAGTCTCGCCCTCCGGCGTCGTGACCAGGTTGTCGGTGATGTCCAAGAGCCCACGGATGAACGTCTTGTAGCTCTCGATGCCCTCGGCCATCCAGGCCGTGCGGTCCGCGGCCGGATCCGGGAGCTGCTTCGCGTAGAAGCCGCCCTTGGCACCGGTGGGGACGATCACGGCGTTCTTGACGGTTTGCGCCTTGACCAGGCCGAGGATCTCGGTGCGGAAATCCTCCCGCCGGTCCGACCAGCGCAGGCCGCCGCGGGCCACCTTGCCGAAGCGAAGGTGCACGCCCTCGACCCGGGGCGAGTACACCCAGATTTCGTACATGGGCGTGGGGAACGGCAGTCCCTCGATCTGGGCGGGGTTGAGTTTGAAGCTCAGGTGCGGCTTGTTCTGGTAGTAGTTGGTCCGCAGTGTGGCTTGCATCAGGTTCTTGAAGGTGCGCAGCACGCGGTCCGCGTCGAGGGTGGCGACCTGTTCGATGGCGGCGTCCAGTGCGGCGAGGACCTCGTCGTACTTGGACGGGCGGTCAGCCTCGGCCACGGCCGGGTCGAAGCGGGCCTGGAACAGGGCATTCAGGCAGCGGGTCACGTCCGGGTTGGCCAGCAGGGTGTCCGCCAGGAAGCCGTAGGAGTTGGTGTTGCCCATCTGGCGCATGTACTTGGCGTAGGCGCGCAGGACGATGACCTGGCGCCAGTGCATCTTTTCGCGGAGCACCAGCCGGTCGAAGCTGTCCGATTCCACGGCACCGGACACGGCGGCGCCGAAGGAATCCGCGAGCAGCCGCCCGGTGGCCTCCGGGTCCACCCCGGCCGGGTACTTGAGGCCGAGGTCGTAGAGGAAGAAGTCCCGGTGGTCCGCCGTCTCGATTTCGAAGGGGCGTTCATCCAGGACCTCGAGCCCGAGGTTGTGGAAGAAGGGCAGGATCTGGCTCAGGCTCTTGGGTTCGAGCATGTAGAGCTTGACGCGCGCATCCTCTTCCAGCGTGGCCCCGGCGCCTTCCGGCAGGTACACGTGGACGCCGGGACGTTCTTTGACGCTCTCCCCGGCCCGCTCGGCGGCCGCGCCGTACATCTCGAAGCGCGCGATGTCCTGGAGCGCATCTTCGACTTCGTAGTCGATGCGGTAGTTCGCCGGGAAGGCCTCCGCCCATTCGGCAGCGAGGTCCTCGGCGGTCGTCTGCCCCGCGGCGGCCTCCACAGCACCGGCGGCGGCGCCGCTCCCGGCCCCGGCACGCAGGACCTCGGCGATGCCTTCGCTCCACGAGCGGGCCGCCCGGACCAGCCGCTTCTCCAGCTCTTCGGTGTTGATGTTGCTGACGTCCGCGTTCTTGGGAAGCCGGATCCGGAAGAACAGCCGTGCCAGCGCGGATTCGGTCATCCGGGCTTCATAGTCGATGGACATGGCATCGAACGTCTCGCGCAGCTCCTGCTCGATGCGCAGCCGAACGTTCGTGGTGTACCGGTCACGGGGCAGGTAGACGACGGCGGACATGAACCGGCCGTAGATGTCCGGCCGGAGGAAGAGCCGGGTCCTGCGGCGTTCCTGCAGCCGCTGGATGCCGGTCGCGATAGCTGCGAGATCGGGGATCTCGATCTGGAAGAGTTCGTCGCGCGGGTAGGTTTCGAGGATGCCGAGGAGGTCCTTGCCGGAGTGGGAGTCCGGCGGGAAACCCGCGTCGTTCAGCACAGCGGCGACCTTCTCGCGGACCACGGGGATGTCGCGGACGGAGCCGGAGTAGGCGGTGGTCGCGAAAAGCCCGATGAAGCGGCGTTCGCCGTTGACGTTTCCAGCCGCGTCAAAGCTCTTGACCCCGATGTAGTCAAGGTAGGCCGGACGGTGCACAGTGGAGCGGGAGTTGGCCTTGGTGATCACCAGGGCACGCTTTTCGCGGGCTTTCTTCCGCCCTGCCTCGGTCAGGTGCTGGATCTGGTGACGGGTACTGGCGCTGCCGCGCAGCAGCCCCAGGCCGCTGTCCTCCCTGGGCTCCAGCACGTCCTCGTCGGATTCGGTCTTCAGGTCGTATTCCCGGTAACCCAGGAACGTGAAGTTTCCTTCGTCGAGCCAGCGGAGCAGATCCTGGGCCTGGCGGAGTTCGGCGATCTGCGCGGGGTTGGCGACCTTGTCGAGGTCCTCCGCGATCTGGTGCGCCTTGTTCCGCATCTTCGGCCAGTCCTCGACGGCGGCCCGGACGTCCCGGAGCACCCGGCCGATGCCCTCGATCAGCTGCTGGCGTTTTTCATCGTCCACGCGGTCGATTTCGACGGCGATCCAGGACTCCATGTGGGAGGCGTTGTCGCCTTGGGCGATCAGGTGCGACAGATTGGGCATCGCAGCCGTGTCGCCGCTGGAGATGCCCAAATGGGAGGGGACGCGGGCCACTTTGACCAGGTCACCGGTCTCGCGGTTGCGCGTCACGACGAAGAGCGGGTGCATGACAAGGTGGATCGGGGATTTTTGCCGGACCAGTTCGGCGTTGACGGAATCCACCAGGAACGGCATGTCGTCCGAGACGATGTACACGACGCTGCAGTCCGGTTCGTCGAGGATGGAGATGCTCGGGATTCCGGGCTGCCGTTTCGCGGCCGCCTGGCCGTGCGTTTCGGCCCTGGCGGTCAGGACATCGTGGGCATACCCCCGCGCGTCATCGTCCGCAAGGTGCTCGTAGTAGTCCCCGAAGTAGCCTTCTCCGGCACTGATCGAAACGGGTTGATCCTGCACGCTGGACCCAGACGACATCGACAAACGCCTCCATCACAAAAAGTTCACGGCCGCATCTTTGCGGCCCTCATGGCGAGCCTAACGCTTTAGCCGGCGGTCCGCTGTGGAAGAAAATACAGAGGATCTACGATTCCGCTGGGCAGGTGCACAAACCAATCCGGCAATGGCTTTGCGCAGGCCCGAGTCGGGGGCCGTCTCCAGCAGCAGGGACCCGGACAGAAGCGCAGCGTCGCATACAGCAGCGTCGGCCGGCAGGAAGGCCGAGAGTGCCGCGGCCGGACCGTACCGCTCCCAGGCGTCCCGGAGCTGGCGTTCCGGGGAACGTCCGACGGCGGCGGACCGCACCTTGTTGAGCACCACCCGCGGCGACGCCTCCGGAACTGCGGCGTGAAGCTCGGCCAGGCCCCGGACCAGCCGCGGCACTCCGATCGAGTCGGCGGCCCCGACGGCGAAGACCGTGTCTGCCAGTTCAAGGCTTCGCAGTGTCGCGGCGTTCCGGCGCGGCGCCATCGTGTCAAAGCTCAGCTCTTCATCAGATTCCAGGCAGAAACCGGTGTCGATCACAGTGACGTCGGCGGCCTGCCGCGCGAGCTCCAGCACCCGCGAGAGCGCCGCGGCGCGGAGCTCGGTCCAGCGCTCGGCGCGGGTGATCCCGGTCAGCACGCGGAACGTGCCGGACCTCGTGGCGACCGGGGTGGCGATCCTGAGCAACGCCTCGCCGTCGAGCAGTCCCTGGTCTGCCAGCCTGCAGGCTTGGGCCAGACCCGCGGCCTCGTCCAGCAGGCCGAGCAGGGCTGCCACACTGGCGCCGTAGCTGTCGGCGTCCACCAGCAGCACCGATTTTCCCTCGGCGGCCAGCTCCCCGGCGATGTTGGCCGCGAGCAGGGTCCTGCCCGGGGATCCTGCCGGACCCCAGACCGCGATGATCTGACCGGTCCCGGCCAGCTGCGGCCCGCCGTCGGACGGCTTCCGGGTGGTGCCGGCGTCGTACTGGGTGTCGTCGTACATGGTTTCGGCGTCGGCCGTGCCGGCATAGGCGAGATCGACGCCGGGCCCAGGCCGCGAGCCGGCGCCGCCGAGCCGGGCCACCGCGGCCGTGATGCGGCCGGCCAGCGCGGCGGCCCCGACGCCGGGGAGTTCGGCGGCAACTCCGATCCCCCGCAGCCGCGCCATCTCCTCAGGCCTGTCCGTCAGCGCCAGGACGGCAACCCCGACGGCGGAGAGCCGGTCCACGAGCGAGGCCGTGAGCTCCTCGCTGCCCTCGGCCACGACGGCGGCGCGGGCCAGCCCGCTCTGGCAGGCGGCCAGGAGTTCGGCGAGTTCCCCGCACCGCCTGACCACCGAAACCGGGCCGTGAAGCCGCTCCAGGCCGCCGACGAGGTCCTCGCTGGAGTGGCCCACTGTCACCACGGGAATGCTCATCGGGACGTCCCGCCCGGATTCCAGACGACGGAGATCTTCGCCTTGTTCGCCTGTGCTCCCAGCAGCTTGGGCATCTGTTCGTCCGGAACCAGTACCATCACCACCGTGGACCGTGCGGACCCAAGCGCCGTGCTGCCCGGCGTGATCTGCGCTATTTCAGCCCCCGGCAGCAGCAGGGCCGGTTGGCTGAAGCCGTTGCGGGCGTCGGGAAGGGCCACCCAGACGTCCACCCGCGATCCGGCAGTGGCCTGGGCGGGCAGGGCTTCATCAATGGTCACCGCCACCGGTTTGCGGTCCAGCGCATCAAGCCGTCCGAGGCTCCCGCGCGGCACCAGCTGGTCCTTGCCGATCCGTTGGACGGCGACGAGCCCTTCAGTCAGCCCCGACTCGGGGGCCAGGTAGTGCTGCTCAACATCGCCGAGGCGGACTTTGACCCGGGTCAGTTTGTCCGCGGTCACGTTCTCCCCGACGGCGATCGGCTCCCGCGCCGCGAAGGCTTCCGTGGTCTGGTCCGCGGCCCCCAGCAGCGAGATGACCCCGACAACGGAGGCCAGGACAAGCAGGATTCCGATCAGGAGCCGGGGGTCTTTCCAGGATGGCTTCTTCAACCGCGGCCCGCCGGCCCCCGTGCTCACGCTCATGCGCCTGCTCCCCCTGTAGTCGCCGCCCGGCTGTGAGTGCCGGGCACCTCATTGTTACGTCTCTGTGGCCGGACGGGAAGATGCGCAGGCAAACAAGTGCAAAGTGTGGATAACGGCACCAGTCGGCGCCATCGGTGGCAAAATGGGATCATGCCCCGATTCCTGACGCTAGCAGACGTTGCCGAGCAGCTCCAGATCAACGCCCCGGCTGCCTATGCGCTGGTCCGCAGCGGAGAGCTCAAGGCGATCCAGGTGGGGGGACGGGGCCAGTGGCGCGTGGAGGAGAAGATGCTCGAGCAGTACATCGAGGAGCGCTACGCGGAGGCAAGCCGCATGATTGCGCAGGCCAAGTCCAAGTCGGTCTGAGACCGGCCGGCAGGCGACCCACGTAGCGCCCCGCGCGGCCCATCAGCCCGGTCCACCGGTCCCTGTGCACACGTCAGTACGCGCTAGTCCTCCCGGGAGCGGGCCGACTTGAGTGCCGCCAGCGCGGCAAAGGGTATGGTTGCCACCTGCCGGACGTTGGCCTCCCGCCGGTCCTCCCCGTCCGCGGTCACGGCCAGGTCCAGATGATCGCGCCCGACCCTGTCGATCACGCCATGGAGCGTGGATTCCCCGGCTGACCCCCGGGAGACAAGCACGGCCAGGGCCGCCCGGTCCCGTGCCAGCGCCCGCAGGGCACTGGCGAGCCCGAGCCCCTGCCGGACTCTGGACGGCTCGGTCACGGCCAACCGGGACAACCCGAGATACCGCACGGCAGCCGCATAGGGAATCAGCAGCTGGTGCCGCGGCTCCGTCAGGACCAGCGCCTCGCTGCCCGCATGGCTCAAGGTCCCCTCGAAGGCGGATCCGGACGCGAGGTAGACGCCGATCCTGCGTCCCAGCGAACCCCGGAGCCGGTCCGCGAGCTCCACCGCGGCAGTCTCCGCCCGCGCCCGGTCCACGATCTCAGCGTCGAGCTCCAACCGTTCCGAGGCAGCCAGCTGTGCCTCCATGTCATCGAACAGGGCATCCCAGCGCATGGCGCCAGCGTAGGCGGGCCCTCCCCCGCGGTCAATCCACACCCGGAGCAGCTGACCCCTAGACAAAAGATATCAATCAGGTCCAAGCTGTCCTCAGATAGATTAAAATGTATCAAACAGCATCAAACGACGTGAAAGCGCAGGCGATGATGATGGTCGAAGCAGAGGTACACGCCCCCGGCGCACGGCGCCTGTTGCAGGCTGACGCGGCCATGTCCGCGGTCATCCTGGCGCTGGGCCTCTTCCTTGCCGGAACCGGCAACGCGCTGGCGCAGCACTGGCGGTCTTCCTCGGCCCGGCAGCAGTCTCTCGGGTTCGAGGGCCAGCTCGGAATCGTGGCGAACACGGCGGGGCTGATCGTCACGGTGTGGTGGATGATGTCACTGGCGATCGCGGTGGCCGCCGCCGTGCTCGAGCGCCGCGGTTGCAGCCGCGCGGCGTCGGCCGCCGGAGCGTTCGCCCCCGCATTCATGCGCCGCCTGGCCCTGGCCGCCGTCGGACTCCAGCTCCTCACCGCGCAACTGGCCACCGCCGCCGTTCCCCCGGTGCCCGACGCCCCGACGGCTCCCCCGGCGCTGGCCGCCGCCTGGGCCCCGACGGCAGTCCCGACGGCGGCCCCGACGGCAGTCCCGACGGCGGCCCCGGCCCCGGCCCCGCCGGCGGACGTCGATCCGCGGTGGAAAGTGTCCAGTCCGGTGGTCGAGCCCGGCCTGCTCGCAGGGGGCCGGCTGCGCAGCAGGGAGCCTGCAGAGGAGGGAACCGAAGTGACCGTCCGCGCCGGAGATTCGCTGTGGAGCCTTGCGGCTGCGCGGCTGGGACCGTTCGCCTCCGACGTCGACGTCGCGCGGGAATGGCCCAGGCTGTACCAAGCCAACCGGGAGGTCATCGGCGGGAGCCCGCACCTGCTGCAACCCGGAATGGTGCTCAGGTTCCCGTCCGGAAGCTGATGGCACCCCGCGCAAGCGAAGCAGCGGAACAAGACCCAGCAGCAACCCAACACCAGCCCACAGCAAAGGAAAGATCATGAGCGCAATGACCGGGATCCGCGAAACCGCGGCGCCGCCCCTCCCCACCGTCCCGCCTCTCCGCCTCGTCACCGGTCCGGCCGGCACGCCTGCCGGGGAGGCTGTCCGGGTGGCTGGACCGACCCTGCGCGTGGTCGATGAGGGGCACGAAATCTGCCTCATTGCGCGCAGCACCGTCCAGGCCGCGATCGAAGTGCTCGCCGGCACCCGGCCGGCGCAACAGCTGGCCCGGCGGCTTGACCAACGCTGCCTCACGGCGCTTCAGCACCGGGCGGCCCTGACCCGCAGGGTGCCTTCCGGCAGTTCACCGACCGCCGGACGCCTGCACCGGAACCCCTCGGTCCGCTCCGTCCGCGCCTGCCGGGTCTCTGAGGATGTCTATGAGGCCAGCGCGGTGGTGGTCGAGGAATTGCGCGTGCGCGCGGTCGCCCTGCGGCTGGAGCGCAGCAGGCTGGTCTGGCGGGTCACTGCACTGGAGATCGGCTGACCTGTCCCCGCCGGGGCCATTAAGGAACGAGCTGGGGGGCTACGAAAGGAGGAGCACTTACGGAAAGAGGACCGGAACATTTGTTCCGGTCCTCTTTCATACGATCAGCAGACCGTGTGCCGAAAGCTGTGCAGCGAGCTGTGCGGCAGGTGCGGGCTAGCGCCGTTTCTTCTTGCTGGCACGGCGCGGGGCCTCCTGCGCCGCTGCCCTGGCCGGGTTGCCCGAGCGTGCGGAGCTCTTGGTCTCAATGCGGGTCTCGGCGGCGCCGTCTTCGCCGGGAGCCGTGTACTGCAGCTGGGCGGGCTTCTCCGGGGCCTCGAGTCCTGCGGCACGGATCTGCGGCTCGTGGTGTTCGGTGTGCTGGCCCGCGGCGTCGGCAATCACCACGTCCTCGGCCGGGGTCACCTCGACCTCAAGGTTGAACAGGAAGCCGACGCTCTCCTCGCGGATTGCCTCCATCATGGCCTGGAACATGATGAAGCCCTCGCGCTGGTACTCCACCAGCGGATCCCGCTGGGCCATGGCGCGCAGGCCGATGCCTTCCTTCAGGTAGTCCATCTCATAAAGGTGTTCCTGCCATTTGCGTCCGATCACGGAGAGGACAACCCGGCGCTCGAGTTCGCGCATGCTGTCCTGGCCGATGGCCTCTTCGCGCGCCTCGTAGACCAGGCGGGCGTCGGAGAGGATCTCTTCGCGGAGGAATTCGACGGTGATCCGTGACTTTCCGCCGGCCTCGTCGATGAGATCGCGCGGAGTGACGGTCACCGGGTACAGGGTCTTGAGGTTGGTCCAGAGCAGGTTGAAGTCCCAGTCATCACCGGTACCTTCGGCGGTGGCTTCGTCGATGAAGGCGTTGATCGTGTCTTCGAGGAAGAACTGGACCTTTTCGTGGAGGTCATCGCCTTCCAGGATGCGCCGGCGGTCACCGTAGATGGCCTCGCGCTGGCGGTTCAGGACGTCGTCGTATTTCAGGACGTTCTTGCGCTGCTCGGCGTTGCGGCCTTCCACCTGGCCCTGGGCGGAGGCGATGGCACGGGAGACGAGCTTGGATTCGAGCGCGACATCATCCGGGACTGAGCTGTTCATCAGCCGCTCGGCAGCACCTGAGTTGAACAGGCGCATCAGGTCATCGGTCAGGGACAGGTAGAAGCGGGACTCACCCGGGTCGCCCTGGCGGCCGGAACGGCCGCGCAGCTGGTTGTCGATGCGGCGGGACTCGTGCCGTTCGGTGCCCAGCACGTACAGGCCGCCCAGGTCGAGGACTTCCTCATGCTCGTCCTTGACGGACTGCTTGGCGGCCTCGAAGGCAGCCGGCCAGGCCGCCTCGTACTCTTCGGAGTTCTCCTCCGGGTCCAGCCCGCGGCTGGCCAGGTCTGCGACGGCGGTGAACTCGGCGTTGCCGCCGAGCATGATGTCGGTACCGCGGCCGGCCATGTTGGTGGCAACCGTGACGGCGCCCTTGCGGCCCGCCTGCGCCACGATCGCCGCTTCACGGGCGTGGTTCTTGGCGTTCAGGACCTCGTGGCGGACGCCTTCCTTGGCCAGCAGCCGGGACAGGTATTCGCTCTTCTCGACGCTCGTGGTGCCCACGAGGATGGGCTGGCCCTGTTCGTGCCGTTCGGCGATGTCCTTGACGACGGCGTCGAACTTCACGGCCTCGTTCTTGTAGACGAGGTCAGCCTGGTCCATCCTTGTCATGTCCCGGTTGGTGGGAATCGCGACGACGCCGAGCGTGTAGGTGCTCATGAACTCGGCGGCTTCGGTCTCGGCCGTGCCGGTCATGCCCGCAAGCTTCTTGTACATGCGGAAGTAGTTCTGCAGCGTGACCGTGGCGAGCGTCTGGTTCTCGGCCTTGATCTCGACGCCCTCTTTGGCTTCGATGGCCTGGTGCATGCCCTCGTTGTAGCGGCGGCCTGCCAGGATACGGCCGGTGTGCTCGTCCACGATCAGGACTTCGCCGTCGAGGATGACGTAGTCCTTGTCGCGCTTGAAGAGTTCCTTGGCCTTGATGGCGTTGTTCAGGAAACCGATGAGAGGGGTGTTGGCGGACTCGTACAGGTTATGGATGCCGAGGTAGTCCTCGACCTTCTCGATCCCTGCCTCGAGGACGCCGACGGTCCGCTTCTTTTCGTCGACCTCGTAGTCGACCTCGGGCTTCAGCCGCGTGACGACCTTGGCGAACTCGCTGTACCAGCGGTTCGTGTCGCCCTGGGCGGGCCCGGAAATGATGAGCGGCGTGCGGGCCTCGTCGATGAGGATGGAGTCCACTTCATCGACGATGGCGAAGTGGTGGCCGCGCTGGACCAGTTCGGACTTGTCCCACGCCATGTTGTCGCGCAGGTAGTCGAAGCCGAACTCGTTGTTGGTGCCGTAGGTGATGTCGGCCGCGTACTGCTGGCGGCGGACCGCGGGATCCTGGTTGGACAGGATGACGCCGCTGGTCAGGCCCAGGAAGCGGTACACCCGGCCCATGAGGTCCGACTGGTACTCGGCAAGGTAGTCGTTGACCGTGATGACGTGAACACCGTTGCCGGCCAGGGCGTTGAGGTAGGCCGGAGCGGTGGCCACCAGGGTCTTGCCTTCGCCGGTCTTCATCTCTGCGATGTTGCCCAGGTGCAGGGCCGCGCCGCCCATGAGCTGGACGTCGAAGTGGCGCATGCCAAGGGTACGGGAGGAGGCCTCGCGGACAGCGGCGAACGCCTCGGGCAGCAGGTCATCGAGCTTCTCGCCGTCCACGTGCCGCGCGCGGAGACGGTCCGTCTCTTCGCGCAGTTCGGCATCGGTGAAAGTCGTGAAAGAGCTTTCCAGGGCATTAATGGAATCAGCATAGCTCCGCAGTTGCCTCAGGGTTTTCTTGTCACCCGTGCGGAGAAGTTTTTCGATAAGTGATGCCACGTGAAGTTGCTCCCAGTCTCAAGCTGCCGAATTCTGGCGTTTTTAGTCTACGGGAGAGACGCAGCGCAGGTTACGCCTGTTCCCTCAGGGCGGATACACCGCTTCTTGTCGCGGCCACGGCATCCGCCAGGGCCGGCGCCAGGTCCCCCACGGGGGAGACAACCACCCGGTCCAGTTCCAACCACTCTGCCATGAGCTGCAGTTCAGCGGCGAGTTCGACGGCGGTATCGGCCGGCGCGCCGCGCTCGGCGTGGGCGGCCCGCGCGAGGAGCAGACCCGCGGCACGGTCGGCCTTGAGGTCGACGCGGGCAACGATCCCGTCGCGGAGCAGGAACGGCAGCACGTAGTAGCCGAAGCGGCGTTTCGGCTCGGGCGTGTAGATCTCGATCCGGTAGTGGAACCCGAACAGGGCCTCGAGCCGGCGCCGCTCAAAGACAAGGGAATCGAAGGGGCTCAGCAGCGCCCGGGCGGTGGCGGCGCGCGGGAGTTTCGCCTCGACGTGCCGGTACACGGGTTTGTCCCACCCCGCCACCGCGACGGGCCGCAGCCGTCCGGCCTCCACGAGCTTGCCCACCGAAAGGGCTGCGGCCCGCAGCGGGACCCGGAAATAGTCCGCGAAGCACCGCACCGTCCCGATCCCGTGGGCCTGGGCGGCGGCGTCGATCAGCCGGTCCATCGCGGCTGCCGCATCGGGCTCGATGCCGGCCCCGGGTGCCGCGCCGGCATCGGGCAGCACCCTGGCGGTGAGGGTGTAGCGGCGTTCAAAGGAGTCCGTGCGGGAGGCTGCCGAGATGAGGCCTTCCTCGAAAAGGTGCTCCAGGACCCTCTTCACGGCGTTCCAGTTCCAACCCCAGTTGTCCTGCTGCTTGTCCTCCACGTGTCCCAGCCGGGCTGTCAGCTCGGCGGCCGTCATCGGTTTCCCCGCGGCGAGTACGTCCAGCACCCGGGACGCGACGCCGGTCCGCAGTTCGGGGTCCATGGCGTGCGCGCCCACCCATTTCCGGCTCTGCCACTGCACTAGGTCCTGGAAGTGGTCCGGCCGGATGAAGCTGGCCTCATGGGCCCAGTACTCCATCATGCGGCGCGGGTGGGCGCCGGCCATCCGCTGGAGAATGCCGCGGTCGTAGTTTCCCAGCCGGGAAAAGAAGGGCAGGTAGTGGCTTCGGGACAGGACGTTGACGGAATCGATCTGGACCAGGTGCAGGCGGGCAAAGGTACAGCCCACCGCCCGTGCAGTCACGGGTCCGGCGGGCCGTACCTTGTCCAAGCCCTGGGCTGCCAGTGCGATCCGCCGTGCCTGCTGCAGGCTTAGCGAATCGTGCACCTCAGTCCTTTCGTCGGTTGGTCAGCACCAGCTTAGGTGCTGGCAGGTTCGCTTTCGGCGCGGTAGGCGAGGATCTTTTCCTGCATTTCCAGCTCGGCCCGACCCGGTTCGCAGGTCTGGTCCAGGGAAATCACGCCGTATGTCCACCCTTCGCGGCGGTACACCACCGACGGAGCTTTGGTCTCCTTGTCCACGAAGAGATAGAAGTCGTGACCGACGAGTTCCATGTTGTCGACGGCGTCGTCGAGCGTTAGGGATGCCGCGGTGAAGACCTTCCGCCGGATAAGCACGGGCGAGTCTCCTGCCGGGATGTCATTCTCAACCTCGTAGGGCGATTTCTCCGCTGGGGCCTCCTTGGGCTCAAGCCAGTGGTTCGCCTCCTCGTAAATCGGTTCGCTGGTGCTGGCCGGCTCGAGGGTTGCGGTCGCCTCGGTGACCGACTTGGGGGTGTGCCTGCCGTGGTGGACCTTTTTGCGGTCCTTGGCCCTGCGCAGGCGTTCAAGAAGCTTGTTGTACGCGAGGTCGAAGGCGGCGAATTTGTCTGCGGCACTGGCTTCGGCACGGATCACGGGGCCGCGGCCGAGGACTGTCAGCTCGACTGTGAGCATCTCATCAGTCTGCCGGGCCTTGGTCTCCTTGGAAACCTTTGCGTCCACCCTCTGGACCTTGTCCCCCAACGACGCGATCTTCGAGATCTTCTCGTCGGCGTACTCGCGGAAGCGGTCTGAGACCGTCAAATTACGTCCGCTAATCATGAACTCCATGGTGCCCTCCAAATGACTTCGGTGACACGACGGCGGCACTTCCCGGGGCCGATCTGACTGACAGTCGAGCCCCTTTCCGAGCCGCTATCGACAGGTACATCTGTTCTTGGTACCCATCATCGACGTTAGTTCATGGCCTGCTCTTATTCATCCTTTTTTGGTTTATTTTTTTCCTGCGCGCCTTTCCCTCCTGTCACACTGCGGTCTGCGGCGCCGAGGTGGTTTACGACGGGCGGGCGTGTCGCAGCGAGGACGACCGCGCCGACCACGAGTCCGCCGGCAGCCCGCAGCGCCCTGGCGGCTTCGGCCAGCGTTGCCCCCGTGGTGAGCACATCGTCGACGATGATGCACGGGCGGCCCCTCACAGCAGGGCTGAGTCCGGTCTTAGCCCGCATTGATCCCCGCACGCGCTGCGCCCGGGCTCCACGCCCCAGTCCCTTCTGCCCGGCGGACAGGCCGCCCCGCGCCAGGGCCGTGGCCCCGGCCGGCGAGTAGGGCCACGCCGCCGCCCGCAGCCGGGTCAGCGGGCCGGCCTTGCGCAGGACATCGACGACGGCGGACCGGCGGCTGTCCCCGGCTGCGGAGGTGCTCCGGCTGCCCACGCGGGCCAGGAGGAGATGCACCGGACTGAAGCCCCTCCTGCGGTAGGCGCTGCTGCTCGTCGGCACCGGGACCAGCAGCAGAGCCTTTGACTCCCCCGCGGCGGCACTCAATGCCCGGCCGAGGCCCTTCGCCAGGACGTCCGCGAGTTGGCCCTCACCGTGGCTCTTGAAGGCCAGCAGCGCCTGCGCCAGTTCCCCGCGGTAGGCCCCGGCAGCGACGACGGGAAGGAGGACTGTGCCGTCCTCGTCCATGAGCGCCGGAGCCTGCGCCTCCGCGCGGAACGGCACCCGGGTCAGCACCCTGACCTGCCGCTCGCAGGCTCCGCACAGGGCCAGATCCTCCGCACCGCAGCAGACGCAGTCCACGGGCACAGCCAGCGCCAGTAGCTCGGCCGCGCCCGCTGCAGCCCGGTCCGCCAGCCGCAGCAGCAGCCGGCGGTAGTCGCCCCGGTGTTTGGCCGCCGTCAGCGGCGCGGGAGCCAGGTCCGGATCCGCGGCGCGCCCGGCACGGCCGGGACTGCCGGCACGGCTGGGGCTGCCGGCACTGCCGCACGCGTCGCCTGCACCGATCCCGGAGTGGGCAGCATGGGGGGTTTTCATCCAGCAAGACTCTCCTGGCGCCGGGCACTCCGGCAGCTTCATCATCGCCTATGTGGAAAACCCGCCCGGCATGATTTTTGGCGTGGTCACCAGCCCGGAGAGACCGCCGGGAAGTCAGCCCGGGAAGGAGGGATCGATGGGGCCCTTGAGCTGGGGAGACCAGCCGTTTCCCAGGCGCTGGAAGACTCCTTCAGCGGACTGGGCGAAGATTTCCTCCGGACCGTTGCCTGCGCTGAGGGCCGTCAGCCCGGGCCACGGCGCCAGCTGCTGGGGCTGGGCCGAGGTGAGGGACAGCAATTCGGGGGTGACGCTCTCCCCCGCGGAACCCTTCATCACGGCGAACGTGGTGTCG
This sequence comes from Arthrobacter sp. SO5, assembly GCF_020532805.1. Taxonomy (GTDB): domain Bacteria; phylum Actinomycetota; class Actinomycetes; order Actinomycetales; family Micrococcaceae; genus Arthrobacter. Next base: position 19,806 of record NZ_MQTQ01000039.1, on the reverse strand, counting down.
TCCACCCACACGCCCTGGTCCGGATCGCGCGTGGTCAGGAGCGTCATGGGGACGGTGAGGTCCTTCGGCGTGCCGTCCGCAGCCCGGACGATTCCGGTGACCTGGACCTTCGTTTTGCCGTTCTGCACGGTGATGACGAGGGCACGGCTGCCCTCGCGGGACACCCTGAACTCCTTGACGGTGCGGCCGGCCAACCAGGCGGGCGCCAGCGTCACGGTTGGCACGGCCCCAGTTTCGGCGACGCCGGCGGGACGGAAAGCCGTCACTTCTGCGGCGCCGCTGGCCCCGGGACCGGCCGCCCAGACCCAGTCGTACCGGTCGAAGGAGGGCCGGGTCAGGCTGGCCCGGGTGGTGAGCGCCCTGGCAGGCTGGCCGGGCACGATGGAATATAGGGTGGTCCGCGCCGCATCGAGGAAGGCTGCCGTTTGTGACTGGGCGGATTCGGCCGGGGCACGCGGCGCGAGTCCGGCGACGGACCGGATGTCCGGGAGCGGCGAAATCCGGTTGTTTTCGTAACGGACGAGGTCGTTGTTGCTCACGGCGATCTGGTGGGCCGGGACGTTCTTGTCACGGATGGGCGGCAGGACCGACCCGTTGTCCTCGACGCGGACCAGATCCTGGTTGGCGCGGAGTTGGACGTTGATAACGTCCGGCTGGCTGCGGAAGGTCAGGGCCAGCTGCGTCTGCATCCGCAGCCGGTCCTCGTTGGAGGCCTCCACGAGGTCCTTGGCCGTGAGGTCCACCTGGGCGGCGCCCGAGACCACGGGCACCGACTCGCGGGCCAGTTTGATGCCGGACGGGAATGAGCTGACGACGGCGCCCTTCAGGTAGGGCGCGGGGCCGCCCAGGAGCGCGCTGGTCATCGCTTTGACAGTCTTCTTCTTGATGAACCAGCGGACATCGGGCACAGCGTAGGTGAACGTGGGGTCGTAGAAATAGATCGGATAGGCGCCGTAGATGACCTTGAAGGTCTCCTCCGGAATAGCCGTCCCGTCCGGAATCTGGGCGATCCGCCATTCTCCGTCCACCTGGGTCAGCGTCGCGGGAATGTTCTCCTTGGTTCCCTCCGGCAACTGGGTGGCAACCCCGTCCGCATCCACGGAGTAGGAGAGGTCGAGCTCGTAGTTGAAGACATTTTCGACGCCGGTGGGCACCACGCGCGCGGACCGGAAAACCAGCGCCCGTTGGTCCGGTTTCCAGGTTACGGAAGAGGCCTGGGTGAGGTACTGGCGTGCCACCGCGTAGTCGTCCTCGTAGCCGCTGCCGGCGAGGTAGAAGTCCTCGATTACCGTCTCGGGTCCTGCGCCGGGGCGCGGCGCGGACGGGAAGAATACGGGGGCGTTTTTGGGGTTTCCCGCGCTCTCGTCGGTGCTCTTGCCAACAGGCCCGGAGCGCGGGATCTGCGCACACGATGCCAGGAGCAGGACCAGCACAGCCAGCATCACGGCGACGGTGAGCTTCCTCGAGCCTGCGCTCATGACCCCTCCTTCGTTCCGGCGCCGGCTGTCCCGGGCGTTGCGGTGGTTCCTGTGACGGGCGTCCCCGCGGCGCCGCCGCCGTCGTGGTCGATGTCAGCGGCCCTGTTCCCGGCGTCCGGGCCCGGCGCCGGAGCCGGCGAGGGGCCCAGCAGCACCATGGTCCGTTCCCGTCCGGCGCCCGGGATGCCGACGTCGGCCGGCTCCAGCTGCAGCGGGGACTTGGTGATGGTCCCGCCCCGGCGCAGGGGAAGCGTGAGGCGGAAGTTGGAGCCGCTCCCCTTCTTGCCCCACGTCTGCAGCCAGCCGTTGTGGAGTTTGGTGTCCTCGGCGGCGATGGACAGCCCCAGGCCGCTGCCGCCCGTGGTCCGTGCGCGGGCCGGGTCGGCGCGCCAGAACCGGTCGAACACGCGGGCCGTCTCGGCCGGGTTCATCCCGATGCCGTGGTCCCGGACGGCCACGGCCACGGCAGAGTCATTGGCGGCTACGGAAATATTCACCGGCCTGCCCTCGCCGTGTTCCAGGGCGTTCAGCACGAGGTTACGCAGGATCCGGTCGATCCGCCGGTCGTCCATCTCCACGATGATGCTCCTGGCCGGGGCGCTGAGGGTCACCTTGGAGCCGTACTCGGCGGCGACCGGGCCGACGCCTTCCATCACGTGTGAAATGAGCTGGACAATGTCCGTAGGCTCGGCGTCGAGCACGGCGACGCCGGCGTCGAAGCGGGAGATCTCCAAGAGGTCCGCCAGCAGGGACTGGAAGCGCTCCACCTGGTGGTAGAGCAGCTCGGCGGAGCGCTTGTTGATGGGGTCGAAGTCCCCGCGCGCGTCGTAGAGCACCTCGGCGGCCATCCTGACGGTAGTCAGCGGGGTGCGCAGTTCGTGCGAAACGTCGGACACGAAGCGCTGCTGCATCTGGGACAGGGTCGCGAGCTGGGTGATCTGCTCCTGGAGGCTCGCGGCCATGTGGTTGAACGAGGCCCCGAGCCGGGCCACCTCGTCCTCGCCCTTGACTACCATGCGCTCCTGCAACTGGCCGGCGGCGAGCTTCTCGGAAACCAGCGCGGCATGACTGACCGGGCTGACCACGTTCCGGGTCACGTACCAGGCGACCGCGCCGATCATGAGCACCAGGGCCGCACCGCCCGCGAGCAGGACATTCTGGATCTCGGCGAGGGTTTTTTGCGCTGTATTGAGGTCGTAGATCAAGTAGAGCTCGTAGACGGTGCCGTTGAACGTGACCTTGTTGCCGACGGCGATGCCGGGCCGGTCCTCGGTGCCCACCGGAAACTCGTTGGACGCCCAGAACTGTTCCTTGCCCGAATCCTGCACGGCTTTGCGAAGTTCCGGCGGGATCACGCTGATGGTGAGCTGGTCCGAGGCACGCGATTCGACCCAGCGGTTGCGCGGCTTGGTCTGTTCCGGCATGGCCTCGAAGACGTAGCGCCGCTGGATCACCGATCCCCGGCCCTCGACGGCGTTCAGGGTGTCGTACACGAGGGTGATGACGCTGGACTGGTCTGTGACCTGCGCGCCGTCGAACGTGTCCTGGATCTGCTTGACGTTGTAGCGGGTCTCCGACTCCGCCTGGACGAGCCGTTCCTGGAAGAGGTTGTTCGCGATCTGGTTTGACAGGTAGGCACCCACCACGGCGAAAGAACTGATGGCCAGCATCAGCGTGGTCAGCACCGTGCGGAACTGCAGGGAACGGCGCCATTTTCGGTGCACCGAACGCACCAGGAAGCGCAGGCCCGGCAGCAGCCGTGACATGCCGATGCGCACCAGACGCGAGACCCGCACGATGACAATGCGGGCGCGCCGGACCCAGATCCGGGAACGGAACGCTACGGACTGCCCGACGGCGGGCTCCGCGGCGTCAGGCTCCCCGGCATCAGGCTCCACGGCGTCAGGTTCGACGGATCCGGCTGGCGGCGGGGCACTGTCATCCGGGGCTCTGGTCACCGGGGACTGTTCCGGCGGTGGACCTTCCGCCAGTGCGTTGGACCCGCCGTCCGCGGGGTCAGGACCCTGCTTTGTATCCGACACCACGGACCGTCAAGACAACTTCGGGGGCTTCCGGGTCGCGTTCGATCTTCGACCTCAGCCGCTGGACGTGGACGTTGACCAGCCGCGTGTCGGCGGCGTGGCGGTAGCCCCAGACCTGTTCCAGGAGGAGCTCCCGGGTGAAGACCTGCCAGGGCTTGCGCGCCAGGGCCACCAGCAGGTCGAACTCCAGCGGAGTCAGCGAGATCCGCTCCGTACCGCGGCTGACGAGGTGGCCGGCGACATCGATCGTGACGTCCGCAATGCGCAGGGTTTCCGGTGCCTTTTGATCTCCCGGGCGCAGGCGGGCCCGGACGCGGGCCACGAGCTCGGCGGGTTTGAAGGGCTTCGGCACGTAATCATCGGCGCCGGATTCCAGCCCGCGGACGACGTCGGACGTGTCGGACTTGGCGGTCAGCATGACGATCGGCACGTCGGATTCTGCGCGGATCTGGCGGCAGACTTCGATGCCGTCGATGCCGGGAAGCATCAGGTCGAGCAGCACGAGATCCGGCTTCGAGGAACGAAAAACGTCCAAGGCCTGCCCGCCGTCAGCGCAGAAGACGGGTTCGAACCCGTCGTTGCGCAGCACAATACCGATCATCTCGGCGAGCGCCTCGTCATCGTCCACTACCAGAATGCGTGCCTTCATAGTTATATATTCCCCTATTGACTTGGCTTTGTCGTATCGGGCGCTTCCCCGGCATGGCGTGAGCCTCCCCTGGCGCGCGGCGAACGCGCCGCCTGTGACATTCGGCGCCTTGTCCTGCATGCTGTGGACAAGGCACCCGTCCGGCCCCGACGTCCGGACTGACGAGGAGGATCCCGTGAGCACCCCTATCTATGAGCTGGCCCTCGGTAGCGATTTTGCCCGGCTGCAGCCGGAACTGCAGGACTACTTCGCGCTCGCCCCGGGCTCGGGCCACTTCGGCGTGGGCGAGGGCGTGTTCGACGTCGTCGGCTGCAGGCAGCCGTGGCTGCGCCCGCTGCTGCGGCTCGCGGGCAGCGAGCAGGCCTTCTTCCCCGAATACGGCGAGGGCATCCCGTTCCGGATCGAGAACCACGCGCATCTGGATCCGTTTGGCCGTTCCAGCTTGACGGCCCGGCGGGAAATTTTCTTCCCCGGCACCACCCGGCTCTTCCACGACACGACGAGTTTCGATGATTCCGGCAGCCTGCCCGGACTGCTCGACTATGTCGGCCGGTACCGCCGGCTCGTCACGGACCTGAACCTTAGCGTCACCCCCGGCGGCAGGCTGCGCGGTGTCTCGGAGGCGTCCCGGCTCTTCCTGGGGCCGCTGCGGATTCCCTTGCCGGACGCCCTCGATGCCAAGGCCTACGCCGAGCAGTGGTGGGACCCTGCCCAGGGCCCGGAGGGCAAGCACCGGATCCAGGTCAAGGTCATCCAGCCGCAGCTCGGCCTGGTCCTGGTCTACGCCGGCCACTTCGACTACCGCCTCCAGCCCTACCCCGAAGGCATCACCGCCCCCGGATACCTGCCGGGGTACGCACGTCCGGACCGCTGGGAGCGCCGCGTCTGACGCCTAGCCGAGGGCGAGCTGGTTGAGCCCGTCGGCGAGCTGCGCCAGCCGGGTGAGCACGGCCGTCGCCGACGACGGCGAATGCCTTTCCAGGCCCTCCGAAGGCGTAACCCGCAGGGCACCCAAGGTGGAAGCCGGCAGGCCCAGCTGGCGCCAGGGCCGCCAGACGGTCTCGACGACGTCGGCGACGCGGGGCAGCTCCGCGCCGGGCCGTGACACGTCCAGGGCGCCGGCCCAGAGCCGTTTTCCATTTTCCACGGCCCCGGCAAGCTGTTCCCACTGGCGGGAGGTCAGGGCACGGAGCGGCACGGCGATCCCGTCAGCGCCGGCGGCGAGGATGCGCTCAAAGGGCGCCTCGACCTCCGGGACCGCTATGACGACCTCGTCGGCGCCGGCTTCCCTCAGCGCGTCGATGACCAGCCGCCAGGAATCGGCGGCTTCCTGGCCGGGAACCGAGCGCAGGGTCCGGTAGCCGCTGGAGGTGGGGATGGTGCCGGCCAGCACGGACGCGATCTCCGGCTCGTCGATCTGCACCAGAATGCGGGCACCGGGGGCCGCAGCGGACACCCGGCTGAGGTAGCTGCCGGCTCCGGCCGCCAGGGAGGCCGCGAGGTCCCGCCGGGCGCCGTAGTCGATCAGCGCGCGCTCACCGTTGTGAAGGTGCAGTCCGGCGGCGAGGCTGAGCGGGCCGCGCAGCTGGACCTTGAGATCCGTGGCCGAGGTGTCCTCGACGCCGATCACGTCGGCCAGGATGTTGATGTCGGTGGCGAGCGCCGAGCGCGCCCGCTTGAGGTCTTTGCCCGGCCGGTCCACGATCCGCCAGCCATAGGGCTGTACATCCACCGACAGGTCCACCAGCAGGGAAGCTGTCCGGCCCAGGGCATCTGACCCGACGCCGCGGTCGGGCAGCTCGGCAAGGAACGGAACGTGCGGGCTGCCGAGTTCGCCGCGGATGATCCGTGCGGCCTCGACCGGGTCTTCGCCGGGCCAGGTGCCAAGGGCGGTGGCCGTGACCTCACCGGGCTGCGCACGCGCGTGGCCGGCCATGGCTAGGCGCCTGCCGGGACGGCTGGGTCCGCGGAGCCGTGCGCCGGGGAACCGGCGTCGCGGGCGTTGGACGCCTGGGCTGCGGCCGCGTGGTCTTCGGCGATGGCCTCGTGGTGGCGGATGACCTCTCCGATGATGAAGTTCAGGAATTTCTCCGCGAAGGCAGGGTCCAGGTGCGCCTCGGCGGCGAGCCGGCGCAGACGTGCGATCTGGGCGGTTTCCCGGCCGGGGTCGCCGGCGGGAAGCTTGTGGTCGGCCTTGAGGAATCCGACCTTCTGGGTCGCCTTGAAGCGCTCGGCGAGGAGGTACACAAGGGTGGCATCGATGTTGTCGATGCTGGAGCGGATCGACAACAGCTCCGCCATCACCGCCGGATCGACCTGACCGGCCAGCGAACTGGCCCCGGGGTCATACGAGTCGGCGTCGGGAGGGGTCTGGTTCTGCTCGGTCATTGACCCAGTCTAGGGGCACGGTGGCTCATCGCTCCTGCTGTTAAGCGGCGCCGGGAGTGCCTCCGCACCGCCCCGTTCCTGCGCGCCGTCCTGTCCGCAGCTCCAAGGGACATGCCCACCGTTCGCGTTGAACGGTGGGCATGTCCTTCCGGCGTGCGACAAAACCGGGCTAGCTGTGGAGCACCTCGCGGAAGGCCTCCCGGCGCCGGGCCTGTTCGTCCGGATCCGGGACCGGCAGGGACGCGATGAGCTTCTTCGTGTAGGCGTGCTGCGGGTTGCCCATCACCTGGTTGCCCATACCCTGTTCCACCATCTTGCCCTTATAAAGCACTCCGACCCAGGGGGAAAGGATGTCCACCACGGCGAGGTCATGGCTGATGAACAGAGCGGCGAACCCGAACTCCCGCTGGATCTCCTTGAAGAGCTCCAGCACCACGGCCTGCACGGAAACATCCAGCGCCGACGTCGGCTCATCGGCGATGAGCAGCTTCGGGTTCAGGATCAGCGCCCGCGCCAGGGAGGCGCGCTGCCGCTGGCCGCCGGAGAGTTCGTGCGGGAACCTGTCAGCGTACGACGCCGGCAGCTGCACTGACTCGAGCAGCTCGCCCACGCGCTTGCGTGCCTCGGCCGGGGTCGGGTTGCCGTGGATGATAAGCGGCTCGGCGACACAGTCGCCGATGGTCAGCTGCGGGTTGAAGGATGCTGCCGGGTCCTGGAAAACGAAGCCGATATCCTTGCGGAGCGGTTTGAAGGTGCGCTCCTTGAAATTCAGCATTTCGTAGCCCAGTACCTTGAGGCTGCCGCCCGTGGTCCGGTTGAGGCCGGCGATTGCCCGGCCGATGGTGGTCTTGCCGGAACCCGACTCCCCCACGAGACCAAAGACTTCCCCTTCGGAAACCGTGAAACTGACGCCATCGACCGCTTTGAAGGCCGGAGTGCCCAGCCTTCCCGGATACTCGATGGTCAGGTTCTTGGCCTCGACCAGTACTTTTCCGCCCTGATGGGCGCGTTCGGTCATGCCTTCGGACGCAGAGTTCCGGCCCAGGTGCGGGACGGCGGCGAGGAGTTTCTTGGTGTATTCCTCCCGGGGCTGGGCGAACAGGACCCGTGACGGAGCTTCCTCCACGACGTCGCCCTGGTACATGACCACCACACGGTCGGCGAGGTCCGCCACAACGCCCATGTTGTGCGTGATCAGCACAATGGACGTCCCGTAGATGTCCCGCAGGTCCCGCAGCAGTTCCAGGATTTCGGCCTGGACGGTGACGTCCAGGGCGGTGGTCGGCTCGTCGGCCACGATCAGGCCCGGGTTCAGGGCCAGCGCGGCGGCAATGACGACGCGCTGCTTCTGGCCGCCGGAGAACTGGTGCGGATAGTAGTTGACCCGGGTTTCCGGGTCCGGGATGCCCACCTTGCCGAGTGCTTCGACGGCCCGCGCTTTGGCCTCTTTGGCCGAGATCTTCTTACCGCTGACGGCGTCGGCGTGCGCCCTGATGCCTTCGGCAATCTGCCAGCCCACGGTGAAGACGGGGTTGAGCGCCGTGGACGGTTCCTGGAACACCATAGCGACATCGCGGCCGCGGATCTGCTGCAGCTTGGCTGCGCTGACGCTGATGATGTTGTTTCCGTTGATCAGGACGGCGCCCTGGCTGGTGGCCGTTTCCGGCAGCAGCCCCAGGATGGTCTTGGCCGTCACCGTTTTGCCGGATCCCGATTCGCCCACGATGGCGACAACCTCGCCGGGATTGACCTCAAGGCTGACGTCCCTGACGGCGTACACGTCCCCGCCGTCGGTGGCGAACGTGACCTTGAGGTGGTCGATGTCCAGAACGGGGCCGGAGACGGGGCCCGGCCGGTCGATGTTCGTGGTCATAGCACTCTCGATTCTGCTTCAAGGGCGGCCTGCGCGCCGGCGGTGGAGTCCGGGCCTCCGGCCGGCGTCTTTCCGACGGACTTCCTGCGGCCCCTGAGCCGTGGATCGTTGAGATCGTTCATGCTCTCACCGACCAGGGTCAGCCCGAGGACTGTCAGGACGATCGCCGTACCGGGGTAGACGCCCGTCCACCAGATACCCGAGGAGGCGTCGGCTATGGCCTTATTAAGGTCGAAGCCCCACTCAGCGGCGGAGGTCGGTTCGATGCCGAACCCCAGGAACCCGAGTCCGGCCAGCGTCAGGATCGCCTCGGACGCATTCAACGTGAAAATCAGCGGCAGCGTACGGGTTGCATTCTTGAAAATGTGCCGGCCCATGATGCGGATGCTGGAGGCACCCACCACCTTGGCTGATTCGACGTACGGTTCTGCCTTCAGCCGGATGGTTTCGGCACGGATCACCCGGAAGTACTGCGGGACGAACACCACCGAGATGGAGACGGAGCAGGCAACGATGCCGCCCCAGAAACTGGACTGGCCGCGGTTGATGACGATTGACATCACGATGGCCAGCAGGAGCGACGGGAAGGCGTAGATCGCATCGGCGATCACCACGAGTACCCGGTCCAGCCAGCCGCCGAAGTAGCCGCTCAGCAGCCCGAGTGCGACGCCGAGGAAGATCGACATCACCACGGCGACGACGATCACCACAAACGCTGTCTGGGCACCCCAGAGCACGCGCGAATAGACGTCGTAACCGCCCACCGTGGTGCCCCAGATATGGGCTGCGCTGGGGGGCTGCTGCGCCGGGAAGGTCCCCGACGCGTCGCTGAGCTGGGCAAAGCCGTAGGGGGCGATGACCGGGGCGAAGGCCGCCGTCAGCAGGAAGACGACGGTCAGCACGAGTCCGGTGACGAGCATGCCGCGCTGCAGCCCGACGCTCGTCCGGAAATGCGAAATCACCGGCAGCCGGTAGATGAAGGGCTGCTTGCGCCCGCTTTCTGTGGTTGCAGTCATGGCTAGTACCTCACTCGCGGGTCGATCAGGGCTGCGGCGACGTCCACGATGAAGTTCGTGATGGCCACGATGACTGCCAGCAGCACGACGATGCCCTGGACGGCGACAAAGTCGCGTGCATTCAGGTATTGCACCATCTGGTAGCCGAGTCCCTTCCACTCGAACGTGGACTCGGTGAGGACGGCACCGCCAAGCAGCAGCGCAATCTGGAGCCCCATGACCGTGATGATCGGGATGAGGGCAGGCTTGTAGGCATGCTTGGTCACGAGCCGGAAATTGCTGACGCCGCGGGACCTGCCGGCCTCGACGTAGTCCTTGCCCAACGTGCCGATGACGTTCGTTCGGACCAGCCGGAGGAACACGCCTGCCGTCAGCAGGCCCAGGGTGACGGCCGGCAGGACCGAGTGGGATGCGATGTCGCCGAACGCGGCCATGTTGCCGCTGCGCAGCGCATCGAGCCAGTAGATCCCGGTGGGGGACGCCAGGCCTCCCATGGCCAGTTCGGTCCTGGTGGAGGCCCGTCCTGCGACGGGGAACCAGCCAAGCCAGACCGAGAACGTCAGCTTCATCAACAGGCCGGCGAAGAACACCGGCGTGGCGTAGCAGAGGATGGCGAAGAACCGCAGGACGGCGTCGGGCGCCTTGTCGCGCTTGTAGGCGGCGATAAGACCCAGCGGGATGCCGACCAGGAGCGCCACGATGAGGGCGTTGATCGCCAGTTCCAGGGTTGCCGCGCCGAACGTTGCGAGCATTTCGACGACGGGCCGGCGGTCGGTGATGGTGGTGCCGAAGTTGCCGGTTGCCACCTGGCCAAGGTATTCGAGGTACTGCACGATGATCGGCCGGTCATACCCGGCGTCGCGGATGCGCTGCGCCAGCGCCTCTGGCGGAAGCCTGCCGCCCTGGGCGGCGGTGATGGGGTCCCCGATGACCCGCATCAGGAAGAAGACCATAGTGACCAGGATGAATATGGTCGGAATGATCAGGAGGAACCGGATCAGGAGGTACGTCCCCAGCCCTCCTCCTGAGGATTTTTTCTTCGACGGAAGGAGTCCGTCGGCGTCGCTGGGCGGCGCCTCAATCAGTGTTGTCATGGGTACCTAAAATTCTATTTCGCGGCCGTGGCCGGCCCCGTGAACTGCAGGGTGCGGCAATGACCAGGAAAGGCGGGGCGCCTCGCGGGCGCCCCGCCTCCCATGCTGGTCAGAACTGCAGGGATGCAGCCTTACTTGGAGACAGTTCCCAAACGGAACTTGAAGGAAGCATCGAGGGTGGTGTCGACACCCTTGACGCCGCTGCCGGAAACGGCAACCTGTGCGCCCTGGAGCAGCGGAAGCGTGGAGATGTCCTTGGCGAGGGCATTCTGGGCATCCTCGATCGCGGACTCGCGTGCGCTCTTATCCACGGTGGTGAGCTGCTTGTTGATCAGGTCATTGACCGTGGGGTTGTTGTAGTGGTTCTTCAGGAAGCCGCCCTCCGGGAAGAACGGGGTGAGGTAATTGTCGGGGTCGCTGAAGTCAGGGAACCAGCCGAACTGGAACTCGGGGTACTCGTCCGCCCTGCTGGCCTTGCTGTACGTGACCCATTCCGTGGACTGCAGGTTGACCTTGAACAGGCCGGACTTCTCCAGCTGGTCCTTGATCATGGCGTATTCGTCACCCGAGGACTTACCGTAGTGGTCCGGGTTGTACTGCAGGTTCAGGGACACCGGGGTGGTCACGCCGGCATCGGTCATGACCTTTTTGGCCTTGTCCAGGCTGGGCTTGCCGCCGTCGCCATAGGCTTCCTTGAACGATTCGTTGGCGCCAAGGAATCCGCTGGGAACGTTGGAGTACAGGGGCAGGTAGGTGCCCTTGTAGACCTGGTCCGCGACCGCCTGGCGGTCCACGAGGTTGGCGATGCCCTGGCGGACGGCGAGCGCCTTGGCCGGATCCGCATCTGCGGCCTTTGTGCCGTACGCCATGGTGTCAAAGTTGAACGTGATGTAGCGGATTTCGCCGCCGGGCCCGACGTTCACCTTGACCTTGGAATCCTTTTTGAGGTCATCGATGTCCGTGGCGCTGAAGCTGCGGTTGGCCACGTCGATGTTGCCCTGCTGGATGTCCAGCTTCATGTTGGTGGGGTCCGCGTAGTACTTGATCGTGGCGGCGTCGTTGGCCGGCTTGCCCAGCGCACCCTTGTAGTCGGGCCAGGCCTTGAAACTGATCAGCTCGTTCTTCTTGTACGTTTCGATCGTGTACTGGCCGTAGAAGGCCTTTGCCTTGGCGATCGAGTCGTCGTCGAGCAGTTTGTCGGCCGGGAAGACCTCGTCGTCCACGATCGGCGCGGCAGGGCTGCTGAGGATCTGGGCGAAGGTCTGATCATTGGCCAGCTTCAGCTTGAACACGACGGTGTTCGCATCGGGGGCAGTGACGCTGTCAACGTTGGCCAGCAGGCTGGCGGGGCCGGCGGGATCGTTGATCTTCGTCTGCCGGTCAAAGGAGAACTTGACGTCCTTGGAGTCCAAGGTGTGGCCGTTGGCGAACTTCAGTCCGGGCTTGAGCTTGACCGTGTATTCGGTGGGCGTCGTGAAGGAGCTGGACTCGGCCAGGTCCGGCACGGGATCGGCGCTGCCCGGCTTCGAGTTGAGCAGGAAGGAGTAGATCTGGTTCATCACCATGAAGGAGCCGTTGTCGTACGCGCCGGCGGGATCCAGGGCCGTGACCTTGTCCGTGGTGCCGTAGGCGATGGGGCCCGTGGCCGCAGCCGATGACCCGCCACCGCCACCGGACGGCCCGGTGCACGCGGTCAGCGCAAAGGCGGATACCCCGACGAGCGCGATGGCGCTCTGGAGGGCTTTCTTATTAATTGCCATCTGTGAACTTTCTGTTCGATGAGTACTGGGGCGCCACCCGGACATGATTTTGGTCACGACTCGGCGGGCAGCACACTGTCCTGATCCCTTGATTCAACCAGAACACCTCATGGTGAATCGTTACATCTAGTGAGATGAGACACAATATTTACACGAACAGGCCGATCGCAGCGCAATCTTCAGGTTTCGCCCCGGGAATCCGGCAGGGCGGCCGGTGGCCGCCCTGCCCCCTAGAGGGCTGCGCGCTGCAGCGAACGGGCCGCGTCGATGGTGGCCTGCCCCAGGACGCGGCTGCCCTGGTAGAGCACCACCGTCTGGCCTGGTGCCACGCCCCGCAGCGGCTCCGTCAGCGTCACCACAAGGTTCCCGTGTTCGCCGGCGCCGGTCGGAACACCGGAGCGCTCGATGCGCGCCGTGGCGGGCACGGGATCGCCATGGGCGCGGACCTGGGCGTAGCAATCGAATTCCCCGCCGGTGTGCACCTCGGCGATCGGCAGCCCGGCCCAGGAGACCTTGATGCCGCGGATCTCGTCGATGGCCAGGAGGGCCTCGGGCCCCACCACCACCTTGTTTTCCTTCGGCCGGATCTCAAGCACGAAGCGCGGCTTGCCGTCGGCGGCGGGCGTGCCCAGCTTCAAGCCGCGGCGCTGGCCGACGGTGAACGCGTTGGCGCCCGGGTGCTCGCCGACCTTTGCGCCGGCCTCGTCCACGATGTCGCCGGTGGTCATCTCGATCTTCTCCGCCAGCCAGCCGGCCGTGTCGCCGTCGGGGATGAAGCAGATGTCGTGGCTGTCCGGCTTGTTGGCCACGGAGAGCCCCCGGCGCTCGGCTTCGGCGCGGACCTCGGCCTTGGACGGCGTGTCCGCAAGCGGGAACATCGAGTGCTTCAGCTGTTCGTGCGTGAGGACGCCGAGCACGTAGCTCTGGTCCTTGGCCCAGTCCGCGGCGCGGTGCAGTTCGGGGTTGCCGTCGGCGTCGGTGATCACCTTGGCGTAGTGGCCGGTGCAGACGGCGTCGAACCCCAGGGCGATCGCCTTCTCCAGCAGGGCGGCGAACTTAATGCGTTCATTGCAGCGCATGCACGGGTTGGGCGTGCGGCCGGCGGCATATTCGTCGATGAAGTCCTGGACGACGTCCTCCTTGAACCGCTCGGAGAAGTCCCAGACGTAGTAGGGGATGCCGAGCACGTCGCAGGCGCGCCAGGCATCGCGGGAGTCCTCGATCGTGCAGCAGCCGCGGCTGCCGGTGCGCAGAGTGCCGGGCATCCGGGACAGCGCCAGGTGGACGCCGACGACGTCGTGCCCCGCTTCGACGGCGCGGGCGGCGGCAACGGCGGAATCAACGCCGCCGCTCATGGCTGCTAGAACTCGCATACTGGCTTTCTTTTGGGGTTCGGGGGCGCAGGAATAACACAAGGCCTGCCGCGCTATTCTATCGCCACGCCGATTCCTCCCCCAAAATCCCTTGACTGCGCCCCGCGGCGCTTCTAACGTCAGGATTACCGGTTTTAGAAGAGAAGCAGGCACACGCAGGAGGCGGGCGGACATGGCTGTTGAGGGCATCGTCATCGTGGGCGGCGGGCTGGCCGGCGCCACCGCCGCCAAGACCCTGCGCGGGGAGGGCTTCACCGGACCGGTGACCCTGATCGCGGAAGAGAGCCACCACCCGTACCTGCGCCCGCCGCTGTCCAAGGACTACCTGCTGGGCAAGGCCGGGGACGAGACCCTGCCGGTGGTACCGGAGGGCTGGTACCGGGAGAACGGCGTCGAACTGCGGCGGGGCACTCCGGCCGCGGAAATCGACGCGGAGGCCCGCTCCGTAACCCTCCGCGACGGCACCCGGCTGGAATATGCCTCGCTGCTGCTGGCCACCGGCGCCCGCCCGAGGACATTACCCGTACCCGGCAGCGGGCTCGGCGGGGTCAGCACTTTCAGGACGCTCGGGGACAGCCGCCGCCTGCGCAAGAGCCTCTCCGCCGGCGGCCTCAACGTGGTGATGATCGGCTCGGGCTGGATCGGGATGGAGCTCGCTGCCGCCGCGAGCGCCTACGGAAATACTGTCACCCTCCTGGGCCTCGAGGAGGTGCCGTTGGCAGCCGCGATCGGACCGGAACTCGGAGGCTTCTTCCGCTCCCTGCACGAATCCAAGGGCATCGGCTTCCGGCTCCCCGCCTCGGCCGCCGAAATCACCGGCCACGCGGGCCGCGTCACCGGTGTGGTGACCAACTCGGGCGAGATCCTGCCGGCGGACGTGGTGGTGGTGGCCGTGGGCGTGGTCCCGGAGGTGTCACTCGCCGAAGCGGCAGGCATCACACTGCAGAACGGCATCCTCACGGATGCCTCGCTGCGGACCTCTGTCCCCGGGATCTTCGCGGCCGGCGACGTCGCCAACGCCCTGCACCCCTTCACCGGGCAGCACCACCGCAGCGAGCACTGGTCCAACGCCCTTAACGCCGGCAAGGTCGCGGCCAGGTCCATGCTGGGCCAGGACGCGGCTCTGGACACCGTCCCCTACTTCTATACCGACCAGTTCGACGTCAGCATGGAGTACTCCGGATTCCCGTCGCTCGTCTCGGGACCACCTACGATCCGAGGCTCCCTGGCGGCGAGGGAATTCCTGGCCTTCTGGCAGCACGACGGAAAAGTAGTCGCGGGAATGAGCGTGAACTGGCCGCGGTCCGACAAGCCGCAGAAGGTCATCAAGGCACTCATCGCGTCGAGGTCGACGGTACCGCCGGAGGTCCTGGCAGACCCCGCCGTCCCCCTGGATCAGCTCTTGCCGGCGGCCTGACGGTCAGCCTGGCCCGCACGCTCGCCCGCACCCTGGCGCGCGAGGGTTCCGGCAGTCTGGATGGTGGATTCGTGTCCCGCCATACCGGCCTGCCGGGCGCGTGAGTAGGCGCCGGGCAAGGCGGCCAGCAGTGCGTCAACGTCTTTCCCGCTCGAGGAATGTCCCAGGCTGAACCGCTGGGCACCCCGGGCCGTGTCCTCGTCCAGGCCCATGGCCAGCAGGACGTGGGACGGCCGGGGCACGCCCGCCGTACAGGCCGACCCTGTGGACGATTCAACCCCCGCCAGGTCCAGCAGGAAAAGCAGCGAATCGCCCTCGCAGCCGGGGAAGGTGAAGTGCGCATTGCCCGGCAGCCGTCCGGCGCCGGGGGCACCGCGAAGCCGGGCCTCGGGCACCGCCGCCAGGACGCCGTCGATCATCCGGTCCCGGAGCGCCGCGATGCGCGCCGCTTCCTCCGGGAGTGTGGCGGTGACGGTTTCGGCCGCCGCGGCGAACGCGGCGATGGATGCCGTGTCCAGGGTCCCGGAGCGGACATCGCGTTCCTGTCCCCCGCCGTGCTGCACGGGAGTCAGTCTCACGGCGCGGCCCAGGAGGAGCGCGCCGACGCCAACGGGGCCGCCAATCTTGTGTCCGGAGATGGACATCGCGTCCAGTTCGATGCCGCGGAAGTTCACGGGCACGGACCCGAAGGCCTGCACGGCGTCGGAATGCACCGGGACGCCGGCTGCGTGCGCCAGCCGGACGATCTCGGCGACCGGCTGGACGCTTCCGACTTCGTTGTTGGCCCACATGACGGTGACCAGGGCGATCGACGCCGGATCGCGGGACAGTTCGGCGTCCAGCACCGCGAGGTCCACGACGCCGTCGGCGTCCACCGGCAGCCAGCAGACCTCGGCACCCTCGTGCCGCTCAAGCCACTCGACGGTGTCCAGAACGGCGTGGTGCTCGACGGCGGAGCACAGGACCCGCGTGCGGGCCGGGTCTTCGGCGCGCCGGGCCCAGTACAGGCCCTTGACCGCGAGGTTGTCCGCTTCGGTGCCGCCGGAGGTGAAGATGACTTCCGAGGGGTGTGCGCCGGCGGCGGCGGCCAGCATCTCGCGGGCATCCTCCACGGCGCGGCGCGCCCGCCTGCCGGAGCCGTGCAGCGAGGAGGGGTTGCCGGTCCGGGACAGTTCGCGCGTCAACGCGGCCAGGGCCTCCGGGGAGATAGTGGTCGTTGCGGCATGATCCAGATATACGGGCACAGGGCAATTCTACCCGCGGGCGGCGCCCGGGCTGGTGTACATTCAGGCGGTGAAAGCGCCCCTCTACCTTGTCCTGGCCACCGTGTTCTGGTCCGGTAATTTCGTCGTTGGCCAGGCCGCTGTCGCCTCGATGACCCCTCTGGACCTGACCTTCTGGCGCTGGATGCTCGCGGCCGTGCCGCTGCTGATCCTGGCCCAGGTCATCGAAAAGCCGGATTGGCGCGCGGTCCTGCGCAGATGGCCGGTGCTCCTGCTCCTGAGTGTGCTGGGCATGAGCGGCTACACGCTGCTGCTCTACGGCGCACTCGGGTACACCTCGGCGATGAACGCTTCCCTGATCACGGCGGCCAACCCGGCCCTGATCGTGCTCATGGCCATCGTGCTGTTGGGCGAGAGGACCACACGCCTTGGCTGGCTCGGCATCTGTCTTGGCCTGCTCGGCGTGCTCCTGGTGCTGACCACGGGCGATCTGGGGCGGATCTTCAGCCTCTCCATCAACACCGGCGAACTGCTGATGATCGGCGCCACCGTGGTCTGGGGCTTCTATACGATTATCGCCCGCAGGCTGGACGTTCCGCCGGTCGCTGCCACCGCCGTTCAGGTGGTCATCGCGGCGGTGATGCTGGCGCCGTTCGCCGTCGCCCTGAACGTGGAGTTTCCGGACACTCCGGCCGAAGGCTGGTCCCTGGCCTACATTGCGGTCTTCCCGTCCCTTGGCGCCTACCTCTTCTGGAACCTGGCGCTGAAGACCACCCCGCCCGGCACCGCCGGGAACTACCTCAACCTGATGGTCGTCTTCACGGCCGCCATCACTGTGGCCCTGGGCACGCCGCTCACGCTGGTGCAGGTAGTGGGCGGCCTCCTGGTGATCGCGGGGGTCCTGCTGACCGGGATCAAGGGGCAGGCGAAGCTCAAAGTGGCGTGACGTCAGGGCCTGATCCGGGCGCAGCATTGCGCCGGCTGGGCTGCGCCCTGAGCCCTGAGGCCTTCGATGTCGAGTGCCTGGACGCGGTCCGGGTCAATGCCGAAGCCCGCAGCGGCGCCGCCCAGGAAGGCGCCGTTCATGGCGCAGACCACCGCTGCATGGCCTTCGGCGATCCGGTGGAAGGGGCAGTTCAGGAGCACTAGGCCGCCCTCGCCGTCGCTCTCGGGGCGGTACCCCTCGGAGGTAAGGAACCCGGCGAAGCCGGCCCCGCCGGTCGCCGCCCCGCCGGTCGCCGCCCGGGCGGTTGCCTGCCCGCGTGCGCAGGCCGCCCGGACCAGCGCCTCCCGGGCGGAGCCGCCGGCCGCCGACTCTTCGATAGCGGAGACCATCAGCTCTGCGGCAAGATCGTAGTTGCGGTCCGGCACGGAGGCGGCCACTTCGTGGACCGCGGCCCGGTAAAGCTTGGCCGGCCGCCCCGAACCGGGCCCTCCCCTGCCCCCGAGCTTCCGGAACTCCACCACCAGCAGGCCGTCCTGCACCAGCCGGTCCAGCTGGAAGGAGGCTGTACTCCTCGGCAGGGCAAGGGCTGCGGCGGCGTCGTCCCGGCCGACGGCTTCCCCGGCGGAGGCCACGAAATCAAACAATCTCCGGCGGCTCTCATCGCCCAGTGAGGCGACGGCCGCAATCCTGCGGTTCCAGGGGGCTCGGATCATGGAATCAGCCTATCGCTTGGCCCAGACCACGATCGGGCCGGACCCACCACAGCTAAGAGCCACAGCCGGTTCAGGCCAGCCGCAGGGAACCATCCGTGCCGTCATGGTCGTTGTTCCCCTACCCGGTTAAACTGGCCATGCCGTCGTCCGGAAGGGACCGGTACGATCAAACCGGCACCTTCAACGCAAAGGACTCTTGCTTGACGCAGGGCAACAGCTCGCATTACCAGGTCCTCCGGATCCCAGTGACGGCGACGGAGAAGGAAATCAAGGTGGCCTACCGCAAGGCCGCCCGGAAGTCCCACCCAGACCACGGCGGCGACGCGGCCGCTTTCCGGCGGGTGACCCTGGCCTACGAAACCCTCATCGATGCCAAGCGCCGCGCGGACTACGACCGTTCCTATGGGTCCCGCGACTTCGGCGCCGGTCCGGCGGGAGCGGACGCGCACTTTGATGCCCCGGCGGCCGGAAGCCGCGCCTCGGCCACTGTCCGCCGCCCCAACACGCCCCGCAATTCCGCGTCAGATGCCGCCGTCTACGTTCCGTCCTTCGAGGAGGTGCTGCTGGCGGGCGGGGTCCCGCTGATCCCTGCGGAACTGGCACGCCGGCAGGTGCACGGGATGCCCCGCAAGCGCGGGATCTTCGGGGCCGAAGCGAGGATCCAGCGGGAACTGCGGACGGTGCAGCTGCTCAGCCGCCAGATCCTCCCCGACATCCCGGCGGCGCGGCTCATCAACGGCCTGCAGTCCCCGGCGGACAACAGCCACATCGACCATGTGCTGCTCTCCGGTTACCGGATGGCGGTCATCGGCTCGATGCTCCTGCCGCCGGGAGCCTACGCCTGGAACGGCGCCGCCCTGGTCCACGGCAGCCGCTCCATCGCGCCGCCCCAGCTGGCGCATGTGGTCCGCCGGATGCAGGACATCTTCCCGGAGCTCAACGTGACAGGCTGGACCGTGGTCCACAGCACGGACGGCAACCTGCACCAGCCGGTCATCGACCAGCACCGCCGCTCTCCCGGAAGCACCAGCCGGGACAGCACCAGCCACGGACTGGTCCAGGTGGTCAACGCCGCCGGCCTGGCCCGCGGGCTCAAGCAGTTCCTGAGCTCCGGCCCGACGCCAAACACGGTCAACGTCCCGGTGCTCGCCCGGCTGCTGCGCGGGATGCACTAGCAGCCTCGCTAGGATGGGAGCGTGTTCCGCATCCTCTTCCACGCCCCCGAAATTCCCGGCAATACCGGCAATGCGATCCGTCTGGCCGCCATCACCGGAGCCGAACTGCACCTGGTGGAGCCCCTCGGCTTTGATTTTTCCGACGCCAAGCTCCGGCGCGCCGGACTGGATTACCACGACCTCGCCGTCGTGACCGTCCACCCGGACATGGACGCGGCCTGGCAGGCACTCCGGCCGGACCGGGTCTTCGCCTTCACCTCCGACGGCGAAGCCTCCTACACGGAAATCAGCTACCGGCCCGGGGACGTGCTGCTGTTTGGCCGGGAGTCGGCGGGGCTGCCGGAGGAGCTCAAGCACGACCCCCACGTGACCTCGCGCGTGCGGCTGCCGATGCTGCCGGCGCTGCGCTCGCTGAACCTGGCCAACGCCGCGTCCATCGCCGTCTACGAGGCGTGGCGCCAGAACGGATTCGCCGGAGCCAAGCTGTAGCCGGCGCAACTTTATCCGCGGGCCGCCCATCCGGGTCTGTCCTTGCCCCGAATTACTTCTGAAGCCCGGTTCAACCACTGGGCGCAGACAACGGGGAAGGGAGCGAGGAGCGGCAGGTGAGAACAGCGCAAGCGGAGAGACGCCCGTACCAAAGGCTTACGGCCCACCAC
>NZ_MQTQ01000038.1 GCF_020532805.1 Arthrobacter sp. SO5 | reverse complement strand
CGTATGTGGCGCCCGCCCCGGCGCCCGTTCCCGCCGCCCCTGCAGCCCCGGTAGCCCCCGCAGCCGTGTACTACGCGAACTGCGCCGCGGCCCGCGCCGCCGGCGCGGCACCCCTCCACGCAGGGCAGCCCGGTTACCGCCCGGAGATGGACCGGGACAAAGACGGCGTCGCCTGCGAATAGGAGCCACCTGTTGAGGCGGACCGCTGGCGGACCTAGTTCTTCGGCAGGCCGTCCAGCAGCCGTGCGCAGCGGATGAAGCCCAGGTGCGAATATGCCTGCGGATGGTTGCCCAGGTGCCTTTCGGTGCCCGGATCGTACTCCTCCGGCAGCAGTCCGGTGGGCCCGAACAGGTTCACCAGCTGGTCGAACAGGTCCCACGCCTCCTCGATCCGGCCTACCGCCACATAGGCCGCGATCAGCCAGGTGGTGCAAATGTGGAAGCCGCCCTCCAGCCCCGGCAGGCCGTCGTCGTAACGGTAGCGGAACACCGTGGGTCCCACGCGCAGCTCCCGTTCCACCGCCGTGACGGTGTCCAGGAAACGCTGGTCGCCGACGTCCAGCAGGCCCGAGAGCCCGATGTGCAGCACGGCGGCGTCGAGGTCCGGGCTGTCGTACGCCACTGTGTAGGAGGCTGCGGTGTCGTCCCAGCCCTCCCGGAGCACTTCCTCCCGGATCGTGGCGGCCGTGGGCTCCCACGCCGTCGCCGGCGTCCGGCCGTGGCGGGCCGCGGTGCGCAGGGCACGGTCCAGGGTGACCCAGCACATCACCTTGGTGTAGACATGGTGCCGCGGTGCCCGGCGCGCCTCCCAGATCCCGTGGTCCGGCTCGTGCCAGCGGGCCAGCACGGCCGAGGCCATCTGGGCCAGCAGCTCCCAGTGGGCATCGGACAGCACTCCCTGCCGCGCGCTGAGGGCATCGATCAGCTCCGCGATCGGCCCGAACACGTCCAACTGGACCTGGTGGTCCGCGGCGTTCCCGATCCGCACCGGCCGGGATCCGGCGTAGCCCGGAAGGCTTTCTATGATGGCCTCGGTGGAGAGTGGAGACCCGGTCACCGAGTACAGCGGATGCAGCCACTGCGGGCCGGGCGCGCGGGCCAGGATCCGGCCGAGCCAGGCGAGGAAGCCTTCCGCCTCCGACGTCGAGCCGAGGTCCACGAGCGCGTTGACCGTCATGGACCCGTCCCGCAGCCAGCAGTAACGGTAGTCCCAGTTCCGCGTGCCGCCGATCCCCTCCGGCAGCGATGTGGTGGGGGCAGCCAGCACGGCCCCGGTCGGTTCGTGGACCAGCGCCCGCAGCACCAGCGCGGAGCGGCGCACCAAGGACGGCTTCACCGCCGGCAGGTCCAGGCCCTGCACCCAGCGCCGCGAATGGTGCGCGACGGCGGAGCGCCGCCCGGTTTCCTCAGCGGGGGCCGCGTGCTGGGGTTCAGTGTCACCGCAGCGCAGGTTGAGCACCACCGGTCCGTGCCGCAGCTCGACGTCGGCCGTGGCGTTGGCGTGACGGCCGTCCGAGGTGATGGTGAAACTGACTCCGGACGGCGCGAGCAGGACGATCGGGTCCGCCGTCCCAACGACGTGCAGTTCGGCGCCGCGGGCCTCCATGCTGAAGGGCGCGTTCGCGTAGTCCGGGCGGGGCGCGAACACAATCCGCGCCACTCCGGTGCCGGAAAGCACCCGGACCAGGCTGGTGATGCCATCGGGCGCCGGTTCGAGGTAATCGGTGACAGTGACATCGGACCAGCGGGTTTCCACGATCATGGTGCTGTCCACATAACGCTGGCCCAGGACCTGGGAGGACTTGACCGGCTCCACCGAGAAGTGCCCGGCCGCATCCCCGCCGAGGAGGTGCGCGAAGAGCGACCCCGAATCCGGGAGCGGGTGGCTCATCCAGCAGATCTTGGCGTCCGGGCTGATGAGGGCCGTCGAGGAGCCGTTGCCGATCATCGAATGCCGTTCGAGGCCGACGGCGTCCTCACCGAACAGCCACGCACGCCGCAGTTCAAACAGGATGGCAAGCACCCGGGCGAACGACTCCGGATCCCTGATCCGGTGCGCGGCCGCCGTCTCCCCGTCCCCCACCCGCAGGCCCACGTCCGGGCCGCGGAGGGTGGCTAGGGCGTGCTCGTCGCTGGCGGCGTCCCCCGCGTAGAGGGCGGCGCTCACGCCAAGCATGGAGCGCAGGTGATCGAGGGCGGCGGCCTTGGACGGCTGCACCACCGACAGGTCCAGGACCGAGCCGTCCACGATGAAGTGCAGGCCATGGGCACGCGCGATCTGCTGCGCCTGTTCGGCTGCCTGGGCCCTGACCTCCGGCGTGGCGTGGTTGGTGTGGACGCCTACCCCTGCGGGTTTCCGTTCAATGGTGATGCCGCGGTAGGCGCCGATGGTCTCGGCGAGCGCCTGGCCGGTCTGCTGCAGCACCGATTCTGTGGCGAGGGACAGCCCGTGGGCGTACCCCATGTCGAACTCGGCGCCGTGGGAGCCGACGAGGTGCACCTCGGCGGGGAGCCTGGAGACGGCGGCGAGGTCGCGCAGGGACCGCCCGGAGATGACGGCGGCGTGGGTGTTAGGGAGGGCGGCAAGGGCCCGGAGTGCAATCGCGGCGCTGGCCAGCGGCAGGGTTTCGGTGGAGGTGCCCTCCATGTCGCACAGTGTTCCGCCGTAATTGCAGGCCACGATCAGCCCCGGCGCGCGGGCCAGGCTCTTGAGTTCGGCCAGCAGCTGGGGTGTCAGCCCGTCGTCGGCGGCATTGGTCTGGACAAAGGCGCGCAACAGGCCCAGCGGCAAGGATTTTGTCAGGAGGGCAGAGTCGGCAAGGGACTGGTTGAGTGGGGTGGGCATAGGCGGAGTCCTTCTGGTAGTCCCCAATGCCTGCAAGAGTCCGTCCGGTGAAGGACGCACTTCCAGTATCCTCCCGGCCATATTTCGTGCGGGTGTCCCGGCTGTTGCAGCTAGGTAACGTCTTCGGCCGCCCGGACTTTTCAGTCGGGCGTACCGCTGAAGCGGTACGCCCGTATCCTGCTGGAAATGTTCCTTTTTGCCTCTTGACGTTCCTTATTGTTCGGTTATGATTCATTATTATGTGAGTTGACTCACAGCATCCGTTGATTTCAAAGGAGAAACCATGTCCATGCATGAAGATGCGCTGCGGAGGGCTTCGAGCCAGGCCGGATTGGACCGCCGTACGCTGCTGAAAACGTTGGGCGTGGGCGCCGTCGCCATGGCCGGGGTTCCCCTGCTGGCGGGCTGCACCGGCGGCACCGCACCGTCCGCCAGCGGCGGCGCCAAGACCGTGACCTTCGGTTCCGGTTCCTCGGACGAAGTTCCCAAGGCCGCCTACAAGGCCGTCACGGACGCCTTTGAGAAGAAGTCCGGCGCTAAGGTCAGCACCAACGTTGTGCCGCACAACGACTTCCAGAACAAGATCAACACCTACCTTCAAGGCAGCCCCGACGACAGCTTCACGTGGTTCGCCGGCTACCGGATGCAGTACTACGCAGACAAGGGATTGCTTGCCCCGATCGACGATGTCTGGGAGAAGATCGGGGGCAACTACTCCGAGGCCCTGAAGAAGGCGTCCACCGGTGCCGACGGAAAGATGTACCTGGTACCGAACTACAACTATCCCTGGGGCTTCTTCTACCGCAAGAGCCTGTGGGCCGAGAAAGGCTACCAGGTCCCGAAGACCTTCGATGAGCTCACTGCACTGTCGAAGAAGATGCAGGGCGACGGCCTGATCCCCATCGAATTCGCGGACAAGGACGGCTGGCCCGCCATGGGCACCTTCGATTACCTGAACATGCGCCTCAACGGCTACAAGTTCCACATGGACCTCACCGCCCACAAGGAAAGCTGGGACCAGAAAAAGGTCAGCGACGTGTTCGACACCTGGAAGGCACTGCTGCCCTACCAGAACCCCAACGCCCTGGGCATGACCTGGCAGGACTCGGCAAAGAACCTCGGCGACAAGAAGTCCGGCATGTACCTGCTCGGATCATTCCTCACCCAGCAGTACACGGACAAGACGGTCGCGGACGACATCGATTTCTTCCCGTTCCCGGAGATCGCGATGGAAGGCCAGGACGCAATCGAAGCCCCCATCGACGGTCTGCTGCTGTCCAAGAAGGGCGGCCAGAACCAGGCCGCCAAGGACTTCCTCGCCTACCTCGGCACTCCGGAGGGACAGGACGTCTACGCGTCCGTCGACTCCGCGAATATCGCCACCGCAAAGGGCGCCGACACCTCCAAGTTCTCGCCGTTGAACAAGAAAATGGCGGACGCCATCAGCAACGCCAAGAGCATCAGCCAGTTCTTTGACCGCGACGCCCTCCCGGCCATGGCCAACAACGTGATGATCCCGGCGCTGCAGTCCTTCATCAAGGACGGCAACGTGGATGTCAAGAACCTGGAAGCCCAGGCCAAATCGCTCTACGCCGCCCAGTAGCAGCACGCGATATCGAGCAAGGAATCTCTAGTGAGCACAAGCAACACAACCGCTGCCGGGGCACAATCCACCGCGCGCGCCCCGGCAGGGCGGGTCCGGCGGATGTCCCGCCGAGACAAATGGATACTCGGCTTCATGGTGGGGGTCCCCACCCTGATCCAGCTTGTCCTGGTCTGGATCCCCACGCTGCTCTCGGCGGCACTGTCCTTCACCCGGTGGAACGGGCTGAGCCTGGCCGACATCAAGGGCGCCGGGCTGGAAAACTACCGGTTCATCGCCAACGACTACCCGCCGTTTTGGCCGGCCGTCCAGCACAACGTGCTGTGGCTGGTCTTTCTGTCCCTCATCGCCACCCCCCTTGGCCTGCTGCTAGCCATCCTCCTCGATCAGAACATCCGCGGCACCAGGATCTACCAAAGCATTTTCTTTACTCCGGTCATGCTGTCGCTGGCCCTGATCGGCGTCATCTGGCAACTGTTCTACAACCGGGACAGCGGGCTGCTGAACTTCCTGCTGGGGACCGCCGGAACCCCGCAGGCCGTCGACTGGTTCGGTGACTCCAGCGTCAACATCTGGGCAGCCCTGGTTGCAGCCACGTGGCGTCACGCCGGCTATGTGATGATCCTCTACCTGGCCGGGCTCAAGGGCGTTGACCCCACCCTGCGGGAAGCGGCCCAGATCGACGGCGCAAATGCGACGCAGACGTTCTTCCGGGTCATCTTCCCGGCCATGCGGCCCGTCAACGTGATCGTCATCGTCATCACGGTGATCGAATCGCTGCGCGCCTTTGACATCGTTTACGTCATCAACCGCGGCACGAACGGCCTCGAACTCATCAGCGCCCTCGTGATCCAGAACCTGGTGGGCGAAGGACAGGTGATCGGCGTCGGCTCCGCCCTCGCCGTCATCCTCCTGGTCATCTCGCTGGTTCCCATCACGTTCTACCTGTCCCGGGCCTTCGGAAAGGACAAAGAGGCATGAGCATCATCAAGCCGGCCCCTGCCGCACCCACTGACACGGGCAACACCGCCGCCGCAGGGCAGCGCACCGGCACTGGCGGCAGGAGCCGGGGTCCCGCCCGGAAGCACTTCGGCATCCACATCTTCCTGACCGTGATGGCAGCCATGTGGCTGGTGCCGCTGGGCTGGACGGTCTTCACCTCCTTGCGGCCCAAGGCCGACACCGACAAGTACGGCTACTTCAGCCTCGGCGGGTCCTTCAATTTCGACAACTTCGTCGAGGCCTGGACCCGGGGCGGGTTTGCACAATATGCCTGGAACTCCGCGCTGATCACCATCCCCTCGGTCATCCTGATCTTGTTCCTCGCCTCGATGATGGCCTTCGCCGTCAGCCGGGTGTCCTGGAAATTCAACGTTACGCTGCTGATCATGTTTACGGCCGGCAACCTCCTGCCGCCCCAGGTTCTCGCCGCTCCCCTGTTCCAGATGTTCAAGCAACTGGAGCTCCCGTACAGTGTCAGCGATTCCGGAAACCTTCTTAACACCTACATCAGCGTCATCGCCGTCGACACGGCCTTCCAGATCGGCTTCGTGACGTTCGTGCTCTCCAACTACATGAAGGCGCTCTCCTCCGAGCTGACGGAGGCCGCCCTGGTGGACGGCGCCGGCATCTGGCGGCAGTACTGGGAGATCATCCTCCCCCTCTGCCGGCCGGCACTCGCCGCGATGGGCACGCTCGAGGTCATCTTCATCTATAACGACTTCTTCTGGCCGCTGCTCTTTATTCAGAGCGGTGATCGGCTCCCGCTGACGACGGCCGTGAACAACCTGCAGGGCCAGTTCCTCTCGGATTACAACCTGATCGCCGCGGGAGCCATGATCACGGCCATTCCTGCCCTCATCATCTACCTGCTCCTGCAGCGGCACTTCGTGGCCGGCCTGACGCTCGGCTCCAGCAAAGGATAAACGTGCACTTCAACACCAACCAGAACGACAACGCCATGGACTACATCACCGCCCGCCTGGGCTCCGAGGGGTCCCCGATGCTGGCGTTCGGCGGGGATTACAATCCGGAGCAGTGGCCGGAAGAAACCTGGGACGAGGACGTCCGGCTCATGCGGGAGGCAGGCGTCAACCTGGTCAGCGTCGGCATCTTCAGCTGGTCGTTGCTGGAACCGTCCGAGGGAGTCTACGAATTCGGCTGGCTGGACCGGGTGCTGGACCTGCTGCACGCCAACGGGATCCGGGTGGACCTGGCCAACGCCACTGCCTCGCCGCCGCCGTGGTTCAGCCACAAGTACCCGGAGTCCCTTCCGGTGACGGCCGACGGCGTGCGCCACAGCTACGGCTCCCGGCAGGCCTTCGCCGCCTCCAGCCGGGACTACCGCCGGGCTGCGGCCGCCCTGACCGAACAGATTGCCCTGAGGTACAAGGACCACCCCGCGGTGGTCATGTGGCACGTGCACAATGAGTACGGCTGCCACAACCAGCCCGACTTTTCCGACGGCGCCGCCGCCGGCTTCCGCAGCTGGCTGGAAAACCGCTACGGGACCATCGAAGCCCTGAACCACGCGTGGGGCACCGCGTTCTGGTCCCAGCGCTACTACGCCTGGGCGGAGATCCTGCCGCCGCGGACCTCTGGAACGTGGGTGAACCCCACCCAGCAGCTGGACTTCGCCCGGTACTCCTCGGACGAACTCCTCGAGTGCTACAAAGCCGAGGCGCGGATTATCCGCTCGCATTCCGGGCATCCGGTCACCACGAACTTCATGGGTTTCAGCATGGGCCTGCACCAGCCCGTGGACTACTGGCGCTGGGCCGAACAGATGGACGTCGTGTCCAACGACCACTACCTGGTTGCGGAAGACCCGCGGAACTTCCAGGAACTGGCGGCCACCGCGGACCTCACCCGGGGCTGGGCGCAAGGCAAACCGTGGCTGCTGATGGAGCACTCCACATCCGCGGTCAACTGGCAGCCGCGCAACATCGCCAAGGCGCCCGGGGAAATGCTGCGCAACTCGCTGCAGCATGTCGCCCGCGGCGCGGACGGCGCTCTCTTCTTCCAGTGGCGGGCATCCCGCGCCGGCGCCGAGAAGTTCCACTCCGGGATGCTCCCGCATGCAGGTACCGAAACCAAGGTCTGGCGGGAAGTCGTCCAGCTCGGCCAGGCGCTGCGCAGCCTGGCCGAGGTCGCCGGCTCAGTAGTGACGGGCGCGTCCGGCAGCATCGACGTCGCCATCATCCATGACACCGATGCCCGCTGGGCCTCGGAACTGGATTCGCACCCCAGCGTGGACGCCTCCAACATCGCCGAGACCCGCCGCTGGCACGATGCCTTCTACCGCGCGGGTATCCCGACGGATTTCCGCCAAAGCACCGACGATCTCTCCGGCTACCGCCTCGTGGTGGTGCCGATGCAATACCTCGTCACGGATGCCGGCGCCGCGAACCTCGACGCCTACGTCAGGTCCGGCGGCCACCTCGTTGTGACATATTTCTCCGGAATCGCGGACGAAAATGACCACATCCGCCTCGGCAGCTACCCCGGCGCCTTCAGTGACCTGCTGGGCGTGCGGATGGAAGAGTTTTTCCCCCTGCGGGAGGCAGAAACGGTCCCGCTCAGCGCTTTCGGTGCCGGGTCCTGCTGGAGCGAACTCGGCCGGGCAACCACCGCCGAGGTGCTTGCCCAGGTGGAGGTCGGTCCAGTTGCCGGTTCCCCGGCGGTGACCCGCAACCACGCCGGCAAGGGCCGTGCCTACTACGTGGCGACCTCATTGTCCGCTGACGGTCTCGCCGGGTTCCTTCCCATAGTCTGCGCCGATGCGGCTGTGGCGCCGCTAGTGCCGGACCTTCCGGCCAATGTGGAAGTTGTCCGGCGCAGCCGGGAGGGGACGGACTGGACGTTCTGTATCAACCACGGCATGGACGACGTCCGGCTCCCGCTTTCGGGTGTAGAACTTATCAGCGGCGGGGACGTCGACGGCGGCCTCAGCCTGGCAGCAGGCGGCGTCGCGGTTCTCCGCTCCCGCGGTCCTCTTTCACCACGCCAGCCGATTCACTAAGGACACGAGATGCTAGCCGCAGCCCGCCACTCAGCCATCGTCGCGGAAGTCCAGCGCGAACGGATCGTCCGCGTCACGGACCTCGCGAAGCTGCTCGGAGTGTCCCTCATGACCGTCCGTCGGGACATCGAGGCCCTCGACGCGGCGGGGACCCTGGAGAAGATCCACGGCGGGGCCAAGCTCCCGGGCGGCGCCGGCACGCACGAACCCGGCTTCGACCTTAAGCTGACCCAGTTGCCTGAGGAGAAAATGGCGATCGCACATGAGGCGGCCGCCCAGGTGCGCGAAGGCATGGCAGTAGGTCTCAGCGCCGGCACCACCACCTGGGCACTGGCGCACCTGCTGTCCGCCGGGCCGCGGATCACGGTGGTGACCAACTCGGTGCGGATCGCTGACGTCTTCTATCAGGGGGCTTCGCCGTCCACAGTGATCCTCACCGGCGGTGAACGTACCCCCTCGGACGCCCTCGTCGGTCCGCTGGCGACCTCCTCCCTGAAGCAACTGCACCTCGATGTGCTGTTCCTCGGCGTCCACGGCATTGATTCTGTTGCCGGGTTCACCACCCCGAACGTCCTGGAGGCGGAAACGGACCGGGCCTTCGTCGCGGCGGCCCGCCGTGTAGTGGTGCTGGCCGACCACACCAAGTGGGGGACCCTGGGCATCAGCACCATTGCCGACCTCGAGGACGCGGATGAGCTCATCAGCGATGACGGGCTGGGCGGCGAAGCCCGGCGCATCCTCGGCGAGCGCGTGGGCCGGCTGCTTCTGGCTGGCAACGGGACCGCCACCAGTGCTGCCGCCGGCTGAACGGCCGCGCACCTCCTGAACCCGACGCCTACGACAAGCTTGGAGCTGCCGTGAACCACCTGAACCCGACGACCCTGTCCGGGAGCGCCCCTCCTCCGGAGCCACCGCACGGTCCGCTGCATTTGAGGCGCTCCGGAACGTCCGTACTGATCGACTTCAGCGCTGGCGAGCCGGCTGTGCTGCACTTCGGCGCCGACCTCGGCCCGGAGCTGCCGGACCTTGCGCTGCTGGTCGATCCTGTTGCCCCCTCGTCCCTGGACATTCCCGTGACGCTGGGATTGATCCCGCAGGCGTCCTCCGGCTGGCGGGGCCGTCCCGGCCTCCGCGGCCACCGGGACGGCCAGGCGTTCTCTGCCCGCCTCCGGGTGGTCTCCGTGACGGCGACGGACGGCACGATGCCGTCGGGAACCGGGCGGGGCGAAACGGCCCACTGTTCGGCCGTGATCACGCAGTCGGACCCCGTGGCCGGGATCAGCGTCAGCACCGAACTCAGGATCAACGAGGGCGGGCTGCTGCAGCTCCGGCACAGCCTGAGCAACGAGGGCCCGCACAACTACCGGCTCGAGGAACTCGCGGCGGTGCTGCCCGTGGGGCGTGCCGCTACGGAAATCCTGGACCTCACGGGCCGCTGGTGCCGCGAGGCCCACCCCCAGCGTTTGCCGATGCGGCAGGGCACGTGGGTTCGCTCCGGCCGGCACGGACGCACGGGCCACGATTCCCCGCTGCTGCTGGCAGCGGGAACCCCCGGGTTCGGCAACCGGCACGGCCAGGTCTGGGCCGTGCACCTGGGCTGGAGCGGCAACCACGAGAGTTTCGTCGAAACGATCGGCGACGGCCGCTCGATCATCGGAGCCTCGGAGCTGCTCGGCTCCGCCGAGGTCACCCTCGACGCGGGCGGCCGTTACGAGACGCCTTGGCTTTTCGCCGCCTACTCGGACGCCGGGCTGGACGGCATCAGTGAAGCGTTCTATTCGTGGTTCCGAGCACGCCCGCACCATCCGGGCCGCCGGTCCGGCAAGCCTCGCCCTGTTGTGCTGAATGTCTGGGAAGCGGTGTACTTCGACCACCGGCTGGAGACTTTGCTGGAGCTGGCAGAATCCGCCGCGGGTCTCGGCGTCGAACGTTTTGTCCTCGACGACGGCTGGTTCCGGGGCCGCCGCAACGACCGCGCCGGGCTCGGCGACTGGTATGTCGACGAAGAGCTCTGGCCGGCGGGGCTCACCCCCCTGATTGACGCCGTCACCGCTCACGGGATGGAATTCGGCCTGTGGGTCGAGCCGGAAATGGTCAACGAGGACTCGGACCTCGCCCGTGCCCACCCGGACTGGATCTCAGGCCCGGGACCGTCTTCCCCTAGGACCGGCGCACCGGTCCGGCTACCGCAGCGCTGGCGGCACCAGCAGGTGCTGGACCTGGCCAACCCGGCGGCCTGGCACTACATCTTCGACCGGCTGGACTCGCTCCTGAGCGAGTACCGGATCAGCTACCTCAAATGGGACCAGAACAGGGATCTGGCGGAAATGGGCCACGAGGGCAGCCCGTCGGCCCACGCCCAGACCCTGGCCGTGTACCGACTGCTGGATGAGCTGAGGAAGGCCCATCCGGGGGTCGAGATCGAGAGCTGCTCCTCGGGCGGCGGCCGCGTGGATCTGGGCATCCTGGAACGCACGGACCGGATCTGGGCCTCGGACTGCAACGACGCCCTGGAACGCCAGACCATCCAGCGGTGGACCGAAGTGGTGGTTCCCCCGGAGCTCGTGGGATCGCACATCGGCCCCACCACTTCGCACACCACGGCACGCACGCACGAGCTGTCCTTCCGCGCCATCACGGCCATGTTCGGCCACTTCGGCCTGGAATGGGACGTCCGCCAGCTCGCGGACGGCGAACGCGGCGAGCTGGCGGCCGCGATAGCGGCCTACAAGGACCACCGGGCGCTGTTGCACAGCGGCCGGATGGTGCGGGCCGATGAACCGGACCCCGCCCTGATGCTGCACGGGGTGGTCTCCCACGACGGCTCCGAAGCGCTGTTCGCCCTGGTGTCAGTGGCGACGTCGTTCTCCGAAGTCCCCGGACGGGTGGCGCTGCCCGGGCTGCTGCCGGAGCGAAATTACCGGGTACGGCTTGCCTACCCGGTCGCCGGGACCGGGCATCCCTTCACCCAGGTAATCCCGCCCGCCTGGCTGGCGTCGGGTCTTGAGGCGACCGGCCGTTTCCTGGCCGAGGCCGGGCTGCCGATGCCGGTCCTAAACCCGGAACACGGCGTGTTGCTGCACGTGCGGGCAGCTTCTGCTGACAAAGGTGCGGGCCGCTACTCGACGGCCGAGGCAGTTGCCGGCGCAGTTATCAACGCAGGGAAAGGCCTCTAGCATGGCCCAGATCGCTAAGCGGTCCTTTCAGCTCTCCGATGGCCGCGACATCATCTATTTCGACGATGCGGATACTGCGCTGTCCCCGGAACGGGCACCGGATCTGCGCGAACCCGCCGCCCGGCCCGCCACGGCAACCATGCGCCAGGACGTCCTGACCGGCGAATGGGTTTCGGTGGCGTCGGCCCGGCAGAACCGGGTGGTCCTGCCCCCGGCGCATCTGGACCCGCTGGCGCCGGCCTCTGCGGAGAACGCCTCCGAAGTCCCCAGCCACTACGATGTTGCGGTTTTCGAGAACAAATCACCATCTTTCGGCCCGGCCCTGGAAGGTCCGGACGCACCGGAGGGGCTCGAGGACTTGTCCCGGATCGGGCTCGGCCGCCGGCTGCAGTCAGTGGGCCGGTGCGAAGTCGTGTGCTTCTCCCCGGAACACACAGGTTCGCTCGCCGGAGTGTCGCTGTCCCGGATGCGGACCGTGGTGGAGGCCTGGGCGGACCGGACGGCGGCTCTCTCCGCCATGCCGGGTGTCCAGCAGGTATTCCCCTTCGAGAACCGCGGGGAGGAGATCGGCGTGACGTTGCACCACCCGCATGGGCAGATCTACGCCTACCCCTTCATCACACCGCGCACCCAACAACTCATCCGCTCGCTGGAGAGCTACGGCAGTTCACTCTTCGAGGACGTCCTCGGCTTCGAGCAGCAGTCCGGGCGGGTAGTGCTCCAGGGCGAACACTGGACCGCCTTCGTCCCCTTCGCAGCGCGCTGGCCGCTGGAAGTCCATATCCTGCCGCACCGCCAGGTACCGGACCTCGCAGCTACCAGCGACGCGGAACGCGATGAGTTCGCCCTGCTCTACGGCCGTCTGCTCCGCGGCGTGGACGCGCTCTATGCGACGCCGACCCCGTATATCTCCGCCTGGCACCAGGCCCCGGTCCGGGCCCACCGGGACGATATCCGGCTGATGCTTCAGCTGACCTCGCCCCGGCGGGAAGCAGACAAACTCAAGTTCCTTGCCGGTTCGGAGGCGGCGATGGGCGCGTTCATCGCCGATATCCAGCCGGAAACCGCAGCCGCCCGGCTCCGGGAAGCCCTGGAACCGTAGCGGGCCACGGCCGGCAGCGCCCGGGAACAGAAGGGAACCTAGACCCGGACGAGTCCGGCTACCTCCGCCAGCAGTTGCACCGAGCGCAGCCGGGCCTGGCTGCCGGTGCTCTGGTGCGCCAGGATCAGTTCGTCGGCGTCGGCGTGGGCCGTGAACTCCTCCAGGTAATCGAGCACAGTGTCCGGCGTGCCGACGGCGGAATACGTCATCATCTGCGACATATGCTGGCCCTGCGGCGAGTCGAGGATCATGTCCGCCTCGTCGTCGCTGAAGACCTTGCCACCGCCGAAGAACAACGAAACGCGGGAGCGCAACGTGTCCCTGAACATCGCCTGCGCTTCGGCCGCGGAATCCGCTGCGATCACATTGGCACCGGCTATCACGTGGGGGGCGTCCAGCTGCGCTGACGGCTGGAACTCGCGGCGGTACAGGGCGACGGCGTCCCGCAGCGCGTTCGGCGCGAAGTGCGAGGCGAAAGCGTACGGCAGGCCGAGCTGCGCAGCCAGCTTGGCGCCGAACAGCGAGGAACCAAGGATGTACAGCGGGACGTTCGTGCCCTTACCGGGGGTGGCTTCGACGCCTTGGATGCGGGTGGGGCCGGTGAGGTAGCCCTGAAGCTCCAGCACGTCCTGCGGAAAGCTGTCCGATGACATCGGATCGCGGCGCAGGGCGCGGAGGGTGTTTTGGTCGCTGCCGGGGGCCCGGCCCAGGCCCAGGTCGATCCGTCCCGGGTGCAGGGTCTCCAGCGTGCCGAACTGCTCGGCGATCGTCAGGGGCGAGTGGTTGGGCAGCATCACACCGCCTGCGCCAAGCCGGATGCTTTCGGTGTGCGCGGCGACGTGGGCAATCAGCACGCTGGTGGCCGAGGAGGCGATGGCGGACATGTTGTGGTGCTCGGCGTACCAGACCCGCCGGTAGCCCAGCTCCTCGGCAAGCTGCGCCATGGCCACGCTGCCCGCGAGACTCTCGGCCGCCGTCTGGCCCCTGCCGATGGTTGCCAGGTCAAGGATGGATAGCGGAACAGTCACGGAAAATGCCGGCCTTTCGTAGCGGAGCAGTATCTTGGCGGTCGCACCGGTCTCCGGCACTCGCACACTGCACACAACGGTCCCGGCGCCCGGCTTATTTCAGCGGGCCGGGCTCTGTGCTGACGGTCACTTGCACGGGTAGTTGTAGTCCAGTCCGCTGGAAACATACTGCGTCAGGGCCACGCGGCTGCCTGGAGTCAGGCCGGGCAGCGAACAGTTGGCCTTGGCTCCCGTCAGGGAACGGGCTCCCGCA
Source organism: Arthrobacter sp. SO5 (assembly GCF_020532805.1). GTDB lineage: Bacteria > Actinomycetota > Actinomycetes > Actinomycetales > Micrococcaceae > Arthrobacter. The sequence goes on along the minus strand of NZ_MQTQ01000038.1, from coordinate 11,316 downwards.
AGCCAGCTGGGCAGTCCGGCGAGCGGGCTGCCGGAAGGGACGGCGCCGGCGATCTGGGCCCACTGGTAGCCGCTGGAATAGAGTCCGACGTCGGCGTTGATGCCCTTGAAGTAGGCGGCCATTCCCTCCAGAGCGGCGACGTTGGCGCCTTTGTCAGCCTGCCAGCTGTTGCCGGTCTCCACGTCCAGCCACCACCGGTACGACGCCGGATCGCTCACCCCGCGGATGGTGGCGTCGTCGTAGGCCTTGGCGTAGCCGTACATGTAGGAGCAGGCCTTGAAGTCCCCGGCGCCGCTGCCGCACGTGCCGTAGGGGTTGGCGACGGCTGCGCCACCGTAGGTGTTCGAACTCGGCCACCAGGACCCCTGCAGGCCCGGATTGGCGGTGTTGACGTAGAGCGCAACCCGCGGCTGGGACGTGAGCTGCGGATCCGGGGCGGTGTTGGCCCAGGCCAGTTGCTGCGCGAGGCACGGATTCGTGGTGTTGGCGAGGCCGCCGTTGACCCCCACGATGGCGAATGCCGGCCGTTTGGGGAGGGTCTTGCCGCATTGCGGCCAGGACACATCGATACCCGCCGGTTCGGAAGCGCGTGGCGGAGCCGCCGTCGCCGGTGGGCTGCCGAGCAGCACCAGACCCAGCGTCATCGCGAGGGAAGCAAGCTTTTGAAGCACCGGGTTAGCCATGCCCAAGCGTACTGCCGAACGTCCCCGGAACACGGGAAACCCGCCCTGCTGCGACCTCGGCTGGAATACTCGGCGGGCTTAGCGGGTTGCCGCCCTTATGAGCCATGACAACTCACAGCATCCGGAAAACTCCGACACGATTGATCTCAAGGACCTGGGAACTGTCCATCGGCTGGGATTCGGCGCCATGCGCATTGTCGGAGACGGCGTCTGGGGTGAGCCGGCTGACCGCGCGGCCGCTGTCGCCGTCGTCCGCCGTGCCGTCGAGCTCGGCGTCGACTTCATTGACACCGCCGATTCCTACGGGCCGAACATCAGCGAGGAGATCCTCGCCGAGGCCCTCCACCCCTATAGGGAGGGGCTGCGGATCGGCACCAAGGTCGGCTTCACCCGCACCGGACCGAACAACTGGGTTCCGGTCGGCCGGCCCGAATACCTCCGCCAGCAGACCGAACTGAGCCTGCGCAAGCTCAAGGTCGACTCCCTCGATCTCCTGCAGCTGCACCGGATCGATCCCAAGGTGGATCCCGAGGAGCAGTTCGCTGTGCTCCGGGACCTCCAGAAGGAAGGCAAGGTCAAGGCCCTGGGCCTGTCCCAGGTCAGTGTCGCCGAGCTTGAGGAGGCCGGCAAGTACTTCACCGTCTCCACTGTGCAGAACCGCTACAACCTCACCGACCGCAGTTCGGAGGACGTGCTCAACTACGCCGAGGAGAACGGGATCGGCTTCATTCCGTGGGCGCCGATCTCCGCGGGCGAACTAGCCGGGCCCGGCGGCCCGCTGGACGAGGCGGCCAAGCGCCTCGGCGCCAGCACCTCGCAGGTGGCCCTCGCCTGGCTGCTGCGCCGCTCCCCCGTCATGATGCCCATTCCGGGCACGGGTTCGGTCAAGCACCTCGAAGAAAACCTGGCCGCCGCCGGCGTCGTCCTCGATGACGCCACGTATGCCGAACTCGAAGCTGCACGCTAAGCCCACTTATTTTCAGCGCCGGCGCGTGTGCGCCGGCAGAACAGGAGCACAACATGGCTAACATTCTGATGGTCGTCTCGGCCGCCGATTCCCTCACGATGCGGGACGGCAGCGAGCACCCCACCGGCTACTGGGCCGAGGAAGTGGTGGTTTCCCACCAGACCCTCCTCGACGCCGGGCACGCCGTCCACATCGCCACGCCCGGCGGCGCGAAGCCCACGGTGGACGAGGTCAGCCTGGCGGCCGAGTCCGCCGGCGGCCAGGACCGCTCCGATGCCTTCCGCAAGTACCTCTCTGACATCGACGCCGAGCTGTCCGCGCCGCTGGTGCTGGCCGACGTCGAGTTCTCCGGTTACGACGCGATCGTGATGCCCGGTGGCCACGGCCCGATGACCGACCTCTACCAGGACGCCGACCTCGGCAAGCTCCTGGTAGCGGCCAACACGGCCGGCAAAGTCATCGCACCGTTCTGCCACGGCCCGGCCGGCCTGTTGAGCGCCACGGACGACGCCGGGCAGTTCGCCTTCGCCGGCCGCCGCCTCACCGTTTTCACCAATGAGGAGGAACTCAACGGCGGCACCGGCCCCAACACGCCGTGGTTCGTGGAGGACGTCCTGAAGGACAAGGGCGCAGTGATCGAGAACTCCGCCGCCTGGAGCTCCCACGTGGTGCGCGACGGCAACCTGATCAGCGGCCAGAACCCGCAGTCCAGTGACGCCGTGGCGAAGGAAGTCCTCAAGGCCCTCGCCGAGTAACAGGGCCAAAAAGCCGCGCCCCTTGCGACGCCCTTAGCCGGGTCCGGCGACGCCGGACCCGGCTAAGCTGTCCGCATGGCCATCAAATCCACTGCAGACAAAGTCGCCACCATCCAAAAGGGGTACACGCTCGAGGGTCCCACCATCGAGCTGGGCGCCGCGATTATCGACGGCGAACTCCACAAGGAAGCCCCCGTCCGGCTCCCGCTGGCAATGATGAACCGGCACGGTCTGGTGGCCGGCGCCACGGGCACCGGCAAGACCGTCACCTTGCACATGATGGCGGAGCAGCTCTCAGCCGCCGGAGTGCCGGTGTTCCTCGCGGATATCAAAGGCGACCTCTCAGGCCTGGCTACCGCCGCCACCGCGACCGAGAAACTCCTGGCGCGCACGGAGAGCATCGGCCAGCCCTGGTCCGGGACAACGTTTCCCGTGGAGTTTCTGGCCCTCGGCGGCGATGGCAACGGCATCCCGGTCCGCGCCACCGTCACCTCTTTCGGGCCCATCCTGTTGTCCCGCATCATGGAACTTAACGCCACCCAGGAATCCAGCCTGCAGCTGGTCTTCCACTTCGCGGACAAGAACAACCTCGAGCTGATCGATCTGAAAGACCTGCGGGCCGTCATCCAGTTCCTCACCTCCGCCGAAGGTAAGGACCAGCTCGAGGAACTGGGCGGGCTGTCGAAGGCGACAGCCGGCGTCATCCTCCGCGAACTGATCACGCTCGAGGCGCAGGGCATGGAGAAGTTCTTCGGCGAGCCCGAGTTCGACACGGCCGAGCTGCTGCGCACCGCACCGGACGGCCGCGGCGTCGTGAGCTGCCTGGAACTGCCCACGCTCCAGACCAAACCGATGCTCTTCTCCACCTTCCTCATGTGGCTGCTCGCCGATCTCTTTGAAGAGCTGCCCGAGGCCGGCGACCTGGACAAGCCCAAGCTCGTGTTCTTCCTGGACGAGGCGCACCTGCTGTTCAACGGCGCCTCGAAGGCCTTCCTGGACGCCATCACCACCACCGTGCGGCTGATCCGGTCCAAGGGCGTCGGCATCTTCTTCGTCACCCAGACGCCCAAGGATGTCCCGGCAGAGGTCCTGGGCCAGCTCGCCAACAGGGTGCAGCACGCTCTGAGGGCGTACACGCCCGAGGACGCCAAGGCCCTCAAGGCCACCGTCTCCACCTTCCCGATGAGCGACTACGACCTGGAGGAGACCCTCACGTCCGCGGGGATCGGCGAGGCCGTCATCACGGTTATGAATGAGAAGGGCGCCCCGACCCCCGTGGCGCTGACCCGGCTCCGCGCGCCGGAATCCGTCATGGGGCCCAGTACCGATGCCCTGATCGCGAGCACCGTGGCCGGCTCGGCACTGCTGCCCAAATATGGCACCGCCGTCGACAACATCTCCGCGTACGAGAAGATCGCGGGCAGGGCCGAGGCCGGCACGGGTGCCCCGGCTGCGCCCGCCGGGGCGGCCCCGGACGGCGGGACTGGGGGCCAGAACGACGTCGACGCCGAGGCCCGGCGGATCGAGGAAGAGATCCTGGGCCGTCCCAGCAGCCGGCCCGCCCCGGCGCCCGAACGTGCCCGGGTGCCCGGACAGCAGGCGCCCGGGGAGACCGGCGGCATGGCCGGCGACCTCGCAGGAACGCTCGGCGGCGCCCTCGGCGGCGGCCTGAAGAGCATGGCCCGCTCGCTGGGCACGCAACTGGGCCGGGAGCTGCTGCGCGGCGTCTTCGGCACCGCCCCCAAGCGCCGCCGGCGGTAGGAGCACGGCGCGGCGCCCGGACAGGGGCCGCGTCGGGGGTGACAGCCTGTGACACATGGATTCCTGTGGGGTGCAGGTAACGTAAGGTACGTGCAAATGAGTCAGGCGTTGGTCAAGATCGCAGCCGGGTGGCTGTTGGGCTTGATGCTTGCCGTGGCCGGAGCAGTGCTCGCGGTCAGCGTGGTCAACGATTCGATCGCGAGCCCCCAGCAGCCTGTCCGTGAATACATGGACGCCCTGAAGAAGGGCGAGGGTGAGAAAGCGCTCGGTCTGCTCCGCGCCCCGGTGCCGCAGAGCAACCCCGCCTTGCTGGACGGAACGGCGCTGCAGACCGCTGCCGCGCGGATCGACGGCGTCAAGTACGGTGACGCCGAGGACCGCGGGGGCAACCAGGTCATGGTGCCGATCGACTACACCATTGACGGCAGCCGCCTGCGCACCGAATTTCTGCTCGAGAAGTCCGGTACGGAGTGGCTGTTCTTCCACAAGTGGGCCTTCGTCCCGGCTGCCCTTCCGGTGCTGGACGTCACCGTGGTCAACTCCAACGAGGCCACGCTCAACGGGGTCCCGGTAAACATGCCTGACGGCCGCAACTCCTTCGCCGCCTTCTACCCGGGCGGGTACGAGGCCACCCTGAACGGTGAATACTTCGCGGCCCCGCCCACCCGCGCCACAGTGTCCGGCCGGGACGCGCCGCCGGCCCCGCTGAACCTCATGACCCAGGCCACCGACGCCTTGAAGGAGGCCGTCAGCGCCAAGGTCAAAGAGTTCCTGGACACGTGTGCGGAGACGGCCGGCGTGGAGCAGAAGCTCCAGCCGGACTGCCCGTTCTACCACGCCACCAACAACCGCGTGGTCGACGGAACCATCGACTGGAGCATCGTCGACTACCCCGGCATCAGCATTGAGCCCTTCGGCGGCCGCTGGGTGGTCGCGCCGCTGAACGGCAAGGCGCGGATCAAGGCCCGCCAGGTGGATCTGTTCACCGGGGCGGTCACCGACCTCAACGCGGTCCACGAATTCAGCTTCACCACACGCCTGGACATTGAGGCTGACACCGTGAAGATCACGCCGCTGCTCAGCTCCTGAAGTGCCCCGAACCGCCGCCGGCGCTGGACCGGCCCGGATTAGACCGCCGTCCCGCGGAACTAGCGCCAGGTTCCTGGCTCCACGGCTTCAAAACTGGGCCGGTGCGGCTGCGGCCACCGAAGTGATCCCCGTGCCAGCACCTCCCGGACCTGCGCCAGGACACTCTCCGGCGCAAAGACGACGTCGTCGTAGAAGAATCGCAGCACGGGCAGTCCTTGGGCCACTGCCGAATTGTCGCGGCGGCGGTCCTTTTTGAACTGCCGCGGTTCAAGGTGGAAGGCCAGCCCGTCAATCTCGACGATGAGGAAACCCTCCAGGAGGAAATCGACCCTGCCCACACCGTCGATCCACACTTGGGTTTCGGTGGCTATGCCGGCATCCCTGAAGAGGACCCGGGCCAGAGTCTCCAGAAGAGAATCGGCGCCCCGCTCGACTCTCGCAACAACGTCGCGGGCCTTTCCGCACCGGTTTCCACCGAGGTGACGGAGCAAGAATCCCAAGTCGATGTCGCCCCGGTTGTACGCGCTTTCCACCATGACCAGAGATTCAAGCGGGGGCAGGCAAAGCAGGGCGTGCAGGAGAACATCCGGCAGGGCCGCCACAGCTCCGCTGGCTCCGGGCCGGGTGAGGGCCCGCCGGTGGCTGACGCAGGAACCGGACCGCCTGCCGTTGCTCTGCCAGTAGTGCGGCTTCGCAGCGGTTTTCAGCTGCCACAGACCGAACCGGGGGGCAGCCGACACGCATGTCAGCAGCGCCCTGGCCCGCATGGCGGCTATCAGTTCGGGGTCCGCACCCGGGAGGGCCAGTACCCCGCGCTCCAGCCGGAGCACATCTCCGCTTCGGACCGCGCTGCGGATCGCCGCGTCTGCGGCGCCCCTTGCCACAACTGCCCGGGTCAATGCCACGCCGCCAACAGAGCCGATGATCTGCACAGGATCCATGTCCCCAAATGTGCAGTGAGCCGGAGCAGCCAACCAAGCGGATAATCCCCTATGTGGACAAGCCTGGCGGGCTGGACCGGCCCATCAGTGACCGTGCCCGGCCCGAACTGGCCCGCAGGCTCCAGCCGGGTGCGGCCAAAACTGGGCCGGCCCGGCACAGCCGTGGCGTCCGCTAATCCATCCCGCGCAGGTCCAGCACCAGCTCGGTGTCACCGTCGGCCTGCAGCAGCACGGGGATGCCCCAGTCCTGCTGGTACAGGTGGCAGGCGGCGTGGTCCGGGATCTCGCCGTCGGCGTCCTCGGGGCCGTCACAGGCAGCGGCACGGGCGGTGATGTGCAGCACGCCCTCGGGGACATCGGAGGCCAATTCCAGTGAGCGGCGCAGGCCCACGGAGGTCCCGCCGCCGGAAACCAGCAGCTCCGGCGGGGTGGAGGAGATCTTCAGCTGGGTGGGGTCGCCCCACCGGTCATCCAGTTTCTGGCCTGTCGGCGCGGTGAAGCGGACGGTCAACTCCAGCAGCCCGGGGGCTACCGGGCTCTTGGGCCGGTGGGTCTGCGCCGCGCCCTCGTCCACCTGCTGGGCTTCCTTCGGAATGGGTACGTAGACCAGCTGGTGTTTGTTCGCCTCCACCACCACCAGCAGCGGCTCGGCGCCGGCCACGCGGGTGTGGTCCACAATCACGTCGGAGGGCTCCGAGAGTCCGCGCGCCAGCGTGGAAACTGTGCCCGTGGCCGGGTCGTAGCGGCGCACGGCACCGTTGTACGTGTCCGCGATCGCCACCGAACCGTCCGGCAGCACAGTGACACCGAGCGGGTGCTGCAGCCGCGCCTCCGCGGCCGGCCCGTCCCGGAAGCCGAAATCGAAGAGTCCCTTGCCGACGGCGGACTCGACCGTGACGGCGCCGTCGTCGGCAATCACGAGCCTGCGCAGGGCGGAGGTCTCGGAGTCTGCCACCCAGATGTTGCCGTCCGCGTCCTCGGCGAGGCCGGAGGACTGGGCAAACCACGCTTCGTTGGCCGCGCCGTCCAGCAGGCCTTCGAGCCCGTTGCCGGCGATGATCGACACAGCGCCGGTGGCGGGGTCGAAGCTGAAGATCTGGTGCACGCCTGCCATCGCAACGATGACCGCGTTCAGCCTGGCGGACCACACGACGTCCCACGGTGAGCTCAAGGACACCTGCAGCGGATCCGCTTCCAGCCGGGCGCCGTAAGCGGCGCCCTCCTCGTCGACGCGGGCGGGGCCGGTTTCGAGCAGCCGCTGCACGCCGTTGCCGGCCAGGGCGCGGACGTGCCCGTCCGCGAGGGACAGCCCGCGCAGGCGGTGGTTGACGGTGTCGGCAACCACGACGTCGTAGCCGGCCGTGGCAGCGACGCCTTCCGGCAGCAGGACCAGGCCCTGCGGCTCGTTGAACCGGGCCGAGGCGGCGCCGCCGTCAGCGAATCCCTTGTCCCCGGAGCCGTAGGTTGCCAGCACCGTCTCGAAATCGGTCGAGAGTTCCACGAGGCGGTGGTGGCCGGTGTCGGTGACCAGCCAGGAGCCGGCGTCGCCCGCCGCGTCAGAACCGCCCCGCCCGGGCGGGAGGAAGAGGGCCTTGCCCGGGAACCGGAGCGTCCCGGATGTCGCTTCGGGCGCCACGTAGGGCCCGTCGCCGCGGTGCAGGGTGCCCTTGGCCTCGTGCTCGGCGATCAGTTCGGGGATCAGCACGGCAAGGCCGTCGGCGTGGCCTTCGCCGGAGAGGTGGGCGACGATGTAGCCCTCGGGGTCAATGACCACCAGGGTGGGCCAGGCGCGGGCCGTGTAGGCCTTCCAGGTGTCCAGCTCGGGATCGTCCAGGACGGGGTGGCGGATCTCGTAGCGTTCGACGGCGGCGGCCAGGGCCACGGGATCGGCCTCGTGCTCGAACTTGGGCGAATGCACACCGACGGTCACGAGGACATCGGAGTACTCCTGCTCCAGCGGGCGCAGTTCGTCGAGGACGTGCAGGCAGTTGATGCAGCAGAACGTCCAGAAGTCCAGGAGCACGATCTTGCCGCGCAGGGCTTCGAGGTCCAGGGATTTGCCGCCGGTATTGAGCCAGTTGCGGCCCACCAGTTCGGAGGCCCGGACCCGGAGGTGGGTGCGTACGGTTTCGGTCATGAACGTCCTTCCAGCTTCGAATTGCGTTCGGCAAGCCTGGCGTCGCGCTCGGCCAGCTTGGCAAACATGTCGTTATAAGCAGTGAGATCGGCGTCGTTATTCCTGTCCGCCGCCCGGTCGGTGCGTTTGGACTCGCGCGCATCCGAGCGGGACCACATGACGGCGACACCGATTGCCACCAGGAGTGTGGGCACCTCGCCGATGCCCCAGGCCACCGCGCCGCCCATTTGCTGGTCGAGGAGGGCGGGGGCGCCCCAGGTCCGGCCGAGGTTGCCGAAGTAGTCCGCGGCCAGCAGCCCGGTGCCGCCCATGATCGCGACCCCGAAGAAGGCGTGGAAGCCCATGGTGGCCAGCAGGAGCAGCAGCCGCATGGGGTAGGGCGCACGGCGCGGCAGCGGGTCGGTGCCGATCATCGTCAGCACAAAAATGTAGCCCGTGAGTGCGAAGTGCAGGTTCATGAGCTCGTGGCCCACGTGGTCCCGCATGGCGTAGCCGAACGCTTCCGAGTAGTAGAACAGCACGATCGAGCCGGCGAAGTTGGCGGCCGCAAACAGCGGGTGCGTCACCAACTGCGAGAACTTCGAGTGCACGAAGATCAGCAGCCATTCGCGCGGCCCGCGGGAACTGTCCCTGCGCGGCGTCAAAGCCCGGAGAGCCAGAGTCACCGGGGCGCCGAGGACCAGGAAGATGGGCGCAACCATGGTCAGGGCCATGTGGTCCACCATGTGCGCGGAGAACATCACCCGGCCGTAGACCGACGGCGGCCCGGACGTCACATAGGTGAGCACCGCCAGCCCGATCACCCAGTTGACCGCGCGGAACCAGGACCATTTGTCCCCGCGCTGGAGCACCTTCCGGATACCGAGGAAGTAGCTCACGAGTCCAAAGCCTGCGACGGCGACCCACAGCCAGTCGAGCCGCCACTCGGTCAGCCAGCGCTCTGGCGTGAGTTCCGGTGGCAGATCGTAGCCGGAGAGGATGAAGGCCGGGGAGGCATCGGGGGCGAAGGTGGCGGGCTGCGGCGGCGCGGAGCGTCCGAGCGCGACCGCGATTCCCGACGTCGCCCCCATGATCAGCAGCTCCGCCGCGACGAGCTGCCAGAGCACGCGGCGGGCGGACAGGCCGCTGCCCGGGCTGCCCAGCTGCGGGATGACCCATTGGCGGTGCATGAGGCCGATGCCGCCGAGGACCAGGGTCGCGGCCGCCTTGGCCAGGATGAGCTGGCCGTAGGAGGAGCCGAAGAGGTCACCCCAGGATGTGACGCGGATGCTGGCATTGACCACACCCGAGGCGAAGACCAGGACGAAGGCAAACCCGGCCAGCGCGGAGAAGCGGCGGAGCGTCGGCTCGGTGATGTCGGAACGGCGATCTGCCGCCGTCCTGGCGCCGGCCAGGACGTTGGAGAGGAGTGCCAGCACGATGATGCCCCCCACCCAGGCCGAGACGCCCACGAGGTGCAGGCCGAGTGAGTTGATGGCGCCTTCGTGGTCATCCGAGCTGGAGGAGTGTCCGATCAGTGCTGCGGGCACCAGCCCGATCAGGGACAGCACAAGAACTGCTGCCAATGCGCCCCGGGACCGGACGCCGAACAGTGCTGTGGTGACCACAGCAGCAATGATGACCACCGACAGCCAGGCCCGGCCGGTCTCGATGTCCGTCATGAAGAAGACCAGGGAACGGGTGAACTCGGGGTCCCCGGAGATTCCCTGGCCCGCGATGTCCGAGTAGCTCAGGACGAGCACGGCGATCGCGGAAAGGGTCCAGGTGGCCCCGGCGGCCGCGGCCACTGCCAGTGCGCGGGAAAACGCCGGATGCTCCGGCGCGTCCTTGTCTTTCGACCTTGAGCTTGCGTGGCTCCTCGGCAGGATTCCGACGGCGAAGAGCAGACCGCCGATGACGGTGGCCAGGGAGACGTTGTGGACGGCCTTGCTGACGGGAAGCCCCCAGCGGACCAGGGCGCCCGGGTCCGAGACCTGGCGCGCCGCTGCGGCGCCGGAAAACAGCAGCGCTGCTGCCAGTCCGACGAACAGCGCTACGACGCCGGCAAGCTGCCAGCCGCGGGAGATCCCGGTGGCGCCGGCAGGACGCCGTACTCCCGCTGCGGGGGGCGGCGGGGTGGAGGTAGTACTGGAACTGGCTGCAGAAGGCACAACTCCATTGTCCGCTAAGCCGGCCCGCTCAACGAATCGGCGGGGGCGCCGGCGCCGGCGCTGTCCCCCCGGCGGTCCTTAAAGGCCAAAGGAGCGGCAACCCGGGGGTTGCCGCTCCTTTCAGGCGTTAAGAGAAGACTACTTCTTCTTGGCGACTGCAGCCTTCAGCTTGGAGCCCGCGGTCAGCTTGACGCTGTGGCCGGCGGCGATCTGGATGGTCTCGCCCGTCTGCGGGTTGCGGCCGGTGCGAGCTGCACGGTCGGTGCGCTCCACTGCGAGCCAGCCCGGGATGGTGATCTTTTCGCCCGCGGCGACAGAGGTCTCGAAAACCTCGAACAGTGCATCCAGCACGGAGTTGACGGCTGCCTGGCTGGTGCCAGCCTTGCCTGCTACCTCTGCAACAAGTTCACTACGGTTCTTAGCCATTTATGTCCTCCTGGACGGTCATGAGTTCTGGAGCCTGCACACGGCATGCGCACAAGCCACTGTTCGAAAACTTACCAGCTTGCCGCCGCGGAGGTGACAAATTCCGCGTGTTTTCGGCGTTTTTCAGGGAAAAACCCCGATATTGGGGCCATTCGAGGCCATATTCCGCCGATAGCGGACGGACCCGCCCGCGGCTGCGGCGAACCCCGGACCCTGCGGTTCCGGATCGCCGGCACCCGCCTCTCCGGTGGTGTTACCCAGCGCCCGACGGCGGCGGGCCGCCCCTGCTGGCAGGTGCCCCATTGCCCCCTACGGCGGCCTTGTGTGGCGTTAAAGTGGGAGAGCCTCCAACCTGGTGGTTGGAGGCTCTCGACCTGAATGATGTTCCGGCGGTGACCTACTCTCCC
>NZ_MQTQ01000037.1 GCF_020532805.1 Arthrobacter sp. SO5 | reverse complement strand
GGGAGAGTAGGTCACCGCCGGAACATCATTCAGGTCGAGAGCCTCCAACCACCAGGTTGGAGGCTCTCCCACTTTAACCACCAAACAAGGAGCCAGGGGTCATGAGTGTGGGCGGCCGCGGGTAGAGTTGATGCCCATGGATAACCTCTTCAGCCATGCCCCAACGGACGGAGCGGAGCCGTCGTCGGTAGACGCGTTGGACCCGGTGTGCTGCACAGTGACCGTTCCAGGCGCCGTCGCACGCGCCTTTGTGGGCTTTACCGAGCACACCCACCTCTGGTGGCCGATGGAGACGCAGAGCGTCTACGGCGCGGGCTCCTATGTCGAATTCGAAGAGCTGCTGATCCTGGAGACCGCTGACGACGGCCGAACCGCTATCTGGGGCTCCATCGATGACTGGCAGCCCCCCTTGTCCTTCCACGCCAGCTGGCACCCCGGGTCCTCGGCTATGTGGTCTACCGAGCTCCGGGTATCGTTCCGGGCACTGGAGGACGGGACGGAGCTGCGGCTTGTCCACAGCGGCTGGGAAGGCGCCGAGGACCCTGCCGCAACGCGGGCGGACTACGCCGCCGGCTGGCCCGGCGTCCTCGGTCGCTTCACGCGGTTCATGGGCGCCGGCGGCTGAGCCCACCTGGCCTGTAGGCGGCCCGGCAGCGCCCCAACGTGAGACCTATCCTCGCCGCGGCACCGTGTCCACCGGCGGTACGGCCGTGCTGGAACGCATCACAAAGCTCGTCGGATACTGGGTGTCGGCAGCCGCGGTGTCCCCGCCGCCGTCGAGGCCTGCCAGCAGACGGCGGACCGCCAGCGCACCCTGCCCGCGGGCGTCCTGGTCGATAGTGGTCAGGCCAAACACCTCGCCAAGTTCATGGCCGTCGATGCCGATCACTGACAGGTCGTAGGGCACTCGGAGGCCGAAGTCGCGGGCGGCGAGAATGGTGCCGATTGCCATTTCATCCGACGCTGCAAACACCGCTGTTGGCCGTTCCACGGAACCGCCGAGCAGCTGGCGGGCGCTGGCGTAGGCGCCCCGGATCGTGAAGTCCGCTGAGACCTGCCACTCAGGGCGGATCTCCAGCCTGGCGTCCTTCATGGCCTTCTTGAAGCCGGCCTGGCGCGTCCCGGGCAGACGGAAGTCCTGGTCGTATTCGGCGTCCCCGGTCATGTGGGCTATTTTGGTGTGGCCGAGCTGGATAAGGTGGCGTGCCGCGGCGTCCGCGATGCCCGAGTCATCGATACGGATGGTCGAGGCCCCCGGCAATGGTCCGCCGATCCCGACAATCGGCCGGTGGATGGCGAGCAACTGCTGGATCTCGGCCTCACGGAGCTCCAACGACACCGCAATCACCGCGTCCACCCGTTTACGCAGCAGGAAGTCGTTCAGCACGCTGTGCCGGCGTTCCTGCCCTTCGCTGATGTTGTAGAGCGTGAGGTCGTAGCCGGCGTCCAGCAGTGCCGCCGAGACGCCCTCCACCACGGAGGAGAAGAACCAGCGGTGCACGGACGGGACCACGACGCCGACGTTGTGGGTCCGCCCGGAGGCAAGGCTGGAGGCATGGTAGGAGAGGACGAAACCGAGGTCGGCTGCGGCAGTCTGGGCGAGTTCACGGCTGCGGGCCGAGACATTTCCCTTGCCGCTCAAGGCCCGCGAAACGGTGGCTATGGACAGGCCAGCGCGCTCCGCGACGTCCTTGATCCCGGGCATTCTTAGCTCTCAGCGTCCTCGGTGTGGATTTCCAGCCAAACAGTTTCCCCTGAGCCTAACCGATGCCCGGAGCCGAGCAGTCCAGCTGAGTCGGCGCCGTCGGACGCGGAGCCCTGGGAGCTGCGCAGCAGTACCCGTCCGGCGGGCAGTTCAACGGACTCCCGCCCTGCGTTGAGCAGCACCAGGGTGGTGCCGTTGAGGTACGCCAGGCAGGTGTCGGTGCACCAGTCCTCTGCCCAGGCCAGCGAACCCTGTCCGAGGCCCAGCTCCCGCCGCGCGGCGAGCATGCGCCGGTAGAGATTAAGGTGCGACGTCGGCGTGGCGGCTTGGGCGTCACGGGCCAGTCCCGCGAAGCTTGCGGGCTGCGGAAGCCACGGGGCCGCTCCGTCGCCGAATCCGGCGTGGAGCTCAGCGGCGCGCCACGGCAGCGGCACGCGGCAGCCGTCGCGCCCCAGCCGTTCGCCGCCGGTGCGGGCAAAGGTGGGGTCCTGCCGCTGGTTGTCCGGGATGTCGATTCCGTCGGGCAGGCCGAGCTCTTCGCCCTGGTAGAGGTAGGCGCCGCCGGGCAGGCCGAGCATGAACAGGGAGGCGGCCGCGGCCCGGGAGCGGCCCAGGGCCTCGTCCGGTTGCAGATCGAAGCTGCTGATCCCGTCGCCGTCCCGGGGTGCGTGGCCGTCGTAGCCGAAACGGGTGGCATGCCGGACTACATCGTGGTTGGAGAGCACCCACGTGCTGGGCGCGCCGACGGAGTCCAGCGCCGTCAGGGATTCGGTGATGACACCGCGCATGCGGCGGACGTCCAGCCCGGTGTGCAGGTACGGGAAGTTGAACGCCTGGTGCATTTCGTCCGGCCGGACCCAGTCGGCCAGGCGGGGGAGCGGATCCACGTTCGCTTCGGCGCAGAGGATGCGGTCCGGGCCGTATTCCGCGAGGATCCGGCGCCACTTGCGGTAGATGTCGTGCAGGGCGGGCTGGCCGAACATCGGCGCGTCATGGCCCGGGAAGCCGTCGCAGCTGTTGCCGTCGGCTCGGCCGCCCCATTCCGGCAGGCCCGGGGCCTTGACCAGCGCGTGGGCAACGTCAACCCGGAATCCGGAGACGCCGCGGTCCAGCCAGAAGCGCAGGACGCGTTCGAATTCCTCATGCACGGCGTCGTTGTCCCAGTTGAAGTCCGGCTGGGAGGTGTCGAACAGGTGCAGGTACCACTGGCCCGGGGTCCCGTCCGGCTCGGTGATCCGGGTCCAGGCGGGCCCGCCGAAGTGGGACTCCCAATTGTTGGGCGGCTCCCCGCCGAACTGCCCGCGGCCGTCGCGGAAGATGAACATGTCCCGTTCCGGGCTGCCGGCTGCGGCGGCCAGGGCGGCCTGGAAGGCCGTGTGCTGGTCCGAGCAGTGGTTGGGAACGAGGTCGACGATCAGGCGCAGGCCCAGCCGCGTGGCCTCGGCCAGCATGGCGTCGAAGTCCGTCAGTGTGCCGAACAGGGGGTCGACGTCGCAGTAGTCGCTGACGTCGTAGCCGGCGTCGCGCTGCGGCGAACGGTAGAACGGGGAGAGCCAGACGGCGTCGATGTCCAGCTCGGCCAGCTGCGGAAGTTCAGCGGTGATCCCGGCGAGGTCGCCGATGCCATCCCCGTTCAGGTCCCGGAAGGAACGCGGGTACACCTGGTAGATGACGGCTGAGCGCCACCAGCCGGGGAGATGGTCTGCGGGGTGCACCGGCGTCAAGGGGCCGGTCAGGGTCCCGGCCAGTTCGGCGGGGGCGGCGAGTGCTGAGTCAACGGACATGCCGGTAATCGTAAGGCTGATTCCGCCAAATTGAAAACGCTTCCAGCCGCAATCGTGGTGCAACGTTCGGCATAGGCGGGGTCATGCTGTCCGGTGCTGCGTCCGCCAGGCCCTAAAGTCCGGCTACATTTTGGTGACACGGGTTCCCGGCAGATCCGACCGCGGTCATTACCCGCCAGTAGTTGGACTTTCCAAAGTCATCATCACCGTGTAGTTTGGAAGCGCTTGCAGCTGCTGTGAGCCACATCACCGACGATGCCACCGGGCCCCCGGACTCTTCACCAGAGCCTTCCGATAGGGCCGTCAGCGTGGATGCAGGATTCATGAAAGGGACACCAATGAAGGTGCAGAACACCCTCGCAACCGGGGCCAGCCGCCGTGTATTCACGGCCGGAGCAATCTCCGTAGTTGCAGCGCTGGCACTGAGCGCCTGCGGCGGCGCCGCAGCCACCGCGCCGGCCACCGCCACCGCCAAGCCGGACCTGAAGGCCTCCGGGGCCAGCACCATCACCATGTGGGTTGATGCCGAGCGCTCACCCGCGCTGAAGGACATCACCGCCAAGTTCCAGGCCGACACCGGCATCGAAGTGAAGCTCGTGGTCAAGGACTTCGCAGCAGTCCGCGACGACTTCATCACCCAGGTTCCCACGGGCAAGGGCCCGGACCTGATCGTCGGCCCGCATGACTGGGTAGGCAAGTTCGTCCAGAACGGTGTCATTGCCCCGGTTGAACTCGGCGACAAGAAATCCGGCTTCCAAGGCTCGGCCGTCAAGGCCATGACCTTCAACGGGTCCGTCTACGGCGTGCCGTACGCGATCGAGAACATCGCGCTGCTGCGCAACACCGACATGGTGTCCGCGGCCGCCACGACGTTCGATGAGGTCATGTCCAACGGCAAGAAGGCCGTTGCCGACGGAAAGGCCAAGTTCCCGTTCCTGGTCGGCATGGATCCCAAGCAGGGGGACCCCTATCACCTGTACCCGCTGCAGGCCTCCATGGGTTCGCAGGTGTTCGGCCTGGCTGCCGACGGCGGCTACGATCCCAAGCAGCTCCTGATCGGCGACGCTGCTGGCGTGGAGTTCGCCAAGAAGCTGGCCGCCTGGGGCGACGCCGGTGAGAAGATCATCAACTCCAACATCACCGGTGACATCGCCAAGGAGAAGTTCCTGGCTGGCGAGTCCCCGTATTACCTGACGGGCCCCTGGAACGTGCCGGATGTGCAGAAGAAGGGCATCAAGTTCGCTGTGGACGCCCTGCCGGCCGCCGGTGGCAAGCCTGCCCAGCCGTTCATCGGCGTCAACGGCTTCTTCATCAGCGCCAAGAGCGCCAACGCGCTGGCCACGAACGAGTTCGTGACCAACTACCTCACGTCCGAGTCGGCCCAGGACTCCATGTACAAGGCCGGAGGCCGCCCGCCGGCTCTGAAGTCTTCCTTCGAAAAGGCCGCGAGCGATCCGGTCGTTGCCGCCTTCGGCAAGATCGGCGCCACCGGCGTCCCGATGCCGGCCATCCCGGAAATGAGCGCGGTCTGGGCGGACTGGGGAGCCACCGAGCTGGCCCTGATCAAGGGCCAGGGCGACCCTGCCGCCGACTGGGCCAAGATGGCCGCCAGCATCAAGGCCAAAATCGCGGGTTAGTCCCCGCTCCGGTTCCTGACGCTCCGAGACTCCGGAGAGCGTAACGAACCGCATGCACCGGGCCGGGCGGCAGCCATGCCGCCCGGCCCGTTCCTGCACCACCACCAGCTTCTCCCTAGGACTTTAGACAGCCATGACAGATACCGAACTCCGCCAGGCCGGCACCCCCGCCCCAGCAACGGGCCCCGACGGCTCTCCCGGGCGGCCGGGCCACCCGCGCACGCGGCGGCGCCGCTTCGGCCCGGACACCACGAAGGGCACCGTCGCCAAGATCGTGCTGCTCGGCCTCGTGGACGCGCTGGCCGTCTACGTCCTGATGATGCTTTTCCTCAGCGAGTCGTGGGGGGCGCTGGCAGTCTCCTCCGCCGTCGTCCTCGCGATCAACTGGATCTACCTGCGCAAGGGCGGGCTCCCCGCGAAGTACCTGGCCCCCGGCGTGCTCTTCCTGCTGGTCTTCCAGGTCTTCGTGGTCCTGTTCAGCGGCTACATCGCCTTCACCAATTACGGCGACGGGCACAACAGCACCAAGGATGATGCGATCGCCGCCATCCAGCTCACCGCACAAAAACGCGTCCCCGACTCTCCCGCCTATAAGACGGCCGTCCTCGCCAAGGGCAATTCGTTCTACCTGCTGTTCACGGACCCGGACGGCAAGATCTCGCTGGGCAGCACCGAAGCGCCCCTGGAGGCAGCCGCCGGCGCCGGGAAGGATTCCACCGGCAAGGCCAACGCTTTGGACGGCTACCGCACCCTGACCTTCCAGGAGATCGTGGCGAACCAGCAGCAGATTCTGGGCATCACCGTGCCCGTCTCCTCCGACCCCGCGGACGGCACCCTGCGGACGGCGGATGGCAGCAACGCCTACCAGTTCAAACCGGCCCTGAGCTACGACGCCGCGGCCGACACGTTCACCGATACCGACTCCGGCGCTGTCTACCGGGACAACGGCAAGGGCGCCTTCGCTGCCAGCAATGGTGAGACCCTCACCACCGGGTGGAAGATCGACGTCGGTATGGAGAACTTCGCCCGTGCCTTCACTGACCCCAGTCTGCGCGGCCCGCTGCTGGGCGTCATCCTGTGGACCTTCACCTTCGCAGTGGCTTCTGTGGCGCTGACGTTCGCGATGGGCATGTTCCTCGCCATGACGTTCAACCGAGAGGACCTGCGCGGCAAGAAGGTGTACCGGATCCTCATGATCCTGCCCTACGCCTTCCCGGCGTTCCTGTCCGGACTGGTGTGGTCCGGCATCCTGAACCCGCAGTTCGGCTGGCTCAACCAGACCCTACTGGGCGGGGCCACGATCGGTTGGCTCACGGACCCGGTCCTGGCCAAGATCAGTGTGCTAGTGGTCAACCTGTGGCTCGGATTCCCGTATATGTTCCTCGTCTGCACCGGCGCCCTGCAGTCGCTGCCGGCCGAGCTGGACGAGGCCGCCCGGATGGACGGCGCCGGCCCGTGGCGGGTGTTCCGTTCCATCAAGCTGCCCCTGCTGCTGGTCTCCATCGCTCCGCTGCTGATCTCCTCCTTCGCCTTCAACTTCAACAACTTCAACGTGATCTTTATGCTCACCGGCGGCGGCCCGCGGTTCGCGGACACAGACCGGGACATTGGAGCCACGGACATCCTGATCACCCTCGTCTACAAGGTGGCCTTCGGGCAGGGGACGGGGCGTGACTATGGCCTCGCCAGCGCCCTGGCAATCATCATCTTCATCATCGTGGCCACCGTTTCGGCCATCAGCTTCAAGCAGACCAAGGCACTCGAGGACGTGAACTCATGAACGGGTCAGCAAGTACCGTCAGCACAACGGCGGCGCCCGGCGTCGACGACGTTGCAGCAACAAGCACCACCGACGTCGAGCATCTCCGCTCGCTGCAGCGCCGGCGCCCCTTCGGCGTCTGGTTCAAGGACAAGGGCTGGCGGCACGTGGTCGGCATCGCCGTGACCATCTTCGCGATCTTCCCGCTCCTGTACGTACTCTCAGCGGCGTTCAACTCCACCGGCACGCTGGTGGGCTCCAACGCACTGTTCAGCAGGATCGACTTCGGCAACTTTGTCGAACTGTTCAACAACCCTGCGCGGCCCTACGCCCGCTGGTTCGCGAACACCATGGTGGTGGGCGTCGTGACGTCCGCGGCCACGGTCTTCCTCGGCGCCATGGCGGCCTACGCGTTCTCCCGCATGCGGTTCAAAGGCCGCCGGATCGGCCTGCTCAGCCTGCTGCTGCTGCAGATGTTCCCGCAGCTGCTCGCCGTCGTCGCGATCTTCCTGCTGCTCAGCGGCATCTCCGAGGTTATCCCGGCGCTCGGCCTCGGCAGCCAGCTGGGCCTCATCATGGTCTACCTCGGCGGAGCACTGGGCGTGAACACCTACCTGATGTACGGCTTCTTCAACACCGTGCCCCAGTCGCTCGACGAGGCGGCCAAGATCGACGGCGCCAGCCACACACAGATCTTCTTCGGCATCATCATGCGCCTCGTCACGCCCATCCTTGCCGTTGTGGGCCTGCTGTCCTTCATTGGAATCTCCGGCGAATTCGTGATCGCCAGCGTGGTGCTCACGGACCCGGACAGCCAGACCCTCGCCGTCGGCCTCTATTCCTTCGTGGCGCAGCAGCGGTCCGAGAACTGGGGAGTCTTCGCCGCCGGTGCCGTGCTCGCAGCCGTGCCGGTCATGGCACTGTTCCTCTTCCTTCAGCGCTACATCGTCAGCGGCCTCACGGCGGGCTCGGTGAAGGGCTAGGCATGACCGCGCTGGGCACTGCCGGGCCACTGCCGCACCATGACGGCTCCGGCCTGCACGCCCCCCAGCAGGTGGCGCTCGGGGACGAGGCCCGGCTGCGGGTCCGCATTCCTGCCGGCTGGGGACCCGCCACCCGGGTGTGGCTCCGTTCGATCCAGGACGGTGAGCCCCGCTATGAGCCCTGCGCGGCTTTGGGCGAGGCCGACGGCTGGGGCTGGTGGGAGGCGGCCATGACGGTCACCAACCCGGTGGCCCGCTACCGCTTCCTGATCGAGGCCGGCCCGCGGTACTGGAGCCTCAACGCGCAGGGCCTGTTCAGCCGGGACGTCTCCGACTACACGGACTTCCGGCTGACGACGTTCCCGGCCGCCCCGCAGTGGCTGCGGCAGGGAACGATGTACCAGGTCTTCCCGGACCGCTTCGCCCGCTCTGCCCGGGCCTCGGCACACCCGGCGCCGGACTGGGCCGTGGCGTGCAGCTGGGACACCACCCCGGTGCAGGGCTCAGGCCCGGACACCCCCTACCAGTTCTACGGCGGGGACCTCGGCGGCATCACCGAAAGACTTGACCACATCCAGCAGCTCGGCGCGGACGTCATCTACCTGACGCCGTTTTTCCCGGCGCGCTCCAACCACCGCTACGACGCCTCAACTTTTGCGTCCGTGGATCCGCTCCTCGGCGGGGACCAGTCGCTGGTGGAGCTGGTGGAAGCCGCCCATGCCCGCGGCTTGAAAGTGATGGGTGACCTCACGGCCAACCACTCCGGCGACGCCCACGAATGGTTCCGGAAAGCCCTCGACGAACCGGACTCCGCGGAGGCGGGCTACTACTATTTCACCGAAGACCACAGCGGGTACGAATCCTGGTACGGCGTCTCCTCGCTGCCCAAACTCAACTGGACCTCGCAGGGGCTCAGGGAACGGTTCGTCCTTGCTGAAGACTCGCCCGTGGCCCGCTGGCTGAAGCCTCCCTTCAACCTTGACGGCTGGCGGATCGACGTCGGCAACATGACCGGACGGCTCGGGGCGACGGATCTGAACCAGGACGTCGCCCGGCTGATCGCCGACCGGGTCCGTGAGATCAACCCCGAGGCTGCGCTGCTGGCCGAGGCCACCAACGACGCCGCGCCGGACTTCAGCGGTGAACACTGGCACGGCGCCATGACCTACTCCAACTTCACCCGCCCCCTGTGGTCCTGGCTCGCCGGGGACGCCGCGCACGTCAATTTCTTCGGTACCCCCCTGCCCGGCCCCAACCGGACCGGCGCCGAGGACTTCCTGGCCACCCACCTGGACCTCGCAGCCGCATTCAGCTGGGGCGTCCGGCAGCAGAACATGAACGCGCTGAACAGCCATGACACAGCGCGGGCCGCGACCGTCATGATCGAGGGCGGG
This sequence comes from Arthrobacter sp. SO5, assembly GCF_020532805.1. Taxonomy (GTDB): domain Bacteria; phylum Actinomycetota; class Actinomycetes; order Actinomycetales; family Micrococcaceae; genus Arthrobacter. Next base: position 40,910 of record NZ_MQTQ01000037.1, on the reverse strand, counting down.
CAGCGGCTTGGGGCGGTGCTGATGTTCACCCTGCCGGGCGTCCCGGTGGTGTTCGCCGGAGACGAATTCGGGCTCAAAGGGCACAACGGGGAGGCATCGCGGACGCCGATGCCCTGGAACGACCCCGAACGGGTCCTTGGCGACCTCCGGGATGACTACGCTGCGCTCGCCGCGCTGCGCAGGGACCTGCCCGCGCTGAGCGGCGGCGGAATCCGCTGGCTGCACGCCGAAGGCGACGCCCTGGCGTTTATCCGGGAAACGGCCGGGAGCGCCGTGCTCGTCGTCGTCACCCGGGCCGCCGCCGACGTGCACCTGGCGCCCGGCGCTTTGTCCGTGTCCCAGCGGCTGGCACTTGCCGCGGATCCTGCGTACAGCGCAGGTCCCATCAGCGCAGTTCCCACCGCCCGCGGGCAGATCAGGGCGGATGCATTGGCCTCAGGCGCCCTGATCTGCACCCGCGGTGCCGCGGCCGGTATCTGGGTGCTACCCGGCACGCAACTGCCCGCCGTCCGGGCACCCGGAGCCATGCCGCTATCAACGCCGTAATCCGGGCACCCGACTCCGCGGCTTAGACTGAAGGCCGGAATCGACGAAGCGGAGACCGCATGAGCATCATCGATGAGCTCACCTCGGCCCTGGGCCCGGCGAAGGTCGCTCTGGACCACCCCACCCTGACTGTCTATGCCGTGGATCAGGCGCCGGTGCTGGACTACCAGTTGCCGCAGGCCGTGGTCCGTGCCGAATCGGTCGAAGACGTCCAGGCCGCCGTCCGGACGTGCGCCGCGCACGGTGTCCCGCTGGTGGCCCGCGGCGCCGGGACGGGGGTCTCCGGCGGCGCGCACGCGAGCAAGGGCTGCGTGGTGCTGAGCCTGGAACGGATGAACCGCATCCTGGCCCTCAACCCGGACGACGAGACCGCCGTCGTCGAACCCGGCGTTGTCAACGCGGACCTCAACGAAGCCGCTGCCGTCCACGGGCTCATGTATGCCCCGGACCCGGCAAGTTTCAAGATGTCCACCATCGGCGGCAACGTCGCCACCAACGCCGGCGGCCTGCGCTGCGCCAAGTACGGGGTGACCAGGGATTCCGTTCTGGCCCTCGACGTCGTCCTGGCGGACGGATCCCTCATCCACACCGGCCATCAGACCTTTAAAGGCGTCGCCGGCTATGACCTCACCGGGCTGTTCGTGGGCTCGGAGGGAACGCTGGGCATCGTCGTCGGAGTCACTGTCCGGCTCAAATACCTTCCACGGGACGTGCACACGATCGCCGCCTTCTACCCGGACTTCCGCAGCGCCGCGGCCGGCGTCCTGGCCGTGGGCAGGGCCCGGGTCCAGCCCGCGATCATGGAACTGCTCGACGCCGGCTCGCTTGTCCAGCTCGATGCCGCGCACGGCTCCGACCTCGCCTCCCGGGGATCGTCCCTGCTGCTGATCCAGACCGACGGGTACGGCGCCGCGGCGGAGGCCGCCGCCATCCGACCCCTGCTGATTGCCGGCGGCGCCGCGGTAACCATGGAGGCCAGCGCCGAGGCCGAGCAGCTCGTGGAGCTGCGGCGCAACAGCCGCGGCGTGGAGGTTGACGACGAATACCGGGTGGGCGAGGACGTGGCCGTGCCGCGTTCCCGGCTGGTGGATTACGTCGCGGAGTTGGAGGCGATGGCTGTGGCGTACCAGGTCCAGCTCAAGGTGGTGGCGCATGCCGGCGACGGGAACCTGCACCCCACCTTTTGGGTGGACCGGGTGGATGACGCCGTCGACGCCGAGGCCATGGCTCGCCTCGGCGCGGCCCTGGATAAATCCATCACCGTTGCCCTGGCGATGGGCGGCACCATCACGGGCGAACACGGGATCGGGCAGTTCAAGCTGCGCTGGCTTGGCCTGGAGCAGAAAGAACCCGTGCGCGAACTGCAGCGCCGGATCAAGGAACTCTTTGACCCGGCCGGGATCCTGAACCCCGGAAAAGCGATTTAGCCCGCCTGTGCCATCATGCGGGGCGCCGGGTTCTTCCCGCTAGTCGTCGGAGTCGGGGTAGTCGGCCCCGTCTTCATCGCCGTAGCGTGACTCCTCGGTTTCCGCCTCGAGGATCTTGAGCAGCTCCGTGTCCGGATTGAGCATGATCGCGGCCTCGTCCCTGCGGTGGCGCAGTTCCGAATCGATGTAGGACTGCACGGCCTCCGCTAGCGGGATGTGGCGGTTCTCCTTCTCGGACATGTACCAGCGGTGCTCCAGGATCTCGTGGACGGCCTCGGCCGGCTCGAGCTTCCCGGACAGGTCGCGGGGGATGGAACGGACAATCGGTTCGAAGATCTGGCTCACCCAGAGGTGGGCGCTGTATTCCTCGTCCATGGCCGGCTGGTTGTCAGCCCGGAAGGAGTCCATGTCATTGAGCAGCCGGCGGGCCTGGTTCTCCTGTACGTCCAGTCCGGTCAGCCGGAGCAGCCGGCGCTGGTGGTGCCCAGCGTCAACCACCTTGGGCTGGAGTTGGATGGTGGAGCCGTTCTGGGTGGTCTTGATGGCGTATTCCTCGACGTCGAAGCCGAGTTCGTTGAGCCGCCGAATGCGGGCGGCCACCCGCCAGCGCTCACCGATCTCGAACGACTCCTTTTCGGTCAGCTCGGTCCACAGCCGGCGGTAGCTGTCCATGATGAGCTCGCTGGTGGCCACCGGATCCACCTTCTCCTCGATGAGTCCGCCGTCGAGCAGGTCCATGAGCTCACCGGCGATATTGACCCGCGCAATTTCGAGGTCGTACTCGCGCTGCCCGGTGGAGAGATCCGGGTAGAGCTCTCCGGTTTCGGCATCCACAAGGTAGGCGGCAAACGCGCCGGCGTCGCGGCGGAAGAGGGTATTGGAGAGCGAGACGTCGCCCCAGTAGAAGCCGATCAGGTGCAGCCGGACCAGGAGCAGTGCCTGGGCGTCGATCAGGCGGGTGAGGGTGTCCTTGCGGAGCATCTGGGAGAACAGCGCGCGGTACGGCATGGAGAACTTCAGGTGCCGGGTGACCAGTACGGGGTTCAGGGGCCGCCCGTCCGGCGTGGTGCGCCCGGTGATGACGGCCACGGGCTCCACGCAAGGAACGTCCAGCCGCGCCAGCTTGCGGAGCATATGGTATTCGTGCCGGGCGATGTGTTCCGAGGTTTCCTTGATGGCGATCACGCTGCCGCCGAGGTGCGCGAAGCGCACAATGTGGCGGGAAATTCCGCGGGGGAGTGCTGCGAGGTTCTCGGCTGGCCAGTCCTCAAGGGCGATGTGCCACGGAAGATCGAGGAGTTCCGGTTCGGTGGCCGCCGCGGTGATGCTCAACGAACTCGAGGCCATGGCTTTGGAGTCGTTGGCGCTGGCGGCCTCGTAACGGGGAAGTTTGCCGATCTGACCGTAGTCGGTGGGCTCGTCGTGCCACTGGGCGTTATTGTCCTCGGTCATGAACCAATTCTTCCGTACTTACGGCAACGGCCCTAACGATGGGGCGTGGCCTTTGGAAATGCAGGAAAGTAGTTAACGCCCGACGGCGGCCCTCCGGTTGGGAGGACCGCCGTCAGCCGTGCAAGTGCGAAGGTTAGTCGCCGAGGCGCAGGCCGGTCTTGGTGTCGAACAGGTGCACGTGGCCCGACTGCGGGCGGACCCACATGGACTCACCCTTCATCGGAGGGCGACGGCCGTCGACGCGGGTCACGATGTCATAGCTCTTGCCGTCCAGCGTGGTGTGTCCGTAGACGTAGGCATCGGCGCCGAGTTCTTCGACGACATCCACCTCCACGTGGAGTCCCTCACCCTGCGGTGCGATCTCGAGGTCCTCCGGCCGGGAGCCGAGGGTCACGGTCTTGCCGCTGGCCACTTCGAGGACGTCGTGCGGTACCGGGTAGACGGTGCCCCCGAACTGCACGCCGCCGTCGACGACCGGCAGTTCGAGCAGGTTCATGGCAGGGGAGCCGATGAAGCCGGCAACGAACACGTTCTTCGGCTTGTCGTAGAGGTTGCGCGGAGTGTCGACCTGCATCAGCAGACCGTCCTTCAGCACGGCGACGCGGTCACCCATGGTCATCGCCTCGACCTGGTCGTGGGTCACATAAACCGTGGTGACGCCCAGGCGGCGGGTCAGGGATGCGATCTGCGTGCGGGTCTGCACGCGGAGCTTGGCATCAAGGTTTGAGAGCGGCTCATCCATGAGGAAGACCTGCGGGTTACGCACGATCGCGCGGCCCATGGCGACACGCTGGCGCTGGCCGCCGGAGAGTGCCTTCGGCTTGCGGTCCAGGTACGGTTCGAGGTCCAGCAGCTTGGCTGCTTCGCGGACCCGCTCGGCACGCTCTTCCTTGCTGACGCCCGCGATTTTCAGCGCGAAGCCCATGTTGTCCGCAACGGTCATGTGCGGGTAGAGGGCGTAGTTCTGGAACACCATGGCGATGTCGCGATCCTTGGGCGGCATGTCGGTGACATCGCGGTCGCCGATCAGGATTCGGCCGGCGTTCACATCCTCGAGACCTGCAAGCATCCGCAGGGAGGTCGACTTTCCACAGCCGGAGGGTCCAACGAGGACCAGGAATTCGCCATCGGCGATCTCAATGCTGAGCTTGTCAACAGCGGGCTTTTCCGTGCCCGGGTACAGGCGTGTTGCGTTGTCAAAAGTAACTGTAGCCACAGTTATCAATCCCTTCACCGGCAGGTACGTGCCGGACGATCCGTAGTGAATGGTCTTATTGTTCAGTTGTTAATTCAGTTGTATGCATCAATCGTACGCATACTCCCCGGCCGAAGCCGAGGAGTATCCAATGACGCCGCACGGTACTTGTGCGCCACATCACACCCAGAGTATGTCAGATTTATGGCAAAAGGGCGAAAATGTTGCTGAAGTCACGCGTGATCCGCCTTACTTCGGCCTCCGGATGCGCTAGGTACTAGACGCCGACGGCGAGCTTACGCTCCCGTAACAGTGCCTCCAGCAGCTCCGCGACGTGGGCCGTAGCTTCGACGCGGAACTGGGCCTGCGTGAAGTCCAGCCCCACCTTGACGCCGAGGTCGCCCGGGAGAAGCCTGCCCAGCGCGTCCTCGTCCGTGGTGTCGTCGCCTGCGAACACCAGCGCAGTGGCGCCGGTCGCCTGCCGCAGGAAGGAAATGCCCTCACCCTTGGAGGCGTGGACCACGGAGGTCTCGAGCACACGGTTTCCGGCCTTGAGGAACACCCCGGGGCGGTCCTGCAAGAGGGCGCGGGCCGCGGCCACGGCGTCTTCGGCGACGTCGTCGGCGGCTAGCCGGGTGTGCAGGACGACGCCGGCCGGCTTGTCTTCGAGCAGCGTGCCCGGCGCGGCGTCAACGATTTCCCCGAGAACCCGGCCGACGTCGGCCAGCAGCTCCCGCTGGGCGCCGTCAAGCTCGAGCTCCGCGGAGCCCGGTCCCATCCACACTTCGGCCCCGTGGCTGCCGATCAGCAGGGTCTTCTCCGGCGGGAAGGCAACTGCACGCAGACTGTCCAGCGCGCGCCCGGAGATGAGTGCCGTCGTCGTCCGCGGGAGATCGGCCAGCGCGGCGAAAGCTGCCGCCGAGCGGGGCAGCGCCCGGGAGTCCGCGGCGTGGTCAACGAGCGGGGCCATGGTGCCGTCAAAGTCCATGGCGACCAGCAGCTGTTCCGTGCCGGCCACGGTTCGCACGGCCGCGAGCAGCTCGGGGGAGAGCGAGAGCGGGGTGGCCTCAGGAGTCATCGCGGATTACCTTCTCTTCGAGGGCGCTCAGGAAGTCGGAGGACCAGAGGTCGACGTCGTGGTCCAGGATCTGCTTGCGCATGGCACGCATGCGGCGCGCGGCCTCCGAAGGCTCCAGGTTCACTGCCCTCATGATGGTGTCCTTGAGGCCGTCGATGTCGTGCGGGTTCATGAGCAGGGCCTGCTTGAGCTGGTCCGCGGCGCCGGCAAACTCGCTGAGCACCAGCGCGCCGTCGTTGTTAGTCCGGGCCGTGACGTATTCCTTGGCCACGAGGTTCATGCCGTCGCGCAGCGCGGTGACAAGCATGACGTCCGCCGCGAGGTACAAGGCCACCATCTCTTCGATGGGGTAGCTGTGATGCAGGTAGCGCACGGCCGTGTTCTGCATGGTGTCGTAGGTGCCGTTGATGTGGCCCACGGTGCCCTCTACTTCTTCCCGCAAGAGGCGGTAATGTTCCACCCTTTCCCGGCTGGGGCTGGCGACCTGGATCAGGGCGGCGTTCTCGACCGTGACCTTGCCGTCCGCGAGGAGTTCCTCGTAGGCCTTGAGCCGGTGCCGGATGCCCTTGGTGTAGTCGAGCCGGTCGACGCCGAGGAGGATGGTCTTCGGGTTCCCGAGATCCCGGCGGATCTGCCGGGAGCGTTCGATGATCTCCGGGTTCCGTGCCAGCTCGCTGATCTGCTTGACATCGATGGAGATGGGGAAGGCCTGGGCGCGCGCGATGTGCGTGGTCTTCCCGTCGGTGTCCTTGACATGGATCTGCTGCTGCTTGACGCTTGCGCCGAGGAAGCGGCGGGCGGAGCGCATGAAGTTTCCGGCGTCGCTCGGGCGCTGGAAACCGACCAGGTCGGCGCCCAGCAGCCCGTCAATGATGGCCCGGCGCCACGGCAGCTGGGCGAAGATCTCCGGCGGCGGGAAGGGGATGTGGTTGAAGAAGCCGATCTTCAGGTCCGGGCGGGCCTCGCGGAGCATCTTGGGGACGAGCTGGAGCTGGTAGTCCTGGACCCAGACCGTGGCGCCCTCGGCCGCGCTGCGGATGGTGGCGTCCGCGAACCGGCGGTTGACCTTGCGGTAGGAGTCCCACCAGGTCCGGTGGAACTCCGGCGGGGCAATCACATCGTGGTACAGCGGCCAGAGGGTGGCGTTGGAGAAGCCTTCGTAGAACAGCTCGATGTCGTCAGTGCTCAGCTGGACGGGGATGAGATCAATGCCGCCATGGCTGAAGGGCTCGAGGGTCTCATCCGGGGCCCCGTGCCAGCCCACCCAGGCGCCGTCGGTCTTGGTCATCATGGGGGCCAGGGCGGTCACGAGTCCGCCGGGGGAGCGCCGCCAGCCGTCCTCGCAGCCGGCCTCGTCGGGGGAGCAGCGATCTACCGGCAACCGGTTGGAGACAACCATGAAGTCGTACAGGGCATCCGACTCGGCCGCCGAGCCGCTGTGCCCCGCCTGGCTCGAAAGCTCTCGGTCCGAATCGGCGTGTTCTGTTGTGTTCATTGGTGCCCCCTGGGCTCGCTCGTGGCTCTCAGCCCACCCTAGCCGGACGGAATCCTCGGTGCCATTCGCCCCGTGGGGACCGCTGGAGCAAACTTGAAGCGCAACTTCCCAGTTTTCTCCCCTAAAATGATGAATTGCCAACCAGTGGACTATCCCAGGCCGATCGACCCGAGGAATTAATGACCCCCGCAAACGAACCCCGTCAGTCCAAAGCAGACCGCACTGCCGCGGCCCGCGAGAAAGCACGTGAGATCCGCGAGGCGCAGCTGAAGAAGGAGAAGCGCAACAAGCTGCTCATCGGCTGGGGAATTGTTGCCGCCGTCGTGGCCATCATTGTGATTGTGGCGCTCGTGGTCACCACGAACATCCAGAAGAACGCGCCCATCGCCGACGAGGGCCCCACCCCGGCCAACGGAAACATCCACGGTGGTGTCACGCTGCTGGCCAACACCGACGTCGCAAAATCGGAGCCCGCGACGGTCAGGATCGCCGACGTTCCGTCCGCCCCGGCCACCCCGCCGGCGGAGGTCACCGCCCCCGGTGCCGAGCCCGAGGCCGGCAAGCCCGTCAAGGTGGTCCTCTACATCGACTTCATCTGCCCGGTCTGCAAGAGCTTCGAGACCCAGTACAACGAGTCCCTGACCAAACTGCGCAATGAAGGGAAGGTCACGGTGGAGTACCGTCCGCTGGGCTTCCTGGACAGCCGTTCCACCACCAACTACTCCTCGCGTGCGGCCAACGCTGCGGCCTGCGTCGTGAACGAGTCCCCGGAGAAGTACTCAGCGTTCGTCGACGAGCTCTTCGCGAAGCAGCCTGCCGAGGGTACCGCCGGCCTGTCCGACGCCGACCTCAAGAAGATGGCTGCCGATCTCGGCGCCAAGAGCATCGACAAGTGCGTGGATGACAAGACGTACCGCCCGTACGTCAAGCACGCCACCCAGGAAGCCGCGGCCATCGGGGTCACCGGCACTCCGACCGTGTTCGTCGAAGGCAAGCAGTGGGGCAAGGGCGACAGCGCCAAGACCCCGTTCGAGCAGTTCCTGACCGCTGCGGTTGACGCCAAAAAGTAGCAGCGTCTCCGGCTGAAACAGCAGCAGGCCCGGCCCGGGTGCGTCCCGGGCCGGGCCTGTTTTTACCACCGGGCGTCCGTGGGCTAACCTTATCTAGCGCCGTGGCGCCGGGCGCCTACACGCGTTCCGGTTCCGGCCGGTTAGCAGGAATGCCTCCTTAGCTCAGTTGGCCAGAGCACCGCTCTTGTAAAGCGGGGGTCGTCGGTTCGAATCCGACAGGGGGCCCCAACGAAGGCCGTCGTCCGCGTGACCCGGCCGACACTATCCGCCGGACGCGTCCGACTTCCCGCCAAGCGACGACAGTGCGGAGCGGCTGGCTTTTCTTCCCCAACCTTTTCCCAAGGCTCCATGGCTATGGTGACCGCAAATGGATTGATCCATTTTGGACGTTCGCACGTGCTGGCAGCCGGCGACGCCACGGACGACACGGCTTAAGCCTGCTCGGCAGCAGGTGGGTGCGGGTCCAGGCGGCGGACAGACGGGACCGGGACGCTACTAAAAGGGGAAGCTGTCATGGATCGTCGTATGTTCTTCAAACTCACTTCCGCCGGATCACTCGGCATGTTCCTCCCCCGGATGCTGGGGAGTGCCGGGTTGGAACGGTTCAGCAGCGCGCAGCTGGTCCAGGCGGTTGCGATCCCTGGCGGCACGTTGACGCCGGGCCAAGTCGCCAAATACATGACTCCGTTGCTGGTACCGCCGCCGATGCCCAAGGCCGGGACCAAGCGGATGGGGTCGAAGCTTGTTGACTACTACGAGATCGCGGTCCGCCAGTTCGCCCAGCAGATCCTGCCGGCGGGGCTGCCGGCCACGACAGTGTGGGGCTACGGGCCGGCAAAGACGCTGAACCCGAAGGCGCCCAAGATCTTCAACGCACCGTCGCTGACCATCGAGGCGGACTGGAAGCGTCCCGTGCGGATCAAGTGGATCAACCAACTGACGGACGGATCCGGGAACTTTCTGCCGCACCTGCTGCCGGTGGACCCGACCCTGCACTGGGCCAACCCGGGCGGCGGGACGGCCGGACGCGATACCCGGCCCACCTTCGCCTCGACACCCGGCCGGTACCAGGGTCCGGTGCCTCTGGTCACCCACGTGCACGGTGCGGTGGGCGTCGGCGACGAGAGCGACGGATACGCAGAAGCCTGGTTCCTCCCGAAAGCACGCAACATCCCGGCGGGCTACGCCTCCAGCGGCACCTGGTACGACTTCTTCGCCCGGAAGGCCGGCAGGTCCTTCGGCGCGAAGTGGGGTCCGGGGTTCGCCGTCTTCCAGTACCCCAACACCGAAGCCGGCACGAAGTGGTACCACGACCATACGGTCGGCATGACCCGCCTCAACGTCTACGCCGGGCCGGCCGGGTTCTACCTCGTCCGCGGCGGACCCCAGGGCGACGACGCCGTCCGTGACACGCGCAACGGGCGCCGGGCCGTTCTGCCCAGGACCAAACCGGAGGACTCCGATAAGCGGGGCCGGAACCGGAAGCAGTTCGAGATCCCCGTCGTCATCCAGGACAGGTCCTTCAACACCGATGGCGGACTGTTCTACCCCGACAGCCGGACGTTCTTCGACGGCGTCACGGGCCCGTTCATCCCGGACAGCGACCTCTCCCCGATCTGGAACCCGGAGTTCTTCGGCAACACGCTCATGGTCAACGGCAACACCTGGCCGTTCCTGGACGTCGAACAGCGGCGCTACCGGCTGCGCTTCCTCAACGGCTGCCAGGCCCGGTTCCTGATCCTGGACTTCAATGCCATTCCGGGGGTCGAGGCGTGGCAGATCGGCAACGAGGGCGGCTTCCTGGACCAGCCGGTCGACCTCACCACCGGGAACGGGAACCGTCTCCTGATGGGGCCGGCAGAACGTGCCGACATCATCGTGGACTTCACCAACGTGGACGCCGGCAACTACGTACTCAATAACGTCGGACCCGATGAGCCGTACGGCGGAGGCCAGCCCGGAGTCGACTTTGCCCCCTCGGACCCTGACGGGACCGGGCAGATACTTCAGTTCCGGGTCGGAACGGGGTACGACAAGGACGAGACGACCCCGCCCAGGTTCCTTCGCCTCCCGGCACAGCCGTCCGTTCCGGCAGCAACAGTGACGCGGCCGCTTGCACTCCTGGAGAAGGTCTCGACCACGTTCCCCGGTTCCCCCGCCGAGGTCCTGCTCGGCACCGTCGCCGGAGACCCCAATACCGCTCCGGGCGTCTGGACGGAACGCATGTGGGGCGACGAGGTCACCGAGAACCCTGCCGTCGGATCCACCGAGGTGTGGGAGTTCTACAACGCCACCGGCGACGCACACCCGATACACGTCCACGAGGTCCTGTTCGAAGTAGTGAACCGGCAGCCCATCACCGTGGACGAGGCCACCCAGGAGGTGCAGGTGACGCCCGGGTCGGTCCCGACGGGGCCGGAGCTCTGGGAGACCGGGCTCAAGGACACCGTCGTCGCGCTCCCCGGGGAGGTCACGCGCATCAAAGCCGCGTTCAACAAACGGGGGCAGTACGTATGGCACTGCCACATCCTCGAACATGAGGACAACGAGATGATGCGCCCCTACCGGATCGGACCGAAGCAGCCGGGACAACCCGCGGGCTGACAGGTTCCGCCTGCGCACGCAGGACGCAGCCCAACCGGCGTGAAACCGGCCGCCACCTCGGCAGCCGGTTTCACGCCGGGCGTGCGCCGGGACGTTCGCCCCTAGACCCCTGAAACCTGGCGGCGGAGTCTTGGCGTATGACTGAAACGAATCCGGAAAAGACGCCGGACATCAAATCCACCCAGCTTCACGAGCAGCCGACGGCGGTGCTGCGCGAGAGGGTTCCGATGGTTGGCCTGCGCGAGTTCTTCGGCCGCGCCTACGGAGCCGTTATGGGCGCGGCCCAGCAACAGCACGTCCAACTCGCCGGGCCGCCGTTTGCGATGTATCACGGGATGCCCACCGACGTCGTCGACGTCGAAGCGGGCTTCCCGGTGGCGACGCCGTTCCCGGAGGCCGGCGACGGCGGCGTGACTGCAGGGTCCCTCCCCGCCGGGCAGGCAGTCGAAGCCATGCATATCGGGCCCTACGAGTCCCTGCCTGAAACCTACGGGGCGATCATGGCGAAAATGCAGGCCGAAGGCCTCACTCCCGGGGACGCGATGTGGGAGTACTACCTCAGCGACCCGGCGAGGGAGCCGGACCCCGCGGCCTGGAAGACGCTTGTCGTCTGGCCGGTGGCCTAAGCGGGTTGCCCGCCGAACCGGCCCCCCGGCGTCGACCTTTCCGGGCAGCTGTTTGGTGCCGGCGGTGAGCCCTGTCCGACCAATTCGCGCGGCGGCGCGACTTAAACTGTCTGTTTCGGCACACTATTCTCCAACTGCGCGCATAATGACCTAAACTGCTTCACTGAGGTGCCTGAAATGGCGCTGCGCAGCAACGAAAGTGAACCCCCGAAATGGCTACCGATTACGACGCCCCACGCAAGACAGAAGAAGAATCTCCCGCCGAATCGCTGGAGGCCCTTCAGGCGTCCCGTGGCGGCGGTGCCCAGACCGCTGTCATCGACGTCGACGAGAACGACACCGCCGAGGGCATCGACCTTCCCGGCGCGGATCTCTCCGGCGAAGAACTGACCGTCATTGTTGTTCCCGAGCAGTCCGATGAATTCACCTGCTCCTCCTGCTTCCTGGTTCGCCACCGCTCCCAGGTTGCCCGTGAAAAGAATGGCATGAAGTACTGCCGCGACTGCGAAGGATAGGGGACCTTCCACCGCGCGGCATCACGTCACGTACAGCTCTGCGAAGCGCCGGATCCCGCAAGGGGACCGGCGCTTCGCCGTTTCCACGGGATTTCCCACACAAGCGGACGACGGCGGGGCAACCGTCCCGTGACCGGGCGCGGGGCAGCCTAACGGTTGGGCGCCGATCCTGCGCCAGCCCTCGATACGGGCCGGAAAGGCTCCTATTCTGGAGCTATCTCATCACTTGAGGGGGCGGCCCACATGAAGAAGATCCGGGTACTGCTGGTGGCTTTGCTGATGGCCGCGGGGCTGGGGCTGGTGGCGCCGGGTCCTGCGCAGGCTGATCCCTACTGCGGACTGGTGTGGGGATCGCTGGCCAAGGCGGAGCCGGCGCTGAGCCAGGCCCAGGTGACCGGTGTCCGCACCGGCCAGCATTACTGCTTTGACCGGCTGGTCATTGACCTCAACGGACCAGTCGCGGGGTACACCGTACGGTACGTCCCCCAGGTGCTGCAGGACGGCTCGGGGCTGCCGGTTCCGCTGCGGGGCCAGGCGTTCCTTGAGGTCACGGTCAATGCGCCGGCCTATGACAGCAGCGGCAACGCCACGTACAACCCGGCCGACAAGAATGAGCTGGCCAACGTCAGCGGCTACCAGACCTTCCGGCAGGTGGCGTGGGCGGGAAGCTTCGAGGGCTATTCCAGCCTGGGACTCGGGGTCCGGGCGCGGTTGCCGTTCCGGGTGTTCACCCTGGCTGGACCCGACGCCGGTTCACGGCTGGTCATCGACGTCGCGCATTTCTGGTGACGGCCGAGCCTGGGGCGAGTCAGAGCGAGTTGAGGTCCGCCCGGAGCGGGTAGTCCCGGCCGTCCAGCACGAGCTGGGTGCAGCGGCGCGTGGCCGGGTTCAGGATGATCGGTGCCATGAGGTTCACCGTGGTTGCGGCGGGGGAGTGGTTGAGTACCACCAGCACCTGCGGCGCGTCACCCTGCTCCAGTTCCAGGGCCTGCAGCGTGGCGGCCGGGACCGGCGGGTTGTAGGTGGGCACGAACACGGCGGCGTCGGCGAGGAACAGTCGCACCGGCGTCCCCGAGGCCGCTTCCAGTGCGTACAGCCCGGTGGCGCCCTCGACGGTGCGCAGGGTGAAGTCGTGGGCGTTCTCGAGTCCAGGCATGGGGGCGGTGAATGACACTGGCGTGTTCAGCACGGCGGTACTCACCGGAGGAAGTCCATCAGCGTGGGCTGCAGGACCTTGGCCGTGGCGGCCAGGGCCACCTGGTAGTTGGTTTCCTGGAGTTTCAGGTCCATGATGACGCTGCCAAGATCTAGCTTTTCTATGCCCATCTTCTGCGCATCCAAGTTGGCCTCCAAATCTGTGTTGACGGTGCCGGCACGTTCCAGCTGGGCCTGCCGTGTTCCTATGTCAGCACGTCCGTTGACGATGCTGTTAAAGCGGAACTCAAGGTTGCCGAGCTGCGGCGATGTGGGGGCCGTTCCGACGTTCAGTGCATCAGCGATGGACTTGACGGCCCCGAAGACCGAGGTGGCGCCGCTGCCGAAAATTACTTCGCCAGGGGCGTCAACCCGAACCGTCTGGGTGGCGCTGATGCGCCGATCCACGGGGCTGAGGCCAATGCCGCCCTTGAAATCAGGAGGCATGGGACCGCTGAAGGCTTTCGGCTCATCCGAGTTGCCGGCAAAAATGTTGCGGCCCAGATGCTTGCTGTTGGCGATCGAAACAAGCTCCTCGTTCAGGGAATTGAGCTCGTCAGCGATGGCGTTCTTGCCGGACTGCGGCAGCGATCCGTTGCCGGCCAGGACGGTGAGGTCCTTGATCTTATGCATCACGTTAGTGGCCTGCTCCAGGGCGGAATCAGCCGCGGTGAGCCAGGTGTTGCCGTCGTCGATGTTTCGGCCATACTGGGCGTTGGCTGCGAGAAGGGACCGGGTCTCCAATGCCTTGGCCGTAGCGGCGGGATCGTCCGAGGGGCGGGAGATCTTGGTGAGAGTGGTGGCCTTTTCCTGCAGTTCGGCCAGCCGGGACTGCTGGGTCAGCAGGGTCCGCTGGGCGTTCGCGCTCATGGTCAGGTTTGTGACGCGGTTCAGCATGGTTATCTTCCTACCAGTCCGGTGCGGTTGATCAGGACGTCAAGGGCCTCGTCGACGGCGGTCATCACGCGGGCAGCGGCCTGGTAGGCGTGCTGGTTGGTGAGCAGGCTGACGTTTTCCTCGTCCAGGCTGACCGAGGCCTGGGAGGCCCGCCCGGTCAGGGCCGAGATTTGGGCGGCCGTGGTGAGCGCCTCGTGCTGCTGGGCTCCCCGGGACTGCACCCCGATGTTGGTGACGATGCCTGACCAGATTTTGTCCGGTGAATCCGGGCCCGTACCGAGCTGCGAGATCTCGTCCGCAATGCTGGTGTCCAGGGCGCCCTGATCCTTTAGCTTCAGCGCGATGGCGTTCGTGTCCGACGGGCCCTGGATGTTGAGCGCCGCGGGGCCGACGCCGGTCGTCGTGAAGAAGTCCCGTTCAGTCGCTCCAGGATTGCCGAGCGCATCGTCAGGGAGCTGGCCTCGTTTGTGAACGGTGTTGACTATTTCGGCGAGTTTGGTTGCGAAGGAGTTGTAGGACTCGGCTGCCTGGGCGATTGCGCCGCCCTTGTCGGCCGGCGCCAGGACAGAGAGCGCACCGGCGATTTCGCCGCCGTCGAGGGCCGCCGTGCTACTGGGAGTAGGCGTGGTCCACTCGACGCGCGGGGCGTTGCCGGTGGCATCCGCCAGCCTAGTTGCGCCTGCCAGCTGCAAGGTCCGGACAGAGCCGCCCGTGACGAGCGCATTGCCGCCGACCAGGACATCCACCGTGCCGTCAGGCTGTTCGCGGACGGTGCCGCCGGCCAAGCCAGCGATCTGGTCCGTGAGCTTGGCACGCGCGTCGATCAGTTCGTTGGCCGATCCGCCGGCGGCAAGGGTGGAGCGGATGGTCGTGTTGTAGGAAGCAACCTGGGCGGCTGCCGCGTTGACCGCGGTCACCGAGTCCTGTGCCTGGCCGCGGACGCTGGTCCACTGGGCATCGAGGGCCTGGTAGGCGGAGGAGATCTTGTCCGTCACGGAGTTTGTCGCATTCAGGAGCAGTCCCTTGGGGCCGTCTTTGTCGGGCTGGGTGGCGGCGCCCTGCCAAGCGGACCAGAAACCATGCAGTGCCGTGGAGATGCCGTTCTCGCCCGGTTCCTGGAGAACGCCTTCGATGCCCTGCAGGGCGGAGGAACGGACACCGGCGTAGCCGGCCTGGGCGGCGGTGGAGCGAACCCCGCCGTCGAGGAAGCTGTTGCCGAGCCGTGCGATGGCGTCCACTGACACGCCCTGGCCGGCCTGCAGGAGACCTCCGCTGAAGAGGCCACGGGCGGGTGCCGCCAGCGAGGACTGCTCGACGCGCTGCCGGGTGTAGCCCTCGGTGGCGGCGTTGGCGATGTTCTGACCGGCAACATTCATGCCCTGCTGGGCTGCGGTCAGTCCGCGGTAGGCGGTATTCAGGGCGCCGAAAGTGCTCAAGGTCGCTTCCTTAGAATTGCTTGTCGAAGATGCGGGAGGATGCGGTGTCGCCGGTCTTGCCGTGCGCATCGTAGGTGCCGGCTGTGGGGCGAAGGTCGGCCAGTGACTCCTGCGTGGAGCGGACAGCGGTGCGCAGGTACTGCTCGTTGGAGTCGCGCAGTTCCTTGATCAGGGCCGTCTGCCGGGTCAGCGCCGTCAGGTGCGCGGTGAGGACCTCGGCCCAGGCGCCCTCCGGGGCAGCGGCGGCCAATTCGGCCAGGGAGGCATCGGTGGGAAGTCCCCAGACCTCGGCGACGACGGCCGCCTCGATGGTGCGGGCCAGGCTCGCCTGGGAGAGATGGCCCAGTACCTGTTCAACTTCTTTGGTGCCGTGGGGGAGCCAGCGGGACTTGCCCGAGGTGAGAAGGAGCTGCTCTTCCTCCAGCTTGAAGGTGAGAACGTCCAGGAGTTCACGCTCCCGCCACAGCAGGGCTGAAAGTTCGTGGATGGCCATGGTCCGGACGGCTCCCTATATGAGTGCGAATGGTGCGGGCGATCAATGCGGTGACTTATGCAATGACCCCACCGCGTGGTCGCGTCGTGCGGACGATGAGGCCTGCAGCAGGGTTCGTACAAACTATCGGCAAGATTTCCGCACCCGTTAGCAGGAATAGGGCTGAGGACGGGCGGGTTTTCGCGGCCAAGAAATTCCGAAAAGAATTTTGGATTTCTCCTTACCTGTGCTTCCGAAAGGGCGATAACTACTCCTGAAGGCCCACGGATGGGCCATCGCTTACAGTCCCACTCACGGAGGAAACATCATGGGCTTCGTTATCAACAACAACCTCGCGGCAAACAACACCTACCGCAACCTCAACGCCACGCAGACCGATCTCTCCAAGTCCCTGGAGAAGCTGTCGACGGGCCTGCGCATCAACCGTGCCGGCGACGACGCAGCCGGCCTCGCCATTTCCGAGGGTCTGAAGTCCCAGGTCACGGGCTCAGCCCAGGCTGCCCGCAACGCCCAGGACGGCATCAGCCTCATCCAGACGACCGAAGGCGCCCTGACCGAGGTTCACTCGATCCTTCAGCGCATGCGTGACCTCGCTGTCCAGGGCTCAAACGACACCAACAATGGCGACGCACGCGATGCCATTGGCAAGGAAGGCATCGCCCTCGGCAAGGAACTGAACCGTCTCACCGAGGCGACCAACTTCAACGGCATCGACCTGCTGAAGACTGGCACGATCAACATCCAGGTCGGAACAGGCGGAACCGGTAACGACACCATCGCGATCGACCTGGCAGACGTGGCCACCACCCTGGGCACCCTCCAGGGGGCCGCCGCGAACGCTGGCTTCGATGTGTCTGGCAACACTGCCGCTCAGACCACGATCGGCACGATCGACGCCGCAATCGTTGCGATCTCCTCGCAGCGAGCCGACCTGGGTGCAACCCAGAACCGTCTCGAGCACACTGTCAAGAGCCTGAACATCGCCGGTGAGAACCTGCAGGCCGCTCAGTCCCGCATCGCTGACGTCGACATGGCTTCGGAAATGGTCAAGTTCACCAAGGCCAACATCCTGTCCCAGGCCGGCACCGCAATGCTGGCCCAGGCAAACCAGTCCAGCCAGGGTGTTCTTTCCCTCCTGCGCTAAGCCGGTTTCGGCAAGTCCGGTAGTCCAGAAGTAGGGCTGCCACCCTGATCGGACGAAGACTTAACCCCGATCAAGACACTGCGGAAGGGCCGGACGATGAGAGCAATCCATCGTCCGGCCCTTACGCGCAACAACTGAAGTTTCGAACACAAAGCACCAGCAGACATGTGCAGCAATGAGAGGCAGCGATGGGAATCTCACTCGACGGACTAGCCAGCGGGCTCGATACCACCGCGCTCATCAGCTCCGTGATGCAGGTGGAGGCCGTCCCGCAGACGCTGCTCAAGTACAAGTCCCAGGACCTCCAGTCCATGGTGTCTGCCTTGCAGGGCCTCAACAGCAAGGTTGCCGCGCTCGCCACCCAGGCTACAACCGCGGCCAAGCCCGGCGCCTTCGATCTCTATGCCGCGACCACGAGCAGCGACAAGGTCGTAGCGACCACCACGGCGGCCGCTAAGGCCGGTTCGATCGACTTTCAGGTCGACAAGCTGGCCCAGACTCAGGTTACCGTCACACCTAAGATCAACGCTGTGGTTGGCTGGCCCTACACGACCATGACGATCAACAGCGGCGGCCAGGCTTTCACCATCGAGCCGCTCACCAGCAACCTGGATGACGTCGTGAAATCCGTCAACGCGGCCGGAGCCGGCGTCACTGCCACTAAGGTAGCCGTTGGTGCCGGGGAATACCGCCTGCAATTCACCGCGACGAAGTCCGGGGAAGCCGGGGCCTTCACTATTACCGACCCGGCAGCCACGTTCACCGACGTTATGGCGGCGCAGGACGCGCAGATCACACTCTGGCCGACCGCGGGAAATGCGGCGCAGCCCGTCAAATCTTCAACGAACACCTTCGCTGACGTCCTTCCCGGCGTCACCGTCACCGCCAAAGAAGTAACCACCGCGCCGGTGACGCTCACCGTAGCCCGTGACGACGCCGCAATCACGAAACAAGCCTCCGATCTCGTCGCCGGCGTCAACGACATTTTCTCGTACGTGGCTGCCAGGACCGCAGTCACGAGCACCACCAACACGAGCGGCACCTCGACCAAGGCCGGCATCTTCGCCGGCGACAGTGCCGTGCGCTCCGTGAACCAGAACATCCTCTCCGCCGCGTCCTTGCCGGTGGGCACTCCGCCGCGGTCGCCGTCGGAAATTGGCATCAGCATCACCAAGACGGGCACAATGGAATTCGACGCCACGAAGTTCGCTGCTGCCCTTGCCAAAGATCCCGCCGGCACCGCAGCCAAGGTGCAGGAAATTGCCGGCCGCGTTGCCACGGCGGCCACCGCTGCCTCGGACAAGTACAACGGCACCTTGACCACCAAGATCACCGGCCAGCAGTCCGAAGTCCGCGATCTGGCTAACCGGATTGGCGACTGGGACACCCGGCTGGCCTCCCGTAAAGCCACCTTGCAGCGCACTTACTCGGGCCTGGAGACGGCGCTGAGCGGCATGAAGGCCCAGCAGTCCTGGCTCACGGCCCAGCTCTCCGGCCTTTCAGGAAGTAAGTCAGCATGACCACCAAACCCTTCGGCTACGGCAGCGGTAGCGGCTTTGGCGGCGCCGCCCAGCGGAACCAGTACCTGGCGGACTCCGTCCTGTCCGCGCCGCCGGCGCGCCTGCTCACCATGCTCTACGACCGGCTCCTGCTGGACCTCGGCCGCGCCGAAACCGCGCAGCAGGCCGCCAACTGGCCCGTCGCCTCGGAGAACCTCCTGCACGGCCAAGCCATCATCGCCGAGCTGATGTCGTCGCTCAAGACGGATGCCTGGGACGGCGCGGACGGGCTGCTGGGCCTCTACAACTACGCCTTCACCGCCCTGGTCAACGCGAATATCCAGCGCGACCCGGCACTGACGCGCGAGGCCATCGACTTGCTGGAGCCGCTGCGCCAGGCCTGGCACGAGGCCGCCGCTGCAGCTCCCGCGCCGCCCGCCGCGGCCGCCTTCGGATCAACACACGCCTCCTCCGCCCCGGCGTCGTCCGCGTTCGCAGGAGCCGGGGCCTGGAACACCCAGCCCGGATCAGGTGGCGGGAGCCTCGGCTTTGGCTGAGCCCGCCTACTGGGAAGCCGATGCCGGCGAAGCAGCGTCCGCGGCCGAAGACCCCACGTTGGCAGCCTGGACGGCAATCCTGGACATGCTGGAGATGGCTGTCGGGGCAGCTGAACGCACCCTGAAAGACCCGCTGGGCCCGCTGTCCTCCTCGCCCCAGGGTGTGGTGGCGCCGCTCCCGGAGACGCGCTGGTCCCCGCCCGCAACAATAGGCCGCCTGCCGGCTGAAGCCAGGCGGCGCGCCCTCGCCCTGTCCGCCGCGCAGGAGCGTGTTGCCCGCCGGCTCGAGGAAGCCCGGAAGGACGTGGCCCGGCAGCTCCACGCGGTCTCCTCCGTACCCGGCGTCGGGGACCCGTCCGGTGCGATTTATCTCGACGTGAACGGCTGAAATATCCTCAGTTCAAATCTTTGGAAAAACTGCCGTGTTTTCTCCTAACGCGCGGCTGAGCAGTGCCGATAACCACTGATAGAGCACGGATCGCTCGTTTGACGGCCACGGATCGGCCACCCGAAACCATCCCAGGCAGGACACTGTGCTCGAATCCGTGACTTCCGCCGCCTTGGCCAGCGCCATGGACGGCCTTGCGCTGCGCCAGCGCTCCATTGCGAATAACATCGCGAACGTCAACACGCCGAATTACCACGCGAAGCGCGTCAGCTTCGAGGCTGCCCTCGCCGACTCGGTGAAATCCGGGGAAGGTGCCGTCCGCGCCACTTCGGGCACGTCGCTCGAGCCGACCCAGTTGAACGGGAACAACGTCAACCTGGACACCGAAACCCTGTCCAACATTGACACCGTGCTGCGCTTCCAGTTCGCCGCCCGTGCCATCGGCGGGGAATTCAACGCTGTACGCGCCGCGATGAGGACCAACTGATGACGTTCGACGCAATCGGGATCGCCGGCTCCGCCCTGACCGTGCACCGCAAATGGCTCGACGCCGTCTCGGACAACCTGGCCAACATGAACAACGCCTCGCGCACCAGCGGTCCCGCCTTCCAGGCCAAATACGTGGAAGCCGCCGAAGGGTCCGAGGGTACCGGCGTGTACGTCAAGAGCACCCAGCTCGGCAGCGGCGAGGGCCGGGTCGTGTACCAGCCGGACCACCCGCTGGCGGATGCCAACGGCAACGTGAAGTACCCGGACGTTGACATGGCCGAACAGATGGGTGCGCTCATTATTGCCCAGCGCGGCTACCAGGCCAATGCGCAGGTTGTGGACCGCGCCCGTGAGACCTACCTTGCCGCCCTTGAGATCGGAAGATCCTAATGCCTGTTACCCCCATCGCCCCCGTCCAGGGCGTCATGCCCACGGACTACCTTTCCGGCGCGGGCGCGGTCCCCGGCACTGACGGCTCCGCCTTCGGCGCCTCGCTCACCGGCGCCGTGGATAACCTCCAGCAGCTGCAGTCGACGTCGAAAGAGCTCGCTGTCTCTGCCGTCACCGGCAACCTGGATGACATCCACAACGCCACCATCGCGGCCAGCCGCGCGCAGATCACGCTCGAGCTCGTTGCCACCGTCCGCAACAAGGGCGTCGACGCGTTCAACGAGATCATGAGGATGCAGGCCTGATGCCTCCGCAAATTACCGGCTTCTTCCAGCGCTTTGGATCAGGCCTCAAAGGATTCACCACCGGCCAGCGCACCGTCGCCGTGATCGGTGCCGCCCTCCTGGTGGTCGGCATCATCGCCCTGTCCGCCTGGCTCTCCAAGCCCACCATGACGCCGTTGTTCTCCGGCCTCAAGGACACCGACGCCAACGGCATCGTGGAGCAGCTGCGCAAGGACAACGTCCCCTACGAACTCAGCGACGGCGGCTCCACGATCCTGGTGCCGGAGGCCAAGGTCTACGACGAGCGACTCAAGGCCGCCGCCGCCGGGCTGCCCACGGCCGCCGCCACCGGCTACTCCCTGCTCGACAAGATGGGTGTCACCTCCTCCGAATTCCAGCAGTCCATCACCTACAAGCGGGCCCTCGAGGGCGAGCTCGCGAGCACCATCACGGCCATGGACGGGGTCAAGACCGCCGCGGTGCGCCTTGCCATCCCGGAAAAGACCGTCTTCGTGTCCAAAACCCCGGACACCACCGCCTCGGTGTTTGTGGAAACCGCGCCCGGCACCACGCTCTCCGGTGACAAGGTCCAGGCGATCGTGCACCTGACCTCCGCCGCCATCGAAAACCTCAAGCCGGCCAACGTCTCCGTCGTCGACTCGCAAGGCAACGTCCTGTCCTCCGTCGGCGGCGGCGCGGCCGGGTCCGCAACCAAGCAGGCCAGCGACTACCAGCAGCGCACGTCCGACGCGGTCAAAGCCGTGATGGACCGCGTAGTGGGTCCCGGAAACTCCACCGTCGCAGTTGCCGCCGATGTCACCGGTGAGTCCGCCCAGCAGAAGAGCGAAACCTTCTCCAATGCCGAGGGTGCGCTTCCGCTGAGCGAGTCCTCCAAGAGCGAGAAATACACCGGAACCGGCGGAGGCGCCGCCGGCGTCCTCGGCCCGGACAACATCGCCGTTCCCGGCGGCACGAGCGGCAACGGCAGCTTCGACTCCTCGACCGCCACCAAGAACAACGCCGTCAACAAAGTCACCGAGGACCGGGTGATTCCGCCCGGTGCGGTCAAGCGCCAGACGATTTCGGTGGCCGTCAACCAGTCCGCCGCCGGCGGGCTGAACCTGGGCTCGCTGACCTCACTCGTCACCGCCGCAGCCGGGATCGACACCGCCCGGGGCGACGTCGTGACTGTGGAAGTGGTGCCGTTCAGCACGGCAGCCGCGGACCAGGCCGCCGCCTCCCTGGAGGCCGCCAAAGCCGAGGCGGAAGCGAAGAAGCAGGCCGCGTTCTTCGGGACGCTGATCACCGCCGGCAGCATCCTGCTGGGGCTGCTCATCCTGGCCCTCGTCATCGCCCTGGTGCTGCGGCGCCGCCAAAAGCGCGAACCCGTGGACCTCGGCGAGCGCCTGGACCTGGACTTGCTGCCGGTCATGCCTGCCGTTTCCGCGATCGCAGCACCGCCCATGACCTCGGCAATCCCGATGACCGCGCTGCCGCCGCTGCAGCCGTCGCCCTCCCAGCTTGAGGACGAGATGCACCGCCTCGAGATTGACAGCATGGTGGCGAACAACCCCGAAAAGGTCGCCGACTACCTCCGCGGCCTGATGGATGACAGGCAGCCGGTATGAAACTCGCCGATTCGACCCTCACCGGCACCCAAAAAGCCGCCGTCGTCCTGATGCAGATGAGCCCACCCAACGCCGCCCGCGTGATGGCGCAGTTCACGGACTCTGAGGCAGAAGAAATTGCCGCCGAGATTGTGCGCCTGCGCAAGGTGGACCCGGTAGTGGCCGAGCAGGTCATGACCGAATTCCGCGAAAGCGCCCTGTCCGCGCCCCGCCAGGCCCGGGGTGGCCGGGAACTGGCCGAAAACCTCCTCGAAGCCTCGTTCGGCGCAGCGAAGGCGGCCGGACTGATCAACCGCCTGGCGGTCAACGTGGCGGGCCGTTCCTTTGAATTCCTCGAAGACATTGAACCGGTGCAGGTCCTGGCCCTCATCGACGGCGAACTGCCGCAGACCATCGCGCTGGTCCTGGCCCACCTGAGCCCGCGGAAGGCCTCGACCGTCATGTCCGGGCTGCCCGGCTCCCTCCGGGCCGACGTCGCCCTGTGCATCGCCACCATGGGTTCCGGCGCGCCCGAAGCGATCGGGATTGTCGCCGAAACCCTCAAGGTGCGCGGCGGGGCCGCCGTCTCGCAGCAGGCCTCCAAGGTGGTGGGCGGCATCCAGCCGCTGCTGGAAATCATCAACAAGGCCGACGCCAGCACGGAACGCTCCGTGCTGGACGGCCTGGACCTGCTGAATCCGGAGCTCGCCGGCGAGATCCGGGCCCAGATGGTGACCTTCGACGACATCGTGAAACTGGAACGCCGGGACGCCCAGCTGGTGCTGCGCGGGCTGGATTCGACCGTGCTGGCCGTCGCCATGAAGGGCGCTTCCGAAGCGGTCCTCGAAGCCATCACCACCAACGTCTCCGGCCGCAACCTGGAAATCCTTGAAGCCGAAATCGCCGCGCTGGGACCGCTCCGCACCTCGCAGATCGAAGAGGCCCGCGCCGCCGTCGTCCGCTCCATCCGCGAGCTGGATGCCGAAGGCGAGATCACCATCCACCGCGATGAAGAAGACTATGTTTACTGACGGGTCCGCGGCCGGCAGCGCTCCGGCCCGGATCGTCTTCCCCTCCCTGCGCTCGAGCAGCCCTGCCAGCGAGCAGGCCGGCTACACCGAGGGCCACGCCGCCGGCTATGCTGCCGGCGTCCGCGCCGCCGCCAAGGAACAGCGCCGCTGGCGGGACCGGATGGCAGCCGAACAGGCCGCCGCGCTGGCCTCCGGGCAGCAGGACCTCGACCGTGCCGTGCGTGCCCTCGCCGTGGCCAGGACCGACTTCGCCAACCGCAACGTTCAGGCCCTGGAGGACGCGGAAGAGGTCCTGGCCCGCACGGCCCTGGAACTCGCCGAGGCCATCCTGGGCTACGAACTGGCCGAAGGCACCAGGACGGCACGCGCCGCCCTGGACCGTGCCCTCGCCGGAAACGACGCCGCCACCGTGCTGGCCATCCGGCTCAACCCGCGCGACGTCGAGGTGCTCGCCAAGGAGGGCCAGGACCTGCCCGCCGGCCTGCCGCTGATCGCGGACCAGTCGCTGAGCCGCGGGGACGCCAAGGTTGAATACCAGCAGGGCTGGCTCGACGCGAGCCTCAGCTCCGCCCTGGCCCGCGCCCGCGCCGCCCTCCTCGGGGACCACGGCTGGGCAGACAGTGCCCCGGGAGGCCGGCCATGATCACCGAATGGCGCCCCAAGCGGGCCGACTACGCCGAAGCGCTCAAGGCTGCCGCCCCCCAGCGGGTCGGCGTCGTCACCTCGGTCATGGGCCTGGGACTTGAAGTATCCGGGCTGGACTGCGCGCTGGGCGATCTGCTGACCGTGGGGCAGAACCCGGGTCTCGACGCCGAAGTGGTGGCGGCCCTGGACGGCTCTGTGCGCTGCATGCCGCTGGGCCGGCTGGCCGGTGTTGCGGCGGGAGATCCCGTCCGGGCCAAGGGCGGCAGCGTTCTTGTCCCCACCGGACCGGGACTCTTCGGCCGCGTCATCGACGGCCTCGGCCGGCCGATCGACGGCAAGGGCCCGCTCCACAGCGGACCCCGCGTGCCCATCGACAACGAAGCCCCGAACGCGATGAAACGCGCGCGCATCGACACGGCGTTGCAGACCGGGGTGCGGGTCCTGGACACGATGACCACCCTCGGCAAGGGCCAGCGCATGGGCCTGTTCGCCGGCTCCGGCGTCGGCAAGTCCTCCCTGCTCTCGATGATCGCGCGCGGCACGGACGCCGAGGTGTCGGTGATCGCGCTCGTGGGGGAGCGCGGGCGTGAAGTCCGCGAATTCCTGGAGGATGATCTTGGCGCGGCCGGCCTGGCCCGCTCCGTCGTCGTGGTCGCTACGTCGGACGAACCGGCCCTGATGCGCATGCGTGCCGCCTTCACCGCCACCCGCATCGCCGAATCGTTCCGCGACAAGGGCCAGGACGTGGTCCTGATGATGGACTCGCTCACCCGGGTGGCCATGGCCCAGCGCGAGATCGGCCTGTCCGCCGGGGAGCCTCCCGCCACCCGAGGCTACCCGCCGTCGACCTTCTCCATCCTGGCCCGCCTACTGGAGCGCGCCGGCACCGCCGAAACCGGGTCCGTCACCGGCATCTACACCGTGCTGGTCGACGGCGACGACCACAACGAACCGATCGCCGACGCGGCCCGCTCCATCCTCGACGGCCACGTGGTGCTGGACCGGAAACTGGCCGTCACCGGGCATTTCCCCTCTGTGGACGTGCTGGGCTCCATTTCCCGCGTCGCCAGCAAGGTCAATTCCCGTCCGCACCTCGAGGCAGCGGCGTCCCTGCGCCGGGTCCTGGCAGCCCGCAAGGCGGCACAGGACCTGATCGACGTCGGCGCCTATCAGACAGGTACCAACCCGCTCGTGGACGCGGCCCTGGACCACGAACAGGAAGTTAACGGCTTCCTGCAGCAGCCGATGGACGAATCCACGGCCCACCCCGAGTCCTGGATGCGGCTCGGCCACCTCACATCGATTCTTGGAGCCGCAGCATGAACCGCGAATTCTCCCTGGCAGGGCTACTGCGCCTTCGCCAGATCCAGCAGGACCAGGCCGCCTCAGGCCTGGCCCGAGCCCGCTCGCGATCCAGTTCCATGCGGACCCGTGAAGCCGCCGCCCGCCGCGAACTGGCGGCCACGGACGAGCCGATCTCCGGCTCCGCGTCCCTGCGGGCCATTGCGGCAGCCCGGTCTTCGTCGCACAGCATGCTCGCCGACTTGCAGAACCTCGGGAAGATCGCCGAGACCGAGGAAGCGGCCGCCCGCAGCGAGTTCATCGCCGCCCGCACCCGCTCCGTCGGCCTCGAAAAGCTGCAGGCCCGCCACCACGCTGAGGTCACCACCGAGGACCTCCGCGTCGAGCAGTCGGCCCTGGACGAAATCGCCTCGACGCTCTGGCACCGCGACGAACAGCAGGTGAAGTCATGAGCATGACCGAGGCAATCGGCCGGATGCAGGGCATCCAGTCCATGATTTCGGAGCTGACGAAGCCCGCCGCCGCCGCGGAGAGCAAAGCCGCCGCCCTGAAGTCCGCCGCAGCAACCTCCCTCGCCACCGGGACGGGCAGCGGCGACGCCGCCTCCTTCACCCAGGCGCTCACCGCTGCGTTGGGCGGGACCGCCGGGACCGATGTTTCCTCGCTCGCCAACAACCTGGGGCTGGGAAGCACGACGGCGGTCAGCGCGCTCAAGGGGCTCACCGCGCCCGGCACCGCACCCGTTGCCGGCACCGCCCCTGCCGCAGGCGCCGCAACGGGGACCGGCGTCGTCGCCATGGCGAAGAAGTACATCGGCGTTCCCTACGTGTGGGGTGGCACCAACCCCGCCACCGGGATGGACTGCTCCGGCTTCACCCAACGCGTCTTCAAGGACCTTGGCGTCGAAATTCCGCGCGTCGTGAGCGACCAGATGCGCCAGGGCACGCCCGTGGCCTCGCTGGCCGAGGCCAAGCCCGGGGACCTCCTGGTCAGCTTCGGCGGGGACCACATCTCCATCTACCTGGGCAACGGCAAGGCGATCGACGCCCCAGTTCCGGGCAAGACCATCCAGATCCGCGACGCCTGGGAACAGCACTCCAACCTCACATCCATCCGGCGGATCGTCCCGGCAGGGGCTGGGTCATGAAAGGCGTGGATCTGGCCGCCACGCTGGCCCCGCCCCTGCAGGCCCGGGGCGCCCAGCAGGGCACACGCTCGCGTTCCGAGGCAGGGAGCCCCGACGCGGGCTCCTTCGACGCCGTCTTCAACGACGTCCACAGCGTTTCTCCCGGTAAGGTGACCGACGCCGACACCTCGGGTGACGGCCCCGCCGACGCCGCTGTTCAGCCGTCCGACGGCGCTGCGCAGCCTGCCGGAGGCGCTTCTGCCCCCGGGCAGGACGCCGCCGCTGCCGCAGCACGTGACGCCGCAGCCTTTGCCGGCTCCGCGTTTGCCGGCTCCGCGTTTGCCGGCTCCGCGCAGGTGGCCGCCAGCCTCGAGGGCACCCAGCAGAACGTCGTGGCAGCGGCACTTGGCCTTCCGGCCACCCGCCGCCACGAGCCGTCGACGACCCCTGCGGCGGACGTGGCAGCGACGCCCGGACCTGATCCCCGCCTTGCAGTCCCGGCAGCGCTCCTGAACGGAAACACTCAGGCTGCGACTACGGCACCGCCGGCCGCTCCGCAGGCGTCGGACGCCGCGACCGGACAGACGCCCCGCTTGCAGCCCGTGACTGCGTCAACGGCCGCCGCCGTCGCGGCACAGCAGTCCGCCGGACCGCCGCCTGCGCCCGGCACCGC
Organism: Arthrobacter sp. SO5; assembly: GCF_020532805.1. Taxonomy (GTDB): domain Bacteria; phylum Actinomycetota; class Actinomycetes; order Actinomycetales; family Micrococcaceae; genus Arthrobacter. Next base: position 13,747 of record NZ_MQTQ01000037.1, on the reverse strand, counting down.
CGCTCCACTTGGGATGCCTGCAAAGGGTATTCAGGACGTAGCACCCACGGCAATCCTCGGCACCGCGCCGTCGCACGTCGTTGCCCCGGCACTGCCCGCAACCCTGGCAACCCCAGTAGCTCCCGCAACCCCGGCAGCTCCCGCTACCCTGGCAGCTCCGGCTACCCCGGCAGCTCCGGCAGCTCCCGCTACTCCGGCAAGCCCGGCAGCTCCGGCAGCTCCCGCTACTCCGGCAAGCCCGGCAGCTCCGGCAGCTCTCGCTCCCGCCGCGGCCGCCGTGACCGCAGGCAGCGCCGCAGTCAGTTTCGCCGCCGTCGCGACCGCCGAGAGCATGCCCGTCGGCCCCGTCCGTCCCGAGAACACCCCCGCCGCAACACCCTCCGACGCACTCGCCGCGGCCGCGGCCGCGACGGGCGCCGCCACGCCGCCGACCAGCCAGCCGACTCCGGCGGCAGCGCCGTCCGCTGCGCAGCCCGCAGCCCAGGCGCCGTCCCAGCCCGGTGCCACGCTCCAGCCGCAGCTCGCCAAACCCCTCTTCACGTTGGCGGGGGCTCCGCACGGGCAACACGTCATGACCCTGAAGGTGTCTCCGGAAGACCTGGGCCCGATGACGGTCCGGGCACATATCGATGCTGCCGGCGTCCGCATCGAGCTCTTCGCGCCCGGCGACGCGGGCCGGGAGGCGATCCGCGGGATCTTGCCGGACCTTCGCAAGGAACTTGCCGGTGCCGGCTTCGGCGCGAGCCTCGACGTCTCCGATCACAGCGGACCCGGGACCACGGCCCGGGACGGCACGGGCCAGGACGCGGCAGGCCGGAACGGCTCCGGACGGGACGGCAGCGGCTCCGGGCAGGGCAACCGTAACGCTCCGGACGAACCGCGCACCGGCCACCGGTGGGACGCCCTGGCGGACGGTGCGGCCCTGCGCAACGCCAGAATCCTCAACGGCCCCCAGACCACCCTCGACATTCTTGCCTGACACGAAGGAACGCGACTCATGACGATTCAGCCCATCGCCCCACAGCCTGTCGCCCCACAGCCGGTCACGGCCGCGGGGGAGACCTCGAAGGCAGCAGCCGTTCGCGCGCCCGTGCAGACCATGGATTCGGACGTCTTCATGTCCCTCCTGGTGGCACAGCTCAAGAACCAGAACCCGAGCGCGCCCATGGACACCAACCAGATGATGAGCCAGACCATCCAGCTCTCCATGATGGAGAAAATGCAGGAACTGACCACCAACAGCAAGGAAGGATTTTCCCTTCAAATGCGGCAGGCCGCCGCGCAGTTGATCGGCCATTCCGTCGGCTACACGCTGGGCGACGGCACTACCGGCACGGGTATCGCCAGCTCCGTGTCCTACTCCGGAGCAGTCCCGACCGTCAAGATTGGCGAACTCTCCATCCCTCTCGACTCCATCACCGGGCTCACCGCGCCGGCCGCTTCCTGACAAGTTTTCCACCCGTAGAAAGGCAGTTCCCATGCTCCGCTCGCTGTACTCCGGAATCTCCGGCCTTCGCGCCCACCAGACCATGCTGGACGTCACCGGCAACAACATCGCCAACGTCAACACGGCCGGCTTCAAGGCGTCCTCCACGCAGTTCCAGGACACCCTCTCGCAGATGACCCAGGGTGCCTCCGCGCCGCAGGGGGAGTCCGGCGGCAGCAACCCGGCGCAGATCGGCCTCGGCGTCCGCGTCGCCGGCGTCAGCACCAACTTCGCCCAGGGCTCCTCGCAGAGCACCGGACGCGCCACAGACATGATGATCTCCGGCGACGGCTTCTTCGTCACGAGTAAGGGCGGCCAGCAGCTCTTTACCCGCGCCGGATCCATGACGTTCGACGCCGCCAGCCAGCTGGTGAGCCCCGACGGCGGAATCTTGCAGGGCTGGACCGCCCAGAACGGCGTGGTCAACCAGGCCGGCGCCATCGGCGACATTACGCTCAACCCCAACACCATGGTCGCGACCCCCACCACCACGGTGACGCTGGACGGGAACTTGCCCGCAGAGGCCGGCACGGCATCCTTCGACCGCGTCGTCAAGGTCTACGACGCCGTCGGCGCCCCCAGCGACCTGACCCTCACCTTCGTGCAGCAGTCCGCCACTTCCTGGGGCGTGTCGGCCGATGGCGGAGCCACGATTGCTGACTCGATGAGTTTTACCGACGGCAAGCTGACCTCTTCGGGCAAGCTGAATGTCGCCGGCAAAACCGTCGATGTGAGCCAGGTGTCGTCCTTCGCCGGCATGAGTTCCCTGACGGTCAGCGGCCAGAACGGCTCCGCCGTCGGCAAGCTGGAGTCCTTCACGCTCGGCAACGACGGCTCCCTGATCGGCTCGTTCAGCAACGGCACGAAGCAAGTTCTGGCCAAGATCGCGCTGGCCAAGTTCACCAACCCCGCCGGCCTGGAGAAATCAGGCGCATCCTCCTACGTCGCCACCGCCAACTCCGGCAACGTCCAGCTCGGCGCGGCCGGCGACCCCGGAATCGGCAGCCTCGCCGGCGGATCCCTGGAAATGTCCAATGTGGATCTCTCCCAGGAATTCACCAACCTGATTGTTGCCCAGCGCGGCTTCCAGGCCAACGCCCGCATCATCACCACCTCCGACGAGGTCCTACAGGAGCTCGGCAACCTCAAGCGCTAAGTCCCGCCCGGCGGCTCCCGGACCACGGCACCAGCCGTGGTGGGGGAGTCGCCGTCGCGTTTCCGCTGAACACCGGGCAGCTCCAGCCATAGCGCAGACTGGCACTTCCGTGGAGAATCGGTGCTGTGAGAGCTGGAATGCCGCGGGGATGAGCGACCTCGACGAGTTTCAAGGAACTGCGCCTGCGCCTGGCGGCCAATCGCCAGGGCCGCGGCCGGCCCGCTACCTGGGAGCGGGCCGGTCCTTCATGAGGAGCCGGCACTTCCTGAAGTTCGCCGTCATGGCCGCGGTCTTGGCAATTGTCTGGGCAGGCATTGCCTACTTTGTGACACCGTCCGGCACCGGCATCCCCCCGGAGGCCACCATCGGGGTTCAGCCGGATGCAGTGCTGACCCCCTACAACACTGCAGGCGCGGACCTGATCATCACCAAGGACGGCACCCTCCTGGAGGGTTTGGATATTTGGGGCGACATCAAAATCCGGGCCGCTCAGGTGACTATCCGGAACTGCCGGCTGCGGGGCGGACTGCAGATCCCGGCGAACAATACCGGGATCGTCGACGCCACGGACGCCGGCGTCGTCGGGCTGCTGGTCGAGGACAGCACCATTGCCCCGGAACGGCCGTCCTACTTCCGCGACGGGATCGTGGGCCACGACTATACGGCCCGCCGGAACAATATCTACGGCAGCAACGACGGGCTCGGGATCTTCAGCCGCCCGGGCGGCACCCCGGCCGCAAACGTCGTGGCAGAGGGCAACTACATCCACGACTTGAGCTACTTCAGCAATGACCCCGCCCATGCTGACGGCACCCACAACGACGGCATCCAGGTCCAGGGCGGCGAGAACATCCGGATCACCGGCAACCACGTGATCGCGTCCACCGTGCGGGGCCCGGGCAGCAAAGCCAGCGCCCACGGTAAGCACGCGAGCGCGGCGATCTTGCTGCAGCAGAACGTCGCCAGGCTCTCCGGCGTCGTGGTCGACAATAACTGGCTGGACGGCGGCCAGAGCAGCATCGTCATCGACAACGCCGATTACCCCGCGATCGCGGTGACCGTCCGCGCGAACAAACTGGGCCGGAACCAGTTCGATTTCGGCAACAACTCGAAGTACCCCGTGCGCATCATCGACTGCCGGGCCAGCACCGTCACGGGCCTGGCCACCAACGTGTGGGCGGATACCCTTGAGCCGCTTGGCGAAGGGACCGCTGCCGGGATCCGGTACGACCGGAACTGCTCGTAACAGCCGCCTAACGAAGCAGGCGGCCATGCCGACAGTAGGAGGAGAACACCTTTCCCCTTGCTGAGCAACGCTGAGCAGACTAACAAAGCAGAATCGGCCCATGATCGTTGTCACACGCCTCAACGGAACGCGCTTCGCGATCAATCCGGACCTGATCGAGCGTATCCACGAGAGCCCGGACACCCACCTCGTGACGCTCGACGGCGCGGCGTACGTGGTCCTGGAAAGCCTCGCGGAAGTGGTCGAACTCATTGCCGACTACCGGGCCTACGTCCTCAGCAAGGCGCGGGATTTTCCCGCAGTCACGGGGTACCCGTTAAGCCTGGTTCCGACGTCGGACACCGAGGACGACGCCCGCCGCCCCGCGCCAGAGCAACCAAGAAAGTAAGCCATGGATCCCGCTACAGTCATCGGACTGCTCCTCGCCTTTGGCTCCGTCATCGCCATGGTGACCCTGGAGGGCGCCAACATTACGTCCCTCCTGCTGCCGGCCCCCATGATCCTCGTTTTTGGTGCCACCCTCGCGGTGGGCCTCGCCGGCAACACCCTCAAGGACGCGCTGCAGGCCTTCAAGGCGTTGCCGGCGATGTTCATGGGCAAGACGTCCCGGCCCCAGGACAGCATCGACCAGATTGTCCGCTTCGCCGAAAAGGCGCGTGCGGAGGGTCTGCTCTCCCTCGAAGAAGAGGCCGCCAGCGTCAAGGATCCCTTCCTGGCCCGGGCGTTGCAGAACATCGCCGATGGCACCGACGCCGAGGACCTCCGGGTGCTCCTTGAAGATGAGATCGACTCCAAATCGCGAAGCGACCACGCCAACTCGAAGTACTTCGCCAGCCTGGGCGGCTACGCCCCGACCGTCGGCATCATTGGCACCGTGGTGTCCCTGACCCACGTCCTGGAAAACCTCTCCAAGCCCGACGAACTGGGGCACATGATCGCCGCCGCGTTCATCGCCACCCTGTGGGGCCTGCTCTCCGCCAACTTCATCTGGCTCCCGTTCAGCTCGCGCATGGCACGCCTGTCCGAGCTGGACATCGAACGGATGACGCTGCTGATGGAAGGCGTCCTGGCCGTGCAGTCCGGCGCCCAGCCTCTGCTGCTCGCCGAACGGCTCCGGTCCATGGTCCCCGAACACCAGCTCAAAGCTTCCGGCGGCGGCAAGAAGGACGCCGACAAGGGCGCGGACAACCTGGACAAGGCCGCGTGAGTTCCCGACGCCGCCCGCGCAAGAAGCCGGAGGAGCACCACGTCGACGAACGCTGGATGGCCTCCTACATGGACATGGTGACGGTGCTCATGTGCATGTTCATCGTGCTGTACGCCATGTCGACGGTGGACGCCAATAAGTTCGAGAAGCTCCGCAACTCCCTGGCTACCGGCTTTGGTGCGACCGTAAGTGAGACCGTGGACACCGCCTCGGGAACGGTTGTGCCGCCGGAATTCGCGGACAAGGACTCGGAGTCCTTCGCCGCCGAGAAAACCGCCCTCGCCCCGGCCGCACCCGACGCGATGGCAGCAGCCCTCAAGGAAGTGGACCGGCTGCACGCCCTCGAAGAGCGGATGAAGGCCGGCCTGGCCGCCGCCGGACTCAGCGACAACGTCGAGTTCCAGATCGACCAGCGCGGCCTGACGGTGAAGCTGGTCGGGTCCCAGGCATTCTTCGAACCCGACCGGCCCGAGCTGACATCCCGGGCCTCCCAGGTCCTGCAGATCATTTCCCCGATCCTCGGCCCGGCAGCCCTGGAGATCATGGTCGAAGGCCACGCGGCGAACGGAATCACCGCCTACCCCTCCACCTGGGAGCTTTCCTCGGCGCGCGCGGTCAACGTGCTGCGCTACATGGTGGACCGCGGCGGGATCCCGCCGGCGACCATCGGCGCGGTCGCGTTCGGCTCCGCCCGGCAGGTCAACGACGATTCCACCCCGGAACTCATGGAACGCAACCGCCGGGTGGACATTGTGATCATCTCGGACCAGCCCGACGTCGTCAGGGCCTTGATCCCGGAAGCACTGAAGCTTAGCCAGAAATAGCGGGCGGATTGCTTACGGCGGCGGATCCCTTGCCGATAGTGGCAACCGTGAGTGTTCTGGATGAGCGGGAAGTAGTACGGGAGCGGGCCGTAACCCTCTACGACTTCCGGCGTCCCGCGACGCTGGCCCGGGAACACAGCCGCGTCCTCGAACTCGCTTTTGAAACTTTCGCCCGCCAGTGGGGCACCCAGCTGACCGCCAAGGTCAGGGTCAAGTCCGTGGTGCGGCTCGACGATGTCACGATGCAGAGCTACGACGAGTATGCGGCCTCCCTGCCCGCCGTGACCGCCATGGTGCTGTGCACGGTCGAGGCCCACGATTCCAAGCTTGTTGTGCAGTTCCCCGCCCCCGCGGCCCTCGGCTGGGTGAACCGCATGCTCGGAGCGTCCAAGGACGGGCCCATGCCGGACCGCAAGTTCACCCAGATCGAGCAGGCCCTGGTCAAGGGGCTCATGGACGAGGCCCTCGAGGACCTCGGGTACTCCCTCGGCCCGCTGCTGAGCGAAGACGTCCGGGTGGACACCATCCAGTACAACTCCCAGTTCGCCCAGGCCGCAGCGCCCAGCGAACTGATGATCGTCGCGGCATTCACCATGAACGTCGGCGATATGAGTGCCCCGGCCACTCTGGCCGTCCCGGCCGCCATCCTGCTGGGGCGGCTCAAGAAGGTCAACCCGACCGACAACCGCGGCGACGCCGCAGTGCGCGTCAGCGCTCAGCTGGAACGGGTTCCGGTGGAACTGTCGGTGCGGCTGTCGACGTCGTTCGTCACCCCCAGCCAGATCCTTGGCCTCGCCGTCGGTGACGTCCTCACCCTTCCGCACCTGGAAAACCGCCCGTTTGACCTCACCCTGAACGGCACCAGGCTCGCCACCGCCGCACCGGCGCGCAACGGATCCCGGGCGGCCGCAGTTATTGTCACAATCGAGGAGAATCAGCGATGAGCATCACCCTGACCAGGCACGAATCGTCGGCGGAACGGCTTGTCGAGGAGCTGCCGAGCCCGGTGGCCCTCAAGGTTGTTGCGCTGGTCCCCGCACGGGCAGCCGCGGCCTATGCCCGCCAGGCCGTCACCGCGACCTTCGTCGGTTCCGTCACCGCGGACCTGGCCCTCATGCTCAGCGACCGCACCTTCCTCGACGAGGCCGCCGGCGGGATGACGGGGAGCCAGCTCGGCGTCGTTTCCGTGACCGACGTGCTCCGCCCGGCCATGGAAAGCGCCAGTTCCGTCTTCGGCGCCGGCGTCCTGAGCGACCTCCGCGAATCGGATGCCTCCGGGCTGCTCTCCGACCCCGATACTGCCGTCTTTGAACTCTCCGACGGCACCAGCCCCGCAGCCTGGTTCGCCGTGCGGCTCCGCGAGCACAGCGCCGGCCAGGACCGCGGCGGCGACGTGTTCGCCGGCGGCGACGCCGTCGCCGGGCGCCTGGGCCGGATCAACAACATCGAGATGGCCCTGACCGTGGAGATCGGGCGCACCCGGATGTCGGTGCGCGACGTGCTCTCGCTGGAACCGGGCAAGATCATCGAACTGGACCGCTCGGCGGGCGCGCCCGCGGACGTCCTGCTCAACGGCCGGCTGATCGCCCACGGCGAAGTCGTGGTCCTGGACCAGGACTACGCGGTCCGGATCACGCGCATCCTCGATGTGGCCGAGGGGCTCAGCTGAATGGACTCACTGATCCTCGGGCTGCGGGTACTCGTGGCCCTGGGCGCGGTGCTTGGCCTCATGTGGGTGCTGCAACGCCGGCTCGGCAAAGGCACCGGGCGGCGGCGGGCTGACCGTGCCCTGACCGTCGTCAGCCGCCAGAGCGTCGGCCAGAAAGCCTCTGTGGTGGTCGTGGACGCCGCCGGCCAGCGCTTCCTGCTCGGCGTCACCGACCACACCGTCAACGTCCTGCACACGGGCGAGATCCCGCCGGAAACGGAAGACGCGTCGGCTCCCGAGAGCCGCCGCGGTGCCGGCGAGTTCGCCCGCATCCTTTCCGGCTTCGGTCCGCTGTCCGGCGGCCGGAACAGCTTCGAGGCCGACACCCCGGATGCGTCCGGCAAGGCCACAGGGGAGCCCGGCAACGGCGCGGGGGAGAGCGCGGGTGCCGCGTCCGACGGCGTCCCGCTGTCCCGGCGCAGCACCCTGCACCGCGATCCCCACCCGCGCGGCCCCGCAACGCGCCAGGGTTCCGGCCACCCGCCCATGCACGGTTCCATTCTTGCCGGTTCCACCTGGAAGCAGGCCGCTGCCGCTCTCAGGAGCGGACGGCGCAATTGATCCGCCGTCTTTCCGCCCGTCCCGCACGCCCCGCCCGTCCCGCACGCCCCGCGGCGGCTGCGGCCGACAGGAACCAGGGCGCCCGGGTCCTGGTGCTGGGGCTCGCCGCCGTCCTCCTCGCGGTCCTGCTGCTGTGGCTGAACGCCTCGGCCGGCCACGCCGCGCCCGTCGACCCCACCCCGCCGGTCGCCCCCGTGGATCCGGCGAACCCGGGCGGCGACGTCAACATCCAAATCAACGGCCTCGACGGCAAACCGTCCACCGCCGTCCTGACCCTGATCGGGATCACGCTGCTCTCGGTGGCGCCTTCGCTGCTGCTGATGATGACGTCCTTCACCAAGATTTTCGTGGTCCTGGCCATGACCCGCAACGCGCTGTCACTGCCGTCCATCCCGCCGAACCAGGTGCTGGCGGGGTTGGCGCTGTTCCTCTCCATCTTCGTGATGTGGCCCGTGATCAACGAGATGAACACGATCGGGATCCAGCCCTATCTGAACGGAACGCTGGACTTCAACGGTGCCGTCAGTGCAGCCTCCGGCCCGCTGCAGCAGTTCATGCTGGCCCACACGCGCGAGGAGGACATCGCCCTGATGTCCCGGGCCTCGGGCGCGGAGAACCCGGCGACGCCCGAGTCCGTGCCGCTGCAAAGCCTGATCCCGGCGTTCATGATCTCCGAGCTGCGGGCGGCGTTCATCATTGGCTTCGTCATCTTCATCCCGTTCCTCGTGATTGACCTCGTGGTCTCTGCGGCCCTCATGTCGATGGGCATGATGATGCTTCCGCCGGTCATGATCTCGCTCCCGTTCAAGATCCTCCTGTTCGTCCTCGTGGACGGCTGGGGGCTGATCATCACCTCGCTCATCCAAAGCTATGCGGGCACCGGATGAACGCCAACGCCGTCCTGGACATCTGCCTCCAGGCCATGATCGTGGCCGCGAAACTCTCCGCACCCGTCCTCGTGACGGCGTTGGTGGTCGGGCTCGCCATCGCGCTGGTGCAATCCATCACCCAGCTGCAGGAAGCCACCTTGTCCTTCGTGCCGAAAGCAGCGGCCGTGGCGATCGCCCTCGTGATCTGCGGACACTGGATGATCTCGGAGATGGTCTCCTTCACCAACGACCTCTTCGCCAGGATCCCGTCCCTGCTCGGAGGCCTGTGAGGTGGGCATTCCGATCGACCCGACGTGGCTGGAAGTGCTTTTGCTGGCCACCGTCAGGATGACGGCATTCCTGATCGTGGCACCGCCCTTCGCCCACCAGGCGTTCCCGGGACGCATCAAGGCCATGCTCGGACTCGGACTCGGCCTGGCCGTCTCGCAGCGGGTTTCCGTCGGCTACGCGGCCCGGGACACCGCCGGTTTCCTTACCGGGGTTGTCCTGGAGCTCGTCACGGGCCTGGCACTGGGGTTCCTCGTCCTCGTGATCTTCGCCGCGATCCAGTCCGCCGGCAGCCTGATCGACCTCTTCAGCGGCTTCCAGATGGCGCAGGCCTTCGACCCGCAGATGATGGTCAACGGCGCGCAGTTCACCCGGCTCCTGCAGATGGCGGCGCTGGCGCTGCTGTTCTCCTCGGACGGCTATCAACTTGTGATCACCGGGCTGACGGGGAGTTTCGCGGCCCTGCCGCTTGCCGGCGGCATCGATCTGGCCCAGCCGGTCCAGGCCATGACGACGGCGGTCACCGGCATGTTCCTCGCTGCGGTCCAGATCGCCGGACCCCTGGTGGTGGTGCTGTTCCTTGCCGACGTCGGGCTGGGCCTCCTGACCCGGGTGGCTCCGGCGCTGAATGCCTTCTCGCTGGGCTTCCCGCTCAAGATCCTCCTGACGCTGTCGCTGGCAGGCTTCATGTTCCTCGCGCTGCCCCGCATCGTTTCCAGCCTCGCCGGCCAGGCCGCCAAGTCAGTCCTGGGGGTGGGCTAGTGGCGGATTCACAGGAAAAAACCGAGCAAGCCACCGATAAACGGATGAAAGAGGTCCGCTCCAAGGGCCAGCTTTCCCGGTCCCAGGACCTCACCGCGTGGCTCGGCATCGGCGCCGCGGCCGTCATGGTCCCGGCCACCATCGCCCGTGCCGCCAACGCGGCCACGGACCAGCTCTTCAGCGTCCGCAGCATCGTGGCGGCGCCGGACCCGGGCAAAGCCGTCAAGGCACTGGAAGACGGCCTCGCCGCCATCGCCGGAATCGTCGGCCCCATGCTGCTGGTCGTGTTCGTGGTGGTCCTGGCCGGATCCGCGCTGCAGGGCGGCGTGCACTTTAAGAAATTCAAGGCCGACTTCGAGCACTTCAAACTGCTCGGCGGGCTCAAGCGCGTCTTCGGCATGCAGGCGGTCTGGGGCGGGGTCAAGGCGTTGCTGAAGACCGCCGTGGTGGGCCTGGTCCTGTACGGCGTGGTGCAGGGGCTGGTTCCGGTCCTGCTGACCGCCGGGGGCTTGCCCGTGTCCGGCGTCGTGCAGTTCGCCGGCGGCGGTGTGGCCTCGCTGATCCAGTTCGCCGTGGCGGCCGGCATCGTGCTGGCGGCCGCGGACTTCTTCGTTGTCATGCGGCGCAACCGCAAGAAGACCCGGATGTCCAAGAAGGAAGTCCAGGACGAGAACAAGAGCAGCGAAGGCGATCCGCTCATCCGGTCCCAGCGCCGGGCACGGCAGATGGCCATGAGCCGGAACCGCATGATCTCGGCGATCGGAGATGCCGACGTCGTCCTGGTCAACCCCACGCACGTGGCGGTGGCACTGAAGTACGAACCCGGAAAGTCCGCGCCCCGCGTGGTGGCCAAGGGTTCGGGCCATGTTGCGGCGAGAATCAGGGAAGAGGCCGAGGCGAAGAGCGTGCCGATGGTCCAGGACATCCCGCTGGCCAGGGCACTGCACGGCGCCTGCGAGCTGGGCCAGGAGATCCCGGTGGATTTCTACCGCGCCGTGGCCGGGGTCCTCGCCTTCGTCATGGCGCTCAAGGCCCGCGGCGCCGCCTCCGGGATGCACCGCATGAGCAGCGCGGCCCCTGCCGTGGGAAGCGCCATGGCAAGCACCGTATGACCACGTTTCGAAGCAGCGTCTGTGAAAGGACCGCACCATGATCAAGAAGCTCGCCCCGCTGACGGTGCCCATCGGCATTGTGGGCATTGTGCTGCTGCTGGTTGTTCCCGTGCCCCCGCCGCTGCTGGACTTCCTCATTGTCTGCAACATTCTGCTGGCGCTGCTGGTCCTGCTGACCAGCATGTTCGTGAAGAAGCCCCTGGACTTCTCCGTTTTCCCCTCGCTGCTGCTGGTCGCGACGCTCTTCCGGCTGGGCCTCAACGTGGCCTCCACCCGGCTGGTGCTGGGGCAGGGCTACGCCGGCCAGGTCATTGAGGCCTTCGGCAAGGTGACCGTGGGCGGTTCCATGATCATCGGCGCGGTGGTGTTCCTGATCCTCGTGGTCATCCAGTTCGTGGTGGTCACCAAGGGTGCCGAACGCGTCGCCGAAGTCGGTGCCCGTTTCACCCTTGATGCCATGCCGGGCAAGCAGATGGCGATCGACGCCGACCTTAACGCCGGGCTGATCACCGACACGCAGGCCCGCGAACGGCGGGCCGAGGTTTCCGCCGAGGCCGACTTCTACGGCGCCATGGACGGAGCCTCGAAGTTCGTCAAGGGCGACGCGATCGCCGGCCTCATCATCATCATCATCAACTTCATCGGCGGCATCGCCATCGGCATGGTGCAGCGCTCGATGGAGATCGGCGACGCCGTGAGCACCTACGGCATCCTGACCATGGGCGACGGGCTCGTCACCCAGATCCCGGCCCTGCTGATGGCCGTCTCCACCGGCATGATCGTGACCCGCTCGAACGCCGAATCGGACATGGGCCGCACCGCGTCCACGCAGCTGATGCAGTCACCGAACGCGCTGATGATCGCCGGCGTCGCCGCGATCGCCATGGCCCTGATCCCCGGCATGCCGCCCATTCCGTTTGTGCTGGTCGGCGCGGGGTTGCTGTTCGCGTCCCGCCGGATCGCGGCCAGGCAAAAGCAGGACGAGCTGAGCCGCGACGCCGAGGCGACGGCGCTGAACTTCCCCGAGATGGATCCCAACGACAAGCTGCTCGAGGACATGCGGATCCATCCGGTGGAGATCCTGCTGGCCCCGGACCTCGTGGACATGGTCTCCGGCGCCTCTGATGACCTGCTGGCGCGCGTGCGGTCGCTGCGGCACAAAATCGCGATGGAGCTGGGCCTGGTCATTCCGCCCGTGCGCACCCGGGACAGCGTGGACCTGCCGCTGTCCAGCTACGCCATCCGGATCGCCGGGGTGGAAGCGGGCCGCGGCACCGCGCCCAGCGGCCAGATGCTCGCCCTGGGCGACAGCCTCGATTCGCTGCCCGGCATCGCCATGATCGAGCCGGTGTTCGGCCTGGCCGGCAAATGGATCCCGGCGGAGATGCGGCACAACGCAGAGATGACCGGCGCCACCGTGATCGACCGCGTCTCCGTCCTCGTGACGCACCTGTCCTCGATTGTCACGGCCAACGCCGCCCGGCTGCTCTCCCGCGAGGACGTCCGGGTCCTGACCGAGGGCGTGCGGAAACAAAGCCCCTCCGCCGTCGACGAGCTCACCCCGGCACTGCTCTCCCTGGCCGAACTGCAGCGCGTTCTCCAGGGCCTCCTGGACGAACAGGTCCCCATCAACGACCTCGCCCGCATCTACGAGGCGCTCACGCTCCGCGCCAAGATTTCCACCGACCCGGAATCGCTGGTCGAGTCTGCCCGCCAGGCCCTCGGCCCGGCGCTGACGGCCAAGTTCATGGACGGGCCCGTGCTCAACGTCATCATGATCGACCCGCTCCTGGAGCAGCACATGCTCGAGGACATGCGGCCTGCGGAAGGCGGCAGCCAGATCGTGATGGGGCAGGACCGGCTCGACGCCGTGCTGCGCTCCGTGGGCTCCGCCGTCGACGCCGCGGCCGCCGCCAACCGGCAGGCCGTGCTGGTCTGCGCTCCGGCGCTCCGGCCGGCCATCCACCGGCTCGTGGGATCCCAGCCGGGCTCAGTGCCCGTGCTGTCCTACCGCGAAGTCACCTCAGCCAATGTCCGGATCGAAACAGTAGGAGTCGTACGCCATGCCGAACCACTTTCGGCTTAAGGGATCCTCGCTGGAGGAGATCCGTCGCAAGGCGGAAAAGCAGCACGGGCCCGGCGTCCGCATCGTCTCCGCGGAACGCGTGATCAGCCCCGGGATCGCCGGGCTGTTCGCCGGGGACCGCTACGAGGCAATGGTCGAAGTGGTTGCGGGCCGCGAGGTTGTCACCGGTGAAGTTGTTCCCGACGCCGACGTCCTGGCCGAGGGAATTCCAGCCGATGCCGCCGCAGGCGAAGTGCCCGCCCGCACCAGCTCGCGTGCGCCGGCTGCCCCGGCCCACCAACTCCACGGTGCCGCCATCGCAGCGCTGCTCGAGGAGGCGGACGCGGCCGAGGTCAGCATGCACCGGCCCGCCAACGCAGGCCTGTCCACAGAGTCCCCGGACTTCGCCGAGCTGCTCGCGCAGCTCGGCGCCGGGCTGCGCGCACCCGCACCCGCCGCACCC
>NZ_MQTQ01000036.1:17817-60106 GCF_020532805.1 Arthrobacter sp. SO5 | reverse complement strand
TATGGTTATCAACAGCCAGCCCTGGCAGCGTAGAAGAATCCACTAATTCCGCTGTCCGAAATACCCGCAGCAGCCCAGACCCGGGGGCGCCCGGTCCGGCGTTAACCGCAGGTTCTGCATTTTCCGGCGCTCTGGTTCCTGCCGTGTTCAGGTCATCGGGCGTGGGTTGGCAATCCCACGATCTTCCCAGGAAGGCCATGAGGCGCCGATGGGCTGGTGCTGTCGGTGGCGAGTTGAGTTCGGGTCCGAAGACATCCGGGACGCGGAATTGCTTCATCATTGGCATTTCTTGCATGGTGCCCAGCAAATGCTGAGCCGATGCCTCGTCAATGAGATGTTCTTGACTCGTGGCGACCGCTAGGTCGATTCCATGAACGATGACCTCGGTAGGCACCCGCCCGGCGTGTCAGGCCAACCATGGATCCACCGTTATTTGCGGCCGTATGGTTTTGTGAGACAGCTTGTTAGGAGCCTTTCTTCGCATGACCGACGGTAAGAGGTATAGCCAGAAGTACAAGGACGACGCCGTGGAGCTGGTGATTTCCTCGGGTCGTCCGATCGCCCAGGTGGCGACGGATATCGGTGTGAACGAGGGCACTCTGGGGACCTGGGTGCGCAGATACCGGGAGGATCATCCTGACCGGTTCGCGGCCGGGGAGAAGGATGCCGTGCCTTGGGAAGAGCATCAGAAAGCGCTGGCCGAGAACGCAAAGCTGAGACAGGAAATTGAGTTCCTGGGAAAAGTCAGCGCCTTCTTTGCAGCGAAGCAACGGTAGAGGATTTCTACGAGTTCATCGAAGCGGAGAAGGCGAACCATCCCGTCGCCTGGCTATGCCGGGCCCTGAAGGTCTCCCGGGCCTCGTTCTACCGGTGGCGCAACCCTGCGGGCCCGTCCCCGCGGGCCGTGCGCCACCAGGCGCTGGTGGAAGCGGTGGCCGGGAAGTTCAAAGACGCCGCCGGCAAGGCCGGCAGGGATCAGCTGGCCCGGATGCTCAAGGAGGACGGGATCAGCGTTTCCCAACCCACCGTCGGGGCCATCATGCGCGAGCGGGGCCTGCGCGCCGTCCGGACCCGGGCGTGGAAGAAGACCACCGAACAGGACCCGCAGGCGAAGACCGCCCATATCGAGAACCACATGCTCGATGAAAACGGCAAGCGGAACTTCTCCTCCGCGGTGCCCGGCACCCGGCTGTGCGGAGACATCACGTACCTGAAGACCGGCGAGGGCTGGCTGTATCTGGCCACCGTGATCGATTTGTGCACCGGCATGGTCATCGGCTGGAACATGGACCGCCACATGCGCACCGAGCTGTGCACCGGGGCGCTGGCCATGGCCCGCGACCACGGCTACCTGCACGCGGACGGGGCAGTCTTCCATTCGGACCGCGGCACCCAGTACACCTCTGCCGAATTCCAGGGCTGGTGCGGCGGGAACAACGTCACCCAATCCATGGGCAAGGTCGGCGTGTGCTGGGACAACGCCGTCGCGGAAAATTTCTTCTCACATCTGAAGACCGAGTTCTACCACCACCACAGCTTCACCAGCCGGCTCGCCGCCCGCACCTCGGTCATGGACTATATCGAGTCCTGGTACAACCGCAAACGGCCAAACGCCAGAGCGGGCCACCGAACCCCGGTCGCAGCCCTCACCGCCCACCAGACCCGCGGTCAGGAATCCCTGGCCGCGTAACCGAAATACAACGACGAAACTGTCTCAGAAACTTGACGTGCGCAATTCAGACAGTCCCGCTCTTTCAGGGCGAAGAGCATGAAGGATTGGCAGCGGCTTAGGTAAGTAGTTCCTAGCATCAGATTAGGCAGAGCCAAATATGGAACCACTTGAGCTGACCGGACATTATTAGGTATGGGCGAAGAGTCGGATATTTCAGACGGGGTCTTATGGTGCCGCGTAGTCAGCGGGGACGGTGACGCATTCGGTGCGGTTTTCGACCGACATCATGGCCGGGTATTGAGCCACGCGCTAAGGGTGCTGGGTGTGCCTCATCAAGCTGATGATGTGACGGCCGTGGTTTTCTATGAGGCCTGGCGTTGCCGCATACGTGTTCGGATCGTCAATGACTCGGTATTGCCTTGGTTGCTAGTTACCACGAACAACACGATTCGCAATCACTCCCGTCAACAGCAGCGGTATAGGCACTTTTTGAGCCAGCTCCCATCACCAGAAGCCGCCCCAGACGTAGCAGAGGACGTCGTAGACGCAGCCCAACGCATGAGCGAATCCTCCGTTATCAGAAGAGCCTTCGCTCAGCTGAGACCGCTGGACCGCGACATACTCACTCTCTGTGTCATTGAGGGTTTGAGCACCAAAGTGGCAGGAACCACCCTTGGCATAGCCGATGGGACCGTTAAGTCACGACTCCATCGCGCAAAATCCCGGCTCGGAATCCTGTTCAGCGAAGTTTCACGAGAGCATGCACCTGGGAATCAGGTAATGCATGGATGGAGGACGCAATGAATAAGCCCGCGTTTCAGGTAGACCGGAGAGTGGCTCTACGGAGGCAACTCGTTAGCATGGCGACTGCTACGAGCACAGAATCTCAGCCCACGATCATGCACAGGGTCGCATCGATGCGCCTTGGACTCAAGATTGTGATTTCCGGAGCCGTGGTTACAGGCGCTGCAGCAGCGGTTATTGCCACGGCTCCGTCTCCAGAAGACAATTCCCTGGACGCCTCACGGATCATACCGTCACTTTCCAACCCGCAGCAGGCCGCGGATAAAGTACCGGCGGCAGTGATGACCATGCTTGACCCGGGCCTGAAACTCGACCCTTCGCAGACACGCCTGCTTGGAAAAGTCGATACCGTCACGTACTACGGCGTCGCAGCGGGCGACAAGATCTGCATGGTTCCTGTCGATGCCACCGGAAAAGACAACGGGTTCATCGGTTGCACGCTGCTGAAAAGCTTCGAATCCGGCGGTTTGAAGTTCGAAAACGCGGAGCGGACGGAAGCGGCCTGGTTGATAGCTCCCGCAGCGGCAGCGAAGGCCCTGGGGTCCGTCAAGAGTGAAGCAGGCTGGAGCCAACAGGCCCCAAACTTCCTGGTCCGCAACAACAAGTAAATCTGGACCAGCCCATCGCCTATCGCCAGCTGCGTCTGTAGATACAACGCAAAAGGCCCGACTGGATCGCCCAGCCGGGCCATTGCGCGATCTAATACTAAGACTCAAGTGCGGCGTCCGCCGCTGTCACCCCAAGAATGGAATCCACCCCACCTGTAATCGTTGACATAGGCAGGGTAGGAAGAATAGGCCCAGTTGGAAGCAACGACGTAAGGGCCTCGGACGCTGCTCCACTCGTCATGAATGGCAGTTGCCACCTTAACATTTCCAATCCAGCAGAAATTGTTGGATTCGGTAGTGTACGCCTTGGCATAAGAAGCATCGAACCAGCTTGAGCCGTAGAAAGTTCCAGGATTGCATCCATATGGTTGTGCGCTCCAAGTTCCGTTTGCATAGGCATTGGCGGGCGATGCCTGAAGAGTGAGGAGAAGTGCCAATGCGGCTGCACCAATGCCGACTGTATTTCGCAAATTATTCAACGAGCTCTCACTTGTTCCTTTCAAAGATGGTCAAAGGAATTACTTGCTGTTCCGTACCAGGAAGTTTGGTGCTTGTTGGCTCCAGCCTGCTTCACTCTTGACGGACCCCATGCTCTTCGCTGCCGCTGCGGGAGCTATTAACCAGGCCGCTTCCGTCCGCTCCGCGTTTTCGAACTTCAAACCGCCGGATTCGAAGCTTTTCAGCAGCGTGCAACCGATGAACCCGTTGTCTTTTCCGGTGGCATCGACAGGAACCATGCAGATCTTGTCGCCCGCTGCGACGCCGTAGTACGTGACGGTATCGACTTTTCCAAGCAGGCGTGTCTGCGAAGGGTCGAGTTTCAACGTTGGGTCAAGCACGGTCATCACTGCCGCCGGTACTTTATCCGCGGCCTGCTGCGGGTTGGAAAGTGACGGTATGATCCGTGAGGCATCCAGGGAATTGTCTTCTGGAGACGGAACCAAAGCTGTGACTGCTACTGCAGCGCCCGTAACAATAACTCCCGCCACAGCCATTTTCAGCATACTTTTCATGACGTGCTCCCCCTTTGCAAGTCCAATATTGCTCCGAGGCTAGCGGTGCGGTCGTCGGGAAGCAAGCGTTTCAGACTAGAAATCTAACGGATGGAGAAAACCTGCGGAGAACCTTAGGATTGCGCCCGTTACTATGCAAGGATGGCCTTCTCAGAATAGATTGATCAATTAGCATTCCATGCGAAAAAAGCGCTTGCTCAACCTGGGCGCGGGGGTTTGGAGCCGAGAACCTGAAGCTTACCGAGCAGGAGCTTTCCCGACGCAACCACTCTTACCTAGCCTGGGGGTTTCATGGCGTGATTGTTGATGGCGCTTGTTTAAGCAGGGAAAGGGTGCCCTGAACTGGGAAAATATTCGTTGTCGAGACCTATATTTTGTCTGGCGAAGGAGCGCCCTTTCGATGCAGAAGCTGGCCTGTCTTTTCCCATTGGTTCCGATCGTTTTTACCGGCCGGTCGCTCGTTCCCCACGCCGCCGTGGCTGTACTGACCGGCTTCATGGACGCTGCGGGATTCGGGGCGTCGTGCGAGGATCGGCTGGGCCAGTGCGTTCCCGCCGGAGCGACGCATCGTCTCGGACGGCTGCTCGGGTCGCTGGCGGCGATGCTGGCCGCGGGCGGGGAACACGTCTCGGATCTGGACATCCAGCGTGCCTCACCCGGCGTGTTCGGCCAGGTTCCCTCGAACGCGACCATGTCGCGGTTCTTCGAGCGAACCGTGGTGAACTCGAAACACATTCCATACCAACCGGCTGGCGCCGCAGAACCGCCATTTTGAGTTGCGATTAAACCGCCATCCCGAACGAACAGTCACTCCCGCGCCACTGGCTTCTTGCGGGTCCCACTTCCTTGGTTCTATGGGGGTCCGATCGCCTGTCGTGGACTGTGGCACAGGCTGGGTCGCTTGCTTGGTGGACGACGGGTTCTCTCCGTGTGTCGGTCAGGTGTTCTTCGTCATGGCGGCCATGATTGGCATAGGAGATGACTATGCGAACTTTTCCAGTCCAGATGCCTTCTGGAATGCGCTACTGGACAGTGATCGGCGAGGACCTGCTGGTCATGTCTGTGGCGGATGCATACCTGCGGTACTTACGGTTCGGGCGTGACGCTGCCGAGTCGACGACTAAGACCTACGCGGGCGCGGTCGCACTGTATCTGTCGTGGTGCGCGGCCACCGGGCAGGATTGGCGTGCGGCTGCGGGGAAGATGCCGGCGTTCGTATTGTGGCTCCGCCACTCCCCGTCACAGCCGGGGACAACGCCCGGCGGTCCGGTCGAGGCTGCGGTCCGAGGACCGCGGCGGATTAACTGCGTGCTCGCAGGGGTGCGGGGCTTCCTGACCTTTGCGGTGGATCACGGCGAGGCTCCGAGAGGAGTGCTTGGTCATCTTTACGAGCTTGCCAATAGCCAGGATCTGCCGGCTGAGGCGCGCGGTGAGGACGGCGCCTGGAGGCTGCGGATGAAGGCCCGGCACCGGGTTCCGGCTATCAGGCAACGGCCGGACCGGGCCAGCGATGAAGACGTCCTCGCACTGCTGAGGGCATGCCTCTCGGCCCGTGACCGGCTGCTGGTGATGCTGCTCGCGCGGGCGGGGTTGCGTCGCGGCGAGCTGGTGGGGCTGCGGCGTGAGGACGTCCATTTCCTGGTCGACTCATCGTCCTTGGGCTGTGGCTTCCCTGGATCTCACCTGCATGTGGTGCGGAGGCAGAATACCAACGGCGCGTGGGCAAAAGCGCGGCACTCCCGCATCGTCCCCGTGGATTCACTGGTCGTGCATGCCCACGACCAGTACTTCACCGAGAGAGTCATGAATCCCGCGGCGGGTGAGAGCGATTTCGTGTTCGTGAACCTGTTCCGGGCACCCATGGGCGCGCCGATGACTCCGGCTGCGGTAAACGAATTGCTGGCCGCGGCCTCCCGCCGTGCGGGTCTGGATCCGGCCGTGCACCCGCATGCGCTGCGTCATGGATTTGCCAGTAACGTCCTGGACGCCGGCGGGAGCATCGACGAGGTCCAGGAGCTCCTCGGCCATGCCTCGATCAGCTCGAGCCAGGTGTATCTCCACCCGGCACCGGAGCGGTTGCGCGCAGCGGTGGAGCGGGTAGCCCTGGCCGCCACGTCACCGGGAACGTGACGAGGTGACCGCGATGACAGCCCGTGCTCTGGTCACGTCGACGCACGAGCACCAGCTGGAAGCAGAACGGGCCAAAGACATCTGGGCGATGTCCCTGTTTGGCCACAGCGGGCGGTTGGACTTCACGGCGATCAGCCAACCCTGGTTACGCGAGGGTGCGAAACGGTGGGCGATCCACGACCTGATACGTCGTCGGGGCGAGGGCGCCACCACGGTGCTGAGGGCCCACGTGGCGGCAATGGCGGGGCTCTCAGAAAGCTTGTGCGCCCATAGAAGCGACCGCGGCCTGATCATCCGTGACCTCGGGCGCCCCGACATTGAGTTGTTTCTGCAACGTCTCGCCTACCTGGAGGATTGCGGGAAGATCACCGCGTTGTCCCGATCCCTGAGCTGTCGAAAGGCTCATCATGCGCTGCGTCAGATGCGGCTGCTCGGCCTGACACGGGCTGGTGACCCGCTCAGCGGGCTGCCTGACGACTTCGCGTTCCGCCGCGAGGACGTTCCCCGGCGCCCAGACCGGCAAACTCCCAACCGGTCGCTGCCGTCCGAGATCCTCGCCCAGCTCTGCGATGCCCTGCCGCTGCTGCGCACCCGCGTGCCGAAAGAGTTGGCCGTTGCGATCGAGTTGCTCATCGACACAGGCCGCCGGCCCGGGGAGATCCTGAACCTGCCCTGGGACTGCATGGACCGCGACCACGACGGGAACTATGTCCTGGTCTACGACGACCTCAAGAACAACAGGCCGGGCCGGCGGCTTCCGATCACCCACACGACCGCCGACCTGATCACCGCCCAACAGCAGGAAATCCGGGAGCGGTTCCCCGGCAGCAACCCGGCGTCGCTGGTTCTGCTGCCCTCTGACGAAGACCCGGACGGCCGGCGTCCGCTGGCTCGGCATCGTATCGGCCGGGCCCACCGCGGCTGGCTCGCTTCGCTGCCCTCTCCTCTCCGGCGGTCCGACGGCAGCAGCTACGATCTGACCACGATCACGCCCTACTCCTATCGGCACACCTACGCGCAACGGCATGCAGACGCCGGCGTCGCGCTCGATGTACTCGCCGAGCTGATGGGCCACGAGCTATTGAGCTCGACTCAGGCCTATTACCAGGTCGGCGAGAAACGCCGCCGTGCCGCGGTCGACCGGCTGGCCGACCACCGGTTCGACCGGCACGGAAACCACCTCTGGCGGGACGCCCAGGCTCTACTCGACGACGAGCACGCGCGCCACACGCTCGGCCAGGTATCGGTGCCGTACGGCAACTGTCACGAACCCTCTAACGTCCAGGCAGGGGGTGGTGCCTGTCCATTCCGGTTTCGCTGCGTCGGCTGCGATCACTTCCACACCGATCCCTCGCATCTGCCGGAGTTGAAGGCATACCTGCATGACCTGCTCAGTGACCGCGAACGCGTGCTGGCCACCACCGATCTTGAAAACTGGGCCAGAACAGAAGCTCTACCCTCGGAGGAGGAAATCCGCCGGGTGAAAGAACTCGTGCACCGGGTCGGGGAACACCTTGAACAGCTCGCCCCCGCCGAGCAAGCCGACATCGTCGCCGCAATTTCAGCCGTCCGGCGCACCCGCCAAGTGACCAATCTGGGCATGCCCGCGATCAGGGGCGAGCCCGGTCCCAGCGCGGGAATGGAGAAACTGTGAACAGCAACACCAGCGGCATCGCCGCGGCCCGGCAGGCCCACAGCACACGATGCCGGCAACGTGTCCTCGCCGCGCTCGAGCAAGCTGTCCATCTGGGCGCCGAAATCAGCATCTCCTCGATCGCCCGCCGCGCCGGGGTGGACCGCAGCTTTCTCTATCGCCACAGCGACCTCCACGCCGCGGTGCTTCTCAAGGCCGCCGAACCAACCACCGCAAAGACCGGAGGACCGAGCGTCAGCAGGCCATCCCTCATTACAGACCTGGCCAACGCCCATGAGCGCATCGCCCGTCTGTCCCGCGAAAACGCCCAAGTCCGCCAGCGTCTGTCCGAGCATCTCGGTGAAGAGGTGTGGCGGGAGTCCGGCCTCGGGGCCCCCGACGATGTCGACCGTCTGCATCACCGCGTCACCGAACTGGAACAACACACCGCAGAACAACGTCGACAACTCTCAGAACGCGACGACGAGCTCGACGCGGCACGGGCCGCAAACCGAGAGCTCATGACCCGACTTAACCGGCCGCACCCCGACGAGAGCAACCACTAGGCCCACACCTGCGGGCGCCAGAGTAACGCCCGATCAAATCAGCTGCACTTCACATCCGAATAGACCTCGATGAGGCGGGTGGGCGCGTCTGGGAACCCCGCTTCAGCCAGACCCGATCTGACTTCAGCCCTAACTGCCTCAACGTGCGCGAACCCTTCGAGCCGGCTCTCGGTGATCTCTCGGTCGCCGGACTGAGATTCCGTGATGGTCCTCTTCCACTCCTCTAGCTCAGACGCTTCAACCTCGGCCGAGGTGAGCGCCCGGCTGGCTGCGTCAGACGCTGCCCTGGGGACATCGTCAACCATTGGTTCAAGCCACCATTGAGCAGTACATTCTGCTCCTTGGACAGCGAAAGTTTCCTCCCTGTCGGGAGCGCCTCGAGCTTCGCCGCATCCTGAAACCAACGCCGCAACTACCAAAGCGAAAACACTGATCAATGAAAATCTCCCCATACGACCACCCTACAGAGGCTCTTCCAATGATGAATCGTCAGGATCCAGATCAGAGTTCGCTTGGCGGCTCAAGATGTCGTGGTCTAGGACTGGCCGATGAGTCTGCCCCGGTGCGAGCTGATGGCCCGACTCAACCGGCCCCACTCCAACAGGTGAAAACACTAGGACCACACATGTGGCCCACGTCAGTAGGGCGTCCGACGACGCCTGACCTGCACAAACGAGCTCTGTTCCTTGCCGGAGTCCTCTCGACCCCGAGAGAACCTTGGAAGTGGAACGCCCGGGGCCGGTTCTTTGAAAAATGGCGACACGCCATCCGATTTCGTTCCACAACTATGTTCTCTTCGGCGTCCCACGCGGCGCCGTGTTGAAGCGTGACGAGGCATCGAGCACTGCCGCGGTCATCAAGGGTGCTTAATAATTCAGCGTCTCGAAACGCTAGGGTTTTGAGGCGCGGAGATTTCGAGACACTGCTACGGGGCTGGCCTACGACCGCTTCGGCGAAAACTGACGCCTCAGCGGGGTCGTGATGAAATCAACTATGGACCGCAAATCACTTGAGAGCCTGGGCTTCGAGAAATTCCACCCCTTCACGACCATGGACCCGATGGCTCCACCACTCGACTTCGGGGCATACGTAGTTCTCCGACCCTCTTCCGAAGAGCCGAACTTTCTCCGGGAGAGCCGAGGAGGACGATTTAAGGGTCAGGATCGAACTGTGCGGCCCGCTGACGCTCTCATTAGAAACTGGGTTCCGCATACCCCGGTGCTCTATATCGGAGGCGCGGGCATGAAAGCCGGTCAGATGACACATCTTCGTGGTCGCATAGATTCCTACCGTCAATATGGCAAGGGTTTCCCTAAATCGCATGCCGGCGGGTGCCGTATCTGGCAACTCGCCGATTGTGAGGAGCTCCTCATCACATGGAAAGCGACTCCTGGAGTGCCAGGGCTGATTTTGGAACGCAGGCTGCGAAAGATCTTTGCGGATGAACACTCCGGAGCAAGACCGTTCGCAAACGGACCCCTCAAAGAGAATTAAGCTTCTCCGGTGCTGTTCTAACGACGATTGGATCTGCTCATGTCCGACCCTCTATCACCCCTCCAGCGAGCGACGAAACTGGTTGCTGGTACATACAAAGGGCCACACTGTGTGGAAGCGGCTGCTCTGATGCTCGAGGTAGGGGAGCGCTTGGGCTACGACCTCGAAGCCCGCCCCGTCTCGTTGTTCGCCGTCAACGTGGGGACTGGACGGAGTGTAGCCACTGGGGAATACGGCCGGGCCTTCGGGCAGAACTTCCTCGGCCGATACGGCTCCGTCACCATCGGGGGCGAATTAGAGGAAGGGACGGCCTTCCAGCGCCACGCAGGACACATGATCGTCGTTTCAAAAACGCACGAGTTACTTCTCGATCCCACCTTCGCTCAGTTCCAGCAACTTGGCGACCTGGCTGTGGCTCTCTTCGCGTCAGAGACGCGTCTCCACAAGAGCGGGCGGTTCTGGCACGTGGGTGACGAGGACTTTTTCGCTCGCTACTTTACAGCGGATGACTTTATGGAGCTGGACTTCGAATTGGTCCGCAAAACTGCCGTTGACCGCGCTGAGAAGATCGTCGCGTACCTCAACAAGTAAACTCTGCCCTCGCCCCACGTGTGACCTGCCCGGGTGAGCGACGTCGCGGCCTCAATCGTCCTGATGCCCTTTTGGACGGCTCCCTACTCTGCAACATGCATTCATCTCTCGAAACCCTAGGGATGCGAGAGGCTCTGGTTGCATGACACCTGAGTGCACCAAGTAGCGGCCCTGCTGCTGCGTGCACCTCACACGTCAGCGATTAGCCCTGGCCTGAGCTCGCGCACACACATCACCTGGCAACCGAACCGCGTCTTACGACCCAGAATCGATCATCGGGAACCGCGGCCTGCTAGATCGAGATCGAAAGCGGCTGGTCGCCGGCTTCATCGCCACGAATTGTGTAGGAGTCGAAGTCGAGCCGCGTGTAAGTCCTGAGCATGCTGATCGGGACGTCATCTTCGGATTCGACGAAGTGTTTGTCCACAATGATCCCCTTCTCGTCGTTCCATAGGTCGACGATCTGGTCGGCGGCCTTGTTCGCGTCGGCCCAGGCCGAAGGGTCATTGAGCACCTCTGGGAGAATAGTGAACAGCAAGGTGACCGTATAGACCTCGTCGTCGCCGAGCTCCGCGTCTGCCACATCGATGTACACCCCCGACAGGCTTGAGCCAAGCCGCTTCAGGGCCGTGTTGACACGTTTTGACGATGGCTGCCGGCGGTCGTTGAACGCATCTGGGAAGAACGGCCGGGAGTACCGGCTGCCCAACCACTGAGCGAACGTGCGGGCCGACTTCTTGTCCAGGTTCCCGGCGGGCGTAACGTTTCCGAGCAGTTCCCGACTTAGCGTCCGCCGACCGATCAGGTCGGCTTCGAATGCGCGTTCAACGATGTCGACGTGGAGTTTTCTGGGGTTCGCCCCGAAGGCGTAGGTGCCGTCAACTGCGTCGACCAGGCGCACGGGCACGAGGTCCACGAAAGGTTCGTTGCCCAAACTCCGGGAGACTACATCACACGGGTGAGACGCGACGAGCCATCCGTCGATGTCGTCACCGTCGAGCCCGATGTCGCGTGCGGCGTCAGTGCCGAGAAAAGATCCCTGCGTCCATCCCCTCGCAGTGATTGCCTCGAGCTCACTGAAGCTCATCTGATCGTCTGGGGGCCGAGGGGTCTTCCCGTCGCAACGTCAAAGTTTGACTCTGAACGTCGCGGGGTACGCGACCTGAGGTCTTCCCGGAAGCGGCTACGACGCGTGACGCTCCTCGCCGCCGTCGCCTCATCTGCCAGTGTCATCCGAATACCATCGGCGTCGAAAACTTCGGAAGACAGAAGTTCGACGAAGTCCCTCGACGGCGCTGCAGCATGGAGGGAGGTGGGCCCCTGCACCCCAGGCACGAGCTTCAGCCACTCATCCGCCAGCGATGCCATGAGGCGAAGACGATCCTCATTCTCCGGGCGAAGCTCGGGATTGTCCTTCAACCACGAGTAGATTGTTGGACGCTTGACGCGCAGCACCGACGCGAGCTCGGTGACGGACAGTTGGAATGCCGACCGGATAGTGTCGACGAGGTCTGAGACAGGACGACGCTCTAAGACGGGTGCCTGCGGTTCCCGGTCGAACAAGGACCACGACCTGGTCGACGACATGTGACTGCAGTAAGCCAGCCACCGAACAGGGTCGGATCCCGTCCCTAAGCCCGCCGAAAGCGCCTCGACCAGCTGCCGCGTGGCATTTGCCCCGCTGTCGCTTCCCGCGGCCAATGGCGTGAATGCCCACTGGGTGCCGGTTCGCGGACGTTCGAGTGTGGTGGTCATTTCATTCTCCTGTCTGGTCGCTTGGCACGAGTCCCCACTTCTTCATGGCTTCCGGCCTCACGGATTTCCAAAAGGCCGCGCTGGCCGGCCCGTGCACCGACCAGAGTCGGGGCTCGATCACGTCGAAGTTGAATGCGGTTCGGGACTCATCCGAGCTGTCAATGTCCAATATTGCATGGATACCCGGCTTAACCGCGGCCAACTGCGGAAAGTCGGGTGTCAGCAGGTCCGGCGGGAGAATCGGGGTGTTCTCCACCTGGTTCATCCGGATCAGGAGCTGCCCGACTGCCGACCGGGCGAGGATCTGTTGGCTGGACAGCAGCGATTCCACCCCCAAGTCCTCCGGGCTAAACGTTGTAACGGCTTCCGTGAAGGTTTCGGTGAGATCGGAGCCGACGTTCACGACGGCGTCGACATACCTCAGGCCTATCCGGTCGGCATAGCTAGGTTGAACCTCTCGTCTCAGCACATCGACGACGAGACGCAACGCCTCCTGAAAGTCCTCGAACGTCCGGTAATCGGTCACCTGCAACGCGATCGAGGAAGTTGTCAGGGTTATCACGCGCTTCTTGTCGGCCGAGGCGAACGACCAGCGAAGACTCGGCTGCAGCTGGACGCCTCCATCGACGCCGAACTGAATCTGCTGCTGGGTGGCGACGGAGTAGTCGGGGAAACCGTTGTTGCGAAGATGGTCCTGAATAGCGGTGACGTGTTGATCAATTGCCAGCACGGGAGAGAAGCGGATTTCGCAGAGGACGAGCACTAAGGGCGAGTTCTCCAAGTGGGGACGACGTGAAGCGGCGACATCTGTCATGACCGCAGTTTACACACAACTTTACACTCGGAACATACATTCAGAAGAAGGACATAGGTGCGTCATGAACTGAGCCTTCCCGTATTCTGTCGGTCAGTAAACCCGCCTTCTGCGGTCAAGCACGTCGAGGTCTTGTCCACTTGCCAAGGATGAACGCCTGAACGACCCGAGCGGTCGTAAACGACCATCAGATTGGCACCTTCGAGGTAGACGTACCCCGCAGGTGCCGTGTATCGCAGTGAGGGGATCTTCCACGACGATCTCAACTCGGTCGTCGCCGTCGATAAATTGAAGCAAAGCGGCACAGGCCTCCGGCTGCCACGCTCCCGGCCACGAAATGGATTCCCTGGCACGATCTTTCCCTATGCCGAGCAACTCTGCGGCGCCCGCCCTGCATAAGGCAGTGTCCGCGACACCGCCCTGGTAAGCCGTTCGGCACCATTTGCCAATGTTAAAGGTCCCGGCAGTTCCCATCCCCAACCGGATGCCTCTCACAACCCTTGAGATACGAGACGTCTCACCGACCAGCGACCGCTGCGACGGTAGTTGTCAGTTTCCGAAGTCGACTGCACAGAATGTCCAAAGTCGTCTGCACAACCCCGCCCGTTGGGAGACCGCCTGAATCCGCCGATCCTCAAACGGGGCTTCGTGGAAGCGAACCAGCTGGCGGGCATCGATGTCCTAGACGGCCATGGCGGCGAAGTACGTGTGGTGCGGTGGATCTCCCATCGACTCAGGGATTCCGCCGCCGATACGATTGCGTCGCCCGCAGCGGACCGCGTCTAACATTTGAGGATGAACTCCAGCAATCCCACTACCGTGAATCTCACATCTGATGAGGTAACCGTCCTCACCGCGCTGATGGGTGACATCCAGGTGGCCGCATCGGCGTTCTACGCGAAGACCGCAACGTCGGCGGATATTGAGTCACTGGGCACTGAGGTCCGAACTTTCCTCTCCGCAGCTCAAACCTTGAATGAGCGCCTGGGCGGCAGCATCCTTGAAAAGAAGGCGTACCAATCGGAGCTCTTGAGCACAGACATTGGTGAGCTAATCGACGCCGTCAAGTATGTGCGAAACGTCAGCCAACACGTGCTTCATGTCGTCCGTCCTTCGGAAGACTCCGGTGTTTTGGTGGGAGGACTCCATGGCCTCCGTATCTACGTAGCCTGGGACGACGTGCCCCTAGCAGCGCATAGTTCCCTCCGCCCGAGCACTCAGGCGCTACGGCCGGCGTTTGAGGCACGGCTCCGTGGGCAGGAGGTCGCTGGCACGATGCTTTCGGTGCTGCGCGCGTTCGCAACACTTGCGCCTCAGATTGTTCATCGTGAACAGCGTGGGGAGTGGACGGGGTTCCCCCTCAAAACGCAGCCGTCTATGCCGGGGCGCCTCCATCCCGAGGAGCCTGAGGATCTCGAAGAGTCGTTCGCGTGGCTGGACTCACGCCCACCCAACGGAGATGCACGACTGGTGGTCGGTCAGGTGACCATTGAGGGCGGTCGTCACCTCCTGGGTTACACCATCGACGGCCGGCTGGCTCCTGGAGTGTTCGTCGAATCTAGTCGCCAAGTTACGGACGACATCGCCGCGGGTTTCAGATACCTCTTAGGTGATCCGGCGGGTCACGTAGAACTGGAACACGACCCTCATAGCCGCTTTCCCAGTCGTCAAGTGCTTCGCATCGTCGACCCTATAAGCGAATGGGCGACGCCACTAGCAGGTGCGGAGCAGAGTGAGGATTGGGGCGTTGATCTAACGGACCCAGAATGGGCACGCGTGGTCAGATTTGCGCAAAACGACTACCTGCCGGACGTTGGCAGGTATGAAGTGCGACGCTCGCAGCGACTCAACGCATAGCGAGATCATTGCCGAATTGCAGGGCAGGCCCGACATTTCGGTGCCCGTTCCTGCACTATCTGGCGACCTTGTTGTGACAATCCCACCTTCTCGACAAATGTGTTGCCCACGGGACAAGGAACTCGGGCTGCCGTGGGTGCCCGTAAGCCGGTCCCCCACCGCGACACCTTCGACCCGCTCCCCCGCCGTGAAAAATCCCACATAGATGCTGGGATCCGAGATTCGCGTATACCCCGCCCGCAAAACTGTCCCGCTTAGGTCGCTCAACCGCTACAGTTGCACCCATGACTGCGCACATCATCGGCTACGCCCGGGTATCCACCAACGAACAGGACCTGACCGCGCAGCGCAACGGCCTCGCCGCCCTCGGCGTCCCCGCTGACCGGATCTACGTCGACCACGGCCTGACCGGCAGAAACAAAGAACGACCCGGACTGCGCGAAGCCCTCGCCGCCGTCCGGGCCGGCGACACCCTCGTCATCACCAAACTCGACCGGCTCGCCCGCTCCCTGCCGGATGCGCGGGACATCATCGAAGACCTCACCAAGCGAAACGTGAAGCTCAGCATCGGCGGATCCGTCCACGACCCCACCGACCCCGTCGGACGACTCCTCTTCAACGTCCTGGCTATGGTCGCCGAATTCGAATCAGACCTCATCCGCGCCCGCACCCGCGAAGGCATGCAGGTCGCCAAAGCCAAAGGCCGGCTCCGCGGCAAACAACCCAAACTCAGCAAAAGCCAGGAAGCCCACCTCGTCTCCCTATATAAGGGAGGTCAACACACCACCACCGAGATCGCTGAGCTGTTCAAGGTCGCCAGGAGCACGGTGTACCGCATCGTCCAACGCACCCCGTAGTCATCGAGTCAATCAAAAGCCTCTGCAGTCCCATTCTTGAGGGCAGTGTCGACGGAGCTGCCCAGCACACGGCGACTTGGACCCAGGCGGGGGCGCTGCTCAGTTTGAAAGGCAGAGCCGCCTATCTATCCCACCGGCTGGCCGGGCTGCCGCTCAAGGAATGCCTTCACCCGCTCGACATACTGTCGGCAGTAGAGTCTGTGCTGCCGTTCGTATTCGCCGAGATATCCGGCCGCCCCGGCCGGCAGTGTGAAGTACTGCCCATGTTCGAGGACCGTTGCACCATCGTCACCATCACGAAGTACTGTCCGTCCCCGCCCAGCTGGATCTTCTCCCCCCACGGACCTGGTGATCGCCAGCTCCTGCGGAATCTCTTCCATCACTTCCAGGGCCGAGACACGTTCCAGTCCGTCGCGGATCGAGATGAATACTTGGAGCTCTCCCACACCCTCTGTGCCCGGCGCCTTGAAGCCGCACACAATGTCGGGGTCCATGAGAACGCCGTTCTCTGGTGGCTTGATGAATTCCCAGACCTGTCGACGTGTGGCTTGGATGGCCGTAGCAGCTGATACGAAATGCACGGAAGCTTCAATCGATAGCGGCGGGACCTTCTTGCGTTCAAACAGAGGACTCATGGCGAGAGTGTTTCATCGTCAAGACCGTCCAACAACGCGACCCGCTGGAGTGTCATTCGGACGGCGTCAAGATCGGTCAATCAAAAACGCTTCCCCGGGTCTTATGACCAACTTTGATAACGATGGCGAGTTCTGACCATCAGCAGCAACCTGCACCCACATCCAGAAATTGGCGGGCCAACGCGATAGACAAGCCGCAATGGCGCACCTACCAATACCGCCCAGGATGGCCCCACCGGGCAAGTCACTAAGGGTCGTTTTTGACGTGGGCCTGCTGCTGGGACTGGATCACGAGCATTGCGGGTGCTGCTGTAACCCCGAAGTATGGTGGGTGCCATGATCACAATTCGGGAAGGAAGCCCAGATGACGCGCCCGGTCTTGCAACGCTAAGAGCTATGTGGGCGTCCGAACAGGAGCCTGCCATCCAGGAAGATCCAGACTTTGAAGACACCTACCGCGATTGGATGGATGCCAATCCTCGAAAGTTCTTTGTGGCCCAGCAGGACGGCGAGCTTATCGGGATGCTCAACCTCATGATCTTCGAGAGGATGCCCAAACCAGGGAAGGCATCTTCCCGGTGGGTCTACCTGGGCAACGCCTACGTGCTCCCAGCCTTTCGGAACGCCGGAATTGGGGGCCGGCTCGTGGAGGCATCGATTCAGTTCTCCAAGAGCATCAAGGCGGCACGGATGGTGCTTTCTCCCTCAGTCGAGTCGAGGGACTTCTACGCACGACTAGGTTTCCAGCCTGCCGCGGAGTTGAACATTCGCACGTTCTAACTTGAGGGGCATCCTCACCTTACCCGGGGGCGCTGATCGGCGGCCGAGCCTGATTGGAAATCGACGATTTGGGCTAATGTTGACCGATGATTAAATCGCACCAGCTCAGCGAGAGCGTCAGCATGCGCGTATTGCGCCTGAGTGATGCGGGAGCGCTTGCCGCCGCGTACGTGCGCAACCGTGAGTACCTTTCACACTGGGAGCCGGTACGGCCCGAGGAGTATTACACCGAGTCCTGGCAGGCTGCCGACATTGCCAGCCGCCTCGTCGCGCATGAAACCGGCGAGGGGCATCCGTTCGGCCTGTTTGCCGGCGATACACTCGTCGGTCGATTCAACGTGGCTGGAATCGTGCGCGGCCCGTTCCAGAATGCGGGGCTGGGTTACTGGGTGGATAGCGATTATGCGGGCCGCGGGTTGGCATCCGCTGCGGTCCAGAGGATAGTCGAAATGGCACGCGACGAACTCGGACTGCATCGCATCGAGGCGAGCACTCTTCTACACAACGTTGGCTCGCAGCGGGTGCTGCAGAAGGCCGGGTTCCAGCAGATTGGCATGGCACCGCGATACCTGCAGATTGCCGGAAAATGGCAAGACCACAACCTCTACCAGGTAGTCCTGCGCGACTGAAGCGTCGAGTGCATGCACCAGCTGGGCTAGGAATATGTCGCGGCCGGCCTAACAACCGGAAGCTGCGCGGTTCTGTTGTCACTGATCAGCCAGGTCACCAGGACGCCGCCGGATCTCGCTACGAATTGCACGCGACCTTGCTCCGGTTTCGACCCACATAAGTCAGAACTCATCGGCCAGCAGTTTTGCAGCACCCGAATTTCGATAACGGTCGTTATTGATGTTCTCGACAGGGCCTCTCCCCTGGCGTTCCCGTCGCGGCGGACCGCCATGGTGTTCGACGCATCAAGCCGCCAAGGGTTACTAAACGGAACGACCGCGACGTTGATTTCCAGAATTAATTGCCTGCGTGCGACACACTTGGTCGGGTAGCAGACAGGTATAGGGCATGAGGCACTTTTCGCAAGCTCCTGATCGGGAGCACACCTTCAGATCGTTGTATGAAGTGGTCTACCCAGACCTCATTCGATTTGTGCAACGTCGCGCACACCCAGACCACGCCGAAGACGTGGCCGCCGACGCGTTCCTTGTCGTGTGGCGCCGCCTCGATGAGTTGCCGGGCCGCCATGAGGACGCGAGAGCCTGGATCTTCGGCATCACGCGAAACATTCTGTTGAACACGCATCGAGGCGAACAGCGTCGCTTCGCACTCGGTGTTCGCCTCGCAGATGCCGCAGCTCTGACCTACCTGGACCAAGACGCTGACCCGATCGTGAATCGCGTGGACCTGGGAAGAGCCTGGCGCATACTCTCAGAGGTCCATCAGGAGGCATTGGGCCTCGTTGTCTTCGAAGACCTCACCGCGCCGCAGGCAGCGGCCGTGCTCGGCATCTCACCGGTCGCCTTCCGTCTGCGACTGAGCCGGGCCCGCCGGGCGCTCCGCCTCCTTCTCGAACACCTGCCCCAGCCCTGCCGCGCACCAGCTTCCTCCCTTGAAAGGACAACCACGCCATGACCCGCAATCAAGACATCGACACTTTGCTTCGATCGTTGGACGCCGCAGACCACA
This sequence comes from Arthrobacter sp. SO5, assembly GCF_020532805.1. GTDB lineage: Bacteria > Actinomycetota > Actinomycetes > Actinomycetales > Micrococcaceae > Arthrobacter. Next base: position 41,259 of record NZ_MQTQ01000036.1, on the reverse strand, counting down.
GGGGCTCCGCCGATACGCTACGGGCGCGCGCCGATCTTAACCGCATTCTGGCCACAGACCCAGCCACGGCGAGTCCCATCCGCATCCGGCGCCGTGTCCTGATGGCATCGGCGGCCGCCGCACTGCTCGTCGGCGGCATTGTAGTGGCCGACGTCGTCGTCCCCGGCCGCCCTGGAGCGACCGCCGAAGCAGCCGAAGTGTTGAACGCCGCCGCAGCCGCAACCATCACCACCTCTGACCCGGTCGTCGGGCCGGCCCAATACTTGAAGATTGATACCACTTCCGTCTACTCTTCCGCCGTCCGATCAGAAGACGGCAGTCTGCTTGCGTGGCTGGACAAGACGTCCGATCATCTCTATGTCCCCGCCGATCACACAGCCGAATGGACCTGGAACCGCGAAGCCCGGATCCCGACCACGTTCTTCAGTGAGGCAGCCAAAGCAGAAGCCAGCAAACAGCAGCAGTTGATGGCTGACGCAGGGAGGGACGGCAGCGAACTGCTGCGGGCTCCTGGAGGGAAGTTCTACAAATCGGAGCGTCAGCTCTTCGGCATGCCCCTGGACGAGGGCATAAAAACTCTGCCCCGCGACCCCAAGGCTCTCCTGAAAATCATTCAGGCGTGGAACAAGGGCGCCGGTCGCTCACCGGAAACCAAGGCGCTAACAGACATCGCGGAGACCTTGCGCACCGGAGTCATCCCGGCAGACCTGCGGGCCGCGCTCTACAAATCGGCCGCACTCATTCCCGGAGTCAGCGTCGTAGACCGGCAGGCAACCTTGGACGGCAAGACCGGCGTGGCGATCGGGATTGATTATCCGGATGGACGAAGCCGGATGGACATCATTATTGGTCCGGCCACCGGGCTGCTGATCGGTGAACGGGAGGTCATGCTGAAAGCCGATGAGAACTTTCCAGCAGGAACGGCAATCAAGTGGACGTCGGTCCAGACCTCAGTGGTCAATTCAGCGCCATAGCCATCCAAGCAACCGCGGGAAAACGCCGAGGCGGCCGACCACTCTTTGGGTGGCCGGCCGCCTGAATGTGTCAACACAAACGGAGCCCACTAGGATCCAAACGGTACCCACCTGGCGCCGTGTGAGGGAAGCCCGATGTCGCGTACAACTGCGGATAACGAGTGGATTTGCGGCGATGGACCCACGTACCCATCGTTAATTTACGTGCTAGGCCGTGGGACGTTGTAGGAATCGCACAAAACGGTCACTGAGCGCGAAGCGGCCTGCCCACGGTTGTCTTCTTCGCGCCATCGGCAGCGGTGATGATCCACCGGGATCCGGGACCCCCGTCCGCGGCTTCATCCTGTGGGTTCAGCACAGCGCAGGTCTTCATTGAAAGGCACCCGCAGCCGATACAGTCGTCCAGGGACCGCCTCAAGACGTTCAGTTCCCGGATTCTGGCATCCACCCTGGCTTTCCAGGGTCCGCTGATCCGTCTCCAGTCCGCAGGTGTCGGTGCCGTATCCAGCGGCATCCCTTCAAGGCTTTTGCCGATCTCGGCCAGGCTCAGACCGACGTTTCGGGCCGCAGCGATGAATGCCAGGCGGCGCAGCACGCTGCGGTCAAAAACCCGCTGGTGTCCGCTCCGGCCTGCGCTGCGCACAAGGCCGAGCTCCTCGTAGTGGCGGATCGCTGACACCGCGAAACCCGACCGCGCGGCCACTTTGCCGATACTCAGGTGCTGCTGCTGGGCAGGTGGAGACATGTAGTCAAGCTACCGGGGGTTCGCCTTGCGCTCAAGTGCACTTGAGCGCATAGCCTCTGGCCTATGACGGTCGCCGTGCAGCATGATTCCTACTGGCAGGTGCTGCGGACGAAGCGGCTCGCAGCCTTCCTCACCGGAGACACCGTTGCCAAAATCGGGGACGGAATGGCCTTCATAGCCCTTCCCATCCTGGTCCTTCAGATCCATGGAGACTTCAGCGCCGCCCTCGCTATTTCCCTGGTCTTCGCGATTCCATTCCTTATCCCTACAGGCATCAGCCTCTTCTACGGGCTCAGCCGGTACCGGTATATCCCGAAGACTGTCGTCCTCGCCGACACGGCGTTTAGGTCTGCTCTCCTGACCCTTGCAGCGGTCCTGGCGTGGACCGAACAACTCACGGTCTGGAGCCTGATCGCGCTCCTGACGGTCAGTTCCTTTCTTCGTTTGCTGTCTTCAAGCGGCCAGCGCCTGCTGGCCCTGGGTCTCGTTGAAAAGCAAGGCCAGTACTCGGTAAACGGCATCCTTGGCACCACGGACAGCATGGGCCTCTTTATCATCGGACCTGCCGTTGGGGGAATGCTCGCCGCCACTGCAGGACCCGCATTCGTGCTTGCAGTCAATGGAGGAACCTCGTTCCTGCTTCTGCTCACCACGCTTTTCAGCATTCCCGCGGCACGCGGGCCAGTACAAAAAAGCAGACGCGAATCCCCTTCCTCTGGCCTTCAGATCCTCACCCGCAACCCGGCCGCCGTACGCCTTTTCCTGCTGATTTTCTTCTTCAACCTCTTCTACGGACCCGTGGAGGTAGCCCTGCCCCTGTTCATCACAGGCGACCTTGCAGAACCAGCCACCGCACTCGGCCTGGTGTGGACCTGCTTCGGGATAGGCGCGTTTATCGGCGCATTCGCCGTCAACTTCCTGCGCAAAGCACCTCAGCTGGCCGTCATAACCGCCATCGTCGCCGGATGGGCGCTCTGCGTCATCGGACTCGGCCTTGCGACAACCGTGACCGGAACGTGCGCAGCCTTCTTCTTCGGAGGCCTGGTCTTCGGACCATTCACGGCCCTGGTGTACTCGATGCTTCAGTCATTTCTTCAGGACCACGAACAACAACCGGCCTTCACCCTCTGGGCTGCCGGTCTCACACTCGCCAGCCCATTAGGCCTCGGTATCGCCGGCCCACTCATCAGCACTGCCAGTCCCCGAACAACATTCTTCATCTGCGCCGCAATCACCGCGGCACTCATCCCGCTATTCCTCATACGGCCAAGAAAGACCACCGATACGAGGACGAAGAACCCGCCCCCACCGAACCCCGCGATCTCGGTCGACAGTGCCCCCTCGGCGACACCCGACGCCGCTGCCAGGACCCTGACCGGTTTGGGTGACGCCCACTCAACTCCCCCTGGACCGGAGCGCAGAGGACTTCGGACATTCCGTGCAGACGACTTCGGAAAATGACAGCAGTGGGCTGTGACTTTCGGCGATAAATGGCGGGGTTCTGGCGGCGCTCTTTGCCGCATGGCCCGTCCGGAAGGGGATCCTAGAACGGGCGCCAGCTCCCATGGCGCCTATCCCGGCTGCCGCGTTCGACCAGTCTCATAATGAAGGACGCCCTCGTGTTGCAATGCGAACAATCTGTCGGCGACTTCCTGTGCCTGGGCCTCGCTGGAAGATACGGCGAAGAACCGCGGAGAGATGAGATCAAGAAGGCAGCCGCGCTCGGCAAGCTCAGATCCTAGGGGCTGCCACGCGTTGGGGTCGTCAGATTTCAGCAGGACTCTGAAGGTGAAGTTCCGAGCGTCGTGCTCCACCCCGGTGGCAACGAGAGCGTTCTCCGCAGATTGCATGACGTTCACACGATCACCGAAGTTAAGGTCATAGAGATAAGCGGGGATGCCCAGAACAGTCGCTGTGCCGTCCTTCTCCAGTCGACCGCGAAGACCCTCCCACATCTGTTCCGCATCAGGTTCAGGGGGCACAGCAAACCATATGGTCTCTCCCGCATCCTGTGCTTCTGGATGGGGCTGGAGTGAGTCATCGCGCCAGTGTGCCACGACGCTGGGATGTTGCCGGTAGTCAGTCACCAGCTGAGACTATCCAACGAATGCAGCCATGACATCGTTTAGTCGGACAGGTTTACCCTGTGGTGTCCGGTAGAGGATCCTTTACCGGACGCCGTGCGAGTCGGATGAGTGGCTGTGACAGGTTTGGATGGCCCCGGTAGGACGGTTATATCTGGCCCCACTTCATGACTCGCCGGGCGCTTGTGACGGTTATTTGTGGCCCCACCTTCAACGTTGGATCCATCAGTGGATGGATGCGGCGGAAGGCTGGTCTGGATGGAGTCGAGAGTGGAGTTGTTCGCGCGGATCCGAAGGGACGCCCGGGTTGAGGGCCTGTCGGTTCGTGCGTTGTCGGTCCGGTACGGAGTTCATAGACGAACGGTGAGGCAGGCTCTGGATTCGGCCGCCCCTCCGGAGCGCAAACAGAGACAGGGTGTGTCCTGGAGGCTCGAGCCGTTCAAGGGCGCGATCGACACGATGCTGGCCGAGGATACGACGGCGCCACGGAAGCAGCGCCATACCGCCCGCCGCATTTTGGCCCGACTCATCGAAGAGCACGGTGCGCAGGAGCTGTCGTATTCGACAGTTCGTGATTACGTAAGGGTCCGTCGAGCCCAGATTGATGTCGAGGCCGGCCGCCGCGTCGAGGTGTTCGTCCCTCAGGAACATGCTCCGGGCGCGGAGGCCGAGGTGGACTTCGGCGAGGTCTATGTCGTGCTGAACGGGGCGAAAACGAAGTGCCACATGTTCATCTTCCGGCTATCGCATTCGGGCAGAGCAATCCACCGGATCTACCCGACCCAGGCCCAGGAAGCCTTCCTCGAAGGGCACATCGAGGCCTTCAAAGTTCTGGGAGGCATCCCCACCAAACACATCCGCTACGACAATCTCACCAGCGCGGTGACCGCTGTGGTGTTCGGGCAGGGCCGGCACCGCCAGGAGAACGACCGGTGGGTGCTGTTCCGTTCGTTCTACGGCTTCGATCCCTTCTATTGCCAGCCTGGCATCGCAGGGGCCCATGAAAAGGGCGGCGTCGAGGGTGAGGTGGGCTGGTTCCGCCGCAACCGGCTTTCACCGATGCCGGTCGCTGGCTCCCTGGACGAGCTCAACGACCGGATACGGGCTTGGGAAGCCGAGGACGAGGCCCGTCGGATCAACGACAGGATCCGCACCATAGGCCAGGACTTCGAGATCGAACGGCCATTCCTGGCCCCGTTGCCGGCCGAGGAATTTGATCCTGGCCTGGTGCTGAACCCGAGGGTCGATAGGTCCTCGATGATCACGGTCCGGATGGTGAAATACTCCGTCCCGGCCCGGTTCATCGGCCGGAGGGTCCGGGTCTCGCTGCGGGCGTCCGAGGTCGTGGTGTTCGATGGCCGCACCGTGGTCGCCAGGCATCAGCGGGTCGCCGCCCGGTCCGGTCAATCGGTCCAGCTGGATCACTATCTCGAAGTTCTCAAAACCAAACCCGGAGCCCTCCCCGGCTCCACCGCTTTGGCCAGAGCGCGGGAGTCCGGGGCGTTCACGTCCGCCCACGAAGCCTTCTGGGCCGCCTCCCGCCGGGTCAACGGCGACGCCGTTGACCCGGGAACTGATCGACGTCCTGCTCCTCCACCGGTCCATGAATGCCACAGACATTCATGCAGGGATCAGCGCGGCGCTGGGAGTGGGCGCGGTCAGCGCCGACGTCGTCGCGGTCGAAGCCCGCAGACACGCCATGACCTCTTCCCTGGGTGGGGCCAGCTCCGACCGTCATCCCGGTGCTCATGTTGAAGAGAAAGTGCAACGGGTTGTCAGTCTCACCCAGCGCCGGCTCATGGACCCCGCCGCGGTCATTGCCGGACTCCCGCCTGACATCCGGCCCCTTCCCTCGGTCAATGCCTATGACGAGCTGCTGGCCAAACGCTCCGAATACCCCGCAGGAACCGCGTCAAAGGAGAACATCTCATGAGCCCCACCGCACCGGCCACCACCATCACCCCGACCCTGCGCCGGCGGCGCGGCCTGACTGAGCAGGCAGCGGTCGCCGCCGTGGACCAGGCCTGCCGCCGACTGCGCCTACCCACCATCCGCGGGGTCCTCGATGAAGCCCTCATCGTCGCGGGGAAGGAACAACTCTCCTACCAAGGCTTTCTGGCCGAATTGCTGCTGGCCGAATGCGACGACCGGGACCGGCGCTCCTCGATCCGCCGAGTCAAAGCCGCGAACTTTCCCCGGGACAAGTGGCTCGGGGACTTTGATTTCGATGCAAACCCGAACATCAACCCCGCCACCATCCACACCCTGGCCACCGGGGAATGGATCCGCAAAGGACAACCCCTCTGCCTGATTGGGGACTCTGGAACCGGCAAATCCCACCTGCTCATCGGACTCGGCACGGCCGCCGCCGAGAAGGGCTACAGGGTCAAGTACACCCTGGCCACCCGGCTCGTAAACGAACTCGTCGAAGCCGCCGATGAGAAAGTCCTGGCAAAGACTATCGCCCGCTACGGGCGGGTGGACCTGCTCTGCATCGACGAACTGGGCTACATGGAACTGGACCGCCGCGGCGCCGAACTCCTCTTCCAGGTCCTCACCGAGCGCGAGGAGAAGAACTCCATCGCCATCGCGTCCAACGAATCCTTCTCCGGCTGGACCAAAACCTTCAGCGACCCGCGTCTCTGCGCCGCCATCGTGGACCGGCTGACCTTCAACGGAACCATCATCGAAACCGGCACCGACTCCTACCGCCTTGCCCACACCCTCAACCAACAAGCCGCTAGCTAATCGCTGGACCTAGGCTGGTTGCCGGTGTCTCCGCTCTCTTGGTGGGCGGAGCAGATGAGGTTTGGCGCGCCGTGAGCTACGACCACGGATTTCTGGTCTATGCGAGATAAGCATCGTTCCGTGGCATGGAGCTGACCCCACCCCGCTGACTTGGGTCAGGGCGCGACAGTCTGACGGAATCCTTCAGACCCTCACCAGGACGTGGGGCACGGGGCGGAACCGACGGGGATGACAGGCCTTCTGGCCCCCTGAGTCCCCGCCACCTCCACGCTCAGCCTGATGCATCTGGTCTCCGTTCCGTGGACCAGGAAGCCGCCCGGCCACCAGGTGTAGGGGGTTTTCTCCTCCGGGCACGCCGTGAAGGTCACGGATGTGTTGCCCTCTGTCGCCCCGTACTGGGCCACGAGTCCCACGGTCGTCTGCTGCTCCGACGCCACGGTGACGGTGACCGTCTGCCCGGCGCGCAGCCAGTACGGATCCTTCATCCATTGAACGCCGTTCATAGGCTGAGGTGTGACATCGCCGGTCTGGGAGTAGTTGTCCCTGATGAACAGCGGGTCGACGTTGAAGTGCCTTCCGCCGGTCGGGCTGAACCCCGCAGCGTCGGTCTGGCCCTGCAGGCATCCCGCCTCGTAATGCCCGGCAGGCGGAGGAAGTGCCGCGACGGAGGTTGGGGCCGTGGACGACGAAGGCGGGGAGTCGCTCGCAGGATCCGGCGCCGGAGTGCCGCCGCCGGCGCATCCAGCCAGCAGCAGGATCAAAGGAACCAGTCCGAGCGGATGGCACCGCGTCTGCTCCACCATGCCCTCACGCTACGCCGGCGCGTCGCGGGCGGAAAGTACAGGACGGCGCCACAGTCTATGCAGTGGTAAATGAAGGATCCATGACCGCAGGGCACCCGCGGGACCAGAGCAACCAAAGTTCCTCAGTGGGGCCAGAAATAACCGTCATGCTGGGGCCAAAAAAGGTTGACATAGTCAGATGAGGCCCCTATTCAGTCCAGGAACCTGGGTGCAGAGATATTTTCCCCTATGGAAGCTTGGGGACAAGAAGAAGACCGGCACGTTAGTGCCGGTCTTCTCCCTGATCTGGGGTTAAGGGGCGGCGTCAGAGACGGCTGTTTCCACAGCGGTCGACGTGATGACAGTTCCCGCGGGCATGAATGCGGCCGCGACCAAGACTGTCGTCAAGACGGTTAACGCCCGGCAGAAAGTTGACTGGATTCTCCATCCGGCGGGTGCAAGAGTGACCCGATGGTGCAAATTACTAGCGCTGAGCGTCGTGGACGGTTGGGGTTCCGGGCAATGCTGGTCGGCCTCGGCGTGGACAACTTCGGTTCGGGTCTCTTTCTTCCCCTAACCCTCGTGTACCTCGAGCAGGTTGTGGGGATCCCGCTGAGCACTGCCGGCGTCGTGTTAGCCGTAGGAACTGTGGCGGGAACCTTCGCTCCAGCTGCCGTTGCGCGTCTTGTCGACAGTTGGGGGCCTAAGCGCGTCGTCGTGACGTCCCAGGTCCTTCAGGCCACAGGCATGCTTGCCTACCTCGCGGCGCGGGACGTCCCACTTGCGGTCGTGGCGGCCGCCTTGACCGCTGCCGGGGTGCAGGTCTTTTACTCCGCGCTCGGGGCGATGACCTCCGCCGCGGCGCAGGATGGGGACCATGACCGGGCCTTCGCGACCGTGAACATGGTCAGGACCGCAGCGTTCGGCGTCGGTGGCCTAGCAGGGGGTCTGCTCTTGGGAATTCCGGGCAACGTGGGTGTGGTTGCCTGTGTCGCATTGAATGCAATCACCTTCGTTGCGGCATCGGCGACCCTCGCGGTTGCGGTGCCTTCGGCGCGGCCGGTGGCCACCGATCGGGAGATCCCGCCGGCCAGCGTCTGGGCTCCTCTGCGCAATAAGACATTCCTTCTCCTTGGAACAACCGCATTCTTGCTGTTCCTCAGCGTTGACTTGTTCCTGGTCGTGATGCCTCCGTACGCCGATGGCATCCTCGGTGTCTCCGGATGGGCCGTGGGGGCGTCGATCGCGGTCAACACAGGGCTCGGTGCGGTCGCCGGAACCTGGGCCGTGGCCCAAACCAAGCGCTTCAGCCGGACCACGAACCTGGCTCTCGCAGCGGGCATCCAGGCAGGATGGGGAATCGCGATGGCGCTGCTTGTGGCCTTTCCCTCCGAGTACCGGCCCGCAGCACTTATCGGTGCGACCGTGCTGCTAGCAGGAGGAAGCCTGATCGGCGGCCCCAGAGCATTCTCCTTACTGACCGAGATCGCACCGCCAGAACAGAAGGGCGCCTATTTTTCGCTTTTCCAGTACTCGTTCACCGCCGCCGCCCTCACCGCTCCGCTCTTCGCAGGACTCCTTCCCCTCGCGCCCTGGGCTCCCTGGGGGCTAAATGCCCTCCTCGTTCTTCTCGCCTTCCCTGTAATTGGCCTACTCAGGAAATCAATTCAGTGACTACTTACTTTGGTGCCCAATGCAAAATTAGGGATATGAGCATGAGCGGTGACATTCCGCCCTGGCCGTGTTCCGATCCGGAGCATGGCCGTATCCGGCTGCGCAGGTTCACGGATCTGGACGCGGCGATGGCGATGGACCTTTCCCAAGATCGGTATGTCCCCACGGTGGGAAGCCTCCCACCGCATGCCACTCATGAAGAAGCCCTGGCGTGGATTGAGCGGCAGCGGCAGCGCCACGTCGAAGGGACGGGATTCTCCTTCTCGATAGCCGACCTTGAAACTGATCGCTCCGTGGGGAACATCGGACTCTGGATCAGGGAGCTGGACACAGGTCGCGCTCAGGTTGGATATGCCGTTGCCCCAAACGAGAGAGGCCACAGAATTGCATCCGATGCGCTGTGCGCCCTCACTGCCTTTGCCTGGACGATTCCGCATCTGCACCGTGTCGAGTTGTATATCGAGCCGTGGAACGCAGCTTCTATCCGCACCGCCGAACGTGCCGGCTACGAACGCGAGGGACTGCTTCGCAGTCACCAGGAGATCGCCGGAAAGCGTTGCGACATGTTCCTCTACGCCGCAATCCGGGAGAGCACAGTCCGGTAGACGATCCTCGAACGGTTTACTGCGGTGGTCCAAAACTCAGTCGGAGCAGCGGGTCCCCCAAGCTGCGGCGTCAGTTCAGATGGATTCGTCCTGTCCAGACTCCGCCAAGGTGATGCCGGCGACAGACCAGTTCTCGCGCGGGAGCTCCTGCAAGGTCACCCGGATCGTGTCAGGACGAATTTCCATGACCTCAGCGTAAGTGGCCGTCAGCGCAGCCAGCAGCTGCCGCTTCTTTTCCGTGGATGAGGGGGAGGCATTGAGAACTTGAATGAGGGGCATTCACAGATTGTGGCATCCTCTTGAGAGGAATGGACGGACGCCGTAACGGGAGGCCGGCCCCAGCTTAGGTCAGGGCCTGTTTCCAGGCGTACTGATTGCGTACGACATAGTCAGCCGCAGTGCGCCAGTGCGCACCGTGTCCGTTGACGTACATGTCGGCCCAAGGCTGGAATCCGGTTTCATGTGAGGACTTCAGCAGCTCGTGCATGGCCGCCGTCCTCTTTCCCAGGGCCTCGGGCAACGCTTCGCGTATGATCTCGTCAGCCCCATAACCGTCAATAACGGCGCGGAGCCTGGCAGCTGCCTCTGGAACCGGTTGGCCTTCAAAGAGCATCCCAAAGGACTGCGCTGCATATGCCAGGTCCCAGAGGCGCGTGCGCGGGCCCGCAGCGTCCCAATCGATGAACACCCACCGTTCACCCACAATGAGGTTCCATGGAGCGAGGTCGTTGTGGCACATGAGGTTCGGATTCTCGGCGGGAAGCAAAACGTTCCATCCGGTCGTGTCCGGGAGTTCAAATCCTTCGCTGGCATCGTGAATCTGACGAATCAAACGGCCGACCCGCAGGAGGTCATGCTGTCCTAGTGGCAACTGGTCCAGCGCAGACACACCCTCGACGTACTCGGTGACATACCGCCCAGCGTGATCCTTGCCGAGGGGTTTGGGAACGTCGAGGCCAGCTGCTTGGAGGGCTTTCAGGTACTTCTGGACAGCGGCAGAGTTTTCCAGCCACGGTTTGCGGACCGTATTGCCAATACGAACGACACTCTCGGAAGCGTTGCCGCCGGAAAGTATTTCAGCTTCCTCATTCACCCGAAGAACACTACTGCGTGCCAACAGGCCAGCCGAGCCGACATGATTCCCGCTGAGGGATCGGCGGATTCAGGCGGTCATTGCAACAGGAGTCCTTCGATCAGTTCGATCGGTTTTCTGAACTCTAGTCTTTTGCGTGGCCGGTCGTTGAGTTCCTGAGCGACCCAGTCGAGGTCTTCGGCGCTGTGGATGCTCAGGTCGGTGCCTTTCGGAAGTACTGGCGCAGCAGGCCATTCGTGTTTTCGTTGATGCCTCGCTGCCAGGGTGAGTGCGGGTCGCAGAAGTAGATCTCGATGCCGGTGTCGATCTTCACGGTTTTCCAGTCCTGCATTTCGATGCCCTGGTCCCAGGTGAGGGAATGCCGCAGCGCCTCGGGGAGCGTCTTGATCTTCGCGGCCAGCGCATCACGCATCTGTTCGGCCTTGTACCCGTCTGGCAGGTGCACGAGCATCGTGTAATTGGTGGTCCGCTCGACCAGCGTCCCGATCGCGGACTGATTCCCTTTACCGATGATTAAGTCCCCTTCCCAATGCCCCGACACGGCCCGGTCCTGAACCTCGGGAGGACGTTCGGAAATATTGATCATCCCGAGGATCCGGTTCTTCCGCTGGCCGGCTTTCCTGCAGGGCTGCCTGAGTGCACGTCCGGTGCGTAAACACGCGGCCAGATCACGGTTGAGCGCTCCGCGGGACTGCACGTAAAGGGACTGGTAAATGGTCTCAGGTGACACCCGCATCTCCGGCTCATCAGGGAAGTCAACCCGGAGTCGTCCTGCTATCTGCTCCGGCGAGTACTTCTTTTTCAGGTCCTCTTCCACCTTCACACGCAGCACCGTGTTCGTGTGCAGTTTCGCCGGTTTCGGCCGCGGAGCCCGCTCATACGCCAGAACGTGAGCCGACGTTGCCCGGTAAGGCAACCCGGCCACCGAATTGCGCCGCAGCTCCCGGGACACCGTCGAGGCCGACCGGCCGATCACGGCCCCGATCCGGCGCAGCGAGTATCCCTGGGCGCGCAGTATTGCGATCTCTTCACGCTGGGCGAAGGTCAGGCACCTGCCCTTCAGATCCCGGCCGCGGCGTGGCCTGACACCCCCGGCCTCGGCCAGGACCCGGCGTCCGGTCCGTCTGCTCGTATTGATCGGCACAACGGCGTCGGTGATGAAATGACCGGCCTGCATCCCGGTCCAAAACAGCTGCAGAAGATCCGGTCTTACGTAAATCGAATACCTCGCCACGACAACACCCATCCGCTAAGTGTTGCAATCACCGCAAGAACCCAAGGATCCCTCAGTGGGACAGGCATCAACGACGTCTGTATGGGACGCGTCCCTTAGATGACGACACCGCAGCCACGGACTCGAGGCTTCGCGCCAAATAGCGCCGCAAAAAGACCGCCATTTACCGCCGAAAGTCACAGATGCGAATGACGGATTTCGACCGAAAGTAGGTCAAAACTCATCCGCGAGAAGTTTTGCACCCCGCGAAAGTCGATAACGGTCGTTTTTGAGCGTTGCTGATAGGCGCCTCCACCGCCTCTTGCCGTCGCGGCTCACAGGCTAAGGTGGCAGCGTGATCTCTCGCTACCATTTGCGTTGTCCCGGTTGCTCGCATGTATTCGTGGCTCGGGTCGGCGCAGAACCGACTACGTTGACGAAGCTCTATCTGCCGTGCCCGCACTGCCATCTCCCCATCCGGGCACGGATGTCGGGTCAGGAACTGCCGGCGCACCGTGTCGATTTCACGTGTGATGTGGTCGAGGAAACGGACCTTCCGGCCGAGCATCGCGTTGTTACCGTGAATCCGTTCGTGCCCTCTCGGTATGACGCTGATTCGCATAGCGGCATCGGATCGTTCTCTACGCTCACGCTTTTCAGCGTCCTGGGACAGGACTCCCTCCTCACCTTCGGCGAGGATCGGGGTACGGCAAATGGTGCAATTGAAGGCCTTTGGCCCGTCGTGCGTATCGCGTTCGAGTACTACTTGCAGCAGAACTGGGAAATGTTCGACAAAACTGTCAGGTCCAAGTTTGGCCTGAAGTCAGTGGGCCAGACAGCTCATCAGCGAACAACGATCGCCTACCAAGCGGTTGGCGTGTCTACAGCCGAAATCGTGGGACGCACGGGAGACCGCAGCGCAAAGCTGTTCGAGCGCTTTGGGCGCAAGCACGTCGCAGCGCTACGGAACGAGGCATATACCGCTGTCATCCGTAAGCGTGGTGGCGAGGCACAACAAACTGAACATGATCTATTTCGACTGATTGACCACTTCGTTTCGGACTATGAGTCCTGGGAAATGGGCAAACTCGTCAGGTACATTGCAGCTGACAGCCCGGGCAACCTGGACGAGCTCGTACTATTTCGTGACGAATTCTCCTTGGTGCGTGACCTCTACCAACAGGGGTTCGAGATGGCCTGTAAGTGCCTCTGGATTCCCGTGGCGGCGCAGAACGGGACAAAGCGTATGGATCCCAATGACTTTGGCGACGATCACCCGGCAGACCTCAAACCCGCCAGGACGCTCACACAATTCGACAAGCTCGCCAACGCCCACAAAATCGCCTATGCAGCCCAAGTTCCTGGTTGGGAGTGTTTGGCTTCTTTTCTCAACAGCGGCAGGAGAAACACAATCGGTCACGCGACTGCCCGTCACGATCTTAGATCTGGGCGGATTGTCTCCGACAAGGATCCGAAGGGGATCAGCTACATTGAATTTCTCGGCGAGACCTTCGGGGTGTTCGAAGCATTGACGGTACTCATGCAGGTCCTGCGCGCTGTTCGAGTGGCTTCCTCACCGGACTTCGCTGATTTGGGAGCCTGAGTCGTGAGCATCGACGATGACTGGCTCCTAGAGGACCGGATCAAACGGATTCGCGCACTCGTCCGCTCGGGAGTCAAACACCTCGTCTTCTTGCACGAGGCTGTCCCGTATTACCTCCGCCAGGCGGAGGCTTCGGAGGCTGTTACAGCAGAGCTGCTGATGAGGGCTCAGAACTCGTCGTCTCCGACGTCGCTCCGAGCAGGTTTGAGCCCAGAAGCTCGCCGTGACCACGACATCGCTCTCGGGATCTTTATTGACCAACGTCAAGACCGCGTCTACGACAAAATCCTCAAATGGGTGGCTGACGTAAATGACGCGGCGATGCGAATATTCACCGACGATCGTTTCAGAAGCTACCGGGCACTGGGCGCTCCCCCACCTCTGGTGGCCAGCACCGCTGACCCGGGATCAGTCGAACGTAGCCTGACCAACTTCACCGCCGACATCCGAGGGCGGATCGTCGAACTGACGGAATCGCTTCGCGATCTCGGGGAAAATGAGGACGTTGCTCCTGCAATACGCGATGCCCCGGGAGGGTGGCCCCATCTACGTGGATTAGTCGGAGACTCGGTCATCGACGGTCACCTTCGACACATGCGAACTCGGCGGACGCGAGCTGAGATCTCAAGCGCAATAGGCTCTGCGAAGGAAATTGTTGAGGCAGCCTTCAAAGCCCTTTCCGCGACACACGGCGTTGCCCCTACAAAAGCCGCGCCGGATCTGAGCGACTGGTGGAAAGTTTTGCGGCCCCACCTCGCAGACCAGAGCATCGACAAGGCTCTCGGGTCGACAGACGGAGCGCTGATCAAACTCATCAGCAGCCAAGTCTCATTGGTGCAGAACCTGGGTGAACTCCGAAACAAGGTGGGGTCAGGTCATGGGAAAGCTAAACACCCAGCCGGCTTGGGCCCGGCCCATGCACTTCTCGCTGTGGATACAGCCCACACGCTGACACGTTTCCTCGCAGACTAAGGCACCCTCGGACCTGCAACAGAACGAGCCAACACGTAAGTGCCGGCTCTTTCGGGTCCGAACACACTGGAACAGACAACGGCCTTCATCGAAAATGCCTCCCGAGAGCACTTGGAAGCGAATCGGTCCGCATACTCGCGAAGCGAGCTTCTTTTGATCAGGGCGTCAAAACAGTTCGTTCGTCTGTGAGCCGGGCCAGTGCGCGGGCCTCTGCGCTGCCGGGTTCGGCCGTGTAGGTCAGGATCCGGTGACCGGAATCATCCGGCATGGTCAGGACCTCAAACCCCAGGTCAAGCGGGCCGAGCTCGGGATGGTTCATTGTCTTGTTGCCGGACATGCAGTTTTCTACCGGGTGTTCGGCCCACATCACGCCGAACTCCGGGCTTTTGAGGGTCAGCTCACCGACCAGCGCTGCAAGATCGGCGTCGTCGGCGAACCGGCCGGACAGGAGCCGCAGGGAGGCCACCGCACGGCCGGCCTCGGTCCGCCAGTGCGGATACAGGTCCCGTGTGGCGTCGTCCAGGAAGAGCATCCGGGTCATGTTCGGCCGCTGTGACGGCGTTTCCGGGGAATCGAAGTCCAGATGCGGGGCGACCAGGCGGTGGCCGGCGACGTTCCAGCCCAGCACCTCAGTGCGCTTGCCCAGCACCACCGCCGGGACCGTGTGCATGTTCTCGATCAGCCGTTTCGTCCCGGGCCGGACATGGTCCGGGCGGCTGCGGGAAGGCTTCGCGTTCCGCCGCCTGATGCCGGACAGGTCCGCGAGGTGCTTGCGTTCGACGTCGGTCAGGGCCAACGCCCTGGAAAGGGAGTTAATGACGGCGTCGGAGGCGTTCAGGTGCTGGCCCTGTTCCAGCCGGGCATAGTAGGTCACGCTCATGCCGGCCATCATCGCCACCTCCTCACGCCGCAGGCCAGGCACCCGCCGCGTCCCGTAGTCCATCAGCCCGACATCGCCCGGGCTCAGGGAGGCCCGTCGTTTGCGCAGGAACTCGCCCATGGCTGCCGGTTGATTCATACCTGTGAGTATTCCCGAACATCGCCAACTGTGGGTAGCACTGGCAGTGCTACCCACAGCACGGCGTGGCTGTCCGTGCCCGGGACCGGCAGGGTGGAAGGGAACCCATCCCAGACTTCAGCGATCGGACATCCCCGCCATGACAGCCCGCGACACCTCACCACTCCCCCAGCTCACCGCACCACCGGCCCCGCCAGCTCCCGCAGCGCCTGCCCGGATGACCGGTCGGCAGCGGCTCATCATGGTCCTGCTGCTGACCGCCAGCTTCACCCTCGCGGTGGACTTCTCCATCCTCAACGTCGCGCTCCCCCGCATCGGGGCCGACGTCGGATTCTCCCTGGAACACCTGCAGTGGATCGCGACGTCGTTCGCGCTGTGCGCGGCAGGATTCACCCTGTTCTTCGGCCGGGTCGCTGACCTCTTCGGCCGCAAACGCCTCTTCATCGCCGGCATGGCGCTGCTCGGGATCGGTTCCCTTCTCGGCGGCCTCGCCACCGATCCGGGCCTGTTGCTGGCCGCACGTGTCGCCCAGGGCCTCGCCACCGCCGCCGTCACCCCGGCCGCCCTGTCACTGCTCACGACGTCCTTCCCCGAGGGACCGCTGCGGGACAAAGCCCTGGGACTGAACGGCTCCCTCATGGCCGCCGGCTTCACCACCGGCGCGATCCTCGGCGGACTCCTGACCGACCTGCTCTCCTGGCGGTGGGCGTTCTTCATCAACATCCCCGTCGCGGCCTTCGTTCTGATTTTGGCCCCGAAACTCCTGACCGAATCCGCCCGCGGGAACAGGACGAAGCTCGATGTCCCCGGCGCCGTCACCGTCACCATTGCCCTGCTCGCACTCGTCTTCGGCCTGACCACGGCCGGCGAGAAGGGCTGGGCCGACCCGCTGGCCTGGGGCTCCCTGACCGCAGGCGCGGCATTGTTCATCGTGTTCTTCTTCATCGAAAAGAACACAGCACACGCCCTCGTCCCCGTGACCATCCTGCGCCGGAACAACATCGCCTGGGGCAACATCGCCGGGATCCTCGCGTTCGCCACCGAAACCTCCCTGGTCTTCGTGCTCACCCTCTACCTCCAGCAGGTCCTCGGCTACACCCCGCTCGGGGCCGGCATGGCCTTCGCCGTGCTCGGCGCCGGCACCATCGTCGGCGGCCTGATCGCGCCGAAGCTCATCGGCAGGCTCGGCAACAAAAACACCATCATCCTCGGCCTCACCATCCAGGCCGCCGCCACCGGATCCCTGCTCCTCATCAACACCAGCCAGGGATCGCTGATCATCGTGCTGATCGGAACCTTCATCGGCGGCGTCGCCAACCTCGCCGCCATCGTCGGTTTCATGGTCACCGCCACCACCGGGCTGCCAGACACCGAACAAGGCCTCGCCACCGGGCTGACGACCATGAGCCAGCAGGTCGGCATCACCATGGGCATCCCGGTCATGAGCACCATCCTCGCCGCGTCCCTCCTCCGGCACGGCAGCGGCAACGCCCCTCAGCAGGTCCTGGACGCAGTACTGCCAGCCATCGGCAGCAACGCCGGCCTCTGCCTCGCCACAGCAGTGCTCGTCGGACTCTTTCTGCGGATACGTCCTGCGGTCCCGGCAGACGCAAATTAGACCCAGTCGTCCAAGAGCTCATGCCGCGTACCTATTTCGTCTGGCGTCCCAGCAGCGGAAGAGCCCCACGCCGGCAAGCCATGCCGTCTCCGTTCCGCGGCACGGAGACGGCATGGTCTGCGTAGTCAGCCGGCCCGCCGAACCCCGAGACATGCGAGTCCATGGCCCGTCCGGCCGATTGATTATTCCGAGGCCCGGGTCGGACCTCGGCCCATTGCCACCCCGTCCAGGAAAGGACGCAGAGGTCATCGACACCACGCACATCACAGCGGACCACGCCGCGCAGCAGATCGCGGATTCAGTACTTAGTCGCCGACGGCACACAACCTCCGACATCGTGCCCGTCGAGGGGCGGCTTTCGGACACCCATCTTTCGAGAACTAGTCTTTAGCTATGAAAGACGAGGAAATACTCAGCGGAGGAAACGCCAGCGGCGTCGTCGTGCGTGTGGGTTCAACCGTCCGCAAACCGTGGACCAAGGCAACCCGTAGTGTGCTCGCGTTCATGACAGCAGTTCGGGAGGCGGGTGTCGATGTCCCCACTGCCCTCGGCCAGGATGAGCAGGGCAGGCAGGTCACCGAGTTCATCCCAGGGCGGCTTGCGCTCGATTCGGATCCACTCAAACATTCGGAACTTGGCAGGGTCGGAGCGATGGTGCGAGCTATCCACGACGCCAGCGAAACATTTACACCCGACCCCGACGCGTCGTGGACCACGGCGATCCCCAGCCCCGGCGAAGAGCTAATCTGCCACAACGACCTCGCACCGTGGAACCTCATCATCGGCGAACGATGGACCTTTATCGACTGGGACGCTGCCGCGCCGAGCACCCGCCTTTGGGATCTCGCCTACGCCGCCCAAGCCTTCACACTTTCCAACACCCAGCAGGCTCCCAAGGAATCGGCACAGAATCTCGCAGCATTCGTGGATGGCTATGCAGCAGACCTTGGCCTGCGCGCAGACCTCCCTGCCGCGATGCATCGGCGTGCCGCAGCAATGTACAACCTTCTGAGCTCGTCTCACGAGACAGGTCAGGAGCCTTGGGGCACGATGTTTGCCAGCGGGCACGGTGACCATTGGAGAGCCGCAACTCAGTACGTCGGCCAGCATCAGGCCATCTGGGCGAAAGCCATCTCCCCTCAAAGGAATTGACGGACGCGGGCCGACGTTCGACACATGGCGCCGCCGTGTGTCGCCGAAAGTCACAGAAGGGGATCCACGCTTCGCCGTCGACACTCGCTGATGGCCCGGGGTGCCCATGGCGCGAGTGTTACGAGCCCGGAGAAGAGTGGGGCGATGAGGGCTGCTGCTCCCGCTGTCGCCTGCGCCATCGGATCACTCTCACTCCTGCGGACGGACAATCCAGTCACGTCCTGCAGCATGTAGTTGAACCCGGAAAACCGTACGGTGACAACCGAGAGTCGAAACTCACCCTTTTCGAATTGTCCGGTGAAGGATCGGCTTACGGACACCCCGGTGTCTCGCTGAACCACCGGCTTACGGGCCCTGCGGTCATCTCGCGCGGGTTGGGACCCCGCTCTCGGGGCCAGCCTCGCAACCCGTCGAACGTGACCGAGAAGATCCCCCAAACGCGACGCTCGCGGACATATTCCGGACCCGCGACCATGCGTGGCCTGGGATGTCAGCCGTATGCACCAGAATAGAGGGCATGCCTTCCCCTCTGTCTGCCGACGTCGACACGGCGGAGCTTCGTAAAGCCCGTGGGGCGTTCTTCACCCCTGAGGCCATCACGCGCTTCATCTCAGATTGGGCGATCCGCAGCTCCGACGACACCGTTCTGGAGCCGTCAACGGGAGACGCTGCTTTCCTGGTCAGCGCTGTTAAGCGCATGCGTCACCTCAGTGGTGAATCTGCGCTGGCTCCCCGGGTGGACGGTGTGGAAATTCACGCCAACAGCGCCCGCGTCGCCCGCTCTCGGGTCCAAGAGGCAGGTGGAATTCCAAACATAGCCGTCAGCGACTTTTTCCGTGTGGAGCCACAGCCCCGCTATTCCGCAGTTATAGGAAACCCTCCGTACATTCGCTACCAGGACTTCACCGGGGAATCACGCACTCGTTCCCGCGAAGCGGCCCTGAAGGTTGGAGTGTCACTGACTGCACTGGCATCAAGTTGGGCCGCATTCACCGTCCATTCCGCCTTATTCCTGCAGCCGGGCGGCAGGATGGGACTAGTCCTGCCGGCCGAGCTTCTGAGTGTGAATTACGCTGCGGCTGTCAGGCAGTTCCTCTTCGACAAGTTTCAAAGCATTGAACTGGTGCTGTTTACGGAGCAGGTCTTCCCTGACGCCGAAGCTGACGTCGTGCTGCTCCTGGCCGATGGATTTGGCGAAGGTCCAACGGACCACGCCGCGATCCACCAAGCCAAAGATGCCTCCTCCCTGGCGACCATGGACTTGCCTCTTAGATGGACACCACCGGACCCGGCAGGAAAGTGGACGGGGCTGCTCGTCGGAGCTGACGCCATCGAGCCATTGCACAGCCTCAAGGAAGCAGGCCATTTCACACATCTTGAGACGTGGGGCGATACGACCCTGGGAATGGTTACAGGCAACAACAAGTTCTTCGCGCTTTCCCCAGCCCGTGTTGCTGAACTCAGACTCACTCGCAAGGATCTGATCAGGCTGTCCCCTCCAGGAAGCACCCATCTACGAGGTCTTGAGCTCTCCACGTCCCAGATGTCCAGTCTCGGCCGTGAGGGTAAAGCGACTTGGCTCTTCAGACCCAGCGAGTCGTTATCGCCTGCTGCACAGGCATACGTTGAGACCGGACACCGGGCAGGGGTGGACCAGGCGTACAAATGCCGGGTCCGGAAGCCGTGGTATCGCGTACCGCTCGTTCCTTCCGCTGACTTGTTACTGACATGCATGAATGCCGATACTCCGCGGCTAACCACGAACAGTGCCGCCGCGCACCATCTAAATTCCGTACACGGCGTCTACCTTCGCGAACCCATCTCGGAGTTGGGTCGGGAGCTGCTGCCGCTGGCGAGCCTGAACTCCATCAGCCTGCTCAACGCGGAAATGGTCGGGCGCTCCTACGGCGGAGGCATCCTCAAACTCGAACCACGCGAAGCGGACGTGTGGGCAATGCCATCACCCCGTTTGATAGGTGACCGCGAGGACCAGCTCCGCGGTGTTAAAACCAAAGTGGGCAGACTGTTGGAGCAGGGCAAGCTTGCAGATGCGGTGCATCTCGTCGATGAGGCCCTTCTGCTCAGCTCGGGCGTCATCTCCCAAGGCGCGGTCGATACAGTCCGGGAGGCACGTAAAAACATGGCAAACCGCAGGGTAACAAGGGGACGAAGTGGCCGCTGAACCATCAACAAAGACCAAAGCATGGGCCATCTTTGACCGCATCGTTGCCGACGCAGCACCCGGCGGACTGCACACCAACCCCTGGACCAAAGACAACGACGGGGTTCTAAAGTTCGACCCGGATTACGAAACCCTCACCCGGCTGCTGGGCGTCCCCCTTTATCTCAAGGCCGAGACCACTACCGGGGTCCCTGCCCTTGCCCTGGACGTCTGGGTATCCTACGAGCTGCGTCGCGCCGGCTTCGACGCCGATGCCGTGTGGCCCCGTCCCACGGCGCCGCGGATCCTGCCTGGGCCAATCGTGAGCCTCCTCGAAAAGGTCACATCCAAGGAACGCGAGAACCTGTGGAAACGTCTTCGTGCCGCCACTCCCCCGGCCGGCGCCGCTGCATCCAGCGCCAACATTTTGGGAAAGAACTACGTCAAACAGGTCGATGTCGTGATGGCGAACTGGGCGGCCGGACCTGAACTCCTCATTAGCACAAAACGGATGGATTCGAGTTTTGGCAAAAACGCGGCCAACAGGGTCGAAGAGTCCTACGGCGATGCTAAGAACTTGCGGCTGCGGCATCCACTGGCGGCCCTGGGCTTCATGTACGGCCTACGTTCAACAATCTTTGAGGAAGCACCTGACAAAGCCGAATGGCTGATCGACTTGCTCCAAAAGCTTGGTCGAGAAGACGACGCCTACCACGCGGTCTCACTCATCATCATCGAGTACGGGGCTCACCTTGCCGCTACCAACGACACGGACGATGCCGGAGATGGTGAGGATCCCCTTGCAGAGGCTGGCCTCACCCTGCCCTCTGAGGAACCCCACGCGGACGACATCGTTGAGGAATCTGAAGTTGAAGCAGCACTGGCAAATCTGCCCGCAGTTATTGTCCAGAGGGACCGTGTTCCAGACAATTTGCAACCCGGACACTTCATAGGAGAAATGGCAAGGCGCGTTATTGAGGCCACCCCGGTGACCCACCACCGAGAAGCTCGATTCCGCCGGGCTAGCGCACGTGCCGCCGGCTCAATCAGGGACATCTAGTGGAAGTGCGAGCTCACCGAAAACGTGATCCAACTCGGTGAGACCAGGCGTGTCGACCTGAAGCGCTCGAGCACCCATCTTGTCGCCGACCTGGGTGAGGGAGCATGACCAGACGTGGTGGAGATGTCATCTACACCAGGTCAGCTATTTTCTATCGTTCGGCGTCCAATCCAAGTCATTTCGCTCCGCGATCGCCTTGAAGTGGTCAACGCTGCCGTCAGTTGTGACTCTGACGACGACCCTAAGCTCGTTGTCCTTCTTGCCAACCCAATGTTCAACGCTTACGACCTGTGGACGGTAAGAAAGATAGGAATTGAGCCGCAACTCCTCAGGCAGCAACTCATCGAAAGAGACCACTTCGCCGATTCGAGGGAGTACCTGAGTGGTTACAGGTTTCAGCCGGAGCCATCCCACTACACCGTTGTTGCGCGTTATATCCAGACGTGGGGTCCAAGTAACTGTCATGGATTCACCATATGCAGGACGAGTCGTAAACGGGCGTTTATCCGGCGACGAGCGACACATGACTTCCCCGGCGAGGACCTGCCAGGGCCGCAGCCTGCCCTCTCCACCTGTAACATGAGCAAACTTGTTCATTGATATGGGGAGTTCCGTGAATAGCGCACCACCAATCGGGTCAACCTTGTCCCCAAATGCGCGCAAAGGTCGCTACGGGATCGCATACTTCCAGAACGTTTGCGCGCAGTTTGGTGTTGGGTTCGACGAAACCTCCCCAGACGAAGATGTGCTTGCAATCGACGGCTCAGTCCAGTTTCCGGCACTTCCGGTGCGAATTCAGGTGAAGTGCACGAAGAAGAGCTTCGGATCCGCCGGTGTCCTGTCGTGGCCGGTCACCCAAGAGTGGAAAACAAAGTGGTCTAGGAACATCGGCCCGGCGTACTTCGTGGTGGTTCAGGTGCCAACCGATGTACCAGGAGACTGGATCGACTACGACATCGCGGACATCACAACGCACCGTTCAACGGCTTATTGGGCGAAAATCGATCCGACATCCATGAGTGCCTCAATCACGATCAACCGAACGAATAGACTCACGGCAGAGACACTTGCCTCATGGAATGCGGACCTCCTGGCCTGCTTCTCCCAGGAAGACGCCGCATGATGACCTCGGAAGGCCTCGAATGGTTCCTGACCAGGCACGAGTGGCGGCCAATGAACCAAGGAGCGGCAGGCAAACTTTGGAGGCATGATGAGGGGGCGGTGGTTGCTATCCCATGGGAATTGTCACCACGTGACTTGCAGTGGGATGGAGTTATCGCCCGCATAGCAGCTCCCCTACGTGAAACTGCGGCCACCGTGTCGACAGCAATTCAGAATGCATATGTTGATGTGACAGATTTCCGGGCAGCAGACGACATCCTCATTGAAGGCTCGATCCCGGTCGAAGCCGGCTTCTCTCTAATTTCGACAGCAAGGACAATCCTCAGGGCCAGTGCCACGACGTCGCGTGGCCCCCGAGCCCACATTGCAGGCAACTATTCCAAGCCGGCAGAGAGAATTGTGGAGCGGGCGCGCTTTGGTCACACCAAGAAGGGGTGTTAACGCCAACCGAAAATAGGGCCAGGAACGCCAACTGAAAATAGGGCCACCGACCATCATGGAAGGTGATCAATTTGGATGATTGGGCGGAGATACGCCACCTGTTTTCGACGGGCAAGCACTCGAAGCGTGAGATCGGCAGGATCGTGGGGGTTTCCCGCGGAACGGTGGACCGGGCGCTGGAGTCGGACCGGGCGCCGAAGTACCAGCGGGCGGCCGGAGTATCGAGTTTTGATGCGTTTGCTCCCAGGGTGCGGGAGCTGTTGGTGAAGACGCCGACGATGCCGGCCGCGACGCTCGCGGAGCGGGTGGGCTGGTCCGGTTCCGCGTCGCTGTTCCGGGCGAAGGTTGCCGTGATCCGGCCTGAATACGCCCCGCCT
>NZ_MQTQ01000036.1:17125-17807 GCF_020532805.1 Arthrobacter sp. SO5 | reverse complement strand
CCCGGCTGACCGTCTGGTCCACGAGCCGGGGTTCCAGGTCCAGTGCGATCTCTGGTTCCCGCACGAGCCGCTGCCCGTGGGCGCGGGCCAGAACGATACACCTCCTGTGCTGGTGATGACTTCGGCGTTCTCGGGATTCATCCAGGCACGGATGCTGCCGTCACGGACGACGCCGGACCTTCTGGGCGGAATGTGGACTCTGCTCCAGGATGCGCAGGCGGTTCCGTCGCGGCTGTTGTGGGACAACGAGTCCGGCATCGGCCGGCGCCGGCCCACCCAGCCGGTGGCCGCGTTCGCCGGGTCCCTCGGGCTGGAGATCAAGCTGCTGCCGCCGCGGGATCCGGAGTCCAAAGGCATGGTCGAGCGGATGAACAGGTTCTTCCGGCAACGCTTCATGCCGGGCCGGGACTTCCGCTCACCAGCGGATTTCAACGGCCAGCTGGAGGACTGGCTGCCCAAGGCCAACCACCGGTACTCGCGGTCCCGCCACGGCCGCCCTGACGAGCTGATCGTCCTGGACCGGGAAAAGATGCGGGAACTGCCGCCGGTAAGCCCGGAAACGGCGTTCCGCAACGCGGTGCGTCTGCCACGGGATTACTACGTGCGGGTGTTCTCCAACGACTATTCCGTGGACCCTTCGTTCATTGGGCGGATCGTGGATGTCACCGCTGACCTGGACACC
>NZ_MQTQ01000036.1:16351-17012 GCF_020532805.1 Arthrobacter sp. SO5 | reverse complement strand
AGCCGAACCTGGTCCTGGAGGTGGTCTCATGACCGGGACACCGTCACAGATCGAGTACTACGCCCGGGCTCTGCGCGCCCCACGGATCAGCGACGGGTTCCGCCGTCTCGGGGACCAGGCCCGGGACTCCGGCTGGTCGCACGAGGAGTACCTGGCCGCCGTGCTCTCCCGTGAAGTCTCCGAACGCGAAGCCTCCGGAGCGGCGACCCGGATCAAAGCCGCGAGGTTCCCGGCGCACAAGGACCTCGAGGAGTTCAACTTCGACCACCAGCCCTCCGCGGACCGGACCCTTATCGCGCATCTGGGCACCGGCGTCTTCCTTGCCGAGGCCAAGAACGTGGTCCTGCTCGGGCCTCCCGGCACCGGCAAAACCCATCTCGCGGTCGGAATCGGCATCAAGGCAGCCAAGGCCGGGCACAGGGTCCTCTTCGACTCCGCGACCGGCTGGGTCGCCCGGCTGCAGGAAGCCCATTCCCGCGGGAAACTCGCCCAGGAACTGGTCAAGCTACGCCGCTACGGGCTACTCATAATTGACGAAGTAGGCTATATCCCGTTCGACCAGGACGCCGCGAACCTGTTCTTCCAGCTGGTCTCCAGCCGCTACGAACACGCCTCGATGATCCTGACGTCCAACCTCCCCTTCGCCCGCTGGGGCGACGTA
>NZ_MQTQ01000036.1:0-16341 GCF_020532805.1 Arthrobacter sp. SO5 | reverse complement strand
CCTGACCATCGCCTCGGCCATGATCGACCGGATCGTCCACCACGCCGACGTCATCAGCCTCAAAGGCAACAGCTACCGGCTCAAAAAACACCAACCCGCCGCCAGTACGGCACAATAGAACCACAACCCCGTGGCCCCGTTTTCAAATGGCACTAATGGCCCTATTTTCGGTTGGCGTTAACAAGGGGTCATACATTCTTCCAATGCTTGTGCCCCTAGACGCCCTTTCCATCAGGGGCAAAGACCCGTCCGGATATCAGCTATTTTCCTACGATCATGAGCCTGAACAGCGACGGGCCACACGGACCATGGCGCAAGCCCTCACCGCAGTACAACGGCTGGTAGTAGATCCCGCGAAAGAGCCCTCAGCTGGAACCATGGAGGACCTGATCACCGCCGGAGTAAGCCGGGAAATGGTTGCGGCCGTGCACGACATCGTCTCAGCTGAAGCCGTCTCCGTGTTCTCAGCCGAATTTTTGTGGGCTGCTGCTCTGGAGTCCAACTCGACGCTCCCCAAGTCTGTATCGATAGCCGCCGGGGCCGCGGATCTTCTAGGGCTAACGGCCAAAAAAATGCGCCCCTCCCCCAAGAAGCACACGGAATCTTTTACCGGACCCATCGTCCAACTCAGAGACGAAGAGTCCTTGACGTTCGGTGAAGTTAAAATCCAGACGGTCCGAAAGGGACGCAGTTGTGAAATAGCTGTGCTTCTCTCCGACGACAATCTCCGCAATTCCCATGAGTGGTTCAGCACAAAAGAAACCCTCGTAGTGGAGGGTGAGGTGACCTCCATCCCAGGCAAAGGACTGCATATCTCTTCCCCGGCACGAGTCCAGCCCTTGCGCGAAACGATGCTATTCAGCGCGGAGTAGCGCGACTTTCAGCCACTGTCCGAGGCAGAGGTAAGGGCCGACACATCATGTGCCGGCCCTTACCTGGTTTTCCCTCTGCAAAGGAAATCTGTGGTTCAGCCTAGCTGAATGGTTTGTGGTGCTGCCACGGCCGCGTACCGCGTTACTCCTGGTTTCGCGGGCGGATGGTTGGCTGGTTGCGTGGTCGCGCTTATTGGCGGTCCGTCGCTGGTGAGTGGCTGCTGTGGTTCGTACTGGGCGGCGGACCGCCCGACGTACGGCAGGTTCCGTGCCCTGCGAATGGTAGGGCCGGGCGGCTGCATTGGGGGATCAGCCACCCGGCTCGCTTTTCAGGTTACTCGGTGTCGGCGGTGTGCTTGTCGAGGATGATTTTCTCGACGGCGCTGGCGGTGTACCTTCTCCGGACTACTGGCCAGCGTCAACAGTTGGCAGGGTCTAACGAACGTCGCAGCGGGCCGGCTTCTTGTAGTTGCCTGTAAAAGTTGCAGACAGAGCGGACAGGTCTGGGTATGGGGACTCCGCAAGCAAGGGATATGCGTGAGAACCGAACCCCGAGTCAAGGCGGCGTACAGTATCTGCGGAGATCAGCTAATTATCACGAAGGAAGCCTCGTCGGCTGCGACGACAAAGAATCACCGCCCTGTTGATTAACGGGGCGGTGATTCGGTCGGAACGCGGTCAGCTTGCCTAGGGATCCGTCACTCTACGGTGTGGTCCTCTCGGTCATGACCGGGCCGCCCGTTCGTCGTACCGTTTGTGTTCCCCTTTTCAAAAATAAGGTCCGCCAATACTGCCGCGATCAATGCCAGATTGAAGGACGACGCTCCGCCTCCGACGAAGGCGATGACAAACAGGTTGGTCCGCGTGCTTTGAACCGGTACAAAGAAGACCGCAGCGATCACCGCCGCCAGCACAAAAACCGCCAGTACTGCAATCCGTGCCGGCCGTGTATCAATGGCTTTACGGTATATAGCGATTCCCGCCAGCCCGAACAGGACGGCGGCAATTTGCAGCTCCCAGGGAAAGCGCTTCGCGATCACAATGTTGGGCAGTCCGGATACATCGACGAGGTAGCCCTGGATCATGCCCTGAGTCTGGACTGTGGTGTAGCCGATGATGAACACGGCTGCCAGGGCAAGAACTATGCCCCAAACGATCTTTATCTTCTTCGCTGGCATCCCAGCCTACCTAAAGGCCAGGGGGATCTCGTTGAAGACGAATTTGGAGCTGCTGTTCTTCCGCTTGAGCTCCACCTGTTGCGGGACACGGGCGGACGCGGGATGGGCAATGATGTGAGATGCATCCCTGCCGGTCAGGCCGTCAGACGCGGTCAGGGCCTTCAGAGCGGTCGTGTCAACGTCTCCGGGGAGAAGAGTTGTTATTGAATCCGTCCCGCCATTCACCTGGACACCGACTGAAACTCCACCTTGAGCGAATTGTTCTTTAGTCGCGCACGATGATCCGCCGACGCCCGGTTCGCTCGTGAGCTGCATTATCACGCAGATCCGTTGCCCGGTATTGTCGAGTGCCACAGCGTACTTGCCTGCCTTGTTCTGAGCCAGAACTCGAACCGTGGAGTGATCTGCAGCGGCTTTCTCCGGGAGGGTGCGCGCAACAGCCGCGTCGGCGGAGGACTGCGGTTGGGACAGCGCCGGGACTAGCGTCGCCGTGTCCAGCGTCGTAATCGTTTCCGCCATGGACGGTGAGACGCCGATAGCTATGGCAGCTAATGGGAGACTTGCCACAATTATCGCTTTCGAAAGCCGTTTCATGATTTCTCTCCAAGCTGAGTCTTTGACATTTCCATGGCCATCAATCCCGGAACTGATCACAGTACATGGCCGGTTGGCCCGGGTTATAGTAGGTGGAGTTCCACCAGCACTGCTCGTAGACGTTGTAGCGGCGAGTGTCCCAGTGAGCGGTCCAGCCATCCGTTTTGCCTGAACCGCTTGATAGCCAATACCCCGTGCTGGCGTCAAACGTGGCAGTGTATTCGTAGTTGTTCTGACCGTAGCCGCCAGGATATATCCCGGCGTAGACTTGGCCGCCAGAGCCTGTTCCGGCGGCACTGGTCCAGTGCTGGTTCTGGAAACTGAACCCGCTAAAATAGCGATAGTTATAGGACGCTTCAGCCGCCGGCGCAAATAACATGGTGATGCCCAGCGCGGTTGCAGCCGAAATCACGGCCAGCCGGTGGCGTTTCAAACGACGTAGCATATTCTCGAATCCCCCAAGCTTCCAGACGGGAGTTTGCCCCAGCGCAAACCCGACATCCGTCGTGGTGAAATGACTCTCCATCAAATTGACGAACGTGTCAATGGCCGCATTCGCCAACCCACGAAACATGCGTAAATCTTGATTGTTGGAAACCTGACCGGGAGGCAGCGTAATCGCTGGCTGACACAGAAAATCGCCCTTTTCGTGATCATGGTGCCGAACTTCGCAAATGCACCAGGTGTGCTTGCGAACCAATGAAGCTCAATGTGAGGGGGACGGGAAATCGGGTATTCCCAAGGACACTTGGGTCCTCATCTGTGCGAGTTTGTTCCGGGCGCCGTTCAGGCTGATCTCGATGCCTTCGAGCTCCCCGAACCATCCGCGTTCTTCGGCTTCGACCTTGCGGTCCATCAGCGCCTCGACCAGTTCTTCCAGGCGGGGACGTTGTACAGGATCGGGGCGGAGCATGGGGCACCGGATGCAAGCGTGCTCGTGGATGCAGGGTGTCCCGTAGGCTCGTCCGCAGCTGCCCAGCTCGACCTTTCGCTTCTTGAAGTGGTCATGGAATTCCTGGATCTCAGCGTCACTGGGGTCAAGGTAATCATCGGGTGGCCGCAGTGCCCTGCGCCTATCGAGAAAGCTTCTGAAATGCCGGAGGGTATCCTCGTCGTGAATGGCCGCGTACCCCTGCGTTGTGGAGATGTTTTGATGGCCCATGAGCCTGGCAAGAATGTGTATGGGCAGCCCTGATGACAGGGCCGATGTGGCAAACAGTCTTCGGAAATCGTGTGGAGTGAATTTGTATTCGTCACCGTTCTCGTCTTTAAGGCCGGCTCTGTTGATCGCGTCGCGTATGGCCCCCCTGACCCAGCCGGGTGACATGGTTCGGCGTTCGCTTCCGGTTCGTAACTGGAACAGGTGAGGCAGTGGCGGGCTGTAGACGCGCTCGGCCCCGTCGTAGCGGACCGCCAGAGGAACGCGCCCGTCGGCGTTCGAAATTCGTCTCTTTACGAGCGCGAAGACGTGGGCGAGCTCCGGAGAGATGAGAAGTATCCGTTCCCTGTCGGTCTTTGAGGGAACGATCTGAACAAGGGGAAGCGCCTCGCCCGTTTCAGGGAGTCGATAGATGGAAAATGCGTGAGTGGTGATCTCCACAAGTTCCTCGATCCGCACCCCGGTCTCGTTCAATGTGTTGATCAGCGCCCAACTCCAGAAACAGTTGTCCTCGAGTTGAGTCAGATCCACCCGACGTTCAAAGCGCCCGCCAATGACCCAAATCCGACCAGAACCCCGCGGTGCATTGATCGTTCTCCGGCTCATCTCTTGACGGCGGTAAGTGATGCCTTGATGCTCGAATTCCTGCCCTTGATCCGCCGCTGTTCCTGCGGCCAAAAGTGCCTGAGCGTCGCGAAGCTCGTGAGCGGCGCTCGTCAGCAGCCTCGGCAGCAGCGGACTCAGATTCCGAATCCTTTGATGAATTCGGGCTTGGGTTCGCCGTTTGTGTTTGTTGGCCCCGGAGGTATCTTCACGCGTCAGAAAAGAAGGGGCCGCCCATTGGGCCCAGTAGGCGTCGTCGGTGGCCCACGAGGCGATGTCCAGGTATAGGCCCCTGACGATAAACAGAGTGCGGTGCTTGGTTGAAATTGATCCATGCATGAATCGGTTGAGCCAGGCCCGTCCTTCACCGAAGCTGATGTGCAGGCTGTCAGCTTCGGGGTTGTGGACTTCGATGTCGAGCCAAAAATTCTTGACCAGTTCGTAAACCATCCAGCGAATCGTCGAGTAGTCCACCGATGGTTCTCTGATCTTGAGGTAGCGCACCAGCATGTCCCGAACTGGTTGGCTCCGGATCCCGTAGGAATCAACCATTTCGGTGACAGAGGGCCGCTTGACCGCGACTGTTTGCAACAGTCCCGGTGTGGAGACGTCGAATATCCCGAGGTCTTTGAGCATGGACCAGACATAGGTAAGCCCATCGGGTTTCTGGCCCCGTCCGATCTGGTAATCCCGGTATCCAAGAAGATGCTCCGGGCGAAGTTCATGCACCGGCACGCCGGTATGAACCAGGACTTTCGTCACGACGTTGAGGCCATTATCGAAGTTCGAAGGCCTCACTTTCAGTGATACTCCGTGCTCGGTCATTCGAGCGAAGAACTCCGGATGCCTGTTCAGGCGGATACGGTGAAACCTGGGCCTGGCTTTTCCGAGCCAGGTGTAGCCCGGCCTGATCACGTCCAGCGCTATGAGGTCAGCAATTCCATTCGCCGATTCGAATGCTGCCCGGTTCAAGTAGATGCCCTGCCATGGGCTGCCGAGTCGGTCTTTCCAGTCGTGCCCAGGGTCTTGACAGCCGGCGTTTTGCCATCGTTGCTGCCACGTCTCTCCCTCGAATTCACTCAACGCCTGCAGAATGATGCTCACTCCGCGGACCGACACGGTATCGGCACCGTCGAGGCCTTTCGCGCGTTCAATGAGTTCCGGCTGGGGTGCCAAGGAAAGGCGCGGGACGGAGTCAAGTGAGTCGGCCGCCGGCTGAGCAGGGGGCGCGGAAATAGGCAGGGAGCGCACATAGTCTCGAACTATTGCCATGTGGTGCCTCCAAAGAGTTCCGTCATATCTGCGGGCGAATACGGTGACGGGTGCTCTGGTGAGGTCTCCGGATCGCGGTTCCCTGCGGCCCGCGAAACGAGATGCTGGTTGACCCGTTCGATGACTTCGTCATCGCGAAGCCTCAAATACGCCTCGGTCGTGGTGATGTGAACATGTCCGAGAACGGCCTGAATATCTGTCAGAGAGACGTTGGGATCTCGTGCCATACGGATGGCAGCGGTGTGGCGGAAGTCGTGGAGGGTCCAGTTTGCCCCCAAGACACCGTTCACCCGGCGAAGAATGCCCCGTGCAGCTTCGTAGTTCAGCGGCCGGTAAGGCTTACGCAGCGTCCACCATGCACTTGCTCCGAGCAGGGTGAGGTCCTCGGGGAGTGATTCCTGATACAACCGAAACCATCTGAACGCCTCATGCGATGCGGGAATCCGCTGGACAGCTCCGGAGCCTTTGCGCACCACGGAGATGCATTGCTGCCCGACATCGACCATGCCATTGGTCAACCCGACAAGCTCCGATGGCCGGGCTGCACTGGAGACATAGAAGGCGACCAAAGCCCTGTCCCTGTTTGTTCCGAGCTGGATAAACAGATCCTCGAAAGCCTTATCGGGGATGGAGCGGGGCGCCTGGACGGGGACCTTTTGCCGATAGTCAGCTCGAGGACCTTGTCGGTATTCGTTTTCAGGGTTGTGGTGGGCTCCGAAACGGCCGTCACGGCCGGCCCGCTCAGGCACCGGATTGCGTAAAGGCCCCGTCAACGATCTCCGGTGGAACTCATAGAACGCGCTGAGCACTGACAAGTTGTGATTGATGGTTCGTGGGGAATAGAGATCGCTCAGATAGGGCTTGCCTGAGACTTCGTTGACAGCTGGGCCCAGCCGACGCCGCACCGGCTTCTTCGACGCTTCACGCAGGGAGGCCACGAAATCCCGGACATCGTCGCGGGTCACCCGATTCCATTCCTTGCCAGAACCCCATAGAAAACGGAACCACCTCAGAAGGTCTCGTGCATAAGACTCCACACTGGACGAGCTCATCCCCCGGGCCCAGAAATCGTGCAGATACTGATCCACGCTCGGTATAGCACGGTCATCTGCACCCCACACTTGCCAGTACGGAGCGACCGGAATTTCCCGGACGCTCCCTTCAGGACGTACTTCATGGGAACTGCCTTGGCTCTGTGTACCCATACTGGTGACTCCAATGGTCCGAAGGTCGTCCGAAGCTATCGCTCTTAGTCCGGTCAACATATCCCCACGCGGTGAGCTGGTTCAGGTAGTGGAAGTGGCGCTTCTCGGCGGACCGCCATGAGTCTTTCTGGATGGTTTTCTCGTACCCGGCGCAGATCAGGGCGATGAGGGAGAACTCGGGCCGGGCGGTGGTTTTGGCGGTGTGGTCCCGCAACGGGTTCCAGCCCCACCGGTCGGTGTCCTCCCCGGTCTTGGCCCCGATCATCTCGGTGGCGACCTTGCCGTCGTAGCCGCTGGCGGTTTCGGGGTCATGGGTGATGGCGTGGACGGTGAAGTACTGCCACCCCTTCGGCGCGGTCTTCCGGGAAAGCAGGGTCTTCACGAACTCGCGCCTGACCTTCGTGGCGCTTTCCATCTCGCGGTTATTGGCGATCAGGGTCTTCCGCTCGGCTTTCTGTTCCTCGGTCATCGGGCCTTTCTGGGCCTGCGTGCCGCCGTCGTAGCGTTCGTACTTCGGGGTGAAGCCCAGGTCCTTCCAGCCGGTAATGACGGGCTGGGCTTTGTGCTGGCCCCGGTAGTCGGTGCTGATCAGGTAGGCGTTGGCGTCCTCGTCGGTGGCCGGTTCCCCGTCGGCCCGCTTCGCGGCCGAGACGTACAGGTTCTCTTCGTTCGCATAGTGCCCGGCGTCCTCCACGATGGTTTTGCCCGCCGCCTCGAGCTCGGCGACGAGCGCGGCGAGGGCTGCGGCGCGGTCGCGGCGGTCCCGGAGCATCTGCGCGACGTGCAGGAGCTGATCGGGTTCGTCCGCGATCACGGACTCCAACTCATCCGTGGCGTCCCGGTTCCCTTCAAATTCGGCCATGATGAGCGCTTCGTCGATGGTGTATCCCTTGCCCAGGGCGGCGGATCCGGCGTTCGAGGACTTGGCTTTCAGCGCCCCTTCCACCGTGGTCTTGGTCCGCCCGGTCTTCTTGGCGATCGCGGCGGCTGAGACGCCGATCAGGGACAGCTGGTGGTAGGCGTCGGCCTCGTCCGCTTCGGTCAGTTCGGCGCGCTGGATGTTCTCCACGACCTGCGTCACGATCCGTTCGGCCTCCTCGGGCGACTCGATGATCATCACCGGGATGCTGGCGCGTCCGGCTTCGACGGCGGCGCGGGTGCGGCGCTGTCCCATCAGGACGTGCACCACTCCGTCGTCCTTGCGGTGGGCGATGACGGGTTCCATCACGCCGTGCTCTTTGATGCTGGCAATGAAATCAGCGGTCAGCGCGGCGTCTTTGCGGACGTTGATGTCAACGGTCAGGGTGGCCGGGTCGAGCATTTCGAGGGTGGGTGTGGTGTTCATGGTGTTGCTCCTTTTGCAGAGGATTCCGGTGGGTGGGGCGGCCCTGGTGACCGGCCAGCGTCCCCTCTCCCCCCGTTGTTTTTTGGTTGCTGGCAAGCTCGCTTGCTCGGCGGCCGACGGAGCCCTGTCTACCCGCAGGGCAAGGGGCAGGAAATTCCCGGAGGAAATCAGCGACGAAGGAGCGCCGGAGGGACATTTCCTGCACCGCAGGCCCCGACGAAGGAGGGGCTAGACGGGGTGGAGCGGACGCCTAGAATCCGGAGGAATCTCAATGATGTTGTCAACAGATGGTGGCGTGCCGTGGGGTGTTCCGGCCGGTGGTGGCCGGAACACCTCAGGAGGTTTTAGTCCGTCCGGCCGGGGTAGGGCTTGCGGTCCTGGTCGGGCAGTTCGGCGGCTGTGGCGGGCAGGTTTTCGGGTCCGTCGGACTGGCCTGAGGTCCAGTGGAAGAACACCTCGGCGGTGATCGCTTCGAAGCAGGCGTCCTGGGACCGGAACCAGTGCGTGGAGGTGTCGCCCTCGACGCAGGTGCCGTAGCCGAACAGTTCCCCGTTCCCGTCGCGGGTGCGGGCGACGGCGAAGGTGATGTAGGGCCAGGCTCCCGCGTCCCATCCCTCGCTTCCCCAGTTCGGGAGCACGGACCAGGCGGTGCCCTCGAGGGTGTCCATCCAGTCGTACCCGTCCCCTGACCGGTCATCGGCGGGCAGGGCTGGGGCGGTGACCGGTTCCGCGGTGTCGGCCGTGATCGTGCGGGTCATGGTTTCTGTGCTCATGAGGTGATGCTCCGTTTCGCTCGGGGCGGGGCGGGTGCCTGACGTACCGGCTTCCCTCTCCCCCACCATGTTTTTTGCCTGCTGGCGGAGCATCGCGTAGCTGTGCCCGACGGAGCCGGGGCAACCCGAAAGGGCAAGCAGCGGATGGGTTGTGGGAGGAAATAAGCGCAGCGCCGACCCAAAGCATCCGGTGCGCTGCCGTCCGCAGGACGGTTGCAGCGGTGGAGCGGGCACGTAGGATCCAACGGACAGCAGCAAAAAAGGAAAAGAAAAATGCTTGTGCTGCCCGAGCGCAGCGAGGCCCGTTTCGTTCGCCTCGCGAGGCTTTGGTGTCTACAGTGCGGTGGCGTTGCCCGTCCATGTGGGCGGTTGGGATTCGTTGCTGTGCCACTCTGAGGGGGACGTGCCAGGACGCAGCACGTCGTTGAGCCAATAGGTCTCGTCAGGGTTCCAGCCCGCTAGAACCGTGCCGGCCTGACCGACGGGGAGGTATCTCCCGGCGGTCGTGAGATAGCCGGAAACGGTGAGGTGAACGCCGTCGTAGTCGGCGGCGACGGCCGACCAGTCAGGCATGAGCCAGGCCCCGTCCACCCCCGTTGTCCGCCACCAGTCATGGCGCTTCGCAAGGCTGACGTCCAGAGGGTAGCGGGCCACAAGGCCCGTCCACGCCGCCGGCTCTGAGATTTCGTAAATACGCGACCCTGGAGCCGGTTCGAGCGGCCAGACCATAGCGCGCTTCCATCCAAGGCTGTCTTCGACCAGCACCAGTTTCATGGCCCCCAGCCCGGCGACGCTCCTGGTAGTTGTCACCAGATCGAACAGGGCAGGCGTGGACCACCACCGTCCGCTCCAGAGAGCTGCGGGATCCCTTGGTCGGTCTGCTGCCTGACGTTCGTCGGCGAGAGTCGAGGCTTTCCATCGGGCGAGCTGTTCGGCGGCACCAATGAGGCTTGGAGGCTGCAGCCTGTGTTCATCTGTCCATTGCACGAAGCATTGCCGGTCCAAAGCCACCATGCTTGGGCGCAACCAGGCCGCCAGGGAACCTGACAGCGAAGTGGCAACGGGGCCGAGCGCCGTCAACACGGGGCGCTGCAGGAGCAACTCATCGGTCTCGTCGGGTTCCTGCCAATACCGGGCAGAATTAACCGCCTCCGCGAGTCCGGCCAGCAGCCCGGATCCTGCGGCAGATTCCGCCACCGCAATTGCATCAGGACTGCCGAGAGCGCGGGCTAGTTCATCCATAAGCCTCTGATCACCGGGGGCAATGGCGGCTCCAAATGCCAACGTCCAAATCTCCGGTCGGGCGGCCGTAAGAACGCCCAAGCAGAACCGCCGTCCTCGCGGACCAGTCAACAGGTCCTCAGCCATGGCCACACCCCCTGACCAGAGCATACAAGGCAGGCGCCAGCCCGGGCGTCGGGCGCCAGCGCTGAAAAGCCGATTCTCCGGACGCGCCCTTCGTCAGGCGGCCAGTGGCGGCGCCAACGTCGGCACGGGTACCGGCGTGTATATGGTGCCGTCGCGGAGCATGGCCCAGAGGACGTTGAGGCGGCGCCGGGCCAGGGAGAGCATGGCCTGGATGTGTGTCTTGCCTTCGGTGCGTTTTCGGTCGTAGTAGGTCCGGGAGGCGGGGCAGCTTTTCAGCGCCGATAGCCCGGAGAGGTAGAAGACGCGCAGCAGCCGGCGGTCATAGCGGCGGGGACGGTGGTGGTTGCCACTGATTCTCCCCGAGTCCCTGGGGGCCGGGGCGAGGCCGGCGACGCCTGCGAACCGGTCGGAGGACTGGAAGACGGTGAGGTCACCGCCGGTGGCGCCAAGGAACTCGGCGGCGAGGACGGGTCCGAACCCTGGCATGCTCAGGAGTACCTGGGTGTGCCGGTGTTCGGTGACTTTGTCGCTGATCAGCGCATCGAGTTCGGCCAGTTCCTTGTCCAGGGTGATGATTTCCTGTGCGAGGGCGGCAACGATCTGTTCCCCGAGGTGCTGGGCCGGAACGGTGGTGTGCTGGGATTTCGCGGCCTCGACTGCTGCCGTAGCGACGGCGGCCGATGAACGGGTACCGTGTTTCTTCAACCAGGCATGGAGTCTGGCCTGTCCGGTGCGGCGGATCCCGTCCGGGGTCCGGTGTCTGGTCAGCAGCAACAGCGCTCCTTTGGAGCGGCTGTAGTCAAAGGCGCGCTCCAGCGCGGGGAAGTATTCGAGCAGCTGGGCCTGGAGGCGGTTGATCGCCCGGACCCGGTCTGCGGATTTGTCGGCCCGGCGGGCGGTCAGGATCCGCAGCCCGGTGCTGATCTCATCCCCGGCCCGCAGGGGCTGGAGGTCTTTGCGCATCCGGGCCTGGTCGGCAATCACGGCAGCATCTTTGGCGTCCGTTTTGCCCTCGCCGCGGTAAAGCTTGGAGGCGTGGTGGACGATCCGTCCCGGGATGTAGAGGATGTTTTGGCCGTGGGCGACGAGGATGGCGATCAGCAGCGCGGGTCCGCCGTGGTTCAGGTCGGTCGCCCAGAGGACCTCGTCCCCGTCCGCGAGTTGGAGAACGGTGGCGATGAGCTCGAGCAGGGCGGGTTCGTCGTTGGGTATTTTCTGCGAGAGCCGACGGTTTCCGTCGGCGTCGATCACGACGCAGTGATGATGGGCTTTGCCGGCGTCGATACCGGCCCACAATTTCGCCAAAACAGCCTCCAGTCTGTTGATTGGGTGGAACCCAGCAGATAACCGCGCCGTCGTGTCCTTATCCGGCGATCATGTCGCGTCTCTCAATCAGCGGTCGGGTCATCGCGGAGAGTGCGGGCGGCCAATCCTTCGGAGCCGTCACGAGATGAATCGTCCGGCCACAGCAACAAAGCCATACCCGCCTCCCCTGGGTAGCCACGACCCTACAACGGCCACGGAACCACCCGTCAACAACATAAGGACAGCAACCAGAAAACGTCGAAGACGTGAGGAAGGGCCAGGGCGGGCCGGAGCTCTGCGACGGACAGCACTGGACCCAACAGCCGGCCGCGCCAGCGGACGCCCGAAGGGGTCCGAGCCCTGCGAGCATGCCCTTCCTGAGTAGGGTGAGGGCATGACTGAGCCGGTTCCGCGTGATAATCGCCCGGTCCGTGCGGGGCGCGGTGCCGTGCTGGATTCCCCGCGGGTCCTCCGGGTCCTGGCCGTGGTGTTCACAGTTGCCGCAGCGGGGGCGCTGGCGCTGGTCGTCGTCGATCTTGTGATTGCCCGGCCGGCTGCGGGCGATGTCTTCATCACCGCCCTGAATGCCCTGGCGGCGTTCCTGTTGTGGCGCAGGGTGTTGGCACAAACCCGGGCATGAGGAAAGGCCGGCACCGAAGTGCCGGCCTTTCCGGGTTTTCCCTCTGCAAAGGAAATTTGGGTGGGCAGCGTCTCGCTGCCTGGTGGTTAGAGGTTGGGGTGTTCCTGGGCCCAGCCGATGTTCGCGGGCCCGGTTGGTTCGCCGGCAGTGAGCAGACGAAGTTCGATGACGTCCTCAGCCAGGCTCGGCTCGGCGTCCGGTTTGTCGTCGTCGGTCAGGATGTAATCGGTTCCCATGCTCACGCTTCCTGGTCGGTGCAGTGTTCCTGGGGTTCACTGTAGCCGTGGTTTCTACACGCCAGCTGTGTTCCGGGCTGCGCCCGCGCGAGCGTCAGGCGGCCGGCGGAGCGAAGCGGGGGAGGCCGCCCCGCCACCGGCAAAAAGGGCCGGGCCGGGATCTCATGGTGATCCCGGCCCGGCCCTGTCCGTTTAGTTGTTGTGGCGCTGATAGGAGGTTTCCGGGTCGCGGGCCACCTCTGCGACTGAGCCGCGGTTGATCAGTTCCAGCAGCAGCCCTGCCAGCCGGAACCCGGGGGCGTCCGTGTCCGCGTGCTTGAGGTACCGGCCCGCCTGGGTGCCGTTGCCTTTGAGCCATTCCAGCCACCCCATCAGGGTCAGCATCGGTGCGCGCTGGCCTGCCGGGACTGCCTTCATCAGCTCGAACGCGATCACCTGGGCCCGGTCCACCCGGTTCCAGTCCGGGGCTCCGGTGAAGGTCCCGAGGATGACGTCGGCGAAGTTACCGTTCTGGGTGGTGATGGTCTCGCGGAACAGGAAGTCCCGGACCATCTTGTGCTGGAACGCTCCCGCGATGCTCCGGGCCGTGTCGTTGTCCGGGATCCCGGTGCTGTCCAGCACCGCCGCCCACGCCGCGCGTGCAGCCTCAATGTCCGCCTCGGTGCCCTCGGGTGCCTGTACCGGCATGGCCCAGGTGCCCAGCAGGGCGGGGTTGTAGACGTCGATGTCCGTGGCGCTGCCGAAGAAGGTGAACGTCGCGTTGGCTTCGCTGTCGGTGATCTCCTCCAGCGGGTGCTCCTCGTCCGTGCCGAACTCCGTCCAGTGAGTGGAAGTAACGAGCCAGACGTTCCGCACGGGCATCCGGGCTGCGGCCAGCTCGGACACCAGCGCGGCGACGTGCGCGGCGTAGGGGTAGCTGTCCTGGTTCTCGTCGGTGTAGACGACGACGTAGGACGCAGTGGCCTTGTCATCGTTGGCGGCGTGGCTGGTCAGCGTCTGCGCGTAGTTGACCGGCTCGACGTGTTCGGGTGCGTCCACGCGCAGGGTAGCGCCGAGGGCACCGGCTTGGGCGGTGAGGACCACGAACGATTCCGAGGGCGTGATTCCCAGCAGGTGCGGGATGGTCGCCAGCAGGTCAGCGGGACCGGTGAGGTTGATCTTTTCAATCATGGTGTTGCTCCTTTTGCAGAGGATTCCGGTGGGTGGGGCGGTTCAGGTGACCGGCCAGCTTCCCCTTTCCCCCCGTTGTTTTTTGGTTGCTGGCAAGCTTGCTTGCTCGGCGGCCGACGGAGCCCTGTCTACCCGCAGGGCAAGGGGCGGGAAATTCCTGGAGGAAATCAGCGACGCAGGAGCGCCGGAGGGACATTTCCTGCCCCGCAGGCCCCGGTGGAGCTTGCGGAACCGGGGCTAGACGGGGTGGAGCGGACGCCTAGAATCCGGAGGACAGCAACCAAAAGACGTCGTAGACAAGACAGGGCCAGGGCGGGCCGGAGCGCTGCGACGGACAGCGCTGGACCCAACAGCCGGCCGCGCCAGCGGACGCCCGGTAACTGGTTGGAGCGCAGTGGAAATCAGGGCCCTTGATATGGTGGGCCGGCCTTTGCCGGTTGCAGAGACTAGTGAACAGACGGGGGCTTCGATGGTTGAGAGATTGTGGTCTTATTGGCCTGTAGGGCTCTGGGTGCCCGGCGTTATGGTCATCGTGTACCTCGTTTTCCGCAAAGCGGATCTGCGTCGGGTCTTCGTCATATCTTTGCTGGGTTGTGCCGTGATTTACGCCCTGTCCTGGTGGGCCTATGCCGCTCAGTCGGATCTACCCGTCAGGACAGAAGGCACAGCCCTCGGAACCCGGACGACCGATGCCAACTTCAGCCTGTCTGCGTTGTTCGGACTGCTGTTCAGCTTCTACGGCTTCATCGGAACGGCTGCCATCTGGGCTGTCCACGAGGTGGTCCGCCGGGTTGCCCGACGACGGACGTCCATGTCTGCCCGGAAGCCTCAAGATCGAGGAGAGAAAAGTACTGGCCCGACTCGGTCGGGCCGGAACTAGGTGTGGCTGCAGCCAGCCCATACGCCCCGGGAAAAGTGCCAACGCCGTCAGATCCGCTTCCATTCTCCGTGTTGGGCCGAACCGCGGAACGGGTGGTGACCATGCCCGCATCATCAGAGCATGGCCAGCCGGGTTCTTGATCGCCGGTGGCCCCCGGGTCTCGGACGGTCCGGCAGCCAGGCGGGGCCCTCCCGCGCAGCTCAACGCCGGAGGGTTCCGCTACTGGCTTGCTCGGCCCTGGCCGTTCCTATCCGGGGTTTCGGGCACGATGCGCTGCAGGAGCGCGTCGTGGGCCTTTTGCAGGGTCTCGGCCCGGGCCTCGGCCGCGGCCACCCTGGCCGCCGCGTCGGCTGCGGTGTTGCTGGCCTGCTGCTCGGCCGCGCGTGCCTGCTCCAGCTGCGCCTGAATCGCCGCGGCCTGGGTATCCAGTGCGGTGACCCGGGCGGTGAGTTCGGTGACGGCGGCCTCTTTCTCGGCCGTGACCTTGTCCAGGTCAGCGACGAGTTCGGAGATCTCCACGCCCAGATCCTTCTTCTCCTGCGCCCAGACCGCTTCCGCAGCGGCGTGCCGCTCATCCGCCACAGTGGACGCTTCGGCCCAGCAGGCCCCGGCCAGACGCGCGGCCTGTTCCAGCACCGCTGCCGGCGTCGCGGCGAGCCGGCCTCCCGCGGCCTGCTTCTCCTCCACCCACTCCTTCAGGTAACGGGTGGCGTCGGCGTTGCTCACACCCGCCGCCGCCCGCACCGTCGAGACGGTAGGCCGGCGCTCGGCACTGATCTGCTCCGCAGCAGCAAACACACGGTCTTTCACACTCAACGCCACGGCGACAACCTCAAGAATAGTAGGAGTAGTAGTAACAAAACTACTACTCCTACTACTTTATGGCAATACCGCCGCCGAATGCCCATGGCCCGGCGGCCCTCCCCGCTCCCCGCCAGGAGCCCCGGGGGGCGGCGGGCGCCCGGCTGCGCCGCGGCGGTGGCCGGCCACGTCACCGGCCTGCCTGGCGGGGTGGTCGTGGCAGGATGGGCCCCATCATGGACAGGCGGGTACGGCGCGCTCCGGACGCGGAATGGGTGTTGATGTACCGGCTCGGACTGAGCCGGGCCCGCATCGCTGAGCTCGTGCGTGCCGAACCGGCCACCGTCGGGTATCACCTGGTCATCGCCCGACGCCAGGACCCGGGACTCGAACCCGCGCACGAGGCCGCCACGGTCACCAGGGCCGGCCCCTCCCCCACAGCCCTTGCCCGCATGGAGGAGATCATCACCTGGATCACCGGCGAGGGCCGGCTCCCCCGCGACCGCTCCGAGGATAAGGGTGAACGGTCGATGGCGCGGTGGCTCTCGGAGCGTCGGCGCGAAGCGGCCGACGCCACCTTGGACCCGGTCTACCGTGACGGCCTCTCCCGGGTCCCCGGGTGGGAAGGGAACCCGAGGGCAGCCGCGGACGAGGCCCGGTGGCATGACCGATTCGCCCAGCTGGTGGACTTCCGCGCCGAGGGCAACGACTGGCCCCGCCACCACGACTACGCCTCAGAGCAGGAACATGCTCTTGGGGTGTGGATCCACACCCAGCGCTATAAACACCGCCGTGGCGACCTCGACCCTGTGAGGGTCAGGCTCCTGGACGACGCGGTACCCGGGTGGCGCACCGGGCGGACTGGGCTGCCGCGGAGATTTCGGACAGTGGGCCCTCTTAAAATGAGGGTCTACCGAAAGTAGAGATCAGCATGACCGCA